>NZ_BCMQ01000019.1 GCF_001485415.1 Myroides odoratimimus
CAATAGCGTCCTAAACATTTAAAAAAAGGCACAAAAAAAGAGAGTTAATTTCGGATCTCAAATTATCTTTGAGTTGCACACCTAAAAAAGACTCTCTCGATGGTAAATATAACACTGTTTTCACAAATAATAGCAAAACTTGATCGTTCAAAATTCAAAAAAATCGTAAAAGAAAAACAGACAGACAAACACAACAAAGGATTTAATAGTTGGAGTCACCTTGTCTCTATGTTATTTTGTCATTTTGCCCGTAGCAAATCTGTTCGTGATATTAGTAATGGACTTCGTTCAGCCACAGGCAACCTAAATCACCTTGGTATAGATAGAGCACCATCTAAATCCTCAGTAAGTTATCAGAACATAAACAGAACTCATAAACTTTTTAAAGAGTATTATTTTGTTTTACTTCAAAGTTTAGGACAGCACCCCAAATTTAAACAAGTGAAGTTTAGAATCAAGTCAAAAATCTTACTATTGGACTCCACCACAATATCACTATGCTTGAGCATCTTTGATTGGGCTAAATACAAAACCAATAAAGGAGCAGTTAAAATGCACACATTACTTGATTTTGATGGAAATCTACCAGCTTATATCAATATTACTAATGGTAAAACAGCTGATAATAAAGGAGCTTATGATATTCCTTTACTTAAAGGTAGTGTTATAGTTGCCGATCGTTTTTATAATGATTTTAGCCTTTTAAACGTTTGGGACAGCAAACAAGTATTCTTTGTCATTAGACATAAAGACAACTTAAAATTTGAAACAATTAAAGAGTTGGAACTACCTGAGAATAGACATCAAAATATTTTAAAAGATGAGATAATTACTTTAACTAATAGTAACTCAAAACAACTATATCCTAATAAACTAAGACGAGTAGCGGTATGGGATCAAGAAAATGAGCAAGTTATAGAGCTTATCACAAATCAATTTACTTGGACTGCTAATACAATTAGTGAGCTTTATAAAAGTAGATGGATGGTGGAAATATTCTTTAGAGACCTTAAACAACTTCTACACATTAAGTCTTTTATAGGAACTTCAGAAAATGCTGTAATGATACAAATTTGGACTGCACTTATCACTATTTTAATACTGAAAGCTCTACGTGCTCAGTCTCAATTTGGTTGGCATTTATCTAATTTAGTCGCTTTTATACGTCTAAACCTTTTTGTTAAAATTGAACTGCAAAAATGGTTAGATAATCCGATAAATGAGGTAGAAAAACCCCCTCCAAAATTGATACAGGGGGTTCTGTTTTAAATTTTATCGAAATATCATCTATAACCTACTAAAATGGGAGGATATTTTATGCCTTAAATTTATTTAGGACGCTATTGATAATTCTACACTATACCTCATCAATTAGTTCACTAAACTTGAGTATTGACAAGGGGTAATGCTATTTTTATCACAGATAGTATTCTAGAGTATTTTATTACCTCTATAATGATAATGTTCTTTTTAGAATAAAATTGATACCTACTCTACCTCTTCTATTTAATCCCATTTATGCTCAGATGACAAGGCTAACTTACCTCCTCCTGTAAAGAATAACCCAACAGCAACTAAGGCATAGATACCTAATAACTCTACCTTCCATCCACCATTATCATTTAAGCTAAAGATATCTGAGCTCTGTACTAATAACATAGCCGTAATACAATTAATTACAAATACTAAACTGGCTAATCGTGTTCTATATCCTATTAAGATCAGAAGAGGTGCTATCACTTCTCCTACATAGACTCCGTATCCGAAAAAGGCAGGAAGCCCTTTATCCATTAACACACTTTGGATAAACGAAATACCATTAAATAATTTTCCTATTCCGTATAACAACATTGGAAAGCCAATACTAATACGCGTAATTAATAAACCGATGTCTTGATTCTTGTTCATTTCTATTGTATTTTAAAGATTTATTTTTGCAAAAACACCAACGTTTTCTAGGTGTTTCCATGAATTATTAAACTGTTCTAAGTTGACTGCTACACCGAAGCTATATTCCTCATACTTCACCCCTAATCTGATATGTTGGAATCCTCTGGTATATTCTTCTGCGTTCACATTACCGACTGCAGATACTCTGAATAATCCTTTCACTTTATCTGTCAGCTGAGGGGTATATTCAAATAATAATGATTGTTCTAGTGTAAAACCTGCTTGGTATGTTGTCCCTACAGCATAAGAGAACAATACCTCCTTACCTGATACCTGATATTGAAGCAACATACTGGCAAACTTGCCTGGATTCTTAATTCCTATAGAGGTGTTTAAAGTAAAGTGTTTTGAAAATTGATAAGCTAGCGTATTACGCATAAATAGAATATTGTGCTTATCATTATCATATTCTGTATCGAATAGAATAAGGTTCTGAAGTTTGACCTTATCGCTAATCTGATAATTAAATGTATGGGTGTAAAAGTAAGAACGGTGACCTACCATTCCTTCTGGATTATATGAAAATTTCTGAGCGAAAACACCTTGCCCAAAAACCATTAAAATTACTACATAAAAAAAAGCTAATCTCATTTGTCTTCTATTCTTATTTGTATAAGACAAATGTATTAGCTCGAGAGAACGTGCTTCTTAAGATAACTTAAGAAAAACTTATTAGGTAAAAAAACTTATTTATTATAAGTTCTTTTTCTTTAAATAGCTTAGAAACTCAGGAGTCACACCTAGATAAGAGGCTATGATATACTGAGGTACACGTTGCTCTATATCTCTGTACTCCTTTATAAACTTCTGATAACGAGAGTACACCTCTGTACTGAGATTCTCTAACATACGCTCCTGTAGTGCTACATAAGCACTCTGAATCTTAATTCTAAAAAATGTAGATATCTCCGGAACTTCTTGATAGAGTTGCTCTAGATTAGATTGACTAATTTGCAAAATTACAGCAGGTTCGATAGCTTGAATATACATCTGAGAATCTTTCTGTGTCAAAAAACTATACAAATCATTTATCCACCAATTCTCAATACCAATCTGTAGGGTATGCTCTTGACTATTCTCATCTAGATAATAACATCTAGCGCTCCCTTCTACAATAAAGCGCATAGACTTAGAAGGTTGCCCTGGAGTGAGAAGAAACTCTTTCCTTTTTAATTTCACTATTTCTACGCTGTCTAATACTTTATGTACAGTGTGTTCATCCAGTGTAATAGTTTGTCTTAAATGTGCTATAAAGACATCAAAATACTGCTCCTGCATATTCATTGCTCAAAAATAAAAAACAAAGAAACACTTTTTACAGCAATATAAAAACGATAAAAAAAGCTTTATTATCAACAAAACATATCACATATCAAACAATATCATTTTATAATGAAGCTTAACAAACACTCCTGTTTTGTATTCTAAAAAGCTTTATTACTTTTAGGGTAAGACAATCAAAGGTTAGAAGGTCTTAATCTATAATTACTACTATTAACAACACAATCAACTACTTTTTATCAATGAAAAAGGGACTATCGCTTGATAGTCCCTTTTTTAATTTATCTATAATAGATTCTAAAAAACACTCTTTATTACTACTTATGATGCAGCTACTACTTTAAGCCCAATAATAGACCCTATCAAAGTAGCGATAAAAAACATCCTCCAAAAAGTAGCAGGATCTTTAAACACAAATATTCCTACTAATACTGTTCCTACAGCACCTATACCAGTCCATACTGCATAAGCTGTTCCTAGTGGTAAGGATTGAGTTGCCTTTACAAGGGCTGCCATACTACAAACTAAGGCTATCAAAAAAGCGGCATACCATCCTACTGCTTCTGTTCCTGTAGCCTCCTTAGCTTTACCTAAGCAAAAAGTAAAACCTACTTCAAATAATCCACCAATAATTAAAATTATCCAGTTCATTTGTTCTAAAAATTTAAGCGTGCAAAGGTGGAGAATATAATTTTATTATTTTTTATCAAATGAAAATAAAATTCTCATTTATTTTTAATATAGAAACTTATCTACTAAGTGTAATTATTCTTGACCTATAAACAAGAATTAGCAAATGCTAGAATACTTCGGTTTAAGACAGCATATA
The DNA here is from genome assembly GCF_001485415.1 of Myroides odoratimimus. Lineage (GTDB taxonomy): Bacteria > Bacteroidota > Bacteroidia > Flavobacteriales > Flavobacteriaceae > Flavobacterium > Flavobacterium odoratimimum. The sequence continues at coordinate 4,061 of NZ_BCMQ01000019.1, forward strand.
GTTCTGCTGACAGTTCCTTATACCTCTTCTCTTGATTATCATTACTGAGCTGTCCTACATCATTCCACGAGCCCATCCCCCCGAATACATAGGCTCTATCAGTAGCTTCCATTAAGGCTAAAGCCTCTTCTGTGTATCCCCCTTCTACGATCATATCTTTTAGATAGGTAGTTGTAGACGGCTTCTTATTCTCTAATACACTCTTAGCTCCTGTGAATATCGCTTCCCAATTAGAAAGTTCTTCTACCTTACAAAAAGCTACTAGCTCTTCTAATACTGACATAAGGGCTAAGCTCTGTTCTTTTATCTCATACTTAGTGCTAGGCAATTCGTCAATAGGAGCAAGTCTATAGGTTACATCCCATATTCTATCTGCACCTAACTGACGTTTATCCTCATTGACCTCCCACTTGCTATACCAAAACTCTGATCGATCTTCTAACACAGTCTCTACCATCCATACTCCCCCACCTCCTACAAATCCTGCTGTCATATACTCTGGTGTATTCGGTTTTGCAAAAGATTGATAGAATAACTTTACTTGCTTTACTCCTCTGAATTTTAAAGAAATAAACCAGTCTATAGGCGCTTGAGTTGTATATTGACTCTTATCTCCTACTACAGGAATATGAAATAACACTTTATTACAATACATAGAGATCTTCTCTCCTTGATTAGAAATCTCTGGTAAATGATCATTTAAGTATGCGTTAGAATAACTAACTACACTAACCATTTGAAGGATCGATACATTCATAGCTATAAAATAAAGCCCTAAATTATATAAATATACGATAGGACACAAAAACTAAAAGCCAATATTCACAAAAATATTGAGCATAAAAAAGTATATCTATATGCTAAAAACTGTATATTGCTGGAATAGATAATACTTAATATTTCTAATCATGGCTAGTCCGGTTAAAATCCCTTATCAGAGTTTTATAAAAATAGATAGAAACTCTACTACTGCAGTATATATGCAAATCGCTAATCAGTTTAGCAATGCTATACAACGCAACTTTATCCCTGAAGGGACTAAACTACCTGGCACTAGAACAATCGCAACATTGCTTTCGGTAAATAGAAATACAGTAATCGCGGCATTTGAAGAAATAGCAACACAAGGATGGATAGAAATGATCCCTAATAAAGGGTGTTTTGTATTGAGCAAAAAGTCTATTCGCCCTAAAACAAGTACTGATATAGATTATCAGAATATTCAACAATATCCAAGTAAACCAGGATATTCCTTTCAAGTCAATAATGTGCTAGATTCTCCTTATGAGACAAATCATTGTGACTATATGTTTAATGATGGTACGACAGATACAAGAATAAGCCAACTGAGTCAACTATCTTCTTTCTATAGTGCTAACCTCAAAAGAAAAAGCAATCGAAAAAAACTATACAATATAAAAAGTGAGGATAACTACCCATTCAAAAGTAATATGGCGAATTATCTAAACCTATCTAGAGGACTACATATCAGTAAGAATAATATACTGATCACACGTAATACCGAAATGAGTATCTACATCGCTTGTAGAGTACTACTATCTCCTGGTGATAAAGTGATCGTAGCTAAGCTGAGCTACTACTCTAGTAATATGACATTTCAAGAAACTGGAGCTCATGTACTAACAGTACCTGTAGATGAGCATGGTATAGATGTACAAGCTATAGAAGAACTGTGTAAATCTCATACTATTCGTATGCTGTATTTAACACCTCATCATCACTACCCTACTACTGTAACACTAAGTGCACAGCGCAGAGTAAAACTTCTCAACTTAGCACGTAAGTATGGTTTTATTATTCTAGAGGATGATTATGATTATGACTTCCATTATGACAAAAGCCCTGTATTACCACTAGCAAGTGTAGACTCAGATGGTATGGTAGTATATATAGGATCATTTGGCAAATCATTAGCGCCAACTTTTGAGCATGGGTTTATTGTAGCACCAGAAAGTGTATTAATAGAAATGCAGAAATACCTGAGATTACTAGATCCTAGAGGAGACATTATCATGGAACAGGTACTAAATGAATTAATAGAAGAAGGCGAAATCTTTAGATATCTAAAAAAAGCTTCTAAAATATACAAAGAAAGACGGGACTCTTTCGCTGAATTATTACAACAGTTCTTTAATAATGATATTCATTTTACAGTACCTGCTGGTGGATTAGCTATTTGGACAGAATGGAACATTCCTATTAACCTGATGCAACTACATAAACAATGTGCTAAAAATAACTTATATCTACCTAAAACCCTACTCTATCAAGACAGAAAATTAACAGGAATGAGATTAGGATTTGGTCATTTAACAAAAGATGAAATGGAAGTTAACCTAGATATTCTTTATCGTACTATACATGCGCTAAAACCTTCTAAATAGAAACCAATTCACATTATTTTAAATACCCATATTTAATTTTTATCATTATATTTGTTTAGTATTTCCTAATTTTAACAATTAATATGAAAACATTTAAGACTAGTATTTTTATAATATTATGTGGAGTAGCCTTTTATAGCTGTAAAAAGGAAGAGAGCTTTAAACTTCCTGAAATGTCAGAACATGAAAAGTCATTAAGCATACATGTGATTGGTGATTGGACAGAATTCACTCCCTTTAATGAGAATAAGCCTAAGAGTTTTTCTTTAAAAGAGAATGGAGACGCTACATCAGTAAATATGATGACTAGTGAATATGAGAATTGGTGGATACAGAATCACGAACTTCTAGTGTTATCTAATAGAGATACCTTACATTTTACAATCAAAGCAAGTAGTGAGAATATCCTTGTTTTAGAAAAAAAAAATCAAGAGTTTACCTATAAAAGAGTAGGTACAAATTAATTTATACCTTCAAACATAAACAAGAGAGGGAAGTATCATAACGTATACTTCCCTCTCTTTTTTTATATTGTCATATATCACCAAATCGGTATTTTATGCAGATAAGCTAGCTGGAATAATTTGTCCTCTATAGCATCACTTCTAATATATCCTTTATACTTAGATGAGCTCATTTCTTTATAAATACGTTTAGCTTGACCTACTAGACCTTCTTGCTTTATAAAGTTATTAAAGCCTAAACAATTCTCTTCATAAGAAGCAAAACATGTCATAAAATCTAATGGATATACAAACTGTTTAGGAGACATATTTATATTAAATCTCCATCCTTGTTCAATAGTATAAGCTATCAGTGCCTCTCTATTTCTAAACTGCTCAAATATCGGATTCACATAAGTAGAAAGAAGCTCACTGAAAACAGCTGTTTGCTCATCAAGGTTCTTGGAGTTAATTTCCCAACTAAATTTCTTCGGGAGAACAGGAATAACATCATTAAGATTAGCGATAAAAACAGTATCTACTGCTAAATCCTTACTTCTGTACTTCTGCAACCTCCATGTTTTTAACTGTTCTGACAACACCATGACAAAGCATGATAACTGTACACTAGTTTTCACTTCGCTCTGAATAGCATGAAACTTCAATACTAACTCAAAATCTGATGATTCTATTCGTTGTTTTAATATCAGACCTTTCTGAGTAGCTACAAAGCCTTCATGTAGATAAGGTGTACTGATATTCTGAATAAACTGTAAAAAAACTTGTTTCCCTGACATAAAAACAGTTTAAGGGTTGTATTTTATTCTCTTACTAGTTCAATACAGTTTGCATTCTCCTCTTTGTTTTCATGCTCTAACTTATAGATTAGGGCTTCCATCTTTCTATAAAAACTAAAATATGAAGCGAATACAAACAAAGTAAGTAATGATAAGGCATTAATAATCACCCCTAGCTCGATAATATACATAACATCTACTCTAGTAGCGATACTATACTGATAGATACGCAACAAATAGATCAATAAGAAACTAACCCAAAGCAATAAAATCCAATAAGATCTAAACTTCTTTAGTCTTGTACTAGTATTTTTATGTATATAAAAGACTGCACTGATCGTCATCTTATTCAATAATCGATAAGGCATCACTAAATTAAAGACAGGTAAAAACCATCCGAATATTATCCAATACTTAGAATCATTTAATCGAGTATCTAAAGACTGCATATTCACATAGGCTCTATAAAACCATACGATAAATACTATAAAGAAAAAAGCGGCAGCTACAATATTTAATACTGTCACAATGAAGTTTATAGTCTCGAACCTTACTAAATCTTTATTTACATATTGCACACCTAGATTCGCTTTAGTATATATATTGTGCTGGATTAACAAACAGTTCAAACTAGCTACTGAAGATATTATCAATAGCTTAATTGCGACTATTAAAGCATCACCTCGACTTACATTAGACAATAACATATTTCTAATTTGTATTTATAGTTTACCTCCAAAGTTCTTGACTCTGAATCTTTATTTCTTTTACTGTATTTCCCTTTGTGTCTCCTATTTTATTCTCACAAACTACCCAATACATTAGTTTTCTCTTACTCTTTGGGTTAGTATAAACACAGCTAAGCAAGGGAGAATCAGGACTGTTACCTCTACCATTCTTATACTTCATAGGTGTAGTACAGTAAGGTTCTAATTCTTCTATCGTTGTATTATATAGATATGTAGGGTCTGCAAATTCTACTTTGCCTTTGGCATCTTTGGTATATGTGCTTTGCATTAAAAACTGTAGCGTATAGAACAACTTCTCTCCCTGTTTTAGTTTCTCAACAGAAAAACGAGATTCTTCTGCAGTTTTATACGGGATATAATACAAAGTATCTCCTTCAAAATTATCATATATACTGTAATCCATAGCTCCTTCTTTCATCTCTTTAGGGGCAATAGCTAAGGTCTTTAATATTTCTCTTACTTGATTATTATCTACATTCTCCTCTGTAACTAACTCCATTAATTGACCTATCTTCTGACTAAAAGATTGCTTCTGTGCACACATAATTGTTACACTAAGAAAGGCTACCATAGTAAATACTATTCTATACATAATTCTCCTTTTAATTTCTCTAAATTAAAACAATTGAAAGTGAACACAAAATAACTAGTACGTAAATTTCTGAATATATTCAGCTCGTTTCTCTTTACTTATTTTGAGTCCTTGCTCAATATAATTATCAACAGAACCGTACTCCTTCTCTATTCCTTCAAACATTGCTTGAATATAAATAGGCTTAATCCACGAAAAGTTCTCTATAACCTGATAGTTAATCTTCGGAAAGATCACTTTGCCTACTTTAGCAAGCTTCATTCTTCCCTCTACTTCACTTACTCTATAATTATTAGATAACATATATTCAGAAATGATAGTCTCTCTATCTACCTCTAAGATACTAAGTATCATAGCTCCTATCATACCTGTTCTATCTTTACCTGCAGAACAATGGAACAACACTGCTTCTTTTGATTCAAAAACATCATCCATTATCTCTCTAACTAACTGTGGGTTCTCTGTCATATACAGTTTATAAAACTCCATCACTAGACTATCAGATTGTACAGGAGTCACTTTTCCTTTAAGCACATCCTTTTTAGTCTTAGAGAACATATCCTCAGAATCGTCATACACTTGCACATTCTTATATACTACACCTTCTGGTACTCTATCAGGTTTCTTCGTCACTTCTTTATCCGTACGCAAGTCTATAACTGTTTTGACATTTAGATTTTCAAGTTTAGCATATTCTTTCTCCTTTAGCTTAGAGAGGTGGCCACTTCTAAAGAAATGCCCCCATATGACCTGTTTTCCGTCTTTATTTCTAATCCCTCCCATATCACGAAAGTTGTGAACCTTCTTAAACTCAATATGCCTATTTGATCGATACACAGTATCATGATTAGAAATAACGGGAAATACTTGTCTTTCATTAGTTTTTACAAAATATTGACCTACCTCTGTCTCTACATGCGTACTTTGATCTAAGACAAGTTTTTCATCAGGAGTCAATTGCACCATATACCCTTTTTTGCTTTCTGTTACATTATCATTTTTATCTAAATCAGAAAAAGAAATAGGTTGATAAGCTTGATACGAACATCCTACAAAAAAAGTTGATATAAATATTATCTTGAATAAAGTATAGTAGCGCATAAATATTGATATTACTGTTACTAACAAAAATAAGTATAATAATCTAGAATACAACTTCTGACATAGTTATGAAAAAAAAGATCCCAAATGCAAGAAGCAAAATGGGATCCTTTAAAAATATATAGATAACTATTATGAATTCATGTATTTACTGATGTCGAAGTTAAGTCCTTGTGCAACTCTAGTACCTAGTTCAACATTAGCTCTAAACCAGTGGCACAGCTGTCTTCCGATAATCTCATCACGCTTAGGCCCTTCTACACCACTCATTGCCGCAACGATATTAGCTACAGTATTTGTTTTCTCTTCAGCAGTCATAATCTCGTATAGTTTTCCTGGTTGACTGAAGTGGTCATTCTCTCCTTCTCCATTTCTATCATATCTATCAGCCACAACACTATGCAACTCTTGAGCTGGTTCTTTATAACTTTGATCTACTGTAATATTATCAAAGCTATTTGGGAAGTAGTTAGGTGCGTCATCACCATTACCATCTACTCTCATATAGCCATCTCTCTGATAGTTATTAGTCATAAATGGACAACGGTTCACTGGGATTTGCTCATAGTTAGTACCCAATCTATAACGTTGTGCATCTGGATAAGATAAAATACGACCTTGTAACATCTTATCTGGAGAGAATCCAATACCATCTACAATATGTGTTGGCGCAAAAGCTGCTTGCTCTACATCTTGGAAGTAGTTTTTAGGCATTCTGTTTAATTCAAGTACCCCTACATCGATTAGTGGATAATCACCATGTGGCCATACTTTTGTTACATCAAATGGATTAACAACTGCTTCTTTGGCTTGTTGTTCAGTCATCACTTGAATTTTTAGATTCCATTTAGGGAAATTACCATTAGAGATATTTTCATATAGATCTCGTTGTGCATAGTCCATATCAGTCGCTCTCATTTGGTCTGCTTCTGGCCCTGTAAGGTTTTTAATTCCTTGAGCTGTTTTAAAGTGGAACTTCACGAATACTCTTTCATTCTCGCTATTAATCATAGAGAAGGTATGGCTACCATATCCATTCATATGTCTAAATCCAAATGGAGTACCTCTATCAGACATCAAGATCAATACTTGGTGTAAACTCTCAGGGTTTAATGACCAGAAATCCCATACCATAGTAGGTGATTTTAGGTTAGTACCTGGGTGTCTTTTTTGAGTATGGATAAAGTCAGGGAATTTCTTAGCATCTTTAATAAAGAATACTGGTGTATTATTACCTACTAAATCCCAGTTACCATCTTCTGTATAGAACTTCACTGCAAAACCACGTGGATCACGCTCTGAATCAGCAGACCCTTTCTCTCCCCCTACAGTAGAGAATCTAACAAAAACGTCTGTTTGTTTTCCTACTTCACTAAATAATTTAGCTTTAGTATATTTCGTGATATCATTTGTTACTGTAAATGTTCCATAAGCTCCTGAACCTTTTGCATGTACAATACGCTCTGGAATACGCTCTCTATTAAAGTGAGCTAACTTCTCATGTAAAATATAATCTTCTAGTAATACAGGACCTCTAGCACCTGCTGTTAATGAATCCTCATGATCTACATAAGGTCTACCTGAAGCTGTTGTCAATTTCTGTTCTTTCATAATTATTATTTTTGTCGTTTATCTCTCTTTTTCTTTTACAAACTTACAGCTATAATCCACTGATAACTAGATTTTAGCATACTTTGAATCAATACATGTATTGATAAAATCTATCACTATTAAAAAACACATAACTCTTTTCAATACCTATAATTATTTAGTGCACTCAAATTTTAAGCCATTTCTATATCTAAAAATACGTTTTTTTTAGCTTATTAACTTTATTCTCTGATTATAAAATAGTTAATAATAATTTCAATTAAAATATATTTATCTCTGTAAATGCAGTATCTTTCTAACTCTTAGCAAATGGTAATTTTCAACACACAATGAATACAGCAGAATTTAGCTTTATATGTTTTGATCAATTAAATTCAGTTCAGAAAGATAACTTAGTACAAAAAATTAAAGAACTAAGTAACTTACCACAATACTTACAGGCAGACAGTGGCAAAGTAAAATATTGGAATTCTATTTTTAAAGTATTTTCTAGTCAGCAATTTATAGTACTAGAGAATAATAACCTTGTTGCAACTATACATTGTGTGCCTTTACATTTAACTAAAACAGAGTTCGCTAAACTCTCAGATGGAGGGTGGAGATGGGCATTAGAGAAATCATTTGCCGACCATGAACGTATCCTAAAACCAAATACTCTGTGTTGCTTATCTATTTTTACGAATAAGTCTTATTCTGAAAATGAAGTACACCAATATGTAATAAACAACCTAAAGCTTTATGCTACTCAAGAAGAATATCAAAACATTATCTGTCCCATAAGACCTAAGATGAAACAACATTATCCCTTACAAGATATAATGAATTATTCTCAATGGATTAATAATTGGGGATTACCATACGATATTGAAATTAGAAAACACGTAATCAATGGAGCTATTATTCAAGGTGTCTGCACTACCTCATTCTACGTCGAAGGTACTATTCTTCAATGGGAAAAATGGACTGGGTATACTTTTCAGTCTTCTGAAGAATACATTTTACCTATGGGATTAACTACGCTTAGAGTAAACGTTGAGCTTAACAAAGGATATTATACAGAGCCTAATATCTGGATGATATATAAACTGTAGATCTAGCTATTTTGAATAGAAAAAGAAATAGAAGTACCTATTCCTCTTTTACTCTTTACAATAAGTTTTGAATTCAACCCTCGAAGTCGTTCTTCCATATTTTTAATTCCTAATCCACGCTTAACAGATTTAAAGCTAAATCCTTTACCATTATCTATAACTTCCATACGGAAATATTGGTCTGATAGATATTCTATTACTAATTTACATTCTTTCGCTTCAGCATACTTCTGTACATTTTGAAATGCTTCTTGAAGAACTCTATAGATATTCACTTTTATCTTATGACTTAGTCTCTCTAGTTCTATTCTAGAGTCAATTTCAATACTAAAAACTGTACTGACATTTCTATTTTGCAAATAAACTAACTCCTCTAAAAGCTGTCCAAAATTACTAACTAAGAACTTCTCTTCATTGTATAGCGCATGAGAACTATTTCTAATAAATAACTCTACTTCTTGTACTTCTTTGACTAAAGATTCTTTAACTAACTCAAGGTTATCATTTTCTAATTGTAAAAGAGAAAACCGAGTAACAAATAGCTTGTTCAATACTCCGTCGTGTAATTCTTTTGCAAACTTCTTACGTTCGAGTTCTTGCGCTCTTGTTATACTATTCTGAATATGGATAATAGAATCATAATACTTTTCTGTATCCTTTTGGTACATTTGCACCAGAGCTATTTCCCTTGCCTTATTTCTATAGAAAATAACACATAGTATTCCAATAAAACTAAAAATAAGTGCTATACTCGCATAAGTAATGAGATTATTCTGATCTTTTAAAATCTGATTAGATCGAATAAGCGAATCTGATTCATATTTTAGTCTAGCGAACTTACTTCTTACAGCATTGATATCCTTATTTATCAATTCGTTAATCTGCTTATAATGATAAAAGTTAGATTTAGAGTCAATCTTATCATACATCATAAGTAATTCGATTGCCTTTTTCTGTATTCTTAGATCATCATATTGAGCAGCAGAAGAGAATACCTCTTCTAATAATTTAATCCCATTTACAAACTCCCCTCTTTCTAATTGATATTCAGCATATAGTATTTTATTCAGATTATAAGCATGATAGTTACCTATAGTTAGACTATGATCCATAGCTTCAACTATATAACTTATTACAGTATCATAGTTTTTATACTTTAATTGAAGTGATGCATTCGTATGCAGGAGCATAGAATAAAAAGATTCTTTATCCTTATTCTCCAATTGTTCTAAATACCTAAAAGCTTCTTGAATCGCTTCTTCTGCATCATTGTATTCGCCTTTCTCTATATAGGCTCGAGACAAATTATTTTTAATAGAAATCTTATTCATCAATATCTGTTCCCTTAAATAGAAGTTTTTAAGTTCTTCTGAGTCTAAATATGCTTCAGCTTTTTTTAGCATAGTGATAGCCTCATCATTTTTATCTAAACCCAACTCTATCACGGCTAGTACAAATGCTTGACTATACAGAGTATGCTTTGATACATTATACCCATTTAATGATATAGCTTGTAACAGTTGTATATGAGCTTCTAAAAACACACCTCTGCTAGCTAGCAATATACTGAAATACAAATACGTTTTTTGAAGATCTTCAATATTCTTTATCCCCTTATAATATTGAGCTGATTTATTGTAATAATAATAACTACTATCTGAAATAGCAGTATATTGATAATGCTCGCCTAAATCAAAATAGGCACTCGCTAGTGATGCACTATCCTTATTCTTTAATGCATTAAGATACTCATAGGTTAACTTATTTTTTTCATTATAAACATCTTCTTTATTCGCTAAAGCATTTTGCTTATAATAATACGCGTTACCTAATAAAAGTAAACGTTTAGCCAAGCGACTGGTTTCCACATAATTAACAGAACAAACAACCTCTTTTTTATCTATTAAATCTAGTCCTTGTGTCTGTTTTTGTACACCTACTTGCCTCTCCTTACTTTTAGTACAACTAAGAAAAAAGGGGATTAATAAGCAATATAAAATGTATTTTTTAAACATTACACTTCTTGATTCTAAGAAAAGTTAAATGTATGAAAAATTACGCTATCTCACCTATATCACCAACCTTTTTATTAATATTTTACACAATACTACTAAAATAAATTAATACTCTTGCAATCCTTCCTTAAACACTTCTAAAGCTCTTTCTCTAGCAAACTTATGTTCAACTATTGGTTGTCTATAATAGAGTTCTCGCCACTCAGGAACCCATTTATCCATATAGCTTCCGTCTTTATCGAACTTTTTTGCTTGCTCTGTAGGGTTAAATATTCTAAAGTAGGGTGCCGCATCACAGCCACAGCCAGCTACCCATTGCCAATTCCCATTATTAGAAGCTAAGTCGTAATCTAGTAACTGTTGAGCGAAATATGCCTCTCCCCAACGCCAGTCGATCAATAAATGTTTTACTAAAAAGCTAGCAACTACCATACGCACTCTATTATGCATAAACCCTGTAGCATTTAACTCTCTCATTCCAGCATCTACTAACGGATATCCCGTATTACCTTCACACCATGCCAAGAAGTCTGCCTCATTATTGCGATATTTTATACCCTCATATTTAGACTTAAAACAATGCTTTTCTACTGCAGGGTATAAATACATGATCTGACTAAAGAACTCTCTCCAAATCAACTCTGATAGCCATACATCGTTTTCTTTTAAAGCAATACGTACACATTTCCTAATAGATACTGTACCGAAGCGCAATGCTGTACCCAATAGACTAGTCCCTTTTATACTTGGATAGTCTCTATACTGATCATACCTCGAGACGATAGCTAGATCTACTTCATTGGTTATCTTCCTGTTTTCAGAAGGACGATACCCTAGCTGTTCTAAAGATAGAATATCACTTTGAAAACGATGAAACAATACCTTTTCTAAGGCTACGGTATAATCAAACAAATGATTTTCTGTCAATAATGATCTCCATTTTTTAGCATAAGGAGTATATACTTGATACGCTGTGCCATCTTGTTTTAAGATTTCACCTCCTCTAAAAATAACGTGATCTTTATATTGATAAAAAAGGATATTCTTTTGTTGAAGAAAAGAAGCTACCTCTTGATCTCTTTGAATAGCCTGAGGCTCATAATCTTCATTGCTATAAACAGCCTTTATTAAATAGTTATCTGCTAATTGTTCGAATGCCTCAGATACTGTACTGTGATAACATTGAACGCTTGAATTATACTTCTTCAGCTCGTCATTTATCTTCCCGACCTGCTCGTGAATATACTGCACACGCCTATCCTCTACATTGCTAAACTGCTCTAAAATATCTTTATCAAAGATAAATAGAGGTAGAATAGGGTATCCACTCTCTGCTGCATGATAAAAGGCGACATTGTCTTCTAATCTTAAATCACGTCTAAACCAAACTACTACTACTTCTGCTTTTCTCATCGTTTTCTTATTTATCCCTAGATTACCTTCGTATTATCAAAAAAGGGCTAAGCATTCTTTTATTCCCGAAAGATATAAAAGAATACTTAGCCCTACTAAATCAAATTATAAACTACTTATTAAAAAGCTCCTATTAAACTCATCCAACTCGTACCTACCACTAAATAAATAGCGAGTAGCATAACTCCGATGATTAGACCATAAGTCCACCACGACTTTAGCTCTACATACCCACTTCCGAAGAATACTGGTGCAGGACCATGTCCATAATGTGTTAATGTCCCGTAGATAGATCCCATGAAACCTAACATCATCGCTAATAATACAGGTGGAACTCCTAACGAGACTCCTACTCCTAATAAAGCAGCATACATAGCAGCTACATGAGCAGTCGCACTCGCGAAGATGTAGTGACTAAAGAAGTAAACAATCACAATAATAGGGAAAGCATAATGCCAATCCATATCACCCATTTTACCTTTTACTAAATCACTGAACCATCCGATGAAACCTAATTTATTCAATGAACTCGCCATCATCACTAATACCGCGAACCATACAATAGTATCCCAAGCTCCTTTTTCTGCCTTTACATCATCCCATGTCAACACAGATGTCAACAGTAAGATTGCTAAACCAATAAACGCAGTAGTAGTCGCATCGATACTAAATAAATCTCCAGTAATCCAAAGTGCTAACAGAATAACGAAAGTCATTAACATCAAGATCTCTGATATAGATAGCTTCCCCATTTCTCTTAATTTTTCAGCAGCCACCTTAGGTGCATCGCCTGTTTTCTTAAGTTCTGGTGGGAAGATTTTATATAATACTATCGGAGTCAAAATAAAAGCAACTAACCCAGGTACAAAACCTGCAGCCGCCCATGACATCCATGAAATATTAATTCCCATATCAGCAGCGAACTTCTGACACATCGGGTTACTCGCTGTACCTGTTAAGAACATAGATGACGCGATCAAGTTCATATAATAACAGTTCAGTGTCAAGAAAGAACCTAACTTCTTATGTGTTTCTGGTTTAGTCGCATCAGAACCGAAGTTCATAGCCATAGACTTCATAATAGGGTAGATGATTCCTCCTCCACGAGCAGTATTACTAGGAATAGCAGGTGCTAATACTAAGTCTGCTAATCCTAATCCATACGCTAACCCCAATGTACTTTTTCCAAAGGCGCGAATAAATAAAAACGCTATTCTATTTCCTAATCCTGTTTTGATAAAACCTCTTGCAATAAAGAAAGAGATACCGATTAACCAAATTACTTTATCTCCAAAACCACTTAAACTCAGTGCTATTGACTTACCTGGATCTCCAGGTGCTAACAATTGAAAGAATGCTGTTAGACCTACTGCTAACATACACATTGTTCCCATCGGTGCGGCTTTTAGGATAATACCTAAAATGGTACTTACGAATATGGCAAATAAATGCCAGGCATCTGGAGTTACTCCTTCTGGAATTGGGCAAAACCATAGTGCAATCCCGATCACAGCTGTAATCGCAAGATTCTTAAGATTTACTTCTTTCATCACTTATACGTCTTTGTGGTACAATTAGAATCTACATTGCAATTGGATAAATGCTAGATTAGAATTATAAGTTTTCGAATCTTTTATATTTTCTTTAAAGTTGTCTATTTGCATCCCCAGTTGGATTCTTGCTCCATAATTTTTAAGGAACTCTAAACTAAACATAGGTGTCAATGTCTGACGTGCATTAGAGTTTAACTGTGACTCCGCATCTAGATACTCATATCGACATGCGAACTCGATAGCCTGGAAGTGCTTTTTACCTACTTCATATCGAATATTAGGTAGCACATAGAAACTCTTCATCACATAATCATCTAACTTACCTAAGCGCTTATCAGCTGCCAGCTTAAAGAACGCATCGTGATTAGTCCCTTGCTTAGCCTCTGTTTGAAAATCAAAACACCAACGATCTCCAATAGGAAACTTAGCTGCTGCCTCTACTCCTACTGCATATACATTTTCTTTTTGCACCTCACCTATACCTCCACTAATACCTACATTAAAATCATGCTTCTTATTCAGGTTAAATAAAAGTCTACTTGAGTAATGCTTACCATCATCACTATCCGTCTTATTCTTTCCATTACCATTGGTCACAGAGAACCCGTAACTCATTGGCACTTTACCCAAGTCTACACTACCTGTAATAGCAGCACCTACCTGGAAGCTCATCCACCCATTGTTACCGAATAGATAGTAAGAGTTAGAGTAATCTATTGACTTCACAATATCTACCGCATACGTCTCTTCTAATCCGAATAGAGGTCTAAACTGTCCTACTGTAATCTGAAAGTAACGGTTAACCGTATACTTAGCATACGCATTTTCTAAAACTCGTGTACTTACATCTTTATTCTTAAAGTCCGCAAAATTAACAAGAGCTGTTACTTCTAAGTTTTCAGTAATCTTCGCATTCATAGAAACACGCATTCTCTTGATATCAAAAGAATTGTTAGCATAACTTGTCTTTTCTGGTGTTTCTGAGTGATGTAGTCCATCTATATCCACACCTTTTTTAAAGTTATCTAAGTATCTAGTCTGGAATACTCCTCCTACTTTAAACTTAGGATATTTCTGCGGTTCAGGATTGATAATAACCTTATCTTCGAAGACTTTGATTGTATCTGTCTTGACTTCTTGTGCGAATGAAATAGCGGAGCAGCATAATCCTGCTCCTACTATTATTTTAAATTTTAAGCTATTATAGAGTGTGAGAGTGCTCATAGGCTTATTTTTTATTTGTTATTTCTTAAACTTTAAAAAGCTAGCACGATTGTACTCGTAGTTCATACGTGCAATGTTAAGTACAGAAATACCTTGTGGGCATTCTACTTCACACGCTTCTGTATTAGAACAGTGCCCGAAATCTTCTGCATCCATCTGCGAGATCATTCTCAACGCTCTTTCTTTACGCTCCTCTTGAGATTGAGGTAACAGGGCTAATTGAGTAATCTTAGCTGATGTGAATAGGGCAGCACTACCATTCTTACAAGTAGCCACACATGCTCCACATCCGATACACGCCGCAGAGTCAAAAGCTGATTCTGCTGTCTCATGTGACACAGGGATTGTATTAGCCTCCGGAGCCTGTCCTGTATTTACAGATACATATCCTCCAGCAGAGATAATACGGTCAAAAGCACTTCTGTCCACTTTTAGGTCCTTCTTCACTGGGAATCCCTTTGCTCTAAAAGGTTCTATTAATACCGTCTCACCATCTCTGAACTCACGCATGTGTAACTGGCACGTCGTTGTATTCTCTAATGGTCCATGAGGGTTTCCATTGATTACTACACCACATTGTCCACAGATACCTTCTCTACAGTCGTGGTCGAACTCTACTGGTTCTTCTTTATTTACAATTAATTGTTCGTTTAATGTATCCAACATCTCCAAGAAAGACATATGCGGATTTACATTTTCTAACGTATAATCAACAAGTTTTCCTTGTGTTTTACGATTTTTTTGTCTCCAAATTTTTAAATGCAGTTTCATAGACTTTTTTAATTATTTATAACTACGGATAGTTGGTTGTACGAATTCGAATTTTAACTCCTCTTTATTCAAGATAGGCTCTTTATCTAATGACCCTGGCCACTCCCATGCAGAGATGTATTGGAACTCAGCGTCATTACGCTCAGCTTCCCCTTCCTCTGTCTGGTACTCTTCTCTAAAGTGTGCTCCACAAGACTCGTTTCTAGTCAATGCATCATAACACATTAACACACCGATCTCTAGATAATCTGCTACACGTCCTGCTTTTTCTAATTCAGCATTCATGGTATCATTCTCTCCTGGAACATGAACGTTTTTATAAAATTCATCTCTTAACTTTTTAATCTCTTCGATTGCATAAGTTAACCCTTCAGCTGTTCTAGCTAGACCACAATAATCATATAATAACTTACCTAATTTTTTGTGGTAGTAGTCCACTGACTTATCCCCTTTTATATTTAATAATTGGTCTATTTTTTCTTTATTCTCAGTCACCACTTTGTCGAACTCTGGATGATCTGTAGAGATCTTACCTACTCTAATCTGATCTGCTAGATAGTTTGCGATCGTATAAGGTGCGATAAAGTATCCATCTACAGAAGCCTGAAGCAATGAGTTCGCTCCTAATCTATTCGCTCCGTGATCCGCGAAGTTCGCTTCTCCTAATGCAAATAATCCAGGAATAGTAGTCATTAACTCATAATCTACCCATAGTCCTCCCATAGAGAAGTGAGCAGCAGGAGATATCTTCATTGGTTCTTTATACGCATTGATACCCGTGATCTTCTCATACATACGGAATAAGTTTCCGTACTTCTCAGCGATTTTTGGTTGTCCTTGTTCTTTGATTGCTTTAGAGAAATCTAAGTATACCGCATTCTTTAATGGTCCTACACCATGTCCAGCATCGATACGCTCCTTAGCTGCACGAGATGAGATGTCACGAGGTGCTAAGTTACCGAATGCAGGATAACGACGCTCTAAGTAGTAATCTCTTTCATCCTCTGGGATATCATTTGCCTCTCTTGTATCATCTGCTTTCTTAGGTACCCATATACGTCCATCATTACGCAGTGATTCTGACATTAATGTTAGTTTAGATTGGTAATCTCCAGACTGAGGCAATGAAGTTGGGTGAATCTGAGTCCAGCTAGGAGAAGCGAAATACGCTCCTTTTTTATGTGCTCTCCAGATAGCAGATCCATTACATCCCATCGCTAAAGTAGATAGGTAATAAATCTTACCGAAACCTCCTGTTGCTAATACTACAGCATGTGCTGAGTGTTTCTCTATCTCACCAGTCTCTAAGTTACGCACTACTACACCTCTTGCTTTACCATCGATCACCACGATATCTAGCATCTCATGAGAAGAGTATAGTTGTACTGTTTTCTTATCCACTTGACGCATTAACGCTTGGTAAGTACCTAATAATAACTGTTGTCCCGTTTGACCTCTTGCGTAGAAGGTTCTACTTACCTGTACTCCTCCGAATGATCTATTGTTTAAGTATCCTCCGTATTCTCTACCGAAAGGAACCCCCTGAGCTACCGCTTGGTCGATCAAGTTAAGAGAACATTCTGCTAGACGATATACGTTCGCTTCTCTCGCTCTAAAGTCTCCTCCTTTTAATGTATCTACGAACATACGGTACACACTGTCACCGTCGTTTTTATAATTTTTTGCAGCGTTCACCCCACCTTGTGCAGCTACAGAGTGCGCACGACGAGGTGTATCTTGAAAACAAAAAGCTTTTACATTATATCCCATCTCTCCTAGAGAAGCGGCTAATGAACTTCCTGCTAATCCTGTTCCGATAACGATTACATCAAGTTTTTTTCTATTCGCAGGGTTTACCAAACGAGCAGTTTTTTTATAGTTAAACCATTTTTCTTCTAATGGCCCCTGAGGTATTTTTGCATCTAATTTCATAGCTAGTTTTTAAGATTAGTGATGTAAATAAAAATTGGCATTGCAGCAAATCCTACACAAATAATTACTGAATAAGCAACTCCGAAGATATTAACCCAACGTACAAACTTTGGGTGAAATAAACCTAACGTTCTTACTCCACTCGTAATTCCGTGGATCAAGTGATAACACAATGCTACCATCGCGATAACATATACCACTACTAACCACAGCTCTTGGAATGCTGTAACTACTACTGCGTATAAATCTTTGTTTCCATTAGCATCGATGCCTATTTCTCCAAACTTATACACATACCAAAAGTTTTGAAAATGCAGAACAATAAAGATTAAAACTATTGTCCCTAATACTCCCATATTTCTGCTGTACCATTTACTAGCTCTACCTCTATTATCTTTTTTATAAGTACCTCCAGAAGCCTTGTTCTTAGAAGTAATAATTAAAGCATAGATGGCATGTCCTATAATAGAAGCATATAAAACATAAGAAACCATTTTTACCAATGGATTTCCGGTTAGAAAATGCGAGTACGCATTAAAGCTAAGTCTTGCGTGTTCTGGCTCTAAAAATAACTGTGTATTTCCTAAAAAGTGAATTAATAGGAAAAAGCAAAGAAATAATCCTGTCGCGGCCATTACAATCTTGCGTGAGAGTGTGTTCATCTTTGTACTTTGTTTTTAATAATTAATGAATCCTTATTATTGTTACTAAAAGCCTATTTAGAAAATCAGTACTATATTTTACTTCTATTTATTATGGAGTATTTTTTCGTTTTTACTTCTTTTAGATACATACATTCTACAAGAGTAAAATGTCTTGATACACTCAAAAACATCCTATAAACAATTTTATATTCTAATTTCAAATAGACTCTAATCGTTTTCTTTATTTATATGTTAAAAGTATAATTTTAGTGTTATTTCAAAGATGACATATATCAGCCCTCATTTGGTTTTACTCACTACCTATACACATTAACGTACATCAATATAATATTACAATCAATGTGAACTTGTATTTAAAATTATCAAATATTTTTAACATAAATAACGTTCCTTAAAAAAATAATTAGTTATAATAAAGTATATAATCATTATAAATAGTACTAATACTTCTAAAGAATACGCTGCTCTTTTAACAAAAAAACAAATTCCATACCACAATGCTCTTTTTAACAAATTTAATTAGCACTACAAATAATAATACATCATACTCTTTATGTATTCTTTCAAATAAACACAACTAAATAGTAGTAAAAATCATTATATTCATTTCAGATCCCTAAAAAAGAAATCTATTATATTATTCATAATTTATAAACAGATAAAACCATGAAACCCTCTTATTTACTACATTTAAGTACATATTACATATATTCTAAAAAGTTGCTTAAACTGACTAAATAACTTTCTATAAAAGTTGTAATAAACCTAAATAAGCCTCATTTCTTCTTCTTTTATACACTAAACTGTATTTTCCTATTAATGGTTCATATTAAGAATTTAGTCTAAAAAGAAGTAATTCCTCTCCCGAAGATTACTTTTTCTACCTATCAAACCCTAAAAAGAGCGATTGCAGAATCCTCAATTTTACACTTCTATTTTTCTCTTTCTTTTAAAAGCTGTCATTAGAAGTGTGTTTAAATCAGAATAGGATAATGTAAGTGTATCAATGGAGCTTCTATTCCTATCTAATTTAGATTGAATCATAACATGGAATACAAGAACAGTAAGTGGAGTATAAAAGCACATTTGTTGGACTAACCCATGCTCTGCTCCACCATTATCGAGGTATTGTCCATGTATTGTCGAAGGATCTTCTTATAACACCTTTAAATACTAGGCTTGAGAGCTATTATAGATAAGTGCTAAAAAGAACATAAAACCAATTAACAAACTTATTATTAACCAGTTAACATAATTTCATATCAAAAAAAACACTCCTTATTTTTTATAAAAACAGCTATATATCCTTTATTTCATCTTTAAAATGAAAAAAAAAAGAGTCTAAAAACTATATAATTGGTCTTTTAAGAGGCTATTTTCTACTCAAAAAGAAAAAAATGAGAAGCAATTTTAATAGAATACAAAACTAAAGCACATAAAAAAACAGTAGTACACCAAAGTATACTACTGCTTCATAATATATATTTTCTGATCTATTCCTCTAAGACTGAAGTTCTACTTTAACCTAGGTTGTCGATAGACATCTAAACGAAAAGTAATTATACAAAATAGCTCTGAATTAATGCGTAAAGCATACTATAATATGGTTTAAGAACTAATGAAAGAGATATGAAGTAGAATTACCTTATAGTATTTGACTAATGCGAATCCGGGTTTAAATACTTGACTAGATACTTAGGTACATCCTCGTACCCCTGTCTGAAATAGAAGCGATGTGCATCTGTCCTTCTACTATGGCTGTGGAGTTCTATTCTATCACACCCTCTGCTTTTCGCTAGAGCTGTTACGTGTTCTTCTACTAATCTCCCTACACCCTTACTCCTGATATTCTGATCTACAGTAAAATAACTTATCCTTGCAAAATCACCTTCTAAAGCTATCTGAGGAATAAAGTGTACTGAGATAAAGGCAATGACTTGTCCCTCGTCCTCTACTACTAAGAGCGCCTCTCGTTCACAATTATTCATTTCTGCTATTCTATGGGGCAAAAAACCCAAGGTATTAGGATATCCCATTTGTTCTAAAAGATTAGCAACTACATCAGCATCGTTGATTTCCATCTTTCTTATCTCCATCTCTACTTATTTTTAAAGAAAAGTAACTATTTTAAAAAACAGAGACAATGTTTTTATTCTTTTTTATACGAGCGCGCTCCAGACATACTTGATCCTGCGTCTTTACTCAGATTAGTAAATACTAAACTAGACAGTATCGTGATCAATCCCATAACTAAGAAGGTATATCTAAACACACCTATCTTATCACCTGATTCTGCAATCTGACTGTTCTGAAACAACATCAACACCATCGCTGATAAAGATATTCCTAAACTTACTGCTAACTGCTGTGTCACAGATAGCAGACTGTTTCCTTCACTAGACGTATCTTGGTCTAAATCGGCTAAAGAAATGGTATTCATAGAGGTAAACTGTATCGCGTTAAAAGCACCGTTACCGATCATCAGTAAGATAATTACCCAATAAGGCGTAGTAGGCGTTATAAAGAAGAAACAGCTGATTAACAAGCCTGTCAGTACTGTGTTCGTAATCAACGTACTTCTGTATCCAAAACGTCTTACAATAGGTACTACGAAATTACGAGAAACCAAATTAGACAAGGCTTGTGGAATCATCATCATCCCTGCGTACATCGCTGAGTACCCATATCCTACTTGTAATAATAAAGGGATCATCAATGGCATTCCCCCAATTCCGAAACGTGTAATTAAGTTACCAATCAACCCTAAACGAAGCGTGGTAATCTTAAATAAGCTCAATTTAATCAAAGGTTCTTTTGTCATTCTAGCATAGAATACATAAGCTACTCCCATTAGCATCGCTACAATAAATAGTGTAATTAATTGTACTGATGATATTGTCGGGCTATTCCATTTCTCTATTACTAAAGTTAAGGTAGTCAATCCTCCACTAAACAACACCCATCCCATAAGGTCAAAACGCCCTACCGTATTGGTAAAATTAGGAATGATTTTTCTAGCAAAGAGTACTGCTATCACTCCTACTGGTACATTGATTAGGAATATCCAATGCCAAGACAACTTCTCTACTAAAAAACCTCCTACTGCAGGTCCTAGCATAGGTCCTATCAATCCTGGTATGGTGATAAAGTTAATCACCTTTAACAACTGGTTTTTAGGATAAGCATAGATAAGAGTTAGTCGGGCTACAGGCACCATCATCGCTCCTCCAACAGCCTGAAATATACGTGCTAGAACTAACTGATCTAAGGTAGCTGACATAGAACAGAATACAGAACCTAACGTAAATAGCCCCACTGCTAGGATAAAGATTCTCTTCGTACCAAATCGGTCGGCTAACCACCCACTCAACGGAATCAATAAAGCGACTGTCAATGTATAGGACACGATGATACTCTGCATCCCTAAGGGCGACTCTCCTAAGCTCTTAGCGATAGAGGGTAATCCTGTGTTTAAAATTGTAGCATCTAGTGCTTGCATAAAGATAGCTAGAGCTCCTAGCCATGGCAAATATTTGCGTGTTCTTTCATCTTTTATTACTCCTGCTTGCATTGTATTCTAAATCATTTAGTAATTAATAATTT
Organism: Myroides odoratimimus; assembly: GCF_001485415.1. Lineage (GTDB taxonomy): Bacteria > Bacteroidota > Bacteroidia > Flavobacteriales > Flavobacteriaceae > Flavobacterium > Flavobacterium odoratimimum. The sequence continues at coordinate 26,026 of NZ_BCMQ01000019.1, forward strand.
CTTTTTCACAGTGCAAAATTAGAGTATCTATTCTCATTTATTTAATGAATTAGATAGATATTTTTTATCCTAAATAGGCTTTAAAATGATGAAAAAACAGTAGTTATACCAATTATACATTTCCCTATATCTTTCTTTGTTAATATAGAATTTTTATAGCTATACTATTACTAGATAGATAATTTTTATATTATTTATACTGCAAAATATGATAGACAAACTCTATAATGATTGATAAAAAAATGCTATTACAAGCAAAACACAATAAATAATTTAACCATTACAGGGATAACACCCAATTATTTATGATTTCTCTACCATGAGAAGTAATATATGATTCGGGATGAAACTGTACTCCCTTAATATTATATGTTCTATGGCGAATAGACATGATAACTCCTTCATCACTAAGCGCTACTACCTCTAATTCTTCTGGAAAATCATTAGTCGATAAAGCCCACGAATGATATAACCCTACTGAAACAGGGGTATCTATAGTAGTAAATAAAGTGTCTTCTGTTCTATAATGTAAGGTAGTAGACTGTCCGTGATAGACATAAGACAGATTCTCTAATCTAGCTCCGAAGTACTCTCCGATAGTCTGATGCCCTAGACAAACACCTAAGATTGGTTTGTCTGCTTTATACCTATCTAATATTCGAAACAAGATAGGGTAACTACGAGGTACATCTGGCCCTGGAGATAAAACAAGCATATCAAACTTATCTAAAGATTCTAGAACAACCTCATCGTGAGGAATCACGGTAATATTACAATGTTCATTCTCATCAAAGAGCTGAACCAAATTATAAGTAAACGAGTCATGATTATCTATTATAACAATTTGTTTGATTTCACTCATAAACTATTTTGTACTTTTGAACCTTTAAACTTGATTAAATATGGTGCTCAAAGATACAACTATCTCTCTAATGAACTCATTGGGATCACAGAGAATTCCTTTCCTTTTTATCATTAGCTATGATGGAAAAGACTGTATCATCCAACCCTTAAAAGATATTGATCAAGAAGAAATAAAATATAACTTCAACGGAATAAGCAATACACAACCAAAAGAGCATATCTCTGATCTAAAAATAGAAGCTACTCCCCTTAGTTTTAAGCAATATCAAGAGAAGTTTGATATCGTCAAACAAGAGTTACAGCTAGGGAATACATACCTTATTAACCTCACTGTAGCTACGCCTATATCATCTGAATACACCTTAGAAGATGTGTATCACACTGCTAAAGCTAAGTATAAACTACTGGTAAAAGATCAGTTCACGTGCTTCTCACCTGAGATATTCGTTCAAATCAAGGATAATGCGATATACTCCTATCCTATGAAAGGAACTATAAAAGCTGATATTCCTAATGCAGCTGAGATACTGTTAAACAATCAAAAAGAAACAGCTGAACATTATACAATAGTTGATTTAATCCGAAATGATTTAAACATTGTTTCTAAAAAAGTAAGAGTGAACCGATTTAGATATCTAGATCGATTAGAGACTTCTAAAGGACCTATCTTACAAATGAGTTCTGAGATAGCAGGAGAGCTATCTCCTAATTGGCACCATGGAATAGGAACTATATTTAGCAAACTACTACCTGCTGGCTCTATCACTGGATCTCCTAAAGAAAGTACAGTAAATATAATAGCCAAAGCAGAACAATACGACCGCAATTACTATACTGGAGTATGTGGTATCTATGATGGTGAAAGCGTTGATAGTGCTGTGATGATTCGCTTTATAGAACAACAATCTAATCAACTGGTGTATAAAAGTGGTGGAGGAATAACCTCGTCTAGTGAAGTAGAAAAAGAATACGAAGAGTTACTTCAAAAAATATACATACCTAGTTGATTAATTTCAATTAAAATACAAATCAACTAGTATAAATTCATTTTTATCATTTTTAAAGTGATAAACAACTCTTATTAATAATAGTTAAAAAACAACTCTACTGAGCGAATTTAAATTATTCAATTATCATATTGCACTACTTTTTATTGCATTTTAGTTAATTAAAATCACTAAAAACAAGCACTTTGTCTATTCATAATTGATTATTTTATTTTTATATACATCTTAATTCTGTAAATTACCCCTACCAAAAACTAATTTAATAAAGAATGAAAGATTTGTATAAACAAATCGGTGAATTACTCATCGATCAGAATTACGATGCCTTACATGATCTAAAAATCGAAAAGCCAGAGTACTTTAACTGGGTACAAGAAGTGTATGAAGATATACACGTAAAAGAGACACCTGAGAAGACTGCCCTATTATGGACAGATGGAGAGGTGACTCATCACTACACCTTTCAGACCTTACATGACAGGTATAACCAATTGATTAACTTTTTGCGTTCTAAAGGGATTCAAAAAGATGATGTGATTCTAACACAAATGATGCTACAACGCATTAACTGGGTAACGCATTTAGCTACAATAAAAGCGGGATATCGATTATCACCTGCTGCAAGTATACTAGGTGTAAAAGATCTAGTATACAGATTCCAAAAGATAGCTCCTAAAGTAATACTAGCTGATAGTGACAATGTAGAAAAGATAGATCAAGCAGAGAAAGAATCTGGTATAGTGATCCCTGTAAAGATTATCGTAGATGGACAAAGAGAAGGTTGGTACCCACTGACTGTACTAGATGAACAGAGCAAAGAGGCAAAAGGTGAAATGACTAAACCTGATGATACCCTATTTATGTTCTTTACCTCTGGTACTACTGGAATGCCTAAGATAGTATGCCATACTCAGTTAAGTCAACCTCTTGGGCACCTTACTACTACCTCTTGGATAGGACTTACTAGCAATGATATTCACTATAATATCTCACAACCTGGGTGGGCTAAATTTGCTTGGAGTAGTCTGTTCGCACCTTGGAATGTGGGCGCTACAATATTTGCTTTTGCTACAAAAGAACGCTTCAATGCTGCTAAAACACTAGAGATGATAGAGAAACACGAGGTGACATCTTTATGTGCTCCTCCTACTGTACTGCGTTTCTTTATACAAGAGGATCTGAAGAAATACAACTTTAGCCTAAAGAAATGTGTAGCAGCTGGTGAACCTCTAAACCCTGAGATCATTGAGGAATGGAAAGAAGGAACTGGGTTAGTCGTTAGAGATGGTTTTGGTCAAACAGAAAGTACTTGTATGATCGCTAACTATCCTAATGCTAAGCTAAAATATGGTTCTATGGGTAAACCTACTTTCTTATACGACATTGTCATTGCAGATGATGATGGAAAAGAAGTAGCGATCAATGAGGAAGGGAATATCTGTGTAAGAACAGGTACAGGACAGCTAAACGGGATATTTAAAGAATACTTATACGACAAAGTAAAACAGAGTGAAGTATTTAAACATGGATTATACTACACAGGCGACAAGGCATATAAAGATGAAGATGGTTATATCTGGTTTATCGGTAGAGATGATGATGTGATCAAAGCTTCTGATTACCGCATCGGCCCATTCGAAGTAGAAAGTGTATTATTAGAACATCATGATGTAGTAGAATCTGCTGTAGTAGCAAGTCCTCATCCTGTAAAAGGGTTTGAAGTAAAAGCGTTTATTATCTTAAATGACCATACTAAAGCATCTGTTGAGCTAGCTAACGAATTATTTAAATACTCTCGTGAACATTTAGCACCTTATAAGATGCCTCGTAAAATAGAGTTTGTGACAGAGCTACCAAAGACCATTAGTGGTAAAATAAAGCGTGTAGAACTAAGAGCCTTACAAGCTGAAAGGATTGCCAAAAAACAAGAAGTTGAACTAGAGTTTGACTACGTAAAATAAGAAAAGAGAAAAGGGCTGCCAGATATCTGACAGCCCTCTCTAATTATGAATAAAAAACTTACTATTCTAACGTAAAACTAATAGACACATTAGACACTACTTCTAATTCTCCTAAAGCGATAGTTTGTTCTCCGAAATCCGCTGATGCTTTCATCATTGCCATCGGTCTAACGATAATAGGTGTAGATGCACTGCTATCAGATACTAAAATAGCTTTACCTACTTTTTGCCCTAATGCATTTGCATAATCAGTAGCTTTTTGTTTTGCTTCTTTTACTGCTAGTGTACGAGCTTCTGCTTCATACATTGCTGTCTTAGAAGACTGGAAGTCTACTCCATCGATTCTATTCACTCCAGACTCTGTAAGTCCTACCATTAACTTCTCATACTTAGAGATATCTGTCAATGTAATAGATAAAGTCTGAGATGCTGTAAAATAATCTTTCTTCTCTTCATAGTCTCTAGATTTATAAAGGCTCACACGTTCTGTCTGCATGTCTTTATCTTCTATTTTCATTGATTTTATGTACTTAATGATCGTTGCGATAGCTTTATCATTTGCTTTTTTAGCATCTGCTGCTAAATCAGCTTTATTCTCTACTCCTACTCTAATGACTACTTTATCTGGTGTAACATTTACCTTTCCTACTCCATTTACTTGAATCTGTGGAACAACTACACCGTTGTTATTTTGAGCTACGATAGCTGTTGTTGTCATTAATAATGACGCGAACATAATTGACATTTTTTTCATTTGTGACTTTCTTTTTGCTTTGTTATATTACAAATGTATCTAAAAAACATACTGTAAATAGTACCAAGTTCATAAATAATTGCCAAAAAAAGTCTATTGAATCCTTTTGCTTCGATACATTCCCACTAAAATCAGTACAGGGATTAGCAATATTGCTATTAATTTAAATTCTGTTTGGATCAAGATAGGGTACTTTAATACAATCAATATTAAACCTGCTAATGCTCCTCCAATATGTGCTGTATGGCCAATACCATCACTATTCTTCTTCATTCCATAAAGTGAGTACAGTAAATACCCTACTGCAAATATATAAGCAGGAATAGGAATCGGTATAAAGAACATATACAGACTCATAGAAGGATTAAGCATAATAGACGCATATAATACTCCCATAATAGCTCCTGATGCCCCTACTGCTCTGTAATGAGGTTGGTTCTTATAAAACTGATAGGTCAATATATTTCCTACCAATAAACTTGCAACATAGACTATCAAGAAGTATAATACTCCTGAAACATGGATAATAATATCTGCAAAAAAATACAGGGTCAACATATTAAATGCGAAGTGCATCCAGTCAACGTGTAAGAAACCTGATGTTATGAAACGATAGCGCTCTCCTCTATTAATTTGATTAATATCAAAGCAATACTTATTAAAAAAGCTAAAATCATTTAGCCCTTTGTAAGTAACAAGTCCATTTAACCCCAAAAGAATTAGGGTAACCGTAGATATATCCATATAAAAATATTTGGTTAAAAATAAAGAATTGTTCGCTACTCGCCTATTAAATTTGTGTTAGATTATGGTATTAAACTATCTTTGCACAAAATCAAACAGAATGAATTTCCTTATATATATAATTGTTTACCCTATAATATGGCTAATCTCTAAGATGCCTTTCCCTATATTTTACTTTATCTCGGATATCTTCTATGTATTGTTATATAAAGTTGTCGGATACAGAAAGAAAACAGTGAGAGAGAATATTAGAATGACTATGCCTCACCTCTCTGAAAAGGAGGTTCAAAAAGTAGAGAAAGAATCCTTTAGACATTTATGTGATATCTTCTTAGAAATGATCAAAACATTTACTATCTCTGAAGAAGAACTTAAAAAGAGATTTACCTTTACGAATTTAGATACTGTCTTAGAAGTAGAGAAACAAGGAAAGAGTGTCATGCTATTCTGTGCACATTATGCTAACTGGGAGTGGATCATCATCTTAGATCGCTTTATTCAATTCCAAGGTTATGCTGTCTATAAGAGAATTGCAAATCCTTACTTCGATAAGTTAATTAAGAAGATTCGTTCTCGCTTTAACACCGTACTTGTCGAAATGAAGGAAACCATCAAGGTAATCAGACAAAATGAAGTGAATAAAAACCATGGTGTCTATGCTTTTATTAGTGATCAATCTCCTATGGTGAGTAAAGCCAATTGTTGGCAAGACTTTATGGGGATAGAAGTTCCCGTATTTACAGGAGGAGAAGCACTGTGTAAGAAATTCGATATGGTACCTATGTATCTTAAAGTAGAATATGTTAAACGCGGGCATTATAAGACAACTTTTGTTCCTTTATTAAAAGAAGGAGAAGCACTAGAGGATGTTCCTAATTATGAATTGACTCATCGATTCTTAGGTGAATTAGAGAAGCAAATTATAGAAGCGCCTTCATACTACTTCTGGACACATAAGCGATGGAAACACCAAGGCAAAAAACCTGCTAATATCAAATAGTAATATCATCAAATCCTTTCTAATTAGAAAGGATTTTTTATTTACAATAAAAGTAAGTCCACATCGCTAATATCATTGTAAATTATTACATTAGTACATTATAAGTATTCTAATTTTTTATGAAATACATCAAATTATTAATTAAGATAATCTTAATTTCAATCTCTACTTTAGGGATATGTGTTATTATTTATTTTTTAGCTGCCAGAGGACTTTCGAATATTACAGTAAATGAGATACAAGAAGAACCTCAAGAATTCACCATGTACCTTACCACTAATGGTATGCATACAGACTTCGTGTTTCCTGTTAAATCAGATTTAATTGATTGGAGTAAAGAGCTAAAATTCGAACATACAAAAGAACAACGTAGAAACTTCGCTTATATCGCATTAGGTTGGGGAGATAAAGGATTCTTTTTAGACGTAGAGGATTGGGATAACGTAAAACCAGGTATAGCTATCAATGCTGTCTTTGGGTTAGGAACTACTGCAATACACTCTACTTACTTATCTAATATAGAACTAGACGAAAATACAATAGAGGTGAAATTATCCAAACAACAGTACCAGATACTCATCGATTACATCGTATCTTCGTTTAAACGAGATACAGATAACAATATAATTAATATCAAAACTGATAAAGCATACGGATTAAACGATTCTTTTTATGAAGGAGAAGGAAAGTATAGCTTCTTATATACATGCAATACTTGGGCTAATTCTGGTCTAAAAAAAGCTAAGATGAAAGCTTGCTTATGGACTCCCTTCCAAGAAGGTATCTTTAGAAAATATAATTTGTAAACATCTTTTATATCGGAATGAGGATTTCCGTATAGTTTTATTATAAAGGTGTAGTACCTTTGTTCATGCGCTAGGTAAGTGATTCTGTACTAAGTATACTACTATACAGAATTCAATAAATACTTATTATACAAATAAAGGGAACCGATTTGGTTCCCTTTGTTATTTGCTATAATTCTATAGTTATATTCCAGCAATCACTTTTAACTCGTCTATCATACGCAAAGCTAAACTGTCTGCATCTTCTTGTGTTCCTGCTTCCGTATATATACGAATAATAGGCTCTGTATTAGACTTTCTTAGATGTACCCATGACGAAGGGAAGTCTATCTTCACACCATCAACTGTAGATACTTCTTGATTTTTATAATTTTCAGCGATCTGTTCTAAGATCATATCTACATTTAACTTAGGCGTAAGTTCTATCTTATTCTTACTCATATAATACTGAGGATAAGAAGCTCTTAACTCTGCTACAGTCATATCTAAGTTAGACAAATGTGTTAAGAATAAAGCTACACCTACGATAGAATCACGTCCATAATGTGTCTCTGGATAAATGATACCTCCATTACCTTCTCCTCCGATTATTGCATTAGTAGCCTTCATCATTTCTACTACATTTACTTCTCCTACAGCTGATGCATTATAAGTACCTCCATGTTTCTGAGTAATATCTCTTAATGCACGTGATGATGATAAGTTAGACACTGTGTTACCAGGTGTTTTACTTAATACATAATCTGCTACTGCTACTAAAGTGTACTCTTCTCCAAACATTTCGCCATCATTAGAAATAAAAGCTAAACGATCAACATCTGGATCAACTACTACACCGAAGTCTGCATTCTCTTTTTTCACTAAGGCACAGATATCACCTAAGTGCTCTTTTAGAGGTTCTGGATTATGAGGGAAGTGTCCTGTTGGATCACAATAAAGCTCTACTACCTCTACTCCTAATTTTCTCAATAAAGCAGGAATAATAATTCCTCCAGATGAGTTAACAGCATCTACTACTACCTTAAACTTACGTTTCTTAATAGCTTCAACATCTACTAACTTTAGTTTTAATATCTCCTCTATATGGATGTCCATATAGTTATCTTTATGTTCTATAGTCCCTAAACTATCTACATCTGCAAAATCAAATGCATCTTTCTCAGCAATTTCTAAAATGATTTGCCCTTCAGCACCACTTAGAAACTCTCCTTTACTGTTCAATAATTTTAGAGCATTCCATTGTTTTGGGTTATGAGAAGCAGTTAAGATAATACCTCCATCTGCTTGCTCTAATGGAACAGCTATCTCTACAGTAGGCGTAGTAGATAAACCTAAGTCTATTACATGAATACCTAACCCAACTAAAGTATTTACTACCAAATTATGAATCATAGGTCCTGAGATACGAGCATCTCTACCAATCACTACTTTTAAACTTTCTTTATTTGAGTTGTTTTTAAGGAATGTTCCATAAGCTGATGCAAATTTCACTGCATCAATTGGAGTAAGATTATCCCCTACTTTTCCTCCTATAGTACCACGTATACCAGATATAGATTTAATCAATGTCATAATTACATATTTTTTATTAACACAAAGATATAGAATTATAGGTGGGACAGCCTGAACAATTTTGTAAAATACCGTATTTTTATAGTCAAAATGAGATTATGAACTTCTTAGCCCATATATACCTCTCTGGGGATGACACTTTACTTAAAATAGGAAACTTTGTAGCGGATAGTATTCGAGGAAAAGACTACATCAATTATCCTACTAAAATTCAACAAGGTGTAATCTTACATCGAGAAATAGATACTTATACAGATGCTCATGAAATCTGGAGAAAAAGTAAAAAACTTATTGTACCCCAATACAACCATTACGCCGCTGTTCTAATAGATATGTACTACGATCACTTTCTAGCTAAAAATTGGAATCAATACAGTTCTATCCCATTAGAAGAATATGCTCAACGTTTCTATACCGAATTACAAGAGAACTTTACTGCCCTACCTGTTAAGGTTCAAAACTTCTTACATATTATGCTTGAAGAAAATTGGCTTGTAAAATATCGTTCTATAGAAGGGTTAAGATATATACTGACACAAATGGATCGTAGAACGAAAGGAGTCTCTAAGATGTCTTTTGCTACAACAGAACTAGTAGAACATTATGATACATTCGAAGAGCATTTCTCTACTTTCTTTACAGAATTACAAAAACATTTAATTGATTTTAAAAAAACAGAGCGTTACTTATTAAAATAATATCTTATCTTATATCTTTCTATTATCACGAATAACAAAACTAGATAATTATTACCAAAAGGGTTTTCTTTTACATTATTTTTGCAATATGAAAATTATAAATCCCAAGAAAATAAAGTACTACGCTGGTCAAGTGTTTAAGTATGCTGAAGGAATACTATTCTTCCTGAAGTCTATCTTAAGCAATAGGCAGTTTTTATATTTCTCTTGCGTCTTAGTAGGGGCATCATCTGCTATTGCTGTTACAGTTTTGAAGTACTTTGCTCACAATGTATTTAAACTTGCTACCTATATAGACAACATCTCTCATCTACCTTATATGAACAGTATTCTACCTATTATAGGTATTTTACTTACCGTATTCGTTGTTAGAAAATTTCTAAATGGATCTATTGAGAAAGGTACATATCAGATCATGATTGCTGTTGCTAAGAAGTCTGGTATTATGCCACGTAAGCAGATGTACTCACAGATTATCACAAGTTCTTTGACTGTAGGTATGGGAGGTTCGTTAGGTCTTGAATCTCCAATTGCTATTACAGGGGCTGCTTTTGGTTCTAATTATGCTCAGAACTATAAGCTTAATTACAAAGATCGAATACTATTATTAGGTTGTGGTGTAGCTGCTGGAGTATCAGCTGCTTTTAATGCGCCGATAGCTGGTGTTCTTTTTGCTATAGAAATTATCTTAGTTGATGTTTCTGTATCTGCTTTTATACCTATTATGATTTCTGCTGCTACAGGTACTATTGTAACGAACTTAATTATCAAAGAAGACATTTTACTTTCTTTTAAAAATCAGTTGGTATTTGATACAGGTAACACAGCTTACTATATTTTACTAGGTATTTTATCTGGTTTCTTTTGTGTATATCATGCTAGAATGTTCCGAAAGACAGAACACTATATATCAAGTATGAAGTTTGGTGCTTATAAGAAAGCATTAATAGGGGCTTCTATGTTAGCAGTCTTAATTTTTCTCTTTCCTACACTTTTTGGTGAGGGATATGAAAGCATTAAAATACTAACTAGTGATGCACCACAGTCTATTCTAAATAATACTTTGTTAGCTGATTTTTCTAATAAACAATGGGTATTATTACTCTTTGTTGGAGGGGCAGCATTAGTAAAAACTTATGCTGTAGGATTAACAATGGGAAGTGGAGGAAATGGAGGTAACTTCGCTCCTTCTCTATTCGTAGGTTCTTATCTTGGTTTTACTCTAGCCAAACTATTACAGTTATTAGGTATAAAGGAGATTCCTGTTCAAAACTTCACAGTAGTAGGAATGGCAGCTGTAATCAGTGGATTGTTTCATGCTCCTCTGACAGGTATTTTCTTAATTGCAGAAATAACAGGAGGATATGGATTAATGGTTCCTCTATTAATCGTATCATCTATTAGCTTTGCAATCTCTAAGCACATGGAAAAATACTCTATGGATATTAAATCTATAGCTACAACGGGGATGGTCTTCACTTCTGATAAAGATTCTAATATATTATCAACTATAATAGCAAGTGATTATATTAAAAATGATATTAAGACTTTAACACCACAACACACTACCGCAGCTGTTGTAGATATTTTTGCAAATACTAAACAGACCTTTATTCCTATACTAGATAGTGAACAAAAAATCATTGGTATCGTTAACCTTGATAGTGTAAGACCTATTATATTCAGTGAGTTTCAAACCAAATTCACACCTATTAAAGACCTAATAGAAACACCTATAATTGTATCTAAAAACGATTCTTCTAAAATCATTATGCAGACTTTAGAAACTAACAACTTAGAATTTGTACTAGTACAAGAAAACAAAAAATATATAGGATATCTAATTAAAGCAGAATTACTTAAAGCATATCGTATCAACCTAAAGTCACTGTTATTAGAATAAAAAAGGGTTCCTTATTGAAGGAACCCTTTTTATTTTAAGTATGTATTTTTTTTTGTTTCACAAATTTTGAAATAGAACAACAAAACAACAAAACCAAATCCCTTTTTAAGTAGCCAGCTCAAAAGAAATTAAAATAAAAAATCTATTTCAGAAACAAAACACATAACTGATTGAATTACTTCGCCTTTGTAATTCTCTAACAAAGATAAAATAATATTGTATAGTAAAAAGAGAGATCCTTTGTTTTTAACAACTATTATCCCAAATAGATACTTTGCCACTATCCGTCTTCTAAATAAGCCGTTTTAAATACATTTCATAAATAAAATGAAAGTTTTGTTAAACACTCTTCAACCTTCGTTGTACAATTCTTACATTTACATAATAATGTATTTATTATCAAATATTACTATAGTTATGTATATTAAAAGGTATTTCCTTTATTGTATACATACTTTAATTCAAATTACGTTTATTCATGCAAAATGATTTCGTTAGAGAGATACTGACACAAAATGAAAGTTCACAATCATTCTTAGACAAACAAAGAATTGAAAAATTCACTGATACGTTATTTCATTTTCTATTTCAATTAGAAGATAAAAAATACTTATCAGAAGAAGCTATCAATATCCGTTTATCTACACTAAAGTTAGAGTTACTTTCTATTGTATTTAAAATTAATAATGATGTAGATAAGTCTCAAAAAATAGCTAATGACTTTTTCGAAGCTTTACCACATATTTTCTTTACACTTAAAACAGATGCGCAAGCTATTTTAGAAAATGACCCTGCAGCTACTTGTTTACAAGAAGTATACATAGCTTACCCAGGATTTTATGCGATTGCTATTTATCGTTTTGCACATCAACTACACACACAGAAAGTAGTGCTATTACCAAGAATATGGACAGAACATGCACATAGTAAGACAGGTATTGATATTCATCCTGCTGCTATCATTGGATCTCATTTCTGCATAGACCATGGAACGGGTATCGTGATAGGAGAAACTTGTGTTATTGGTCAAAACGTAAAAATATATCAAGGTGTTACTTTAGGAGCTATTTCTGTATCTAAGGACAAAGCAAATACAAGAAGACACCCATATATTGAAGATAATGTTATTATTTATTCTGGTGCAACTATATTAGGAGGTGATACTATTATAGGTCATGATACTGTAATAGGTGGTAATGTATGGTTAACCAAAAGTGTAAAGCCTAACTCTATAATGTATAGTAAAAGTAAAAGCTATTCTAAAGATCAAGAAAATTATCCTGAACCAATTAATTTCATAATTTAATTAATCAAAAAAATCTAAGAATCATGAAAATAAATAGTGTACTTGAGGCAATAGGAAATACCCCTCATATTAAAATAAACAAGTTATTTCCAAATGATATTAATGTTTGGATTAAACTAGAGAAACAAAATCCAGGAGGAAGTTTAAAAGACCGTATTGCCTTAGCTATGATTGAAGATGCTGAAGCAAAAGGGTTAATCAATAAAGACACTACTATTATAGAGCCTACTTCAGGAAACACTGGAGTTGGTCTAGCTATGACCTGTGCTGTTAAAGGTTATAAATTAATCCTAGTAATGCCTGAGTCAATGAGTATCGAACGCAGAAAGCTTATGGCTGCTTATGGAGCTAAATTTGTCCTAACGCCAAAAGAATTAGGAACATCTGGTTCTGTATCTAAAGCAACTGAACTAGCAGAAGAAATGGAGAACGCATGGGTACCTCAACAGTTTAACAACTTAGCAAACCCAGAAGTACACCGTAAAACAACTGCTCTAGAAATCATCAATGACTTCCCTGAAGGTATTGACTATCTAATCACTGGAGTAGGAACAGGTGGACACATCACTGGAGTAGCAGAAGAGTTAAAAAAAGTTTTTCCTAAATTAAAAGTGTTTGCTGTAGAACCTGAAAACTCTCCTGTCTTAAGTGGAGGAAAACCAGGTCCACACCCATTACAAGGTATTGGTGCAGGATTTATACCTAAAGTAGTGAATACAGATATCTTTGATGGTATTATCACTATAGGTAAAGAAGAAGCGTATGCTTATACTAATAAAATTGCTAGTCAAGAAGGTATTTTGGCTGGTATTTCTACAGGTACATCTTTAGCTGCTATTGCTAAAAAATTACCAGAAATAGAAAAAGGAGCTACTATTTTAACCTTCAACTATGATACAGGAGAAAGATATTGGTCTGTTTCTGAATTATTTGATGAAAAAGCAGCAGAAATAAAGTAATTATTATTCATACGATCTATATCAAGGGAGTTTAATCATAAACTCCCTTTTTGTTTTTCGTTTCTGTTTATTTAACAATTTTTAAAGAAGGCTAACTAAGCTGTATTCCTCTAACTGTAGCTCTCTTCCAGATTATTATTGTATTTTTGTGCTTGTAACAGAAAATAATAAATCACATGCTTAAAAGATCTTTTCTAATAACAGCTTTAGCTTTTACAGCTTTAACTGCATGTAAGTCAGTACCACAAGGAACAACTACATCTTCAGAAAACGCCTTAAACAACATTGAAGTAAATGGGAAATTATACTCAGCTGTATTCCAACAAAATGCTGCTGAATATCAAGCTTTAGCTGCTCAGGCTTTCAATATTGCTACATTGCAACTAGATCGCATTCTTACAGAACAACACAATAAGCCTCTTGCTATTGTTACTGACATCGACGAAACTTTCTTAGACAACTCTCCTTATGCTGTACAAATGGCTAGAGAAGGTAAATCTTATGACCAAGCTACTTGGACAGAATGGACTTCTAAAGGAGAAGCTCTTCCATTATTAGGAAGTTTAGAATTCTTTAACTATGCTAAGTCTAAAGGTGTAGAAGTATTCTATATCACAAATAGAAACCAGAATGACAAACCTGGTACTATGAAAAACTTAGTAAAGTATAACTACCCTTACGCAGATGATACACACGTTATCGTTAGAACTGCTGAGTCTAGTAAAGAGGCAAGACGCCAAAAACTAAGCGAAACTCACGAAATCGTAATGCTTTTAGGAGATAACTTATCTGACTTCTCTACGCTTTGGGATAAAAAGACTCAAGAAGAGAGAATAGAGAATGTAAGAAACAATAGAGAACAGTTTGGTAAGAAATTTATTGTTTTACCTAATACAGGTTATGGAGATTGGGAAGCGGCATTATTCCAATACAGAAAAGACCTTTCTAAAGAGGACAAAGATAAAATCTACGACAAAAGCGTAAAAGGTTTTAAATAATAACAAAAAACTAACAACTTAATATCAATGAAAAAATTAATGGCTTTAGTACTTTTCGTAAGTACTACTCTATCTTTCACAGCATGTTCTAACGATGACAATGCTCCTATTAGATCTGAGATAAATGCTGAAGGAACATGGTATGCAGATAAATTATCTTATACTTATGGGACAACAGAAATGACTCATAACTATACTGAAATGCCTGGTGAAAATGCCGTATATCAAACAGATAAACTAGTCATTATTAATAATAAAGTTACACTTACAGAATATTTTAAAAATGTTTCTGAACCTGTAGTTACAACAGGTACGGTTAAAAACAATATAATTACTTTTGATAAAGAAGGATATGCTCCTCGTCAAATCAATGGTATTGTTAATGGGCAATTATCACTTACCTATAATTACACAATGAGAGGTGCAACATTACCTGTAACTGTTACTTATGGTAATTCTAACCCTACTCAATACATTGGTACTTGGATTTCTCACGAATTGTCTTATACTTATGGAACAACAGAAATGATTCATAACTATACCGATATGCCTGGTGATAATGCAGTAAATCAACCTGATAATTTAGTATTAACAGAAAATACTGCTGTTCTTACTGAATACTTCAAAAACAAAAAAGAACCTGTTATTACTAAAGGAACAATTAAAGGTAATATCATTACTTTCGAAAAAGAGAATTATACTCCACGTAAGATTAATGGTATTGTTAAAGGTCAATTATCTCTTACTTATGACTATACAATGAGAGGTTCAACATTACCTGTAACTGTCACTTACACTTCAAATAAATAAACTAATATTAGTTAATACACTAAGCCTCATAATTAATTTTATGGGGCTTTATATTTTATTACAACATTCAATTCATTTTTTTTATATATTTCCACACAAATAACAAACCATCATAAACTAATGAAAAAACTATTATCTATCAGTTGTTTCCTTTTAACTACAATTCTATTCACTAGCTGTAGTAATGACAGTGGAATCACAGTAAAAACTTATTTTGGAAAATGGGAATCTAACACTATCAGATTAAAAGATGGTAGTACAGTTAAATACACTGAAATCGGTACATTTAATAAAAATGAAGAACTAGAGGTTTTCACAGATCAACTTGAATCAGTCAAATTAGTTCAATATTATAGTAATGAAATAAAACCTAAAGTTAAGTTAGGTAACGTTTCTGATGATTTTATTGTTTTTGAAAGTGTTAATGACAAAAGACAAATTGTCAAAGTAGAACAAAACGAGCTCTCTTTAGTAACTAGGGTAAGTATAAATGGTCAATTAGAACTTGTTCAAATAAATTATACAAAAATAGGTCCTCCAAGAGATGAAGAGCCTATAAAATAAAATTATCAGCCTATAAGACAAAGCCTCATAATTAATTTTATGAGGCTTTTTTATTACAACATATTCATTATAAACACTTCTCACACAAAAGCCGTACTTTAAAGGATTAGCAATAAACGGCAATATGTAGTTTTATTCTAAATAATATTGTACAGATATTAAATTCTATTGATTTTTATGTATCTTCAAGCTCTTTACAAACAACATAAAACAATCATGAATATTGAAACTAAAGTCAAATCCAAAAAAATAACCTTATTACAATCTCTAATCCCTATGATAGTCCTTATTGCACTATTAGGTACTAATGTATTCGTTTATGGTAGTGCTGCTTTAGCGGGTTCTAACCAATTCGTTCTATTAATAGGTGGGCTTATCGCAATCGGAATAGGTCTATACAATAAAGTCGATTACGAAGATATTATTAAAAAAATCACTAAGAACGTTAGAGAGACCACTAGAGCTATCTATATACTGTTATTAGTAGGAGCCTTATCAGGAACTTGGTTATTGAGTGGTATTATTCCGACAATGATTTACTATGGTTTACAGATTTTAGAACCTCATATATTCTTACCAGCGACAGTAATTATCTGTTCCATTATCGCCTTGGCAACAGGTAGTTCTTGGACCACATCTGCTACAGTAGGTATTGCTCTAGTAGGTATAGGTAATGCGATGGGTATTGATCTAGCGCTTATTGGAGGTGCTGTAATATCAGGAGCATACTTTGGAGATAAGTTATCTCCACTATCAGACACTACTAATCTAGCCTCTGCTATGGCTGGTACAGATTTGTTTACTCATATAAGATATATGATGTTCACTACTATCCCTACCTATGTACTAACCTTAATCATATTTATCATCATCAGTTTTAATCTTGATGTACCTGAGACCATAGATATGTCCGCTTCATTACAGGCAATTGACCAAACATTCAACATTACACCTTGGTTATTCTTAGTTCCTGTCATCGTAATTGGAGCAATATTAAAAAAGATGAAACCAATACTTGCTTTACTTTTAGGAACCTTATTAGGAGCTGTATTCGCTCTATTTTTTCAGCCAGATATAGTAGCCTTTGTAGGAGAAGGAACTTCATTGACACCAGTTACAGCCTATAAAGGAATTATGAATGCCATCACTACAGATATTGCTATCCTATCTCCTATGGAAAGTTTAAATAGCTTATTCGAAGCAGGAGGAATGAAAAGCATGCTAAACACAGTATGGTTAATTATCTGTGCAATGTTCTTCGGTGGAGCAATGGAAGCTATTGGAGCTTTAAAGAAAATAACACAAACCCTATTGAGCATAGCAAAGTCAGTTTTTGGATTATTCGCAAGCACAATGGCAAGTTGCGTTGTTGTAAACTTAACTGCTTCTGAACAATATTTATCATTAGTAATACCTGGTAAAATGTTTTCTAAAGCCTATAAGGATAAAGGACTTGCGCCTGAGAACTTAAGTAGAACACTAGAAGATTCAGGGACTGTGACATCAGTACTAATTCCTTGGAATACTTGTGGGGCTTATCACTCAGGAGTACTAGGAATTGATACAATGACATATGCTCCTTACGCATTCTTTAATATTATTTCACCATTTGTATCTCTTACTTATGTTGTATTAAATATTAAAATAAGACGTTTAGTAGATACTATAAAAGCATAATTACTCACTTATCTTATAAAAAATAATAGGGCTATTTCGTACGAAATAGCCCTATTATTTTAATTATATCTCTAAGGTTGTTGCGAATTTGTAATCCGTAACATACCATCTAACACTATCTAGAATAGTTAGGTGCAGATTTAGTAATCGTAATATTGTGAGGGTGACTCTCTCCAATACCAGAAGCAGTTAACTGAACAAATCTAGCCACTTCTTGTAATGTAGGAATATCTTTAGCACCACAGTATCCCATACCTGCTCTAAGACCTCCTATGAACTGTAACATACTCTCGCTAAGTTCTCCTTTATAAGGTACTCTACCTTCGATTCCTTCTGGTACCAATTTTTTCACATCATCTTCCACATCTTGGAAGTAACGATCTTTAGAACCTTGTTTCATAGCAGCTACAGATCCCATTCCGCGGTAAGCTTTGAACTTTCTTCCTTCGAAGATAATAGTTTCACCTGGAGATTCCTTAGTACCTGCTAGCATTGATCCTAGCATTACACAATCTGCTCCTGCTCCTAACGCTTTAGGGATATCTCCTGTATAACGAAGACCTCCATCACCGATCACTGGTACACCTGTTCCTTTTAGAGCAGCTGCTACTTCCATGATAGCTGAGAACTGTGGGAACCCAACCCCTGCTACTACACGTGTAGTACAGATAGATCCAGGTCCGATACCTACTTTAACAGCGTCAGCACCATTCTCTACTAAGAATAAAGCAGCTTCTGGAGTAGCGATATTACCTACTACTACATCTATTTCAGGGAAAGCAGCTTTTACCGCTTTTAATACCCCCACCACTCCTTGAGAGTGACCATGAGCAGTATCTATAATTAATGCATCTACACCAGCTTGTACTAATAATTTAGCTCTATCTACAGCATCAGCAGTTACTCCTAAAGCAGCTGCAACACGTAGTCTACCGAACTTGTCCTTATTAGCATTTGGTTTTAAAGTAAGTTTAGTGATATCTCTAAAAGTGATTAAACCAACTAATTTATTATCAGCATTAACTACTGGTAATTTTTCGATTTTTTTCTCTTGAAGAATTTCTTCTGCTTGATCTAAAGTAGTACCCTCAGCAGCAGTTACTAGATTATCTTTAGTCATTACCTCTGTGATAGCACGATCGTTTTGTTTTTCGAAGCGCATATCTCTATTTGTAATGATTCCTTTAAGAAGCCCATTGTCATCAACAATTGGAATACCTCCGATTCCGAATTCAGCCATTGCCTTTTTCGCATCACCTACAGTAGCTGTAAGAGGAAGAGTTACTGGGTCTATAATCATACCTGACTCAGCTCTTTTTACCTTTCTTACTTCTTTTGCTTGCTCTTCAGCAGTCATGTTCTTGTGAATCACTCCGATTCCCCCCTCACGAGCCATAGCAATAGCCATTTCACTTTCCGTTACAGTATCCATCGCAGCAGATACTACAGGAACGTTCAAAGTAATGTTTCTAGAAAATTTTGATTTTAAACTAACTTCTCTTGGAAGTATTTCTGAATAGTTTGGAACTAGTAATACGTCATCGTAAGTAAGTCCTTGACCGATGATTTTAGTTGTGTGTGCTTTCATGTGCAATGTCGTTGAATTGCACGCAAATTTACTATTTTTCTATGTAATAAAAAACTTTAATGGTAAAAATTAAATATTTTTAAAGCTTCATTATATGAGCTTTCAAATGACATAGCACTCAAGTTCGTATCTACCTTATTTGCTGTAAAGTAGCTCAACATCTTCTCTGTTGGCATATTTCCAGTCAAATCATCTTTTGCCATTGGACATCCCCCATAACCTTTTATTGCACCATCATAACGTAGACATCCAGCCTTATAGGCCGCATCAATCTTCTCAAACCAACTATCAGGAGTAGTGTGTAGATGTGCTCCAAACTCAATATTAGGATAAGCTGGAATCAAATTGCTAAATAAATAATCTATCACTTCTGGTGTAGAACTTCCTACCGTATCCGATAATGAAAGAATCTTCACTCCCTTCTTTGACAGCTTTTCAGTCCAATCCCCTACGATATCTACATCCCACGGATCTCCATAAGGATTACCAAACCCCATAGATAAATAAGCCACAACCTCTTTATCGGCTTTAGTAGCGATATTCAATATCTCATCTAAAGTAACGATAGATTCTGCAATAGTCTTATGTGTATTACGCATCTGGAAGTTCTCAGATATAGAAAAAGGGAATCCTAAATACTGTATTTCTTTATGCTCAGCAGCTTGTTCTGCACCTCTTGTGTTTGCGATAATAGCTAATAGCTTGCTCTCTGTCTTACTCAAGTCTAACTGAGCTAATAACTCAGCCGTATCCTGCATCTGAGGAATAGCCTTAGGAGAAACAAAACTACCAAAATCTATGGTATCAAACCCCACTCTTAAAAGAGACTGTATATACTGTACCTTTTTTTCTGTTGGGATAAACATCTTAATGCCTTGCATGGCATCACGAGGACATTCTATAATTTTTACTGCTGGTTTCATATAATTCAAATATAAATGAAAAGCCACAATTTTACAATGTGATTTTCTTTATTTTATTTACTTAACATACTCAAACAACATTCTATTGATTATCTGACACATAGAGTTCCTATAAACAAAAAAAGTTCTAAAGATATTATCCTTAGAACCTTTTTTACTATTATTTTCTTCTTAGCTTACTAGTAGAAAAACTGCTAATCCACTAAAAACGATGATTTGAAGCCACTTTAAAAATATATTGACATATTTATTATCTCTCATATAATCTGTCAGCTTAGCTGCTATAGTACAGATGATAAAGAAAATGACTACTGCTTCTGTAATAAACACGGTACCTAGTACAAAAACTTGTTTCTGTACACTCCCTGCACTTTCTGTAATAAACCCTGGGAATAAAGCCAAAAAGAACATCATAACCTTTGGATTTAATACATTCATCAGCAATCCTTTTCTGACAAATCCCATAAAAGTCTTATCATTCTGTCCTGAACTAGATTCATCAATGACGATTACATTCTCTTCCTGAAATACTTTATAAGACAACCAGAATAGATATAAGGCTCCGAATAACTTAACACCTTTAAACAGTAATTCAGATTGCGTAATTAAAGCGGAGATTCCAAAAGCAAATAATGATAAATGGAATAATAAACCTCCTACCTGTCCTACCACTACCGCATATCCATACTTACGCCCTCTGGTAATGCTCTGCGAAACCACATATAGAATATCTGGTCCTGGAGTAATAATCAATAAAAAACAAGTTATAAAAAAAGTATATAATACTTCTGTTGACATAATTAATTCTAATATTTAGATAATATGGCTTTATTAATCTTTTTAATCAAGCCTGGTCCTTCATATATAAAGCCAGTATAAAGCTGAATCAAGCTCGCTCCTGCCTCTAGTTTTTCTATCGCATCTTCTGCAGAATGTATACCTCCCACACCGATAATAGGGAATGCTTTATTACTCTTCTCAGATAAGAATCGAATAACCTCTGTACTTCTCTTCGTCAGAGGCTTTCCACTTAGTCCCCCTGTCTCCTGCTGATGAATAGACTTCAGATTACTGCGATCGATAGTAGTATTCGTAGCGATCACTCCAACTATCTTTGTTTCTGTAACGATCTCTATAATATCTAATAACTGATCATCTGTTAAATCTGGTGCTATCTTCAGTAAAATAGGCTTAGGAGCCTCTTTCTGATTATTTTTAACTTGTAATCCGTGAAGTAACGCTTTCAGTGGTTCTTTATCCTGTAATGCACGTAAATTAGGTGTATTAGGTGAACTCACATTTACCACGAAATAATCTACATAAGGAAACAACGCTTCAAAACAGATTTCATAATCTTCATTTGCTTGTTCATTAGGAGTCACTTTGTTCTTCCCAATATTCCCTCCTATCAGCGTTCCTTTATTCTTCTTTAGACGCTCAATAGCCTCTTCTATCCCTCCATTGTTAAATCCCATTCTATTGATAAGACCATTGTCTTCTTTTAGACGGAATAATCTCTTTTTAGGATTTCCAGGTTGTCCTTTTGGAGTAAGAGTCCCGATTTCTATAAAACCAAAACCAAAGTTTTCTAATTCTCTGTATAACTTAGCATCCTTATCCAGACCTGCTGCAAGACCTACTGGATTCTTAAACTTTAATCCAAATACTTCTCTCTCTAATCTAGGGTCATTTACTTGACAATTGGCGCGAATAAGTGCGGATACACCAGGAATACTATTCACGAATTTAAGAGCACCGAAGGTAAAATGATGCACTTTCTCTGGGTCAAACCTAAAAAATATAGGCTTAATAATGCTTTTATACATACTAAATGACTTTGTGTTGTTGTGTGTCTAAATTTTGTGCAAAGGTAGTATTTAAACCTTGGATTTCATAGCGGTCTTTTTTTGTTTTTTATGATGGCCTTCCAATAGTTATTTCTAACACTAACCAATTAGGTCAAAACAGTTTACAAAAAAGTCCTTCTAAGTAATCTCTACTAATCTTTCTCTACCAACCAAGCCCTATTTTCCTTGCACTTTCTTGAGGTTTTCTAGGAGATTCCTTGGAGTTTCCTAGCCCAGAAGGCATTTTTCTCGAAGAAAGGTGCAAGAATACCTCAAGAAAACCCCTAGCAATCTCGAAACATTATAATTTAAACATTATTCATCACCATACCTCCAACTACCGCATCTTATTTAAATCCAGTATAAACAAAGCGTTCCACTCTTATCTTTTTTATATGTTTTGTAAATTGTAGCATATTAAAAAAGATAGAAATATGTTACCATTACAATACCAAAAGTTCAAAGAAGAACTAGCTAATCACGTAGATTCTGATAGGATTATCACTAATCCGATTCAACTATTAGCGTATGGTACTGATGCTAGTTTTTATAAATTAGTTCCTAAAATAGTTGTTCAAGTACACAATCACCAAGAAGCTGTAGCTACCCTACAGACTGCTACAAGGCACAATGTAGCGGTGACGTACCGAGCGGCAGGAACAAGTCTATCTGGACAGGCAGTAACAGATTCTGTCTTGATGGTGGCTACTCATCAATGGAAAAAATATGAAATCTTAAACAATGGGCTTCAAGCGAAGTTTCAGCCCGGTATTATTGGAGGAAGAGCTAATATTATCCTGGCTCCTTATGGACGTAAGATAGGTCCAGATCCTGGCTCTATCAATGCCGCAATGATAGGTGGTATCGCTGCTAATAATGCTAGTGGAATGTGCTGTGGTACTTCGCAGAACTCTTATAATACAATTGCAGATATTAAGATTGTTCTTTATGACGGAACCGTATTAGATACGGCAAACGATGAAAGCAAAAAAGAATTCGCTGAGAAACATCCTGAAATCATCAAAGAAATAGAGCGTCTAAGGGATGCTATCCATACAGATCGCACACTATACGATCGAATAGAGCGCAAGTTTAAAATCAAAAATACCACAGGATATAGCCTTAATGCGTTTATAGACTATCACGATCCTTATGAAATCATTAAACATATTATGATAGGGTCTGAGGGTACATTAGCCTTTATCTCTGATATTACGTATAATACAGTCATTAATTACAAACACAAAGCGTGTACATTAATGATTTTTGAAACGATAGAAAAAGCCTGCCAAGCAGTGCCTTTTTTAAAGAAAAGCCCTGTAGCGGCAGTAGAGTTACTAGATAGAAATAGTATTAAATCTATCGAAGATGAAGCTCTTGCCCCAGAATATTTCAAGACATTACCAGAAACGGCTTGTATCTTACTTGTCGAAGCACAAGCAGAGAATGAAACTGAAATGTCAACTAAACAACAACAAATCAGAGAGGCAATTGCTTCTACTCCTACTTATAAACCTTTTGAGTTTACTTCAGAACCTCAACAATACGCATTCAATTGGAAGGCTAGAAATGGTCTGTTACCTACGACAGGAGCATTGAGAAAGACAGGGACTACTTGTATCATTGAAGATGTTGCCTTTCCTGTAGAGAAATTAGCCGATGCGTGTATTGCCATGAAAGATTTGTTTGCAGAATTACAATACCATGATGCAGTACTATTCGGGCATGCCTTAGAAGGAAACTTACACCTAGTATTCTCACAAGATTTCTCTACTCAAGAAGAAATAGACAGATATGCTCGATTAATGGATGGGTTGGTAGAAATAGTAGTAGATAGATTTGAAGGTTCATTAAAAGCTGAACATGGAACAGGGCGAAATATGGCTCCTTTCGTAGAGAAAGAATGGGGTAAACAAGCTTATGACATTATGCTAAAAGTCAAAGCAATCTTTGACCCACATAACTTAGTGAACCCAGGTGTAATTATCAATGCTAATCCTCATGTTCATTTAGAGAACTTCAAAGCTTCTCCTGCTACTAACGAAATAGTAGATAAATGTATCGAATGCGGATTCTGTGAATCACACTGTGTATCAGAAGGGCTCACACTATCACCAAGACAACGTATCGTGGTAGGTAGAGAAATAGCAAGACTACAAGCTATAGGGAAAGATACAGAAGAGTTAGAGAACTTAGTAAATAGTGCTCATTACTATGCTGATGAAACATGTGCTACAGATGGACTATGTGCCTTAGCATGTCCTGTAAAAATAGATACGGGTAAATACATTAAAGATATTCGTCATAGCGCTATTACGGACAAAGACAGAAAAAATGCTGAGTATTTTGTAGAAAATATGGAACGCGTTACTGCCATGGGGCGTAAGGCATTAAACACCGTTGGGGTATTCCAAAATATCTTAGGGAATAAGATTATGACTAGTGTGTCAAGTGGTATGCGTAAGATGTCTGGTAATAAAATACCACAATGGAATGTAGCCATGCCTAAAGGCAATAAGCATAAAATAACAGAACCTATCGTTAATCCTGGACAAGATAGAAAAGTAGTTTACTTCCCTTCATGCATTAATAGAACAATGGGTAAATCTAATGACTATCCTAAATCTGATATGGATTTAACAGCTAAAACAGTAGAACTACTTAAACGTGCTGGATATACCATTATATACCCAGAAAACGTAAATAATATGTGCTGCGGAATGCCATTTAGCAGTAAAGGAATGAAAGAAGAAGGACATACTAAATCCTCAGAATTAGAACTTGCTTTATTAAAAGCTACTGAGGATGGTAGATACCCTGTATTATTTGACATGAGTCCTTGTTTTTATACCTTCTATGATGCTCATAAAGATGGTAAACTAAAAATGCACGATCCTATCGAATTTATGTTGGATTATGTAATGCCTATATTACCTGTTAAGAGTCCAAGAAAAGAGATCAGTGTATTCCCTGTATGCTCTGTTAAGAAAGTAGGATTAGAAGGCAAGTTACTTGAATTGACTAAGCTGTGTGCTGAGAAAGTAAACTATATTGATAGTAACTGTTGTGGCTTTGCAGGAGATAGAGGGTTTACGTTCCCTGAATTAAATAAACATGGTAATAGACACTTAAAAGAACAAATACCTACTGATGCGAAGGATGCATTCTCTACCAGTCGTACGTGTGAAATAGGGCTAACAGAATATGGAGGTGTAAACTTTAAGTCTATCTTCTACTTGATAGATGAAGTAACTAAATAGAACCTACTTATTAAAAATGATATAATATGGCATAGACAACAAGTCTATGCCATATTTTATTTAGATTTGTTTTTAAACCAATTCAAAAAACATGCTAAATATAGACTTAACCATATTTCCTATACTCGAAACAGATAGACTTATTCTTAGACGTTTAGATATAAATGACTTAAATACGATGTACACCATGCGTACAGACCCAGAAGTGATGAAGTATATCCCTGTACCTGTTACACAATCAGAAGAAGAAATAAAACAATATATCCATTCTATAGATGAAAGAATGGCAGCTAAAGAATGTGTTAATTGGGCAATCACACTAAAAGAAGAAGGTACAATGATTGGCACCATCGGGTTTTATCGTATGAAACTAGAGCACTATAGAGCAGAAACAGGATATATGTCTTTGCCCCAGTATAATGGAAAAGGTTATATAACTGAAGCTCTTCAAGCCATCGTACATTATGGCTTCTCTACCATGAAATTACATTCTATAGAAGCGCTCTTAGATCCAGAGAATATTGGTTCTATGAAAGTTCTTGAAAAATGCGGCTTTATCAAAGAAGGTCATTTAAAAGAAAACTGGTTCTTTGATGGTCAATTCTTAGATACGGTGATCTATTCTAAGCTAAACAAATAAAGTAAGGCTACCTTCTTAGAGGTAGCCTTACATTTTTATATTCACTATTTATAATGCAATTTGATTATAAGCAGCACTAATATAGTTACTTACATCCGAAGCAACTAGACTATGTGGATGAATATTCTCAATAGCTAAATCACCTGCTAATCCATGTAAATAGACTCCTACTATAGCGGCTTCTTTACTAGTGTAACCCTGCCCAAGTAAAGAGGTAATCATACCTGTCAAGGTATCTCCTACTCCAGCAGTAGCCATTCCCCAGTTACCTGATGAGTTAAAGTAGATCGTTTCGTCTGGTGCTATTGTTATCGTATGTGCTCCTTTTAATACAAAGATGACATTGTGCTTTTTAGCCAACTGTTTTACTTTATCAATCTTATCAAAGTCATTATCCCACTCACCGATAAGTCTTTTCAGTTCTTTTTCGTGTGGGGTTAAGATACTTTCTGCTGGAACTTTATCTAAACACTTCTGTTCACTAATAATATTAAGAGCATCTGCATCTATTACTAATTTCCTATCCTTATTCTCTTTTAAAAAACTGATTAATGCAGTAGCTGTATCTTTATGTAATCCTATACCACACCCTACTCCTACTGCATCATAATGTTCTACAGATGGAAATACTTTTATATAGTCTTCACTAGTACATGTATCACACATGACTTCAGGTATCCCTGTCTGTACGATAGTATATCCGCAACTCGGTACATAGGCCGTCACGATTCCACTTCCTGTATGCATAGCAGCCTTACTTGCTAAAGTCACAGCTCCTATTTTTCCTTTACTCCCACCGATTAATATTACTCTACCAAAGTCATCCTTATTACTAAACTTAGTTCCTGATTTCACTAAGTTTTTCACTTTATCCTGTTCTACAAAATAAGCATCCGACTTAGTACTCTCTATATAGTCTAGATCGAGTCCTATATCTAATATTTCTAGTTCTTTCACATATTCTTTAGCATCAGATAACAGTAATGCTGTTTTTGGTAATTGGAATGTATAAACTACATCAGCCTTAAATACAATAGCTTCTTTTGGTGTTGCCACATCTGCTAATAATCCTGAAGGCATATCTATAGAAACTCTCTCTAGACATGGAGTTTCATTTAAAAAATCAAAGATAGGACGCCACTCTTCATCTAAAGGACTATGTAATCCTATACCAAATAAAGCATCTACGATAACATCATCTTTCTTTACTTTTAATTTACTCTTTGTATTAAACTTCTCTACATTGATATCTCTATCCTCTAATAGATCTTGATTCTGAGCATTATCAGGACTATATTTCTTAGTTTGCACCAAGAATACCTTCACCATAGCTCCTCCTTCTTTTAATAATCTAGCTAAGGTTAATCCATCACCTCCATTATTTCCCGTTCCACAAAAAATAACAAATGATGTTTGATATAATTTATATCTAGTTTGCAACTTCTCAAAGACTTTAGTTGTTGCTCTCTCCATTAACTTAAATGAAGATATATATTGATTGGATACTGTCTCTTTATCCAATGCTTGCATTTGTGCTGTATTAAAAATTTTCATATTGCTACTTATAGTTAATCATCATGAGTAAAGGTAACAAATACAACTATTGAAAACTGAGCTATACACTACTATACCACCGAATTATCTAAGTGTGAAGAAACATATTGATTCTCACTTTGAGTAATACTAATTATATCAAAAAAATAACAAAACAATGATTATTTACTATAAAATCAACTAAATACTAAAAGCATAAAATAACACTTTTACTGTCAAACTATATTGTCTCTGTATATTTATGTTCAAATGTGATTTAGTATCTTTGAGTTTCTAAAAGGATATTTCAGATGAAACTATATATAAAAAACATGGTGTGTGAAAGGTGTAAAATGGCAGTAGATAATCTACTGACAGAAGCAAAATACACCCCTACTAAAATAGAACTAGGAGAAATAGAAATACAAGAAGACTTGAACTCTTCACAGCTAAAAGAGATTGAAGTTAAATTACAAAAGATTGGTTTTGAACTCCTAGACAATCAAAAAAGTAAAACAGTAGACAAAGTCAAAACAGTATTAATAGAATTAGTACAAAAACACAATGCTAATCTACAAATACCACTATCTGCTTATATAGCGGATAAAATGCAAATGGATTACCACGCTCTAAGCCTATTATTTTCGCAACTAGAATCTACTACTATAGAGCAATACTTTATTCAATTAAAAATAGAAAAGGTAAAAGAACTGTTAGTATATGACGAATTAAGCCTAAAAGAGATAACCTATCAATTAAATTATAGTAGTGTAGCTCACTTAAGCAAACAGTTTAAAAAAGTAACAGGTCTAACTCCTACTCATTTTAAAACTACTGGGGCAGAACGCCGCAAGGTTATTGATAAAATATAACAAAAAAGACGATTTGGTTAAATCGTCTTTTTTGTTCTTATAATTTTGCTTCTAGAGCCTCTTTAGCATGACTAAACCATTCGTCTTTAAGCATACTAAATATAGCAGTATCTCTACGTCTACCACTGTGAATAATGATTTCACTTCTCAATACTCCTTCTAACGTACAACCTACACTCTGAACAGCCACTTTACTTCTCTCATTCGTATTGTCTACTCTAAACTCTACCCTTTCCATTCCCATCACTTCAAAAGCATATTTAAACATCATATACTTACAGTGCTTGTTTACTCCAGTTCCTTGAGTAAGTTTACTATACCAAGTATACCCTATTAATAGCGTCTTGTTCTTTTGATCAATATTATAAAATCGTGTAGAGCCAACATACTCTTCTGTCCTTTTATCAAAAACAATGAAAGGATACGCTTTACCCTTATTCCTATCTTCAATCGCTTGGCTAATATACTTTTTCATTCCATCAGCTCCTTCAACTCCGACAGTTGCATATTTCCATATTTCAGGCTCTTTAATTGCAAATCCTACTAAATCATTATAATTATATGCTTCTAGTGGTTTAAGAATGACGCGATCATCCATTAACACAATATCCTCCATATCCCTATGCTTTTTTTTCTTTTGAGATTTCAGTCACTAAAACATATCTGAAAGATGTTGCATCAGCAGGAGGATTAGCTATATCTATTCTCTTCACTTCTATTTTATACTCATATCCTTCTTCATAATTAAACCCCTCTATCTCTTGATACATTAACTCCCAAGGTGCATCCTCTTCTTCCTTGACCATCATACATTTTTTAGGGGCAATACCCGCACACTCATCCAGCTTAGAAGCTACATATAATACCTTCACCTCTTCAGAAGCATCTATTTCGGTTACTTCAGGCACATCATTATGCTCAACAGTACTATTTTCTCCTTGCTCTATATTTTTATCCTTACAAGAAATTAATACCCCTAAAGACATTATGGCTAATAAAACTATTTTTTTCATTCTTTATAATTTTCTAGTTTGGTAAAAATATAAATTTAAAACTCAATGAGTCGTTTTTACGTACTTAATTCTAGTATAAACAAAAAAAGCTTGCCCTATGCATAGGCAAGCTCTTCTATTATTTCACTGTCTAATAAAGCTAATTCAGCTCTAAGATTAGGTTGTTCTTTTAAAAATTCATTAACCCAAATCATTAGTTGTTCTAAATCATAAGGTAATAATGCATGCATTGCTTTTTCTAATTCTTTAGAAAACAAGGCCGAATCAAAACTGACATTCTTAAGTACAAGGGTAGTGTACTCTAACATCATACGTTTGTTCATAACTATTATTTTTTCTTTTTCTATGAACAAACTTACACACTTTCTGTTAAAACAAAAAACATAACACAAAACTTAACCTTAAAAGACATTTAATTACATAAAATTAATACTAGAATAACAAAAAAATAACCACAAAAAACCTAAAAAAGTACATTAGTGTTAATCTAAAATCGAATAAATAACTAATATTATTCATGATTAAATAAATATCTAATTGACAGTATATTTTCCTTCTTTGTCATTTTATGGAAGTAGATTATCCTTTATACCCGACTAACATCTCCCTTTTACCAGGAGGCCCAGGTACCTTCTCTATCACAAAACCAACTGCTTTCATTGCTCTTTTAATTGGTCCTCTGCATGCATAAGTAGCTATAACGCCTGTATCACCTAATGCGTCATAAACCTTCTGGAATATTTCTACAGACCATAAATCTGGTTGAAACTGATATCCAAAAACATCAAAATAAATAACATCAAAATAAGACTGATTGACTACTGCTTCTTCAAAGGTACTATGGATCTTATGCAACGTAAACTCTGCTGTAACCTCATGTGATACATCCCAAGTACACTGATGCATCTGTTTAAACAAGATATCATCTCCATCTCTGTCATATAAAGCACTAAAATCTAATGCTACGCTTTCTTGTTCTGTTACAGGAAAAGCTTCAATACTGTGATACTCTACTATTTTACCATTTCTTCTAGCCTCTACTAGTGTTAAAAAAGCATTTAGTCCTGTACCAAACCCCATTTCTAATACTTTCACAGTAGTTTTCTCTATCTTATCAAAACCTCTTTCTATATAGACATGTCTTGCCTCCTGAATAGCTCCATGAATTGAATGATATGTTTCTCCCCATTCTTCAATTTCAATAGATGTAGAGCCATCTGAAGTTGTCACTATTTTTCTTTTCACTGTATCAATAATTTTTTAATCCTAGGAATAGGCCCACCACACTTCTTTTGATGACATGTTAAACATGAGTTTATCATATCATTAAACTGTTGTACTTTATCATCTTCATTATCTTGATAGAGAATCTGTTCTAGCTTTAAATACTGCTCTGCCTGCTCAGTAAAAAACATATCTCTATCACTAGGATCTGTCATCTTAGCAGTAAGAATATCTCTATGTTTATCAGGTAAAGTTCCCAATTCTTTCTTTCCTTGCTCTATTTCTGCCTTTAAAAATGCTCCTTGAGCATACATCTCTTCCATAAGAGATGCCATCGGAGCCATATTATACATCTTAAAAGCAGTTGTATCTTTCACCACAGATTCTTTATTGTCTTCTATTTGTTTAGTTTCTTTTTTACAAGACAACAAAACTGAAAACACTAATAGAGCAAGACACAATATTGATTTATTTCTCACCTTCTATTACTTATCTTTATTAATTGCGATACCATCTGCTGTAAAAGCGTAAGTAACCTTAGGTTCTGTAATAGCTGCTATTTCTTCGTCAGACTTACCTGCATCTTTAGCATAGTGTTTTAATTCATCTACAGATACTACAGATATAAACGCTCTACCATCTACTATAACTTCATGTCCAGCGGCATTCATAGGCGCAAAGAATCCGTAATCTGTAAAACGAACAAATCCTTTTTTCTCACCTGGCAACTCTACATTCATCCAACAACCTTTCTTTTGACATACATCATTAATAGTTGTTTCAAATTGTACTTTTATAGTATCTCCTTCTTTTAATTCTTGGTATCTCTTGAGCATAGCTTCTTTAGAAAGAACATCTCCCATTACTACACTATCTCCAAAATATTCGTATGTCTTCTGTACATCTACTATAGTAGAATTATCCTTATTTTCATTTTTACAACCAGTCAAAATGAAAGCCATTATGCTTAAAGAAGCAATTATTCTTATCATGATAAAAAAATTAAGTATTCGGTAGACCAAAATTAAGTCAAAAAAATAAATCAAAAAGATTTAGTTTATATAAACATCTTTCATGGATTATTATAATTTCAGTAAATAATTTCGATTAAACAATATTTATCACGGCATTTTAGATAAAGTTCAACAAGAAACTATTTTTGAGTACTTTTTTTGATAATTTTGTAATGTGTTGCTTTTTTAATACATTGCAAGCATAAGTAAACAGACAATTAAAAAAACATTATAAGAAATGAGTTTAGAAACAAACAACCTTTTTTCTATTGAGAAAGTAGAAAAATCAAAAATAGCATCAGTTGACTTCGAAAACCTGAAGTTTGGTTCTGTATTTACTGACCACATGCTAGTATGCCACTACAAAGATGGTAAATGGGGACAAGTAGAAATCAAACCTTATGGACCAATGTCTTTTGCACCTTCAACAAATGTGTTCCACTATGGACAAGCTATCTTTGAAGGAATGAAAGCATACAAAGATGTAAATGAAGATGTATGGTTATTCCGTCCACGTGAAAACTGGGCTCGTTTCAACAAATCTGCAGAACGTATGGCTATGCCACATATCGACGAAGAAAGATTCGTAGATGGATTAAAAGCACTAATCAACCTTGATAGAGATTGGGTTAAACAAGGACAAGGAAATGCTTTATACATTCGTCCTTTTATGATCGGAACTCATGAAGGTGTAGTAGCTGGACCTTCTAGCGAGTTTATGTTCTGTATCATTTGTTCGCCTGCACGTACATACTACTCAGGAAAAGTAAAAGTTCAAATCGCTGAGCACTATAGCCGTGCTGCTAATGGTGGTGTTGGTTATACTAAATGTTCTGGTAACTATGCTGGACAATTCTACCCAACTAAATTAGCTCAAGAAGCAGGATACCAACAAGTAATCTGGACTGATGATGCTACTCATACTAAACTAGAAGAAGCAGGTACTATGAACGTATTCTTCAGAATTGGAGATACTTTAATCACAGCTCCTACTAGTGAGAGAATCTTAGATGGTGTGACTAGAAAAAGTTTGCTTGACATCGCTAAGAGCAAAGGAATTAATGTAGAAGTAAAATCTATCGTAGTTCAAGATTTACTAGATGCACATGCTAAAGGTGAATTAAAAGAAATCTTCGGAGCAGGAACTGCAGTTACAGTAGGACAAATCGAAGGATTTGCTTTCCAAGATAATTACTATGGATTACCAGAAGTGAGTGATGAGAACTCTTTTGCAATTCAATTAAAAACAGCTCTTCAAGGAATTCAACAAAAGAATATTGAAGATACTTTTGGATGGACAGAAAAAATCTAATCTAAAGTTTCTTTTATCATATTAAAAAACGGCAGTAATTCTGCCGTTTTTTTTATCTACAATCTAACTCTTTTGACTATTTTTGCTAAAAAATAATTATGTTTACACCTGGACAACTTAAGTTTGCTATATTTTTCATTATTGCTTTTACCATAGTAATGATTATCATGTATAGAAAAGATATAAAACTACACCGTATCTATTACAAAAATAGACTATGGGTCTTAGTTGCCTTTTTATCATTTATAGGTTCTTTATTTATTTTAAAAAACTTTTTGAAGTAATTCATATAGCTCTAAATTGTTATGAAAATTCTAAAGTATTTCTCTCTTTTACTACTATTAGCATTAGTTTCTCTTTTTGTATTCATACTTACTCAAAGTCCCGAATATAAAGTAGAGAGAACATTCACTGTGGATGCTCCTAAAGAAATAGTCTATAATTATATCAATGATTTAGACAATTGGACTGATTGGATGACTTCCCAAAAGTCTAATAATGGAACTTACCAAATAGAGTTAGAAAATTTAGGATCTTATCATATAAGAGCAGAATATAGCCATCCATACGATAGCTTATCTCAAGATATTTTAAATGACAATAAGATTTCAAATATTATTTGGAGATTAAAAGGTCAACAAAATAAAACACAAATTACTTTTACTTTTAATGGGACTTTAGACCTGCAAACAAAGTTTACTTCTTTTTTTAAAGGATCACCTAACCAAGTAGCTACTAATAGTCTTAACAAAAACATAGATGCTTTTATTGTTTACTTTATTAAACAGTATAAAGAATATGAAGTAAAACTAGATGCAGTCAAGTCAACTCCTAGTATCGAATACCTATACCTAGAAGCTTCTTCTTCTATAGGAACATTAAATGAAGACTTATTAGCCTTAAATAAGGACTTATCTGATTTTTGTTCTACTAACCAAATAGAAATAGCAGGAGATCCCTATTTGATATTGAACAATTCGAAAGCACAAAACACGCTTACTTATCGATTTGCCTTACCTATTAAAGGGAATATATACTTATACGAAGAAGAAAAGTATAAAATAGATAAACTTGATAAACAGAGTTATTTTGAATCAACACTAATCGGTTATTACACATTCTTACCAGAGGCAATGCGTAAGACAAGAACAGAGATTAGTGATAAAGAATTAAACATTCTACCTGATGAACCTATTATCTTACTGCTTAAGAAGTCTGTTATTGACTCTAGATTAGCAGCAGAATGGGAGACTATAATCAAAGTACCTATTGAGAAAAAAGAAGTTCCAATCCCTACTCCTGTTTATCAAAATAATACAAACAGTAACAATACTCATGAAGTAAATACTGAAACAGAAAACAAAGAGGAAATAACCAATTCTACTATATAAAAAAAGAGGCTTTAAAATAAAATTTAAAGCCTCTTTTTTTATCTTAATTCTGGATTATCTGCTATTATCTGTTTAGCTCTTTCTAAATCTTCTGGTGTATCTATTCCTATCCCTAAATGCTTTGTAATAGCCATTTTAATACGCTTACCATACTCTAAGTATCTTAGTTGCTCTAACTTCTCAGAAGCTTCTAAAAACTTCATTGGCAAAGTTGTAAACTCAAGCAAAGCTTCTTTTCTAAAAGCATATACCCCTATATGTTGATAATACTGTACTTTCACTTCCTTATCTCTAGGGTAAGGAATTACAGAACGAGAAAAGTATAGTGCTGTATTGGTATCATCCACAACTACTTTTACATTATTAGGATTCTCTATTGTAGCCCATTCATTAATTGGAGTCATTAAAGAAGCTAAATCTACTTGCTTAGCCTCATCTCTCTGAAATATATCAATTAGCTTTTCTAAATTCTCTTTACTAACGAAAGGCTCATCTCCTTGTACATTAATAACAATATCGGCCTCTATATCTTTTACAGCTTCTGCTATACGGTCACTCCCACTCTCGTGTTCTTTAACACTCATCACAGCTCTTCCCCCATGATGGATAATTTCATTGTAAATCAACTCTGAGTCTGTAGCTACAAATACATCATCAAAAAGCCCTGTTGCTAATGTTGCTTCATAAGTACGACGGATAATAGTTTTCCCTGCTAAATCTTCCATTAACTTTGCAGGAAAACGGGTAGATGCATATCGAGCTGGTATTACTGCTATAACTTTCATTTTAATCTTTTTTAGTATTCAAATATACTATCTTGTTATTAATAATAATTGGGTAATGTTAAACTATTTTATCTATCAGTCTTGAAGAAAATATTCATCTTGAAAACCGATTAGATACAATTTATCTTTAGCACGAGTCATTGCTGTATATAACCATTTTACGTAATCTTCTGTTATTCCATCAGGTAAATAAGGTTGTTCAATAAATACCGTCTCCCACTGACCACCTTGTGACTTATGACACGTAATGGCGTATGCAAACTTAACCTGCAAAGCATTAAAATATTCATTCTCTTTTAATTTCTGCATTTTTCGGTACTTGGTTATCTCATCTTCATAATCTAACAACACTTCATTATACAGTTTGTTCATCTGATCATAAGTAAGAGCAGGTGACTCACTAGTCAGAGTATCTAAAAATATCATAGTATCAAAAGGAGCCATATCAGGGTAATCAATCATTCTAATTCGTACAGAAGCAAATCTAAACCCATACAACTCTATTGTTCTATAGATTTGTAAAACTTCAATAATATCGCCATTTGCTATAAAGTCAGTTACAGTTGAGTCTTTAAGCCAAAAGTAATTATTCTTCACAACCATCAATAAATCACCTGCTGATATCTCGCTATCCTTATCTAGAATACGAGCTCTGATCTGCTGATTATATGCATTCGCACGTTTATTAGAACGCACAATGAAAGTAGTCTCTTCTGGCCCACTGTTTGAATATGATGAATAAATAGCATCCTGAATATCATAACCATCTATTAGGCGAATAATATCTTTAAACCCTTGTAATTGAAACTGAAAAGTATCTGCAAAATAAGACCCGATTGCCAGACGTAGTTCTGTGGCATTATATAGAATTCCTGAATCAACTTCTTGTCGCATTACTTCATCTAATTCTATATGCTGAATATCCATATCATAATTAAATCGAAGCTGGTCTATATCTAATGCTGGACTAATATTCATTCCTACTGGAGGTAACTGAGCTGTATCCCCTATTAAAATCAACTTACAATTAAAACCAGAATACACATAATAAACTAAGTCGTCCAATAAAGATCCATGTGGATACATAGAGGTATCTCCTGCACTAGCATCTCCTATCATAGAAGCCTCATCTACTATAAATATCGTATTTCGATTTCTATTATGACGCATGGTATATTGAAAAGTACCTCCTGTCTTACTAGGCTTAGGATAATAAATATTCTTATGAATGGTAAAAGCAGATCGATTAGAATAATTACTGATCACCTTAGCTGCGCGTCCTGTAGGAGCAAGCATCACAGAGAACTTATTAACGCTTCTCAATTCATTAACTACTGTAGATAACAATGTAGTTTTACCAGTACCCGCATATCCTTTTAATACAAACAATTCATCTTGTGTATCATTTGTAACAAAATCAGCAATCTTCTGAAGAAAAATGTCTTGCTTTAAAGTTAAATCATAAGGAAATTTCTGACGGAGTAGTTTATAAAACTGTTGACCTATCATAGTTGTATATTCTTTTTTATCTATTGTATGCCAAAGATACTAAGCTTTTTATCCCTTGACTAGAAGATTGCAATAAAAAAGTGTAATTTTGCCTATATTCGAAATTCATATTTTAAACTCACGATGTCAAAGAATTACCATAAACTTTTAATACAAGTTTCTTTAAATAAATTCTCTTTTGCTATTAAAGACAAATTAGCACATGAGATTATTCACTTTGCATCTGAAGCTATTTCTCAAACTAAATCTATAGAGGAACAATTAGACAAAATTTTTCAAAAGCATATAGAATTAACAGAAAGATACGATGAAGTAATTGTACTACATGATAATACACTTAATACATTTATCCCAAGAAAACTATTCAATGAAGATTCTATGGGGTATTATCTACAGTATTCAACAAAAGTGTTTTCTACAGACTTCTTTGCTTTTGATGAATTAGAAAGTAGTGCTATTAATAATGTTTATATTCCTTATGTCAATATCAATAATTATTTAATTGATAAATTTGGAAGCTTTACTTACCACAACATTAATACATTACTAGTAGAGATTTTACTAAAAAAGTCAAGTAAAAATACTGAAAAAGAAGTTTATGCTTTTTTACAAAAAGATCACTTTGAATTAGTAGTAGTCAGTAATGGAGAATTACTTTTTTTTAATTCATTTCAATGCCAGACTGCACAAGACTTTATTTATTACATCTTGTTTACTTATGAACAATTAGAATTAAATACAGAGTCAAACCCACTTTACTTGATTGGAAGAGTAGATACGGATGACTCATATTATGAACAAGCATATACCTACATTCGAGAAGTCAGTGTAGTAGATAATAATTTTTTTATTAGTGATGATCTTTTATTACATCATCAAGTACCTAAACAATATTACATTTTATTCCATTCATGAGAATTATATCAGGAAAACTAAAAGGAAGACGTATTTCGCCCCCTAAAAATCTACCTGTCCGCCCTACAACGGATATGAGTAAAGAATCTCTATTTAATATTCTAAATAATCACTTTAATTTCAGTGAACTAACCATATTAGACCTATTCGCAGGTACAGGAAACATCAGTTATGAATTTGCTTCTAGAGGAGCTGAATCTATCGTAAGTGTAGATGGTGATATGGGTTGCGTTAACTTTATAAAGAAAACAGCAAAAGAACTAGATCTTAATATTATCCCACTAAAGTCTGACGTTTTTAAATTTATAGAGAAGCATCAGGCTTCTTATGATATCGTTTTTGCCGACCCTCCTTATGATTTTACCCAAGAACAATTTGAGAAAATACTAAAGGATATTTTTGAGAAAGGACTTGTCGATGAGCAAGGTATGGTTGTTATAGAGCACTCTAAGTTCACAAAAATGGACCATTTAGAACATTTCTCTTTTGAAAAAAACTATGGTGGCTCTGTATTTACCTTCTTTGAATACGAACTAGAAGATGAAGATGAGGAAGACGATGATGAATAAATCTCATACTAACATATAAAAAAAGGACTATTATCTAAGATAATAGTCCTTTTTTAGTACCTCATAGATACTAAAAATAAAGAGTAAACCTATAAGCCGGATTCTGTAAGTACCGAAGTACCCCCTTATCATTTATCTCGGCTATCAATTACTCGATAGCTCTATCTGCCTACCCCTAAAGCATCGGGCGGGCACCCTCAAACGCTAAATATACATGACATTTCACCGCATAGAGTTTACCTGGTTTCACTACAGCATTACCTGTACATACTTTCTGTTGCACTTGTCCTCTTGGCAAGCCAAGGATGGGCGTTACCCATTATGCCTCCCTATGGTGTCCAGACTTTCCTCTATTTTCATTACTGAAAGTAGCGATAAGGCAGTTTACTCTCTGCAAAAGTAATTCATTTCTCACAACACAAAAAATTATTTACTAGTATTATTTTACCATTTTAGAACTAATGACATTAAATAACTCCTTATTCTTTAGTAAAGAAATACTTACCTAGCTTAATAAAAGAATAAATATAATTTTAAAGAAAATTTCTCTTCTTAATAATCTGCTTTTTTGGCATAAAATTATATCGTTCCTCTACTACATAAATAAGGGTTAGTAAACTATTTTGCTTACTTTTGTGTTCATACTTTTTTAAAAACTATTCAAAAGTGAGTTTTATAAAAATTACAGAACAATCTTCTAATTATGATAATCTAGACAAGATGTCTATCCAAGAATTATTGTCTAATATCAATCAAGAAGATCTTTCTGTTCCCTTAGCTGTAGAAAAAGCAATTCCTCAAATAGAAAGGACAGTAACACAAGTTGTTTCTAAATTAAACAATGGAGGAAGACTATTCTACATTGGAGCAGGTACTTCAGGACGATTAGGAATCCTAGATGCTTCAGAATGCCCTCCTACTTATGGAGTATCACCTGATTTAGTTATTGGGATCATTGCCGGAGGAGATCACGCCATTAGACATGCTGTAGAAAATGCAGAAGACAATCCTTTACAA
Organism: Myroides odoratimimus; assembly: GCF_001485415.1. GTDB lineage: Bacteria > Bacteroidota > Bacteroidia > Flavobacteriales > Flavobacteriaceae > Flavobacterium > Flavobacterium odoratimimum. Next base: position 65,060 of record NZ_BCMQ01000019.1, read on the forward strand.
GGTTGGTTAGATTTACAACAGTATAATGTCAATTCAAAAGATATTGTCATTGGTATCGCTGCATCTGGTACTACTCCCTATGTTATTAAAGCATTAGAACAATGCCAAAAAAATAAAATCACAACAAGTTGTATAACTTGTAATCCTCAAAGTCCTCTTGCTGAAGTAGCTGATTATCCTATAGAGGTGGTCGTAGGACCTGAGTTTGTAACAGGTAGCTCTCGTATGAAAGCTGGTACTGCGCAGAAACTCGTTCTTAATATGATCTCAACTAGTAGTATGATACAAATTGGTCGAGTAAAAGGCAATAAAATGGTCGATATGAAAATGACTAATGCTAAACTACAAGAAAGAGGAATACAAATGATTATAAATGAATTAAATATAGACTACACTATCGCTAAAGGGCTTTTAGACCAATATCAGAATGTCCGCTTAGCAATAGAAAGTTTTAAATCAACTAAATAATGGAAGAACCACAAACTGATCGAAAACTGTTGAGCAAAGGTGTAAAATACTTAATGATTACTTTACCTCTTATGTTTTTAGGCCCTATCGTTATCCATAGTTCTTTAAAAAATCAAGCTCACCCTTTTTTCTATCCTATACTTATTTTAGGATGTTTAATATGCTTAACTTCTATGCTATTATTTTTTAAAGGATTACAAACTATTATAAAATCACTTTTTGGAAATTAAAAACATGAAAACTAAACTACTTTACTTTTTACCTTTTTTATTTTTATTAGTCTCTTGTTATAATCAAGAAAGAAATTGTGCTAAATTTAAAACAGGTAAATTCGAATTTACTGCCGAAATTAATGGAGAAAAGAAAGTTTCTACTTTCATTAGAACTGAAGAATTAGAAATAGAAACATTCGAAGGTAAAACAGATAGTGCTGCTATACGTTGGGTAAACGATTGCGAGTTTATCTTAGAGAAACTTAATCCTAAAACTATGGCTGATAAAAAGCCTGTTAGCATTAAGATAATTACTACAGACGGAGATCTATGTACTTTCGAATATGGGTATGTAGGAGATGCAAGAAGAGAAAGAGGAACTATTAAAAAAATAGCTGATTTATAATCTAATCCACAACTAAATACTATGGAAGTATTTTTAACTGCAGATGCTATAGTAGCATTTATTACATTGACATTCTTAGAAATTGTATTAGGAATAGACAATGTTATCTTCATCTCAATCGTCACAGGTAAACTACCTGAAGAACAACGCAAAAAAGCAACAAAAATAGGGCTGTTTTTAGCCATGTTTATGCGTATTGCATTATTATTTGGTGTTACATGGCTTATCGCTATGAAAAAACCTTTATTTAGTATCAATTGGAGTTGGTTTAGCGCAGACTTCAATGGACAAGCATTAATCTTATTAGGTGGAGGTATCTTCTTGATTTATAAATCGACCAAAGAGATACATGAAAAAGTAGCTCATGTGCATGATCATCACCCTATAGATGAAGCTCCTAATGCAAAAAAAATAGCTACTAAATCATTTAGCAACATTATCATGCAGATTTTAATGATTGATATTATATTCTCTGTTGATAGTATTCTAACAGCTGTAGGTATGACTAATGGCTTACAAGGAGCTCTATATATTATGATTGCTGCAGTTATTGTTTCTGTTGGAGTGATGATGTTGTTTGCTATACCTGTAGGTAACTTTGTGAATAAGAACCCTTCTATTCAAATTCTTGCACTTTCCTTCTTAATATTGATTGGATTTATGCTTACTACAGAAAGTATGCACATCTCACATGCTGTATTAGCTGGACAAGAAATAGGAGCTGTACCGAAAGGTTATTTATATTTCGCTATTGCATTCTCGTTAGCTGTAGAGTTTATCAATATGAAACTACGCAAAAAGAGCAATCCTAGTACTTAAATAACATCACTTATATAAAACAAAAAACTCCTTCAATTGAAGGAGTTTTTTGTTTTATATTATTGCTTAGATTCTAAATAACGTTCAGTTACAAAATCAATATCTTTAATAGACTTTCTAGCCCAATCAATTCTTTTTGCAAGTATTTCTTCTTCCTTTAACCTCCACTCAACATCTGAGTTCCTTACTCTCGTAGTTAGATTCTGAATAATAATCGCAGCTGACACTGATATATTCAAACTTTCTGTAAAACCAACCATTGGTATTTTAATATAAGCATCTGCCTGTTCTATAATTTCAGGAGACAGTCCATTTTTTTCTGTACCAAAGAATATAGCAGAAGGCTTACTAATATCAAAGTCTTCTAAATGATTTGCTTCTACATGAGGAGTAGTTGCCACAATCTGATAGCCCTTCTTCCTGATATCTTCAATGGCTGTAGGTATAGATGCATAACGGTGAATATCTACCCACTTCTCAGCACCTAAAGCTATTTCTTTATCTATACGCTTTCCAAATTTTTGTTCTATAACATGTAAGTCTTGTACACCAAAAACCTCACAACTACGCATTACAGCACTCGTATTATGCAATTGATATACATCTTCAGCTACAACAGTAAAATGATTTGTACGATCCTTTAAAACTTCTTTAAAACGCTCTACTCTATTTTCAGTCAAGAAAGTCTCTAAGTATTCTAAATAATCAACGTCCTGAAATAGCTTATTTGAAATATTCATTATATATTTATTTTTAAGACAATTGCAAAGGTAAGAATATTATGGAAAAAAAATTAGTCGTCCTTTCAGGCGCAGGAATGAGTGCTGAAAGTGGTATTAAAACATTCCGAGATGCTGATGGATTATGGGAAGGTCATGACGTTATGCAGGTAGCTTCACCTGAAGGGTGGCAACAAAACAAAGAACTAGTCTTGCAATTTTATAATGATCGCAGACGCCAACTATTAAGTTGTCAACCGAATAAAGCTCACAACATTCTAGCTCAATTAGAACAACACTACAATGTAAGTATCATCACTCAAAATGTAGATGATCTTCACGAGCGTGCAGGATCTAATAATATTATTCATTTACATGGAGAACTATTGAAAGTGCGTAGTGAACAGAATGAAAAACTAATATACCCTTGGACAAAAGATCTCTTAGCAAATGACTCTAATGAACTCGGTCATTCACTTAGACCACATATAGTTTGGTTTGGAGAAATGGTTCCTGAACTAGAGAAAGCTATTCCATTAGTAGAAGAAGCAGATATCATCATCATCATAGGAACCTCTATGCAAGTATATCCTGCAGCCTCACTAATATCTTATGCTAGATCAGATGCTCAAGCCTATTATATAGACACGAACCCAGCGTTAGTTCAGCATACACCTTGCTCACTAACCGTTATTAAAAATACTGCTTCAGAAGGGCTAAATTCGATACTAAATGAACTAATAAAAAAGACACAATAATTTGTTAGAATTAAAAAAGGTACTACTTTAGAGTTCTAAACAATTAACTAATCAATTTTATGAAAAAACTTTTTTTATTCCTTATTACCTCAATCTCTTTGAGCGTTGTAAGCTGTTCTAGTGATGACAATAGTAAGAATGACCCAAAACCTACAGGATACCCTGAGCAAATAAACAATGTTGATTTCTCAAATAAACAACCTGGGGATACAGCTATTTTAAAAGGAAAAGGTTTTGATGAAAGTAAAGCTGGAGAATACACAATCAATTTTACTAAAAAATTACCAAGTAAAAAAACAAATGCTGAAAAAGGAACTCGTGCATTACAACCTGGAGCATCAGACACACCAACTCCTGCATATATTTTCAAAGTAACACCAACAGAAGTACACTTTGAAATCCCTAAAGATGCAGGTAATGGAAGAGTAGACTTCATCTATAAAAACTACATAACACCGATAGGTACTTACCAAGTTAAATAACATAAAAAAGGTCTCAAAAAATATTTTTGAGACCTTTTTTATTTAAAAGAGAAAGCCTTTAGACAATGTCTAGAGGCTTTTTACTACTCTTTGTTATAAGTTTTACTTTGTAAACTGAACAACTACCTTGTATGAACCAGCAGTAATTGGTGTATATAACCCTCCACTACCTAAAGAAAAATCTAGTAATCCTCCATCATACTTAATATCTGTAATACCTACAGTTATCAATTTTCCTTCTAAACTATACAATTTGATATCAAAAATGTTAAGTGCTTTAATACCTACTTCATCAGGAAATTCTACACCAACAACCTCAGCGTCTAGAGAGTTAACAGTTGCTGTGCTTGAAAACACATTAACTACTTTACCTTCATACTTAATATTTGTTTGTGTAATGGCACTACTAATATTATAACTAACAGCTTCTTTAAGTTCTTTTATAAAGTTTTCATTCTTTAATATTTCACGAAGCGTTTCTGTTATATTAATAATCTTTTTTTCTCTCTTACCTGTCGTATTATTGATTACATAAGAATATAAAACATCTTCAGTAACAGCATTTCCATCTTCATCATGATCACCATAAAATACATTACCTCCTTCTGTCAAAAACTTATTTACTGTTTCTTCAAAAATTTGTTGTACCTCTTGATTATTAGTAATGGTTTTCTTAACATCTCCAGTTATATCAAGATAAAAAGGAATTTGCTTTCCATCTTTATCTCTCTCTTCTCCTAAATACTCATAAAAAATCTGACCTTTCTTCAACTTTGTCTGGTCATAATTTAAAGATTTAACTAATTCTGGTTTTTGCCCATCAGCAATAACTTCTCCTCTATTAATTAAAGATTTTGTTTCTGCCTTTTGGATTACATTCGTTAAGTCAACAACCTCAGAACTAACAACGTTATCTTTATCATCTTTAACTAATGTATAAAATTGCTCTTTATCAAAATCATACAACACGACAGAAGTTCCTTTCAAAGATTCTCCAGGTTTAGTTTGATTAATAAGTTGATTAATGACCGCCCAAATTTCTTCTAGAGATTGATTACTATTGTTATCTCCAATTAGCTTTAAAATTTCACTTCGTGTTGTTAATCTATCCCAAGATGTACCAGACCACACATAAAACCCTTCAGATTTTCCAGCAAGATCTTTATCTTGTAAATTAGGATTAGGATTAATATTAAATACAACTAATCCTTTAATCTTTAAGTCTCCTTTTTTTCCAATAACAGGATCTAATTCATTCAAATCTTTTAAATGAACTCTTGGAAAAAGCCCCCCTCTATCCTTAGCGTGTATGTCTAAGACAGTACTCTCAGAAGGACTTAGTGTACCAACCCCTACTTGGGCATGTCCTATATAGGACATACCAAATAGAGCAGCACATGCTATTAAATACTTTCTCATAGTGCTTAACTTTTTTTATTATTGTTTTGTTGCCCCAAGATATTCAAAAACAACCTCATATTTATCATTAGGTAATGGATAATAACTGTTTCCAACACCAAAAGCAAATCTAAATTGATTATCACCAGGTGAAGTTACATCTGTAACTGTAGTGAATAATACTTGTCCATTTTTATCTAATACTGATGCTTTAAGTAATCTACCAAATTTATCAGCTTTATTCTCAACCCAAGAACCTTTCTTAGTTGCGTCATCTACTACAAATTTCATTGGTTTAGTAACTACATAAGTATTAGCAGCTAATTCAGAATCATAACCATCCGCATGGTTAACAAGTATCTCTGCAGTACCTTTATATACAGTATATCCATTGATAACTTCCCCAGTAGGTACATTAGTTTCTGTAGTCACTACAACTTTTGTTTTCTCATTGATTAACTCTGTTACTTTATCATTAGTTTTAATCGTTTCGATTATGTTTTCACTAATATCAATTGGTTTTTTTGTAAATGTTCCATCACCATTATCAATTAAATGATATAACACGAATTTACCATCACCTGTAGTGATTTCACCATAGTAAACATTACCTCCTTGAGTCAAATATCTATTTAACTCGTCTTTGATATCTTGATGATTAAATGAATTTTTAACCTCTTCTGTAATATTTAAATAATAATTTACAGGCTGCTGATTAGCATCTAATTCTTCAGATTTGTATTTAAATAGTATTTGACCTTCTTTAAGAGTTCCTAATGTAGCATCTGTATAAGTTCCCTCTTTCCCAGAAGCGTCAACAATCGTTTTCTGAATATTAGTTTTTGTTTCTAAAGTATTGAAATTCACTTCAGTTTTACCATTAGTTTTGTCAATATAGTATAACTTAACTTCATTATTAACTACTTCAGCAAAAACATTCCCTTCAGATTTAGTAATAAATTTATCAATAAACTTACGATTATCATTAAATACTTGTTCTAAGTTAGAACTTACAGTACCTACTACGTCGATTTTAAATCCTGAAGTAAAAGGAATCCCCTTAACTGGGTCATTAATATCTTTAATATCATTTCCAGCAATTAACCAGGCGTTAACTGCATCTTCATTGAAATAGTAATAAGCTTTTACTACTTCAACTTCAGTTTTACCAGTTTCATCATTTGGATCTTTTATTTTATGCATCTCTGCTTTCATAAAAGTTTTAGTCTCAGATAAGGCGATTAACTCAGCAAATGTAATTGCTTTTTGAGTATACCCTCCGCTACCATCAGGAACTAAATAAGAAAACTCTCCTTTACCATTTGCTCCTCCAGTAGGATTAAAAGCAACTAAATAACTTAGGTTAGCACCATCTACTATATTAGTTATCTTTTTTATTTCTGTATCAACATAATTCTTAACTTCATCTATTTTTTGATTTAATACAGATTCTGAAGTAATAAGTTCCCATTTACTTTCTGCAGGAGTCGTAGTATTATTAGTCCAATAATAGAATCCTTTTGCAGCAGTACC
>NZ_BCMQ01000020.1 GCF_001485415.1 Myroides odoratimimus
AAACACTTCTGTATCCCAGTAATAGCAAGCCTTTATGCCTACTTCTTCAACACCGCTTCAACATTTCTCCAAAATTACTCTACCTGAGCACCTCTTTCTTGAAGCAATATTGAAGAGGTCTTGTCGCACTCTTGAAGAGGGGGCTTAAAATATAGTAACAAAAAAGCCCTAGACTATATGATCTAGGGCTGCGGGTAATACATTCTTTAATGAAAAAAGCTCTTACCTACTGACAAGAGCTTTACTCTATAATTATTTCTTTTCTTTAAAGGATTCAAGCATTGAAGTCATCACGCTCTCATATTTCTTCTTTTTAACCATAGTAGTCCAGCTCACTATTTGATAGTATCTATCTTTTCCTTCTATACAAGCTAGTTTATAATGAACGAGAGTCCCATCTAAATCTCCATCATAACTAGTCAAATAAGCAGGTAGTCCATTCACACTAGTCTGTTCTAGTTCTGTATCTTGTTTTAAATTCAAACTAGAAGCGATAGAAGAATTTGCTAATTCAGCATATACTTTAAAGTTAGGAACTGGATTGCCATAAACCTCTTCAACAATCTCCTTAAACTCTACCTTATTATCTTCCACTATCACTACATAGAAATCATCCTTTTTATTTTCCATTTGAAAGATGGCATCTTTATTCAGGTTTTTGGCAAGAGAGAGTTCACTAGGAACCTCTATCGTCCCCAAATCACCAATATTTACTTCTTTAGGCACTGTAGACTCACTACAAGAAATCAAAAAGAAAGTAAATAAACTCATCATTATGACAATACTTCTTATCATCGTTATTCTGTTATTTTAAATATTATAGGATTGTAAAGGAACAAAACTTTTATTTGTTTTTCATAATCTCTGAAAACAATTCAACACTTCTTAAACGTTCTTCTACTCCATAGATTGGAGTAGTGATCATAATCTCGTCAACCTCAATCGTATTAAAGAAATCTGTTAAACCACTTTTTACTTTTTCTTTGTCTCCTATAAAAGAGAAGAATGTTTTTTGCTTTACAATGAACTCTTCATAGTCTGTCCAATTGCCCTCCATAGATTCACAAGGTCTCTGAAGAGGTTTTCTATCATTTCTAATAATTCCTAAAAACATTTTATAAAATGATGTAGCTAGTTGTTCAGCCTTTTCATTCGTATCTGCAACTATTACATTCACACAAGGCATAAAATAGGGTTTATCTAATTGTGCAGATGGTACAAAATTCTTTCTATAAATATTAGCTGCTTGTAATAAATGATCTGGAGCAAAATGACTTGCAAATGCATACGGCAAACCTAACTCAGCTGCTAAATATGCACTATCTGTACTAGATCCTAGTATCCACATCGGTATATCACATCCTTCTCCAGGAAATGCTCTTACCTTAGCTCCTTCATTTACTTTAAAAAAACGCTTTAGCTCCTCTATCTGTTGTGGGAAAAAATTAGCTGCATGTACGTCATTACGTCTCAAAGCAAGGGCTGTAGCCTGATCGGTACCTGGTGCCCTACCTAATCCAAGATCTATTCTACCTGGATATAACGCCTCCAAGGTTCCAAACTGTTCAGCAATAACTAAAGATGGATGGTTTGGTAACATCACCCCTCCTGAACCTATTCTCAATGTAGATGTCCCTCCTGCCAAATATCCAATCAAAACAGATGTGGCGGAAGAAGCTATATGTGGCATATTATGATGTTCTGCCAACCATAGTCTATTAAAGCCAACTTTTTCAATATGTTGTGCTACTTTTAAAACATTCTGTAAAGTTTCAGTCGTTGTTTTATCCTCACCTATAATCGCAAGATCTAAGAATGAGAATGGTATATTATGATTCATATAAAAATTCAATTAAAATGATATGACACAAGATAACATTAATAAACAGAATGCTATTCGCTGTTATAAAAAATTAACACCATGAGTTATATTAACTTATTAATAAGCTTATAAACAATAATTTATACCAATAAAAAATCGTAAATTTATAACACTAATCATTACTTAAATAATATGATGCACATACAGAACTTATTAGAGCAGATAGAGTATGGTGAGAAGAAACCAGCTATCAAAATACTAGTGGATAACGACTTTTCTAAAGAAATCAGAATTGTATTCAAAAAAGGACAAGAGATGAAAGAACATAAGACATCCTTCCCTATAGTCGTGGAAATCGTAAAAGGAGCGATAACATTCGGGGTGGAAGGAAAGCCTTATGACTTAAAAGAGGGACACTTAATCGCACTAGAACCTAATATCCCACATGACCTAACAGCTCTAGAGGATAGCATAGTACGACTAACCTTACATAAATCTGATCAGGTCACAAGAGTGATGAATGTCATCAAGGACTAAGTATAGTTATCTTCTACAAGTATTACTACGCCTATACCTGCTAAAATATATTGCTTATTAGATAACAAAGAATCCTTATAAGTACAGTAAATTTGCACAAATCAGAAAAAAATGAAAAAAATAATATCTAGCATACTGTTACTATCAAGTACATTCTGTCTGGCACAAAATCTAGAAATTATCCCATTAGGGGTCTATGGTGGTGGAGATGAGAGCAACTTATCGTCTTATCTTATCGGAGTAGAAAACACAAATAGCTATATCGCTCTAGATGCTGGTACTATACATAGTGGTATCAATAAAGCAATCGAAGAAAAAACATTCTCAGCAGATAATGGTACGATACTACGCGATTATATCAAAGGGTATTTTATATCACATGGTCATCTGGATCATCTATCAGGACTAATCATAAATTCTCCTGAGGATTCTTCTAAGCCTATATATGCGTTACCATTTGTCATTGATATTTTTAAGAACAACTATTTCACTAATGCTTCATGGGCAAACTTCGGTAATGAAGGAGAAAAACCTATACTAGGTAAATATAAATATACAAGAGTAAAACCTGCACAATCCTTCAATATAGAGAACACTTCTCTGTCTGCTGAAGTATTTGAACTTAGTCATGTAAATCCACAGTTAAGCTCTGCTATATTAGTAAGAAATAATGATGAATATGTACTCTACTTCGGAGATACAGGAGCAGATAGAGTAGAGAAAACAACTAAACTTAACTATATCTGGGAGTACATAGCACCTCTGATCATTAATAAGAACCTTAAGACTATATTATTAGAAGTATCTTTCCCAAATAGTCAGCCAGAGGATAAGTTATTCGGACACTTAACACCCAAACTGTTAAATGAGGAATTAGGTAATCTAGCAAATCATGTAGGTAAGGAAAACTTAAGAGATTTAAATATAGTTATTACACATCTAAAACCTAGTGGAACAGCTATAAGTACTATCAAAGAAGAATTAGCTACTCAAAACGAATTTAAAGTCAACTATATCTTCCCTGTACAAGGGCAAAAAATAAAGTTACAATAACCAAAAAAGCCGTCTATGTAGACGGCTTTTTTGGTTATATACTATATCCTTATCATTAATTTGATTTTTGTTTAAAGAACATCTTGTCTACAATAAACACAAGAATGAATGCTACTAAAGATGGAATCAGCCAAGGCACATCATAACTACTCATTGGCAGTGTCTTAATAAATTCTTCAGATGACTGAGAATACTCTATAAAGTCATATTTAAAAGCAATAAAAGAGCTAAACTGAATCAATGCTACAACTGTAGTAGTTAAGATTGCTCCAACGAAAGGAGCTTTTCTAGTCACAGATTTACCAAAAGCCACCATATAAATGATCAATGTCAATGTAATAGGATATATGATTCCTAAAAATGGAGCTGCATAATCAATGATACTATCTACCCCTTTCACTGCTAATATTGCAGAAGAAACACAAGTAATAACTACAACTAGCTGATAGCTAAGTTTTCCTTTCGTTAATTGGCTAAAGAATGTACCTGTAGCACACACTAACGCAATCGCAGTGGTCAAACAAGCTAAAGCTATACATAATGATAATGCTAGAGTCCCCTGACTACCTAATACTCCATTAGAGATATGCAACAATAGTTCTGTTCTCTTTAAATCATCTGTAATAGGGTAACCTGAGGTTGCTCCTAGGTATACTAATCCACCATATATGAATAATAAACATGAGATAGCAACAACACCTGACATATAAGTAACCTTAGTTTTCTCTTTAGAACTCACATAGCCAGCAGCCTTCACTGCAGAGATGATAATACCAGCATAAATCACTGATGCTAATACATCCATAGTCTGGTATCCCTCAGCAAATCCAAGTCTAAATGGATCTGGATAAGAAGTATTAACTAACTTAGAAGTATCTAAAGGATTGACTATACCAATCACTACCATCGCTACCAAAAGAACTAATAACATAGGTGTCAAATACTTACCTATAATATTAACTACCTTAGACGGAGATATCGAAAGTAACAACGTAATCCCAAAGAAAATAACAGAAGACCATACTGCACTAAAATCAGGAAAGACAGATAATACCCCTATCTCAAAGGTAGTCGCTGCTGTACGAGGAATAGCAACCAATGGTCCTATACTAAGAATAATAGCTGTAGCTAATACCCATCCTAATGTACTATTGATCCGTTTACCTAAGTCTGTAAATTCGTCTCCAGAAATCAATACAGCAACAATTCCTAAAAAGGGTGCTAGTATTGCGGTGATAGAAAACCCTGTAACAGCCGAGGTCCAAGAACCTTCTGTAAACAATCCAATAATAGGAGGCAAAATTATATTTCCAGCACCAAAAAACATGGCAAACAATGCAAAACCAATAGTTACTGCATCAAAGATGGATTTTTTATTCATTCATTAAATTTTAGGTAGTTAACATTTGTTTTATTCTATAGTAAAATCAGTAAAATTTCTTAAAATTTGTACTTAAAAATAACATTCAATATCTTTAGTTTTACTTAAGAGGAGCACAATATATAAAATAATAATCGGCTTAGATATATACATACCAATATTTTACACCATATTCATTTAGATTCAGTGATAATTTAACACCTTCTAGAATATGTTAAAAAAAACAACACCAATAACCGAATTAGAAACAAAAAAAACTAAAAAATGATTCTTTTTACTACCAATAACTTAAAAATAGAAACAATTCAATTAGGAGAAGACTTAAATGACCTATTAAAGATTCATAACTCTCCTGACACAATGAAATGGATTCCATCTAGGGCAAATCACTGGGATTCTGATGCTTTAAGAAATAAATATGCAAAAAACGATCTCCTCTACTCTCAAGGGTTAGGAATCTATAAAATTTCTCTAAACAATAACTCCCAAACTGATATAATAGGGGAAGTACTACTCATAAAATACGGAGAGCAAGAAGAAAAAATAGAAATAGGGTACATTATACATAAGGATTATTGGCAAAAAGGTTACGGTACAGAATTACTACATGGCATAGAACTCTTCATGCAACAAATATATCCTTCAAAAATCCTTATCGCACAACTCTACGAGAGTAATATAGCCTCTCGTAAACTATTAGAAAAAATGAATTATTCACTTATAGATAGACAAGAACTGGATAATAACACCTACAAGTTAATCTACCAGAAAGAAATCTTATCTACTTTGTAGCTCATTATATAGATTGTCAAATACAGGTATCACTAGTCTAGCTCTCTCTGTAAGGGAGTACTCTATATGTAAAGGTTTTTCATTAATTACACTCTTAATTAAGAACCCATCCTCTTCCAACTCTTTTAAAGCTACAGAGACAGATTGCTTATTAGCACCTTCTAACAAGCGCATATAATCTCTAAACCTCCTAGGCTCCTCTTCTGTAATATGAATGATATGAACTTTCCATTTGCCACCAAGAGTCTTTATTAGTTCTTCTGCTGGGCACTTAGTAGTTTTTTCATCGCTTTTAATCATAATCCATATTTATTTAGTTACAAAGCTACACAATTCCCTTTATAATGGAAAAACTAGTGTAATTGATATTCTTTTAATACTACAGAATATTAAAATATAACATCACTTCCAACAATTTCTCATTTTAGACTAAGCAAATAGTCAAAAAAGTCTCATTTTTTGCTTTATTATTTTATCATATAAATTACAAAATAATATGTTCCAAATATTAAATTATAATCAATCATATGTAATAAATCGTAAAAATAAAATACTCATATATACAAATCAAATGAATAAATAACAATTTTAAAACACAATAAATACAATAATCAATTCATTTTAAGTAAAAAAGACAATAAAAAACACTTTTTACACAACATTGATATATTTCATATTATTAATTTTACACTAACAAAACATCAACATATTATTAACATAAAATTTAAATATGATTAGCCATTTAAAAAACACGACTTAGTATAAACCTAATACACAAAACTCACACTCCCCAACCGAGTTTGCGTATTAAAAATCACCTACATCATGACAAGCACAGCATCAAAGATCGTAATTCCAACTAAAATAGTGGAATTTAAGAATCCACCTAAAGATGATTTTATCATTTTTCAACAAGGGGACGAAACAAAGAAAATATCTCCATATAACAAAAGGAGTTATTACAAACTTTCTTATTTAAAATCAAAGAGTAAATTCTTTGATGGAAATAAAGTGATTGAGTTAGAAGGTCCATCATTATTCTTTTCTAACCCGGTATCTCATTATACATTCGAACCAGTATCAGAAAAACCGGAAGGATACTACTGTTTATTTAACAGCAGCTTCTTAGGCTATAAAAGTCACTTATTAAAAAGCATTCTTGCCCACTTACACGAGAATCCTATTTACCTTTTAACGCCACAACAAGATGAGTTTATTTCTTATGTATTTAAGAGAATTGAAGAAGAAAACAATCAAAAGTATGCGCAGAAATACGAATTAATGCGTAACTATATTGAAATCATAATACATCAAAGCAATAAGCTCAATGCGACATATACTGTAGACCAGAGTGTAAATGCACCACAAAGATTGTGTTCAAAATTCTTAGAATTATTAGAAAAGCAATTTCCGATTGAAAAAACAAATACAGTAATCAAATTGAAAACGCCTAATGATTTTGCAAAAGTGCTGAATGTACACGTAAATCATCTCAATCATACTTTAAAGAAAACAATAGGAAAATGTACTAGTGACTGTATCCAAGAGAGACTATTAATAGAGTCACAAAAATTACTAAAGTCTAAACCATGGAGTGTAGCTGAAATAGGCTATTGTTTAGGTTTTGAATACCCAACGTATTTTTCTAGCTTTTTTAAGAAATATACTTTACTTACTCCTAATCAATATCGCAAAAATTAAATAATGATACAAAGATGTTTGAATTGTTTTACAATCAATTGAATAACTCAACTTAACTTTGTGGAAGAACATAGAAAACAACTTTACTAAAAATTACAATTGCAGAAAACTGCAAAAACACATTGCTTATCTTCAAGCTAAAAAAATGAAGAATAGTAGCCCTAAATCTTTTTTATTGTTAAAAAAGCCACCTTTTTAGAAGGTGGCTTTTTGTTTTGTCACTATTAAAGTTTATTTACTAATTCTACTTCAAATACAAGAGTGCTATAGGGACCAATCTCTTTACTAATATGCTCTTCTCTATAAGCGTATTCTGGAGGTGTGACCATTCTAAACTTAGTGCCTATTGGCAATAATGGAACAACCTGTTGATAGGCTAGAATTAATTTGCTCAGGTTGAAAGAAGCGGTCTTTCCTCTAGCAATAGAACTATCAAAAACTTCTCCATTGATATTAGTACCATGATAATGACATTCTATGCGATCAGAAAGTTCTACTTTGTCCCCTTCACCTAATGCTATAATCTCATAAGCTACACCTGAGGGCAATAAGATCACTCCGTCCTTCTTTACATATTCTTCTAAATACTTAGCTCCTTCTTCTTTATTCTTCTGTTCTAACTGCTCTTTCCTTTTTTTTAATAACTCTGCGACACTCATAAGTATTACTCTATTTTAAACTTACCTGCAAAAATAATAGATAATTTCTATCCTTCATGCTCTTTATAAGTATGTAATTGCCAAATACTAAGGTTATCCATAGCACGTGTACATCCCACATACCATTCATAAGGAGTTAGTTTATTCGGTTTATCCACTACAAGAATAACATTCTTACGTTCTAATCCTTTAAACTTAACTGCTGTAGTATACTGGAGTTTCTTAGGCTTTAATGTAAGATTCTCAACTGTAAGCTCCTCCATTCCTAATTCTAGAATTAAATCAGCAACGTTATTACGTCTCTGCCACACTTTACTTTGTACCAACACAATTACATCCTCAGCGTTTAATGAAGAACTAGGGTCATTAATACTGCGTATCACTTCTTCCATTGCTTCTTTAATCGTCACTTGATCATAGAATGAACGCAATTCAATTTCATCATACTCTTTCTGATGCACACTCACCTCATCCCAATCATCAGGATGCGTTTGAATATGTTCTGAAATCTGACGAATCTGTGACTTCTGTGCACTTCGTCGTATTTTGTGTAATTTAAAATGAGTAAAATACTCTTTCAAGAAGTAAGCATAATCAGAAACATCACGTCCAAAAAGAGAGAAGCTTTGGTCTAGATCATAAAGAAGCATAATATTCCCTTGTTTCATTCCATTGTGATTACCACATAACTTATGCATCATTAAGTGAAGATTACGATCAAACAAATCTTGTGCTTCGTCTACAATCATATAATCATAATTAGGAAGCTTATCTATTTCTTCTAAATGAGTAATCGTCTTTCTAATATAGTCTGCAAATTTCTCTGGTTCTATATATAAAAGATCACGCTCAGTAACACCAGGTAAATACTTCATCACAAACTGTGTGAATGTAATGCAGTCTATACGAACATTACTCGCCTTAAACCTCTGTGCATTATAAGCACATAACAAAGAATTCCAGCACAAATAAATACCGTGTCTTCCCACCTGCATCTCACTATACGCCATCGCCATAGTAGTCTTACCTGTACCTGGCGCTCCTTCTATCATTAAACGCGGGTTTTCAGAAAGAGAGTACAGTATCTCTAAGTTTCGTTCTTTTAGCCATTCTAACGAATTTCTAGATTGGAAGACATTGGTATCCTGAATCATTGGACTGAATGTATTCACAATATTATCCAATTCTGCTTTCGATAGATTATTAAATCTAATAGGGTGTGTATTCTCTAATTTCTGCTTAGAATAATCATAGATATGTAATAGAAATTTTTCTATATTCTTATATCTATTGCGTCGAGTGTAGTCACTAAATATAAGATTCTTATCATAAATAGTATTCTCAATAGCAATTTTAGTAGTTGGAAAGGCCACTGCTTCACAGAATAATATATGCTTAAAGCTAGGGAACACTTTATTCATCAAAGTGTATTTATATCCCTTCACTTGTTCAAAAGGGTTTTGGTTTAGCCACTTCTTACGCTTACCATCCTTAAAACAGAAACGTCCTTGGTCAACAAAAATATTCCCCCCTTTTACTTCTAAGACAATAATTCCAAATTTAGAAACAATGATAAAGTCAAGCTCAGCGTCCGCTTTAGCCCTTTTTATCTTAGAGTTATCATGAAAAGGAAGTTTCATACTATACCATACATACCAATCATGAGGGCTTTTAGACAGGGATTCTACAATATCTCCATATATTAAAAACTCTCCATAAGGAACCTTGTTCCCATTTATAAAAAGTTGCTCGAGCTCATCTAGAGGGTACTCCGGATAAATCTTTAAAGCCATGACTCTACATTTTTTTGATGAACATCTAAATTACGTCTTTTACCTCAACTCTACTCTATATTCTACAATTAAAAAAGGATAAACTAAAAATAGCTTATCCTTCTATAACATTTACATTTAAATTATGAAAAACTCCCTCTTCATCTTCATTATTCTATTGCAAAAATAGACCTAGAGAATGTCATAAGATATCATTCAAAAAATAAACGACTATTTAGAAATAAATAGTCGTTTATAAATATATTATTCTGTTGGAAACTCAGGTCTTCTCATCTTAAATCTACTTCCAGATAGAGACTCTAAGAATGCTACTATCGCTTTTGTTTCTTCTTTCGTTAACTCTAGAGGTTTCATTAAAGGATCTGTCACAGGATATAAAGGATCTTTCGCTTTTTGTTCAGCAGTAGGATCTATCATGTGCATACCACTGTTGTACATATTAACGATTCCTTCCAGATCGTCAAATAATCCATTATGCATCCAAGGTCTAGTGTTTAAAAGATCTCTTAAACCAGGAGTTTTAAACTTCCCTACATCATTAGGATCTTTCGTTACTTCATATCTACCGAGATCTTCAAACTTGCGTTTATAGTAAGTCAATCCAATATTGTGAAAAGACTCATCTGTCAAGTACTGCCCATGATGACAATTCATACATCTACCTTTCGTTCTAAACAAATGCATACCATAAATTTCTTGGTCATTAAGCGCTTTATATTTACCGTCTATAAAAGCATCTACTCGACTAGGTTGACTCTTAATTGTCTTTTGAAACGTAGCAATTGCTCCTACAATACGGTCATAGGTAATCTTCTCATCACCGAAAGCTTCTTTAAAATAAGGTTTATACCCTTGTACTTTACTCAATTTGGCAGGTAAATCTACTACGTCCATTGCCATTTCGTTATGAGCAGATAATGGTCCATTAGCCTGTTCTTCTAAACTATTAGCTCTACCGTCCCAAAAATAAGAAGTACGCTCTGCAGTATTATATAACGAAGGGGTATTACGTGCTCCTTTTAAGTGATCATGTCCAAGTCCCACCATACGTCTATCTGTCCATCCTAATTCAGGATCATGACATGAACTACACGATATCTGATTAGACTTTGACAATTTAGGATCAAAGAATAACATACGACCTAAAATTACTTCAGGTTTCGCTTGTTCTGTAAAATAGTCGTTATCACGTTTAATACTTCCCATCTCACTCCATTCCACACCTTCATCTATAGTTGGTGCCGGCCATTGTGAAATAGGCTGCTTATAGCTTTCTATTATTTTTTGATACTCAGGGTTGTCGCTTCCTAAGAATCCTACAAACTTTGGACTAAAACTAAATAATCCAAAAGCTAAGAATCCAGATAATAAAATAACTACCTTTTTCATTGTTTATTTGTTGTTAGTTAATAACTGCTTAGAAAATAACTCCTAGAGACATTCCTATATAGTTATTTGTTTTGTTTATATTATACTTTGTCTGTTCATACTGAATCTGAGCAAACATGGCTGGTATATTACTAACCTTCACATCATATCTGGCTGTAATACCATAAGTCTGATAATTAGCAGTCTGAATCGCTAAATCATGTTGTACCCATTCTGTCATAGCAGGGCTCTTATACGATGTTACCAAATTCACAGTATCCTCCTTAAGATTACGCACTCTAAAATAAGGGCTTACTGTTATGATATTAGATTGATTCAATTGTCGCATATAATCAACTTCTAATCCATAATGTAAATATGTGAATCGCTGTCTAGCCTGAGTATCTCTTCTCTTTTCTTCTGTCTGTTCTACTGTGAAAGAAGGTGAAACTACTAATCTACTAACATCTGTACTATATTGATAAAATAAAGACGTATACACATCACTTCTTACAAACTTATACAGATCTTGCTCTCCTATCTTTCTCTCTAACTTTTCTGTTTTAGAATAAAAAGACTCAATTCCTCTTGATTCACTTAGTAAGTAATTAACTTTTGCTCCTAAACGATGTTCATCTAGATCAATATATTTAATTCCTCCTATTGTATATTTTTTAGTTTTAAGTACAGACATTTCTTTTGAAGGACTACTTCCAAAGTTCTTCTCAATATCAAACTGCCCAAACGAACCTTGTATCAAAAAGTCCTTACCTTTATTCTTAGCTATAGTTCCTCCTACCTCATATCCTGTTCCCTCATAAATCATCTTCATATCTACAGCAGAACTAAAGTAATAATTATAAGCTCCTAAACCTGTCAGGTGATACGCTATGGGCTTCCCTAATAGACTGACAAACTTAATTGTACTATTCTGAGTATATTTATTCCAATTTGCATACACTCCTAATTCGTAGTCCTTATAAACATTATAGTTTACTCCAATGCGCAAATTTAAATCTGAAGAGGTATTCTTAGGTCTTGGGTCTACTTCTCTATATCCACTTTTAGCCATATAACTAACTTCTCCTCCTACTGTCCACTTATCAAACTGTTTAGCCATCCCTCCTGCAAATTGATAAATCTCTTGCTTCATGGTACCTCCTATAGAATCACCTAACACATAAGGTCCTAGGATATGTCTGTCAAGATTCTCATTCCACTTCATATTCTTTTGCTTCTGAGTATTATAAGAAGCGCTTCCCCATAGGACAGTATTATTCTTTAATCGTTGATAAGAAGAAGTATTTACCTTAAAGGCATCTAAGCCATCTCCATCCTGGATTAAATAAGCATCCTTACTATCTGATAGATAATTCAAACTTAATTCAGAAAAAGACAAAGGACTATACGATGTCATGAAAGCACGATTAGCAAAAAAGTCTTGTCCGAATACGATATTCATATCCCGTTGAGCTAGTCTACTCTCGTATAAATTAGAATCTGTTCTATCCTGAGCTTGAACCTCAGCACAAAACAATACACTAATTATTCCAACTATATTTATATATGTATTTCTCAATGTACTCCTATTTTATTTATGATGTATTCCGTCTTTTAGAGACATCTCTGACTGAGGAATAAAATCATCTGAAGAATTATTAGTATCCTTATACACATTGCGACCTTGCTCATTAGGTCCTAAGACTTTTCTTCTGATAGTCTTTCCATAACGCGCTTTATCAGATTCTGAAGTTGCACAGTATGAGTAGCCGCTATCTAAAGAAGGAGCAGTCACTAGACGTTCAAACTTATCAGGAATACTTCCATTAACAGCATCAATAACCCATGTATTAGGCATTTTATATCTGCTGAACTTTTGTTCTTTACCTGCAGCTGTCAAATAGCTATAATCAAACTTATAATTAGCTAGCCAAGTATCCACATTCTCTCCTTTAGGAAAACGAGCTACGATATATCCTGTCTGTCCACGATCATGCATAGCGAACATACTAAAGTTTAACTTCGTATAAATCATCATCACATTAGGTACATTAGGATTATCTGGTTGTACATTCTTAGGGTTTTCAGTAATAGGAAATTCAAAGTCAGCATTAGATAAATCAGCCCCTGGTACATTGGCTAAGTTATGATTCTGAGCATTATCTGCTATTACAATAAAATCTCCTGGCTCTACTGGGTACTGGGTACCGTTACCTGGTAACATCATTACAGATTGTAAAACAAAAGCTTCGTTTAATACATCTGGTGTTTCTTTATTATCTCTAGTCGTCAAAAACTCCGATTGAGCGATCAATAATCCATCTGCATAAAGCACTCTATCTGTATTGTTAACTAGTTTAAAGTATTTACCTGTTTGGTATGTTTTTAATTCTGTAGTTTGTAATCCAGCAAAGAATATTTCTTCAAAGATAAAGTCATCGTTAAGTTGTTTGACAAATAAATTAATTGTCATATTTACTATCTGATCGGTCACGTCTAGCATTTCGCTTTTACTACCTAATCCTACTTCTTCTTTATCTTCTAGGACACCTATTCCTTCTGCTGACATTCTATAAGATCCCACAGGTAGAGCGACAGAGAAATAAGGAGAACCTACTGCTTTCTCCACTATTCGTAAACCTGTATTAACTTCAACAAACTCTACTTCTAATTCTTTTATTTCTTTAATACCTTCTACTTTAAATGCCATAGAAACAGTCGAATTCTGATTACTTCCAAGC
The DNA here is from genome assembly GCF_001485415.1 of Myroides odoratimimus. Classification (GTDB taxonomy): domain Bacteria; phylum Bacteroidota; class Bacteroidia; order Flavobacteriales; family Flavobacteriaceae; genus Flavobacterium; species Flavobacterium odoratimimum. Next base: position 13,848 of record NZ_BCMQ01000020.1, read on the forward strand.
GCATTATCATCTGTCAAACACGAGCTCATTAATAAGCTCATTGTCATCATCAATCCGTATAAAAATATATGCTTTAATCTCATTGTCTTAAATATTGAAGTTTATTTCCATTCCAAAGTAAGGTCCGCTATCATCTTTTCTATTTACATTCACTCCATTATATGTATATGAAGAATAGTGTGTGAATAATCGATTAACGAACATGGATGCCTTTACTGATTTATATATTCTCTTTGATATTTTAAAATTAGCATTAAATGTAAATGGTCTTCTCTCCTCCATACCATCTGTCTTAGAAACAGGTCTAACTAGATGTTGTAGTAATGGATCATTTGCACTTTCTTCTGTATAAGGATGAACTACATTATCTATTCCCATATATGCATAAGGAGCAGCAACTCTATTTAGGTTTAGGTTTCTTCTAAACACATCTCCCTGTAAAGAGGCAGATATATTCATATCTAAGCTAGGCAAATAAGTGTCTACAACTACATTGTACACTAGAGATGATCTTCTATTCCCATTATCATCTGCATAAATACCTGTGTATAAATACTGTTGTCCATTTACAGAGATACCAGGTCTCCAAAGAATAGAAGCACTATTAGAATACGTCGTTTTAAACCATGCTCCATTTAAAGTAATACGAGTATTAATCCCTTCAAAACGAGGTGAAGAATATCCAAACTCTATTCCTTCTTTTAATGTTGAACTTCCATTTTCAGTATGTGTATACTGCATCATGTCTTGTCTGTATGAATATGGGGATTGATCTAAATCTGGCTTGCCTAACTCATCATTCCACACTATATCTTTAGACTCATATCGCTTATATTCAAACCCCATAAACTGAGTCATATCTCTAAATCCTGTTGTCATCTTCTCATCGAAGTAGGTGATATAAAACTTGTGTTTTTTATATTCTAAATCTAAACGAATCTCTTTCTTCGTATTCTTCGCGCCTATCAAACTATGGTTAGCCAAAGGCATTCTGTAAGTATAGAACTGTGCGTATGCATTATCTGTCTTAGGATCTAGGTAACTTACTTGCACCATATCGAAGTAACGATCTTGTGGATATAGAAGAGCTAAAGTAGGTTGTTTATACAGTTCTCCATATCCTACTGTAATATCAGTCTTTAGATATTCCTGTCCCATCTTTAGCTTAGGAAGTCCCCATTGGAAGTTGACACGTGGCTCTGCAAATACCCTATCACTAATGCTAAACTCTTTTCCAACACCTAATAATTTAGACATTCTAACTCCTGCATATAATTGTAAGTGATGTTGACCTAAGTCATATTCCATACGATCACCTATATAAGCAGCTAATATCTGAGAAGCTGGTACTTCGTTAAAAGGGCGAGGACGTTTCATAGTCCCTACAGAAGGAGGTAATAAAGGATCGAATAACTCTCCTCTACCATTATTCTTTGAGTATCTAAAGTCCATCCCTACTTCTCCATGATGTTTAATCCCAAAAGTAGAAAAACCTAATTCTGACTGTAACTTTGTGTTGATATTTAAAGGACGGCCTTCTGTCTTAGATGTTGCTATGTATGATGTTGGTAAAAATACACCTTCATTTTCTCCTGTTTCATTTCCAACAGGAATAGCTACACGTCCATTCTGCTGTATAAAGATAGTCTCCTTAATATCTTCTATTCCTTGAGATACATAAGCATTCAAGGTTATATTCTTGAATAAAGCTTCTTTGCCAAAGTCAAGTTTTAGATTGTTACCTAATGAAAAGTACTGCTTTTTATTCTTATAACTATCTGTTCTATCATAACCTGTATCTGGATCAAACTTATCGTTATCAACAGTACCACTATAATCAAAATTTGCTTTCCAACTCAGATCATATCCTCCTACTACAAATGTTCTATCTGATCTCAATGATGATGATACTCTCTTATAGTTCTGAAGGACATCTGTAGGATCGTTCTTAGCATCCAAGAAATCTACACTTGCATTCAGTTTCCATCCTGTCTTAGTATCTATTCCTTTCCCTACATAATACAGTTTGCTAAAACCATCTACTTTAAAACGAGCTTGTAGTGGTGTATACCCTATCTTTCTATTTATCTTAATCAGACCTGAACTCAAATCTCCATAGGCAGCTGTAGGTATACCGCGAATAACCTCAACACTTTCGATATCATTAGTTGCCAAACTACGCATATCCACTCCTATATGAGAAGTCTTAGCTCCTCCTACAGATACCTGCATATCCGCATTAGTATTGATAATATTATCGTCTACCATAAACTGTACTCCTAATGCACCTGTTGCATATTTCTCTCCTGGGTTATTCTCTCTAATTAAAGCAGCATTCGCTACCGTAAGTTTAGGATCCTTTGCTTGCCCTCCTGGTAATAATTCCATTAAATCAGCAAAGCTTGATGGTTGTAAATGTTCCATCGCTTGACGATTAATCACAGAAGTAGAAGTAAGTCCCTTACTCTCTGTAGCAGTAATAACCATTTCTTCTAATATATTAGAAGATGCTGTCAACGTAATAGGTAATGTCTGACTTTGAAGTAAATTAACTACAGTAGAAGAACTTCCATAGCCAATATGAAATACTTCAACAGTATAAGTATCAGCTTTCAAATCAAAAATAGCAATACCTTGATCATCACTAACCTTTAATTGTGACTCTTTTGTTCCAGTTACCTGAATACTAGCATTATTAATATCTTTATTTTGAGCATCTTGCAATACGATCTTCAATTGCAACTTAGAAGATTGTGCAAAAATAGAAGAACAGAACAAGACTGTGAAAGTAACAAGTAGAACTTGAATAACTTGATATAAGCGTGTCATTGAATAACTTAATTAATCGGATGCCAAAAGTAGTCAACAAAACCTATATCTTCCAAGTTATTTAGACTTGATTCAAATTAATTCTATATATCTATTTAAGAATGAATGTAAATAAGTTTAAATCTTTATTTTATACAATAATTAAACACAATCATCAAATAAAACATAATATTACATACAATTCATCAGCACATTATAAGTTACTTCGATATAAATAGTATACTTTATACTACTAATAATATAAAAAGGCTTCTTTAGAACTAACTCTAAAGAAGCCTTTTACATTTAATTAAAGTAAATAAGCGTTACTTCGTTGGAAATATAGGACGTTCCATTTTATAGTAACTTCCTGACATTGATTCTAAAAATGCTACAATAGCTTTTATTTCTTTCTCATTTAATTTTAATGGTTTCATCAGTGGATCTGTTAGAGGAAAGAGCGGATCTAATGCTTTCTCTTCCTCTGTAGGATCTATCATGTGCATCCCACTATTATACAGATTCACTATTCCTTCTAAGTCATCCATTAACCCATTATGCATCCATGGCTTAGTCACTAATAGATCTCTTAAAGAAGGAGTTTTAAATTTCCCTACATCTTCTGCTTTTTTGGTATGTAAGTACAGTCCTAAATCTTCGTACTCTCTCTTATAATATGTCAACCCTATATTGTGAAAAGACTCATCAGTAAGATATTTCCCATGATGACAATTCATACATCCTGCCTTAGTTCTAAATAAGTGCATTCCATATATCTCTTGTTCTGTTAGGTACTGATACTCCCCTTGTATAAACTTATCGAAACGACTAGGCTGACTTTTGATTGTCTTTTGAAAAGTAGCTATTGCACCCACTATTCTTTCATAAGTCACTTTATCATCTCCGTAAGTTTCTTTAAACAAGGGTTTGTACTCTTTATACTTGCTTAACTTCGCAGGTAGTGATTTGACATCCATATCCATTTCGTGATGAGCAGATAAAGGTCCCATCGCTTGCTCTTCTAACGTTAATGCTCTACCATCCCAAAAGAAAGAACTACGCTCAGCAATATTGTATAAAGAAGGAGTATTCCTAGCTCCTAATAAATGATCATTCCCCAGTGATACCTGTCTATGGTCTGTCCATCCCATTTCAGGATCGTGACAAGAGCTACAAGATATCTGATTAGACTTTGATAACTTAGGGTCAAAGAACAGTGCCTTACCTAATACCACTTCTGGCAAATCTTGTGTCTCATAGTATAATGTATCTACCTCTATTGCCCCAAACTCTTTCCATTCTACACTCTTATCTATTATCGGACTAGGCCAATAGCTTATAGGTCTTTTATATTGATCCGTAATCTCTGTGTATTCAGAAACTGATCTTACTTCGAAATTAGTGTATCCTATGAATAGTAAAACCGCCCCAATAATAACACCTATCTTTTTTTTCATCTATCTTCTCTCTCTTTTAAAACGTAATTCCTAAACTCATCATCACACTACTGTTGTTTTGAAACTGCTTATAGTTTTGGAAATAATACTCTCCACCTACAAATACATCTATTACTTTCGGCAAAGCAAAATCATAACGAACCTTAAAGCTTCCTTCCCAATACTCTGCGATCTGAACAGCATAGTTATCAAGTAGCATTTGATTTATAGCATTGCTATTTCCATAATTAAAAGCAGCCTTTTCTTTAGCAGTTTGTCTTACCTTCCAATTAGACGTTACTGTCAATAGGCTTCTATCTTTAAATGTGTACATCCATTGCAAATCTGCTCCTATATAGGTATACTGAATATCTGTTTTAGTATAAGGCTTTTTATAACGCTCTACCTCTTGAGATATTCCTATATACGGTAAGATACTATACACACTATTTAAAGTTTCATACTTAAATACTCCACTTAATCTAAGACTCTTATTCTCGTATTTATATTGTTCTTCTTGCCCTATCTTTAAATAGTTTGTAACGCTCACATTGACAAACAAATTCTCTGTACCCTTTCTCGTCTTCATGTTCCCATCTAAGCGAACACCTAACTGAGTAGCCTGTACATCAAATAGCTTCCCTATAGACAAAAAGTGTTCTACCTCTTTAATTTTAGAAACTTGCAGATCATAAAAATCAGGTAGTAACTTCTCAAAACTAAAAATATTCATTCCCACTGTGGCAAACCACTTCTTCTGAGAAGTATCATATACTTGTAGAGAAGTGCCATACCTCCAACCATCATAATAAGCCTCTCTTCTTTTTCCTTTCAATAGATTATTGAAGTTTCCCATTCCACTCATCTCATATATCACAGGAAATCCAGTAGGACTATAAAAGTCCATCTTGTGTTTCTGTGTATATTTCTCTATTGAGGTATTTACCCCTATAGTAAAAAGCTCCTTAAATACTCTACTCACCCCTATATTCCCTCCTAATCGAGCAGAGAGGTTCTTAGGTCTAGGGTCTATATTACGGTATTCCATCTTCGCTTTATAAAAACCAGAGATACCGATATTGTACTTTCCTAATCGTTGGGCATAACCACCTTCGATGTGATAATCTTCATACTTAATATCTCCTCCTACGCTATCAGCTACCACATACGGAAATATTAAGTCGTAATCTGCACTCTCATTCCACATTACATCTCTACGCTTACCCTGTTGATAAGTAGCACTGCCCCACACAGCACTATGCTTATCTAATTTATGGTAAGCTTCAGCTTGAAAAGACAAATCATCTCTGTTTTTGCCCTCTTGAGCTAAAGTTGTTTCATTCTTACTATTCTGCTTTGCGATTTCGAAAGAAGTTAAACTGTACTTTCTATAGTCTAAATAGTGAGATGGATTGACATAAATAGGTTCTTCAAAATGACGTATTACATCTTGCTTCTCCTTTACTTTTATTGCCAATGAATCTGACTGCTGACCATATCCCAATACAGTACTCAACAATGACAAGAAACATAACCCAAAATGAAAGTGCTTCATACTACACTAATTAATATTTAAATAATGACGGTCTTACTGCAGGTGCAAAGTCAACTGTCGAATTATTAGTATCTTTTAGAACATTGTTCCCTGCTGCATTTTTACCTATTACATTTCTTCTTACAGCCTTACCATATCTTCCTTCATCCCCTACATGCTGTGTGATATAAGTATATCCCATATCTACTGATGGAGATGTTACATTCCACATATACTCATCTGCAATACCTAAGTTTACAGCATCTACTATCCATGAGTTTGGAATTTTAATAGCAGAATCTACACTTGGATATACTTCTCCTCCGAATATCATTTCGTACTCATAATCATATATATTATCTACTACTAACTTCTCCGTTGTCATTCCCTCAGGCATTTTTACTAAAGCATAAGCATAACTTCCTTGAATATTAATCACTAATTCATCGTGAATCGTAATCATTTTAGCAGCTTTTAACCCTACTGCATCATGTACTCCATCTCTAAAATTCTGAAACTCTGCGTTAGTCAAATCAATTGAGTTGCTGTTAAATTCTTTATGGTTAATAGCATTCTCTGCAAAGATTACCGATTTGCCTGGCTCTACTGGGTGGTCTTTTCCTTTACCTGGGAACTGTAAAATAGCTCCAGCAGACAATGCCTCACTCATAATATTAGGTGTATAATCTTGCTTATCGTTTGTCATAAACTTAGATTGTACAAATAACATTCCGTCTAAATACAATACCTCATCAGAGTTATTTGTTATTTTGAAGTATTGGTCATCTGTATACTGAAGTCCTTGTGGTGTCTTAGTCCCTGCGAAAAATACCTCTTCTATTACAAAACCTGTACTACTTGTTTTAAATACGATATCGATAGCCTTAGTCATTTCTCTACCCGAGATCACTACACCTTTAATAAAGTTACCTACTTTACTCTCCTCTACTACACCATTTACCTTATGTGTGATTACACCTTCTACTGTGATATCATAAGTACCTGTAGGAAGTGCTTTCTGTATTTTCTTATCTCCTTCATATACTAACTCTGTTTTCTTATTAGAGTTTAGTTCTGTCAACTTGATAGTCATCTGTTTTATCTCTTCTATCTTCGCACCTTGAGGATCATTAATCCAGAATGTTACGAAAGTCTGCTCATCCCCTGTCATATTGCTATTGTCATCAGAAGAACAAGCATTAAAACCTAATACCACTAGTAGTAAGCATAATGATTGTAAAAGTCGTTTTATCATTTTTATAAGTATTTATAGATTAAAATTTATTTCCATTCCGAAGTAAGGGTCTCTTAGTCCCTTTCTATTTACCTTAGTCCCATTCACAGAATATGGAGCATAGTAGGTAAATAACTTATTAGCGAACATAGACACTGTGATCTGCTTGTTTCTAAAACTCTTAGATAGCTTTAAGTTCACATCCATCAGCATAGGTGTTCTCCTAGATTTATCTGCATTGCTATGTTGTGGGATTACTAATTGTTCTAATAATGTTCCCTTTGCCTCTTCTGCATCATAAGGTCGTAATTCTCCATCTACTCCTACATAGTAGCTAGGCATTCCATTCATCGGTTCATTCTTTGCTAAGTAGTACCAGTTAAACTGAAATGAAGTAGAGAATTGTAAATCTAGTTTAGGGATATAGGTATCTAATAATAGATTACTATTTAGCTGTTCGTATTTGCTCTTAGGTTCCATTTCATCGTATAGTCCTAGGTACGGATAAGGCTTACCATTCACATTTGCATTAGAGTTACCACGTCTATAAGTTGGCAAACTATTGCCCTGTTTAGTTCTAAACCATGCCCCATTAATTGTAACACGAGTATTAATAACAGGAATTCTATTAGAACTATACTGAAACTCTATTCCTTCCTTATCTGTTCTACTACCATTACGAGAGAAATTGTATAAGAAGTTTTCATTAAATTGTTCATAAGGAAGATCCTCTTTATTCGGTACACTTGTGATATGATCATGATCTATACTAGAAGTATCATATCTCTTATAATCAAAGATTCCATACTGGTTCATCGTTCTAAACCCGTTGCTCATTCTTTCTTTAAACACCGTAAAAGTCAGCTGATGAAAACCCCAATTCAAATCTAACCTAGCCTCTAGCTTATTGTTTAAGGCAGGAGTCAATGCTTTGTTCTGTGGGTCAAAAACGCTCGTTTTATAATTAACTGTACGATAATCAGGATTACTGTGAAAATAGTTTAACTGCTGAACGTCTCTATAATATTTCTCAGGATAAAGAAGATTTAGGTCAGGGAATAATCTCTGCTGTCCCCATCCTAACGTTAAGTCTACTTTTGCTTCCTTATTCGCTACTACAAAAGAGGGCAATGTCCATTGTACATTCACACGTGGATCGATATACATCTTTCCACTCATAGTGAAATCATTAGACAAGTTTTGCATAATAGATCCTCTCGCACCTAATGCTAATGTTAGACCGTGTTGTCCAAATTTCGCAGAAGAAATATGCTCTGCAAACAAAGCCGTCGTTACATAAGCAGGAATATCCTTATATGCTCTATTTCTATAAGTAGATTTAGGATCTAAAGGCTTATAGATATCATAGACCTGACCTCTACCGTTATTCTTACTATACTGCCAATCAATACCAGCACGTATATCTGTAGAAATAGCAGACATCTTATAACGAAATGCACTCACTACCTTAGCGAAGATATCTAGTGGCTTACCATCTACTACACTCTCTGCAATATAATTAGCCGTAGGAAAAAAACCATCGTACTCACCATCCACAGTAGAAAGTGGTAGTGCTGTAGCTGCCTCTAGCTGTACAAACTTTGTCTGGTTAATCTTATCGAAACGTTGATTAAACGTAGTCTGTAATTCTATACTTCTAAAGAAAGATTCATTTCTACTCTCATAAGTCACTATATTACTCAGACTATAGAACTGATTATCCACTTTATATTTATTCGCACCTGTCAGGTCAATATCTGGATCAGACTTAGCGTCATCTATAGACCCTGTATAACTTAGGTTAGATACCCAAGAGAACAATCCTCCATTGTTTAAATTCTTATCCTTACTCACACGTACAGTACCTGTCACACGCTTATAACTCTCTAAATCATTGCGAGGTTCTGGTTTAGCATTTAGATAATCTAACCCTACATTTACCTTAAAGCTACTATCCTTAGATTCAAAACCTTTATTAACCGCAAATAGTTTACTATATCCATCTGCTTTAAAACGTGCTTGCCATTTAGAATATCCACTCTTCTTCGTGATCTTTACTACACCAGAAGTAAGGTTACCATATTCTACAGAAGGGATTCCTCTTATGATTTCTACTTTCTCTATTTGGTCTGTTGATATTGTACGCATATCAACACCTGAGCTAATATTGATATTCTTATTAACACCTGACGAAACATTATCCATATAGCCATAAGTATACTGAAGGTTTGCACCCGAGTTCAGTTGGGCTCCATCTACTACAAATAAAGTCCCAAGAGAAGAAGTGTCATATTGTTTATTTCCAACACCCCCTATATTAGAGCTTACTCTACCTACTTCTCTCAGCTGTATTTTATTGACACCGCCTAGGTACGGATCTTGTGCTCTACCCCCAGGTATTAATTCCATTAAGTCAGTAAAACTAGAAGGCTGTAGATGTTGCATAGCTCTTCTATTAATCACAGAAGTACTCGTAAGTCCCGTTCCTTCCTTAGCTGTAATCACGACTTCTTCTAATTGATTCGTTTCAGCTTTTAAGACAACTGTAAGGTTATTGTGCGTTAAGGTATTTAGCTTTTGACTGTAAAAAGAATAACTGATGTGCTGTACTTCTAAAAGATAGTTATCAGGTACTAGTTTAAAAGTTACTTCACCTGCCTCATTGGTAAGTTCTAAGACAGACTCCTTATCACTTTTTAGCATCACCACCGCTGTAGGAATAGCCATTCCATACTCATTCTGCACTTTGATAGAGATAGGAGAACGAGTATTCTGCCCATAACTGAGAAAGTGAATGAATAACGATAAGATAATAATAGTTAGTTGGGTTGGTCGTGTGATAATAGTAAAGTGTTTGAGCATCACGACTGTATTATGTTTTATGGGACAAATGTATAATCTAAAATCATTCTAAACAATATTATTTAGAAGTAATTTAAATAACAAAACTCAAAATACAGTCAAACAAGCTTTTAACTGACAAAAATTAACATTTAAACTCAAATCAATCTAAATAAAACAATGACTCATTCCTTAATATATCTTCAATTATGGCAGAAAAAGTACGTTATGTGTCATTTATACATCATAAAGCCTTCTTACCTTTGTCTTATCATTAAACATGATAGCAGTATGAATACCCCACTACATCATATCGGATTTCTATTATTACCTCAAGTACAGCTACTGGACTTCGCAGGGCCGAGTGATGTATTCAATACTGCTAATCAAATCATGGTTCGCACAGCTACATCCGCACTTACTCAATATCAAATCCACTTAATCTCTGGAACAGTAGACAAAAGTGTACTTACTAGTGCAGGCATTAGTGTACAGTGTGATTATACCATTTATGACCAACATATTCCATTAGATACGTTACTCATCGCTGGGTCTAAGGCAGACCTAACGCATGACTATGATCCTGCTGTATTGCATTGGATAAAGGGAATACAACCTACTGTAAAGCGTATAGGTTCTATCTGTATAGGAGCTTTTTTACTAGCCAAAACAGGATTATTAACCAATAAAAAAGTAACTACACACTGGCAATATGCTAAAGTGCTTCAAGATACTTACCCTTCTATTCGACTGACCTATGATCACTTTTATATCAAAGATGACAATATCTATACTTCTGGAGGAATTACTTCTGGTATAGACTTAGCTCTAGCCTTAATAGAAGAGGACAATGGATATACCCTAGCCTCTGATGTATCACGATATCTAGTAGTAAATCTAAAAAGAACAAACACACAAGAACTCTATAGTACATTAATACCCACTGATATAGAACTAACTCCTTTAGTTAGAAAAGTAAAACAGTATATCACAGATCATCTAACTCAGCAAGCAGTGACTATTGCAGAACTTGCAGATCATGTCTATATGAGTGAACGCAACTTTTCTAGGGTATTTAAGAAAGAAACAGGAATGACTCCAGGTGCTTTTAATGACTGTGTGAGAATAGAATATGCTAAGCGTTTATTAGAATCTACAACTTACTCTATAGTAGAAATAGCTACTCAAGTAGGATATACTTCTGATCATGTATTTAGAAAAGCATTTGTCAAACTAGTCAAAGTCACTCCTACTCATTATAGAAGTGTTTTCCAATCTACGAGAATTAACCTTTAGCATTTAGTTACCCAACTAAATAATCACGAATAACCTAAGACAATACCGATATCGAAGCCAACCTTCGACAGATCTCCTATTGCCTTTTATCAACAGTAAAATATGACAACAACAAACCGCCCCCTTAATGTAGCCTTTATCATTTTTGATCAAGTAGAAGTACTTGATCTAAATGGTCCATTAGATGTATTCGTCAAAGCGAATGTACTTAAACCCAACAGTTATAATCATTACTTAGTCTCTGCTACGAAAGAAGTGGTCAAAACAGAAGCGAATACTACGCAAATAGTACCACAATACAGCTTCGAAGATTGTCCTACACCTGATATCATAGTGTTACCAGGAGCTAACCCTGACATCGTCATGAACTATCTACAAGACGAGTATTTTCAGAATACCTATACTTCTTGGATCATAAATCAACATCAGCAAGGTGCAATGTTATTTACAGTCTGTACAGGTAGTCTACTGATGAGTAATACGGATGTATTCGATGGCTTAGAGATAACGACACACTTTATGGCACTAGAGGCTCTTAAACAAGCTACCCCTAAAGCTAAAGTAATAACGGGTGTGCGCTATGTAGATCAAGATACTGTATTGACTACTGCAGGTATCACAGCAGGTATAGATGGTGCTCTATACTTAGTCAGCAAACAGCTTGGTGAAGAAATAGGTCAAACGATCACCCAATTATTTGAATACAAATCATAAAACCAAAAGGCGACTTAATTACTAAGTCGCCTTTTATAGCTTATCAAAAAAACGAATCCAGTCATGAACAATAAAACAATCATGATAACAGTCGAATTAAAATGACTGCCTTACAGTTTCTAATTTTCTTCTAGAATATACCCATTAATTTTAGCAGTATTGATTTGTACATCTAAGACATAATTCTGTAAATCAATAATCTACTCAACAATAGATTCCCTTCTACAATCTTTCTAACAATTAAACTTATTCTTAAAGAACTGTTTAAACAACTTCGCTTCTTCTTTTTGAGAAATAGGTAATTCATAACCTCCAGTGAAATTCACTATTTTTGTATTAACCTCTAGTACTTCAAATTCTATAGTACTCTTATCATTAAAAGAAAAAGAGAACACAACACCTAACATGATCAATTTAGCTTTCTTTAAATTCATATTCGTAACAAAGATAGGATCTCCATAGGTAGTTAATTCAGAGTCTATAGGTACGATAATAATCTCTCCTGTTCCCTTGTTAAAAGCGACCATATAGCTATAATAGGTAGTACGACTCGCTACTATATAATTAGAATGCTTACTAGTCTTACCATACACTATTGTATACTCTTCTACATCGTCTCGATTAAGTGCTTGTCTTAAAAAAGACTTCATCTTTAATTTCGTTTCTTTATTATCTTCTTCAGATCCAATAAAAAACTTTTTAATCATGTCCATGATTCCACTCATAGGTTTTCTTTTCTTTTAAATTCATATCTATCTTATGTTCATCCCTTATAGAACAACCTTAATTCTAGTAACAAACCGAATTATCGAACTCTAAAAACACCAACATAAAACTTATTTTTTAATAAAAAAAACAATCATTTTCTAAAATAAAAACGAAAACAAAAAAATAAAACACTTCTCCTTCTTAACACAAACTCTTTATAGACATACTATTACTCTTTCACTACCTACCTTACTATCTTCTTTTTAATGACTTCTAAGTACAACTAATATATATCCATAGTATCTCCGTTATTTAAGTCAAAAAAACGGACTCACTACGGACTCATAACGGACTCACTACGGACTTACCCCAAAACAAAATGCACTCACTCCAAAAGTAAAATAGCCTCTAATACTTCTGCAATAGAAGTACTAGAGGCTATGTATATATTTTAAAAATCCTTATTATTAATCGTAACGAATCGCTTTTATAGGGCTAATCTTAGTAATCATATACGATGGGATAAGCAATACTAAAAATGCAATGACTACTACTCCTAAATTTAATAAAAGCACATCGCTAAATCGAATCAAGACAGGGGCTTCTCTCACATAATATGCTGTAGAGTCTAACTTAATCAAACCAAAATACTGTTGTATATACAATAATCCTAATCCTATAAGATTACCATAAAGTAATCCTTTTACTATTAGGTAAGTCGCATTGTATAAAAACACTTTTCTAATCGTCCAGTTATCAGCACCCATGGCTTTTAATATTCCGATCATCTGTGTACGCTCTAGTATTAGTACTAATAAAGCTACTATCATATTAATAGACGCTACCGCAATCATAATAATAATGATAATCTTTATATTAAAGTCAAACATATCTATCCAACCAAATACATTGCTATACTTGTCTACAATAGTCTTACTGTCTACAGTAGAAGGTAAATTCACATAGAACTCTTGCCCTTTTTGTTCAATCTGATCAAAGCTATTTAAAACTACCTCAAATCCTCCTACCTCATTTGCCTTCCATCTATTCAGGCGCTGTACATGCTTTATATCACCTATTACAATATTTGCATCGAACTGCTGTAATGCCGAATTATATATCCCTACGATCTCAAACTGGCGAACATTTGGAATCTTATTTCCCCATTCTTTCATAAAGTAAGTCGTGATTTTATCCCCTACTTTAAAGTGCATTCTATCTGCTATATATTGAGACAGTAGTACTTCATTACTCATTCCATCAGCCGACTTCGGCAATCTCCCTTCTACTAGGTAATCCTTAATCTCGTTTAAATCATAAAGAGAGTCTACTCCTTTATAAATAATTCCCTCAAAAGAATCCTCTGTTCTTATAATACCAGCCTTAGAGGCATAAGACTGTATTTTCTTTACTCCTTCTATATTCTTAATATCATCAGACTGTACTACACTTACATCTATCGGCTTAAGTGTAATATCTGTAACATTACTATCATAATTAGTTATTACGATATGACCGCTAAAAGCTGAAATTTTATCTCTAATTTTGTATTTCAATCCTAAACCTGTTGCAACAGAGATAAGCATCATGATCATGCCTAATGCAATAGCTGTAATTGCAATTTTAATAATTGGTGCGGATACACTACTTTTATAGTTCTTAGTAGTGACAAGTCGTTTAGTTATAAAATATTCTAATTTCAAAATAAATATGATATCGAATTCAAGTTTCAAAAATACATTATTATTCTTAGTCTGTCTATTAGCACTAAGTGTTAATTTTAATACTTATGCAAAAAACACCTCTAATACACATGATAATAACAATACTATCTCAGTAGGAGCCGAACGATTATCTGCTTACTTTGAATTAGTAAAAGGCAAAAATGTAGGAGTACTGACTAACCAAACAGGAGTGATTAAGAATGCTGATGGTTCTTATACCTCTACAGTGGACTTCTTATTAGAAAACAAAGTGAATGTAAAGAAAATCTACGCTCCTGAGCACGGCTTTAGAGGTACAGCTGATGCTGGTGAACTAGTAAAAGATGGCAAGGATATGAAGACAGGCTTACCTATCATTTCTCTATATGGGAATAATAAAAAACCTTCTGCTGATCAATTAAAAAACATAGATATTATGTTATTTGATTTACAGGATGTAGGAGCGAGATTCTATACTTATATTTCTTCTCTACACTATCTAATGGAAGCGTGTGCAGAACAGAACATCCCTGTGATCGTATTAGACAGACCTAATCCTAATATCGCGATTATAGATGGTCCTACACTAGATATGAAGAATAAAAGCTTCGTAGGGATGCACCCTATTCCTGCGATGCATGGAATGACAATAGGAGAATATGCTAAAATGATCAATGGAGAGAAATGGTTAGCGAATGGAGTACAGTGTGACCTGACTGTAATCTCTGTAGATAACTATACTAGACAGATGAGCTACTCACTACCCGTAGCACCTTCACCTAATCTACCTAATGATCAGGCTATAAATCTATATGCTAGTTTATGCTTCTTCGAGGGGACTAATGTTAGCTCTGGTAGAGGGACAGACTTACAGTTTCAGGTATATGGTTCGCCTTTCTTAACGAAAATGCCTTACCAATTCACTCCTAAGCCTAACGCTGGTGCTAAAGACCCTATGAACAATGGTAAGCTGTGCTATGGAGAGAATTTGTCTAAAGAGCATAAGGTGTCTAAAATAGAACTAAAATGGTTGTTAAAAGCATACAATAGCTCTACGAATAAAGATAAATTCTTTACTAACTTCTTTATAAAACTAGCAGGTACTGCTGACTTAAAAGCGCAAATCACAGCTGGTAAAACAGAGAAAGAAATTCGTCAATCATGGCAAAGTGGGTTAGATAAATTTAAGATTACACGTCAGCCTTATTTACTATATCACAACTAACTTATAAACTTCAACAAAAACATTGAAGAACAAAATATTTATATCGCGCAAAACCTTTATGGCAATCGGAATCGTTATTCTAATGATTACGATAGGTGCTATATATATGTTGAGTTCTTCTATTAATCAGAGCAATGAAGACACTTATAAGTATATCACTTCTAAAAACTTTTATCAGAAGTTACGTTCGTTAGAACTAGAGTTTAATAAAATAGATCGTCATCTAAACTCTCTAGACTATATCACTAAAAACACTCCGATAGGTCAACTTTCTCTAAAGTATGAGACGCTTAATCAGATGTATAACCTAGATGGTGTAGTCTCTCTAAACTGGTACTTCAGAGTAAATCAGAACAATGAGATTATAGAGGCTCATATAGGAAGGGATAGAGAGATAGATAAGGATAATATATTCAATAAAATAATCTTAGCGAACCCTGATCATTCTCATAAAAACACTTTTGTAGAACAAAATGGTTTCCAATACTGGCTGATGTATCACAGTACGCCTATCGCCAATAACGAACGACTCATCTACGGTATCGTAGTAGATATGGCACTATACCATAAATACCTAACGAATATAGATGTGACGACACCGAACTACGCTTATATATTCACTAAAGACGGGCTATGCATTTACCATCCAGAAGATAGTCTGATGGGTAAAAATGTATTTGAGCTTAGTAACTTCTCTGCTCAAGATACCGTCCGAAAAACAGATCCTGCTAATCCTCCTATCGTTAACTCTGAGTACTTAAACTTAGAAGTATTCCGGTTTATCAGTCCTTTTAAATCCGAAAACTTCTCTGGTTATATTACAGTCAACTTTCCAAAGTTTAACGTAGATGATAATATCAAACCGATCAGACGCAATACGATTCTTATCTTTCTGACAACTGTAACTATTCTATTCTCTCTGTTTTATATCTTCAGTATGGCGAATAAGAAAGCCTATCTAGAGAAAGAGTTATTAGCTGTAGAAAATGAGAAGATTAGCAAAGAGAAAGCTTTAATTCAATTGCAACAATTAAAGAATCAGATCAATCCTCATTTCTTATTTAATTCGTTGAACTCTCTCTATATGCTCATAGAGCTAGAGCCTAAAACAGCACAGAAGTTTACATTAAATTTAAGTAAAACTTACCGTTACTTAATAACACCTCCTGCAGAAAACATTGTAGACATAGAGAATGAAGTAGAGTTTATAGAAAAGTATATCACGCTACAGAAAACTAGATTTACGAAAGAATTACACTTTGATTTACTCGATCAAAGAACAGAGAAATCACATCAAAAAATCCCGTTTTTAGGATTACAAATCTGTGTAGAAAATGCGCTTAAACACAATATAGCTACTACAGAACATCCTTTATTTATAGAGATATTAATCCATGATGATGAAGTAATTATCACGAATAATTATCAACCTAAAAAGACTACTTCAGAGAGTGAGCTTTTTGGTCTAAAATACTTAGATTCAATCTATAACTATTATAACGTTATCGGATACGAGACAAAATGTGAAGAAGGTAAATTTATTTGCATTTTGCCTTTGATCAAATGTTAAAGTTATCCACTCACTCCCCTATTCCATCCATTCACTCCCAAAAATTTTAAGCATAGAGGTAAGTCAGTTAGTTTTATAGTGACTTAATAATAACTTAACATAACAATGGATAAAAACACGGTTAAACTAAGTATCAGTGCTTTAATATTTTCTTACTGCCTGGCACAGGTACCACCAGCCTATGCTGCTAAGAAAAAGAACACCCCAAAAACTGAAAAAACAGTAACCACAGAAAAAGACTCAACAGATAGTAAAAAAAATAACTATGCTGACCTAATCAAAAAGGGAGTCTATACTAAAGGGATGTTTAATACGATTCAGGTAAAAACTGATATCTATTTTGAAATCCCAGACAGCTTACTAAACCGTCAATTTTTAATTGTTAATAAATTATCTCAGGTTCCTTTAGAAGTGAATGATGCTGGTGCAAATACTGGTATGAACTATGAGAATAAACTGATTACGTTTCACAAAGATACCATTGCAAAAAAAGTATGGGTTAAAACAATCACCCCAAGAGTTTCTTCTCCAGCTGATGATGCAATTACTAAATCAGTAAAAACAAACTTTATAGAATCAGTACTAGAAGTATTCGACATTGAAGCTCAAAGTCCAGACTCTACAGCTACTGTAATTAAAGTAAATAAAGTTTTTGACGGAAATCAAAAAAGTTTTAATGATGTATTAAATGGACTAGGTCTTCCTACGTCTATTAAAACAAACTTATCTTATATAGAGGGAGTAAAGACATTCCCTGAGAATATCGTAGTTAAATCCCTATTAACAACAAGTGTTAATGAAGGTTCTGGAGACTTACCTGTATCTTTAGGAGTAACGAGTAATATCGTATTACTATCAGAGAAACCGATGCAACCACGTATAGCTGATAAAAGAGTAGGTTACTTCACAGAGAAACATTGGTTCTTCAGTGATGCGCAACACAAAATGAAAGAACAAGAGTTCATCACGAAGTGGCGCATGGAACCAAAAGAAGAAGATGTAGAAAAATATTTAAGAGGTGAACTAGTAGAGCCTAAAAAACCAATCGTATACTATATAGACCCTGCTACTCCACCCCAATGGAGAGCTAAAATTATAGCAGGGGTACACGATTGGCAAGTAGCATTCGAAAAAGCTGGTTTTAAGAATGCAATTATTGCTAAAGAACCTACTGAAGAAGATAAAGATTTTGATATCGATGATGTACGCTATTCTGTAATAACGTATGCTGCATCTCCTAAATCTAATGCCATGGGACCATCTGTAATAGATCCTCGTAGTGGAGAGATTATCGAATCTGATATCATCTGGTGGCATAATGTAATGACTTCTGTACATAGCTGGATGCGTATACAGACAGGTCCTATTGATCCTAAGGCTAGAGCAAATAAGTTCACTGATGAACATATGGGAGAAGCTATACGCTTCGTATCATCTCATGAGGTTGGACACACTTTTGGTCTAAAACACAATATGGGTTCTTCTTATGCATTCCCTGTGGATTCTCTACGTTCAAAAGAATTCACTGATAAAATGGGAGGTACTGCTCCATCTATTATGGATTATGCTCGTTATAACTATGTAGCACAACCAGAGGATGGTGTAACTGCTATCACTCCGCAGATCGGTCTATATGACAAATATGCTATCGAGTGGGGTTACCGTTGGTATCCAAATCAAGAAGAAGAAAAAACTGCACTTCGCAAAATGATAGAAGATCATCAGGATGATCCTATGTATTTCTATGGAGAGCAACAAAGTTCACTAAACATCGTAGATCCTCGTTCTCAATCAGAAGATCTAGGAGATGATGCTATGAAAGCTAGTGAATACGGATTAAAGAATTTAAAAATAGTAGTAGATAATATTATTCCTTGGACATACGAAGAAGGAGAGGATTACTATGAAGCTGGTAAATTATACATGGGAGCTATAGGACAATGGCAAATGTATAATCAACATGTGTTAAACAATATCGGAGGGGTTTATTTAAACCATGCAGTATACGGAAACAACAAAAAAGCATACGAGCCTGTCCCTTACGAGAAACAAAAAAGAGCAGTAGAGTATTTGGCTAAAAATGCTTTACAGATTCCAACATGGTTGTTCTTTAATGAAGTAGTAGAAAACACATATAGCTTAAAAGACTCTCCTGTAGGTCCATTCGAATACTCACCATATTCGTTAGCTAGAGAACTACAATATTCTACTCTGTACTACACCCTAATGGATGAGCGTTTATTGCGCCTATTAGAAAATGAAGTACAACAAGTAGAATTAGGTAAAGAGAAAAACTTTACGATAAATGATTTGTTTTCAATGCTTAATAGTGAGATTTTTGCACCCACAAAAAAAGGAAAGAGTTTATCTATCCTAGAGCGTATGACTCAAAAGAACTATGTGGATGCTCTAATCATAGATGTAAACAAGCTATTCGAAAAGACTAGTAAAAAAGGTTTACTAACTGCGCACTCTCTTCAGTTCCCTACTCTATGTAATCATGTAGAAGAGGATAACAAGTTGAGAAACATTAATTACACTGTAATGAAGCGAGTATCAGAAGTTACTTCTTACAAGAAAAGTGAATTAATGAACATCAAAAACATTCTGAATAAAAAGAAAAATAACGGAGATAAAGCTACTCGTGCACACTATGCTGATCTAATCAATAGAATAAACGAAGCTTTAAATCTATAGAAATAAACTAACCCCAATTTTATTAAAGGAAACATGAAAAAACTTTTTCTCCTTTTCTCACTCCTTACTATTTCTCTTGCCTTCGCGCAAGAGAAAAGAGTGATCACTGGTCTTGTCCAAGATAGCGTGGACAAGCTAGGATTACCTGGTGCCTCAGTAATTGTAGAGACACAGACAGTGTCTAATGCTACATCACAAGCAGGTATCGTAGAAAGTACTAGTATTGGTACTATGACTGATTTTGATGGTAACTTTACCTTAGAAGTACCACAGGATACTAAAAGCATTCGTATCAGTTTTATCGGATATGAATCTAAATTAATCACTTTAAATACTAAAGGTCATTATGTAGTGACTTTAGGTGCTGATCCTGATATTTTAAACGAAGTGGTTATCACAGGATACCAAACAATCGAAAAAAGAAAACTTACATCATCAGTGGCTCAAGTGAGTATGGCTGAAATCAACCAAAATGGTGTAGCTAGTGTGGATCAGATGTTAGCTGGACAAGTAGCTGGTATGTCAGTAGTAAATCAAACAGGGTCTCCTGGAGCTCCTGCTAAGATTAGAATACGTGGTACGGCTTCATTAAATGGACCACAAGATCCATTATGGGTACTAGATGGTATGCCACTAGAAGGTAATGACGTACCTAACTTTAATGATAAAGATAATATCGATCAGCTACAAAACTTCTCTATTGCAGGATTAAACCCAGACGATATACAAGACATTACGATTCTAAAAGATGCTTCTGCTACTGCTATCTATGGTGCTAGAGCTGCTAATGGAGTAATCTTAATCACTACTAAAAAAGGTAAAAAAGGTGAGATGAAAGTAAACTTCACTGCTAATACCTTTGTGAATGAGAGACCTGATTTCAAGAAATTGAACTTAATGAACTCAGATCAAAAAGTTGACTTTGAATTAATGTTAGCAGGTAGATCTGATATCTATAACGATCGATCTAATCAAGGTGAAGTAATGCGTATCTTGAATGGAAGCAATGAATTAGATATGTATAGAAATGGTGGCTTTGATGCATTATCATCAGCTACTCAAGCTTCTATAAATAATCTTAGAAAAACTAACACAGACTGGGGAAAAGAAGTATTTCGCCCTACATTCAACCAACAGTATGGTTTAAGCTTATCTGGTGGTAATGATGTGTCTGATTATTACTTTTCTCTTGGATACTTTAACGAAGAAGGGACAACTATAGGTACTGGTTTTGAACGTTATAATATTACTTTAAAAAACAATTACCAAGTAAGTGATAAACTTAAAGTTGGTATTGGTTTATTCGGTACACAATCTAAAAAGAAAAACTTCGTAACAGATATTGATTCAAGTATCAATCCTGTAAATTATTCTAGAAATGCTAATCCATACTTATCTCCATATAACGAAGATGGAAGTTATATGTATGATAAAGATATCAGTGGGTTCAGTGATAGATATGTACCTTTTAACTTTGCAGAAGAAAGAGCAAATACAAGTTATGAATTAATAAATAAATCATTTAAAGCAGTATTTGATTTAGAGTATCAAATATTAAATGACTTAAAATTAACATCTCAATTAGGTCTTCAATTAGATAAAAACGATACTGAAAAATATTTAGGTAAAGAAACATACTCTACGCGTAAATTCAGAGAAGGAACTAGGTATTGGGATAGTAATGCTAAGGAATTTAAATACTTCTTACCTGATGGAGGTATTATAGAGAACTTTAATGATGATAGTTTCCAATACAACTGGAAAACACAGGCTACTTATAATGCAATCTTCAACGATATGCATGAAGTAGATGTAATGGCTGGTATGGAAATCAGAAAAACAGATAATACAATTATTAGATCTAAAGGATTTGGATATGATGCTCATACCCTAACCACTAAACCTATTATCTTCCCAGAAGGAAACGTTGATGCTACACAAAAGTTATATGAAACGTACAAAAAAACAAGAAATGAAAATGCATATGCTTCTTTCTTTGCTACTGCTTCTTATACCTTCAATAGAAAATATACAGTATTCGGAAGTGTACGTGCTGATGGATCTAACTTATTCGGTGTTGACCCTAAATATAGATATGTTCCACTATGGGCTGTATCTGGATCTTGGGATGTAACTAGAGAGAAGTTTATGGAAAACTTAGATTTTATAAGTAATCTTCGCTTACGTGCATCATATGGACTACAAGGTAATATTGATAGAACTACTTCTCCTTTCTTAATTGGAGACTATAGTACATCTACTATCTTACCTGGTTATCCAGAAAGCACAATTCAAATTAGTTCAGCTCCAAATGGAACATTGCGTTGGGAGAAAACAACGAATACAAACTTTGGTTTTGATTTAGGGTTATTCAACAATAGAATATCGATAGCTGTAGATGCTTATAACAGAAAAAGTACAGACTTAATCGGTTTAAGAGCACTTCCTTTAGAGACTGGATTTGAGTGGACAAATATGAACTGGGCTCAAGTAACAAATAAAGGATATGAGATTGCTATTACAACTAGAAATATCTCTACACCAGACTTCTCTTGGACAACTACATTCAACTTCGCTCGTAACAAGAGTAAAGTAGACAAAATACAAGTATTCGATACTGAAACGTTACCATCAAGAGAAGGATTACCTGTTAACTCTGCTTTCGTTATTAAAACAGCTGGTTTTGATGATAAAGGGAACTTATTATTCTGGAAAGATGGTGCTAAAGTAAGCGGAACTGAGTTCTTTAAATTAAGTGACCCTATGGCTGACTTTATGCCAGGTTATATGGTTCAATCAAGTTTAACAAATGAAGAATATAGAGACTTATTCACTTATGCTGGTGATAGAGATCCTAAATTTACTGGAGGTCTTATCAACACAGTAAGAATCAAAAATTTTGATCTAACAGTGTCTGCTGCCTTTAACTTAAAACAAACTGTGCAAGCAACACCTTCATACAATATGGCTAAAGTAGACCCAGGAAGAAATTATACTACTGATCTATTAAATACCTGGACCCCTAATAACCCTAATGCAACATTACCTGGAATTATTGGAAATGATTATAATGGGAACTACACAGATAATGACAACTGGATGTTAGCAAAATGGTTTGATGGAGGTGATCATGGAAGTTCATATAAACATTTAGACATTTGGACTAAAGAAATTAGTTATATCCGAATCAGTAGTATTCGTTTAGGATATACTCTACCAAAGGATCTATTAAAAAAGATGAGAATAGACAATGTACGTTTTACAGTTGAAGGACGTAACTTATTTGTATTTGGAACGAATTACAATGGCTATTTCGATCCAGAGACTTATGGTAATATTTATACTCAACCTATTCAAAAGTCGTTCACTTTAGGGTTAAACGTTACTTTCTAAAAACAGACTAATCATGAAAAAATTAATATTAATACTTAGTAGTTTATTCTTTGGGTTAACAACTGTTAGTTGTGATAGCTTTTTAGATATAGAACCAGAAGGAAAAATCATACCTAAGACAACTGAGGATTACAGAAAGCTGATGACTACAGCATACTTCAACTATCCTAAACATAAATCAACTAGTAATTTCCGTACTGATGAAGTAAGGATAGTTATGGATGAGGGATCAACAAACTTTATTTCTGTAAAAGACATCTACTCATTCCAAGATGTTAATCCTCATAAACAAACTAAGAGCTTTGGTTACTCACAGTTTTATAAATCAATCTTCTATACAAATGATTTGATTAATAATGGAGTAAATACCATGCAAGCTGGAGATCAAAAAGAACAGTTGTTAGGAGAAGCTTACGGGTTAAGAGCTTTAGCATATTTTGACCTTGTAAATTTATATGCAAAACCATATAACAAAGCTACTGCTTCAACGGATTTGGCAATCGTAATATATCTTGAACATGATATTGAAGAGCGCAAAAAGAAATCGACTATGGCAGAAGTTTATGCTCAGATTCATTCAGATATTGACAATGCTAAAAAGCATCTAAAAGTAACTATTTATGAAGCAGGGCAAAATTATCGTTTCACAGTAGCCGCAATATACGCTTTAGAAGCAAAAGTAAATCTATATCAAAAAGAATACGAAGCAGCTCTTATAAGTGTAGATAAAGCTTTACAATACAAAAGTACATTAGAGGACTTAAATAAAGATCCTAAAACGTCTGTTGCTAGTTTTAAATCAGTAGAATCAATATTAGCTTTAGAAGAAGGCCTTGATTCTGAATTAAAGCCTACAGCATTACTTTCTGATGAGCTTTACAATCTTTTTGATAGAGAAAATGATCTTCGCTTTAATGCTTCTTTCGAACTTGCAAAAGGATCTTACATTAGCAAAAAAACGGGGACAGCTGAAATGAAAGCTTCATTCCGTACTGCTGAATTATATATGATTAAAGCTGAAGCATTAGGTCATTTAAATAGATTATCTGAAGCGAAAAGCGCAATTGAGAAATTGATAGTTAGTAGATATAAGCCAGAAGCTGCTGCAAAGGTAATACAGCAACTTTCTGGTTTAGATCAAAAAGGCTTTATCTCTTTTATACTTGAAGAAAGAAATAAAGAGTTCGCTTTAGAAGGTCACAGATGGTTTGACTTAAGACGTTTACATCAAAAGCAAATCATTCATAAATTTGGAGAAGACACGTTTATTTTAACTGAAAATGATTTGAGATATACGTTGCCTTTCCCATTAGAAGCAAGAGAAAACAACCCAAATCTATAGTCTTCGCCAGACTCATAACCAAAAAAGCCACTCGATATGAGTGGCTTTTTTAATATCCTCCATCCGTTCTTATAGCCTAAAGCTCTACTTGCTAAGTATAAATTATATTTTATACTTTTGTACAAATTTATCACCACATGAAAATTGCTATAGTAGAAGACGAAAGCTTAGCTTCAAATTACTTACATTCTTTGCTTTTAAAACAAGAGCACCTTTCTATAGATGATATAGTTATCTTATCATCTGTAAAGGAAGCTACTGCCTTCTTTTTAGCAAATAAAGTTGATTTGATTTTCATGGATATCCATTTAGGTGATGGAAAGAGTTTAGAAATATTCGAACATATAGAGATAAAAACACCTATTATCTTTATTACTGCTTATGATTCTTATGCTATACAAGTGTTTAAGCAGTTCACGATTGACTACATACTGAAACCATTTACTAGTGAAGAATTAGATGATGCTCTAATTAAGTTTAAAGAGATTAGTAAACAATTTGAGATTGCTCCAACATTAGATAGTTTAGCTAAAATAGAAAATGGGAATGATTCTTCAATCAAAGAACGTTTTCTAGTAAATAATGGACATAAACTAAAGTCTATAGAAAAAGATCAAATAGCGTACTTTGTTGCTTCTGGTAAACATTTATTCCTGTATACTTTTGATAACAATTCATACATCTATGATGATACAATAAAAGATATTATTAGTAAACTAGATAGTAAAACCTTCTTCAAAATAAATAGAAAGTATATCATTAATATAAAATCAGTAGCTGATATTATTAAACATAATAGTCAAAAAATAGAACTTAAGATTACTCCAAACCCTGAAGATGAGTCTCCTATTTTAGTAAGTAAAAACCAAATACTAGATCTTAAAACTTGGTTGAGTTAATTATTCATACACTCATTATTATAAAGGCTAAATTTTCTAATACTTTTAAGATAACTCAGTACTTATAATTGTTATATTTGAGATAACACAATAACATAAACTAAAAAAATATGGATTTAGGTGAGCGCTTAATCAACTTTGTTGATACGATATTAGATATGTTTAACGCTATAAAAGGTTATTTAGAAAATGCTGTAGCTTTTTTTGAAAAACTAAAAAACAAAATCTTAGAACTTCTAGAGTATTTTACTGAACAAGTAGAAGACATCACAGAAGAAAACTTGAAAGCATTAGAAGAAGAGCACTTCTTCATCTAATACTTATTTTAATATAATTCGTCTCTTCATCTCCTCTACTACTTCATAAGCAGCAGGACATATCGCTACATTTTTAAGTGTAAGATTAGATATCTGATTAAACTTCTTTCTATCTGTGTGAGGATATTCACGACATGCTTTAGGTCGAACTTCATATATCATACAGTAATTTTCATTATCTAAAAATGTACAAGGGAGACTCTGTAAGACATAATCACGATCCTCATCGATATATAGGTATTTATCTATAAATTGCTGAGGTTTCATTTTTAAATGCTTAGCGATACGTTCTATATCCGCATTCGTAAAAAGAGGTCCAGTTGTTTTACAACAATTAGCACAACTCAAACAATCTGTTTTCTTAAACACATTGTCATGTATTTCTTGCATTTGATAATCTAAATCTTTAGGTGCTTTCTTTTTTAGTTTATCAAAATACTTTTTATTTTCATTATGCTTATCTTTGGCCAACTTGGGAAGTTGTGAAAGTGTTTTATCCATTTGTATTCTTTTGGATACAAAATTACAACAACTCTACTTTAATTTTAAAAGAAAGATTAAATAATGAAAGACCTTTTAGGAAAAGCTATTTTAGATTTTCAGACAAATAATCATCCACAGAATGTAATCACCGAAACAGATATCTCTGAAGCAGAAGAAATGGATATTGCTTATCTATTTAGAAGTTATAAAGAGATGCCAAAGATCGAACAGAAGGCTCTTAACCTAGCTAAAGGAAGAATACTTGACGTAGGATGTGGGGCTGGTACTCACTCTTTTTATCTACAAGAAAAAGGAGCTGATGTAAAAGCTATAGATATTTCTCCTAACTCTATAGAAGCTTGTAAACTAAGAGGAATCAAAAATACATCAGTTCAAAATTTACTAGATTTAACAAACGAAAAATTCGATACCATTCTACTATTAATGAACGGTACAGGTATCTTCGGAAGATTAATAAATACAACTAAGTATCTACAGCATTTAAAATCTTTATTAAACCCTGGTGGGCAAATACTAATTGATAGTTCTGATTTAATCTATATGTTTGATGAAGACGAAGATGGAGGTAAATGGATACCAATGGAAAATAAAGATTATTATGGAGAATTAACCTTTACTGTTGAATACAAAGGAGAAATTGATGATCCCCTTGAATGGCTTTATCTTGATTATAACACACTCCAAAACGCTGCTCATAGCAATGGACTAGAATGCGAACTTATTACAGAAGGTGATAACTATGATTATCTAGCAAGACTAAGTATTCAATAAATCGAACAATAAAAAAAGCTCTATGTTTTCACACAGAGCTTTTTTTATTATTCTTGCATATACTTCATCATAATACCTTGTAGTCCTACTGCCCACTCCTCACCAACTTTTTGACCTTTTTCAAAAAGCACTTCACTCTTATCACTAAGTTTTTTACCTACTGGAGACTCATAAAACTGTATAAGTTGCTTAACATCCTCATGACTAAATTCTGTCATATACATCTCTGCCATCTTATCTACTAAAACAACCATGCTTGCTTTTAATTCTTTTTCAAAATCTGCACGTTTAGTTTCCTCTACATTTAATGACAATTCTTTAGTTAACAATTCAAACGTCTTTAATTGTCCGCTCAAATCCATATACTTTTTAGTATCAGCTTTAAATGCATCTTGTGCAAAAGAAAACTGAGCTACTAATACCATTGCAAAAGCAAGTATTATTTTTCTCATAGTTTTTATTTTTAAACCTTCTTGTAAATTTAAAGCTATTTAAGGAATATCCAAATATTTATGTGTTTGAACAGAAATTTTCCACTTAGGGTTTTTCTTTACATAATCAACAATAAGAGGATTCATCTCAGCGCGTTTACTCCACTCCACTTGTAATAACAACAGTGCATCTTTATTAACTCTTGCTGCTTGCTCTTCTGCAAAAATGAAGTCATGCTTATTGTATATCACTACTTTTAATTCATTTGCTGCGTCATACACACTTTGAGTTGGTAATTTATTCTTTTTAGGAGATAAACATATCCAATCAAAATCACCTGTTAAATCATAAGCACCAGACGTTTCAATATTCGTTTGTAGACCCGCTTTCTTTAATTCGGCTGTAATTACATCTAAGTTATACATCAAAGGCTCTCCTCCTGTTATAACAGCTAAATTAGCTTCTTTACCAGCACGTGACACTATCTGTTGAACATCAGTTAAAGGATGTAATTCAGCGTCCCAACTCTCTTTTACATCACACCAATGACATCCAACATCACACCCACCTAATCTAATAAAATACGCTGCATGACCAGAATAAAATCCTTCACCTTGAATAGTATAAAACTCTTCCATTAGAGGTAATATTCTCCCTTCATCTAATGCTTCTTTATCGTAATCTTTCGTCATTTTACTTTTTACATTAAGACAGCAAAGATAAACGATAATAACATTCTAATAAGCAATAACAAAAAAAACTCAACTGTAAAATAACAATTGAGTTTTCTTGATATTTAATATTCTAATTATTGTAATGCTTTAATAGTGTTTTTTGCAAACTCATTTTGAGGATCTAACTCTAATACTTTATTAAAGAACTTAATAGATTCTGTATTCTCTTCTTGATTTGCATGATAAGTTGCTAATGAAGTATATGCTTCTATTACTCTGTCTTTATTATCGGCTTTATCTAAATCACCTGCTTCTGTAAGCTGTTTTATAAAGCCAGAATACGCTTCATATACTTTTTTATAAGCCTCATCGCCTTTAATAAGACGGTTAGTTCTAGCTTTAAAGAAATAAGCTTCAGCTAACTTTACATCACCTTCAATAGCTATTGCAAAATATTTATCAGCTTCTTTCAAAGATTGTTCATTATTCCCACTCTCATCATCTCTTCCTAATACATAATAACAATATCCTGCGTAATAATTATCGTACACATAGTTACTTTGTCCTTTAATACCTCCTGAAATCACAAATACATCAATAGCTTCTTTTAGGTTATTCTTTCTGAATAATTCTAGGCCTAATGCATGGAATTCTTCTGCTACTTCTGGATCTACTTTGATAGCTTGTTTTAAACTTTCTATGCCTTTAGCATAATATCCATTGTTCTCCTTAGCGATATTCAAGTAACTAACACCTAAATATAGATGATCTCTACCAATAGTTTTTTTCGCTTTTGAAATATACTTTTCTAAACCTTCTACAGCTACAGCATAATTAGCATTATGGTATCCAGCATAACCTAAGTATCTAAAAATACGATTATTCACTCCTTCTTCATTCTTAAGAGAATTAGCTAAGCTTTCTAATTTTGTGTACTCTCCTGTTACCAAAAGAAAATCAGCATACTTCATTCTTGCCTCAAGAGAGTTATCTGATGCACTGATATACTTTTGAAAATACTCTTCAGCTTTAACCATATTTTCCTCTTTTTTAGAACTATCCTGAACAGACCATAAATAGTAACTATCAGCAATTTCTCTTAATGCAGGAGCATACTTTGGATTAACAGCTAAAATCTCTTCACATGCTTTTATAGCCTCAGCAAAACCACGACCTCTTTTAGTGATGATAGCCAATTGTAATTTAGCATCTAGCAGTGACTCATCATAAGATATCGCGTTTCTAAATGCAGAAAAAGCCTCATTAAAATTATTTTCAGCCAAATAAGCCTTACCTAAGATATTGTAAGCATTTGCATTAGTATAATCAGCATTAATAACATCTTGAGCTATTGCTATCGCTTCTTTTGGTAATTTATTCTCTGAAGAAATATAAGCTGAAGCAACTAATAACTTTTCATCATAATCCTTTTTTCGAATACTACTTAAAGCTTTATCAAAATTCTCCTTCGCTAAGGATACATTGTTTTCTTCCAAGGCTAACTGTCCTAATCCAATGTAATTAAGAAAACCTTTACTCTTAATTGCTATACCCTTCTCAAAATAAGAGCGAGCAGATTCTACTTCATCTTCTAGTAAGAACACATCCCCTAGATAATAGTAGTTCTTACCATCATTAGGTTTACTTTCAACTAAAGACTTTAAAATAGCCTTTGCTTTATCATATTGTTCATCCTGAATAGCCTTCTTTGCTGTTTCTAAGTCTTGAGCAAAGCTAGTCGCACTAATTAGAGCTATTGCAAGTAATGATTTTAGATTTCTTTTATTCATAATCTAGATATATAATTTGATTTAACGATTTTTCTTATATTTCCTTTCTCACGTTTAATTCTCTAGGAGGAACTTTAAATGGTACTAGATTTGATTTTAAAACAATTCTCTGTCCTTTATATCCAGCGATATAAGAAGCATATCCAACACCCAAACCAGACTTCCCTTGAATATCTACCACATAAAGATCCCTAATTAATGGATAGGTACCTTCCGCGATATTATTTTGTGATGGCTTATAATACTTACCATCCTTAACATTCTTAACTGATAGTACTTTTAATTGAGCTAGTTTCTCTTCTAATTCTACAGTTGGCTGAGTAAGCCAATTCAATCCAATAACACCTATCGCATCAGAATTCTTACTAACATAATCAATCACACTTTCAGTATCACCACCAAAGTATGCATAGTCCTTCGCGAACTCTTTTACATTAGCCTTTTCTTTGAAAGTTGAAACTATACTAGAGTTAACATTATCAAATACAAGTATATGATTACCTCTTTGTTCAGAATTAGGTTTTTGCAAATTACTTAACACCTGCTCATAATCAATAATACTGTCATTAAAAACCTTACTTGTTACAAAAACTATTGCATCTGTTGCAAAATGAGTCATCTTAGGTTTTACTCTACCTTTAAAGTGTTCAACTTCTTTATCTGTAAGTTTACGAGGTAATACAGCTACACGAATAGAATCATTCATTAGCATATTCAATACTTCACCTTCTGATTTTCTAACCAAATCAACCTTTACTCTGTTATACTCATACATAAATATTTCATTCACTTCATTCGCTATTGGATAAACTGATTCATCAACAAGAATACGTGTATAACCAGAAACTGGTGTTTCATCTAATGCTTTATAATCTATCTCAACATTACTTTGAGTAGATTGTACTTCTTTCTTTTTACACTGTATGAAAACAACTGAAAATGCAGTAAAAGCCAAAACATAGCTTAAAACTCTAAAACTTCTTTTTATCATTTAATAAGTAGTATCTAAAAAATCTTATTCCATAAAGATAGAAAAAACAAATAACTTCCATTGTTAAGATTTGAACAAAAAAGAAAGCCGCTAAAAGCGGCTTCATATTTTAAGAATCATTCTTGATTCCAAAGTCTTATAAATCTAAATACTCCATACACAATTAATAGTCCTCCAAAAAGCATTCTATGTGTGTATTCAAGGGCTATAGGCATATTATCCCAAAACAAAAACATGCAACCTAATCCTAAATAAAGTAAAAAGAAGCATAGTCCGAAAACAAACAGAAATCGCTGTACTAGCGATTTCTGTTGAAATTTATTTTTAAACATACCTATTGTACTTGGATAGTAATTGGTAATGTAAATTGTGATCTAACACTTCTATTGTTTTGAATAGCAGGTTTCCATTTTGGCATAGATTTAAGTACACGTACTGCTTCTTTACCAGCACCGTAACCTGGGTCACGAGCAACTTTAATATCTGTTAATGAACCATCTATCTCAACAATAAACTGAACGATAACCTGGATTCTCTTCACTCCTGAGTCGATATCTGGTGTTCTGAATCTACTGATAAATTGCTTGTTGAAAGCTGCCATACCACCAGGATATTCTGCTCTAACTTGTACTGCTACGAATACCTTATTAGGGTCTCCATCTCCAGATACTTCTTGCTTTTTATCTTTATCAGCTTCACCTGTACCTTCTCCCGTTTTGATTTCTCCTTTTTCCTTATCCCCTTTAGCATCTTTCACTCCAGGATCTGCATCCTTAAGATCTTCTTGAGTAGTTAACTTTTCTGTTACTTCCTCTTTCTTCGCTACTTCTGGTTCAACGAATTTTTTAGTATCATTCACGTTCTTCACTTCCTCTACTGGTGGTGGAGGTGGTGGTGGAACATCTTCTGGTGGTGGAGGTAATTCCTCTACCGGCGGTGGAAGATCGATCTCTTTAATTTCTAAAGGCACATCGTATTTCTCCACATTTTTAACTCCAAAAGTACCTTTTGCCATGTCTATCAACATTGGAGAAGCTATTGCTATTCCAAAAAGAGCCATACCAGCAAACAAAGCTACTGTAGTAACCTTTGGGTTTTCTGATCTTAATTGATAAGCTCCGTAAGATTTGTTACGTCCTTCGAAAACAATATCAATCCAATCTTTTTTAAAGATATTTAATTTTGACATTTCTTTTATTATTTAGACGTTAACTATTTCTCACCTAAGAACTCTAAATCCTTATCAGAGATATCAACGATAGCATAAGTTTTAGTACCTGTAATTGCCATTTCGTCTAAGATATCTACTAGATTACGATAATTTGATTTCTCACTAGCTTTGATAATTACAATTAAGCCATCTTCAGGATTTTGAGAATAAGCCAAAGCTTTTTTGGTATTCTCCATAATTACTTTTCTTATCCCGTTTTGACCGTATGAACTATCTGTAGGTCCCACTAATGGTTCATGAGGCATTCCCATATACCATTTTATTTTATTATCCGCACCGATTAAGACAGTCATCGTACGATTCTCATCTACTTTCGTTTTATCTTCTTTCTTTGCTTCTTCAGACTTGTCTGGCATAGCTAAGTTCATCGACTGCGGTTTATTCATTGATGTAGTCAACATAAAGAAAGTAATCAATAAGAAAGCAAGATCCACCATCGCAGTTAAATCCACTCCAGCATTCTGCTTTTTACTTCTTACTTTTTTATCCTTGTCGCCTCCACCTGTATTTAATTCAGCCATTTACAGTTTGTTTAATGATTAAAAATCCTCATTTCTTAGACCTGTCACCAAGTAGAATTTGTTTAGACGTTGCTCCTGCATAACATCCATAACACTTTTCACTTTTGGATAGTTTACAGTTGCATCTGCTTTGATCGCTACTTCAAGAACTTTATTGTTCAAGTCTTTAGCTACAACACGAGCTGTCTGAACCCAATCCTTTAATTGGTTATTTACAGAATCTGTAGGAATCCCAGGTTGGTTTGAAGTAACTTTATTTCTAACATCTGGCGGAAGATTTAAGAAACTTTTCAAATCTTGCATTGGTGTACCAACACCTTCTAAGAATGAAAAAGTCTTTTTCTCTTCATCATTAAATTCTATATTGTAGCGCTCTCCCATTTTTTCAAGAGTTGCGATACGATCCTCTCTACCTAAAACCCCAAAGAAAACCTTTTCTGATCCTTCTTCACCTCCGATAGTAACTGTAGCTAAATTAACCTCTGGTAATTTAGTTTGTACTGTTGAAGATGGAGTATCCACAGGTAATGGTTCTGGCATTTTAGCAGTAGAAGTCAATACGAAGAAAGTCAAAAGTAGGAATGACACGTCACACATTGCGGTCATATCCACTCTCATACTTTTCTTTTTCATTTTACCTTTTGCCATTGATAGTGTTTTTTATAAACTAAACCTGTATTGATTCTAAGTCTACACAGGCTTAGTATTATTATTATTTACTTATTCTAATTACTTTACTAAACCTTTGAATCTTCTGTAAGATTGAGTAATAGCAAATCCTGCTTCGTCAATTGAATAAGTTAATCTATCAATTTTAGTTGTAAATGAGTTATACATAACAATAGCTAATGTAGAAGTACCAATACCTGTTGCAGTACATACTAACGCCTCAGAAATACCTGTTGCTAATGCTGCTGAGTCAGGAGTACCAGAAGTTGCTAAAGCTGAGAACGCTTTAATCATCCCTGTTACTGTACCTAATAATCCTACTAACGTACCAATAGATACTAATGTAGCTAATACGATCATGTTTCTTTCTAACATTGGCATCTCTAATGTAGTAGCCTCTTCGATTTCTTTTTGAATTGCTTCAGTAGCTTCTTCGCTATTGAATCCTTCTTTTTTCATTTCTTCATACTTGATTAATCCAGCCTTTACTACGTTAGCTACTGACCCTTGTTGAGCGTCACATGCATCCATAGCCTCGCTGATTCTTCCAGCATTGATGTTTCCTTGTAAGTCTTGTACGAATTTACCTACGTTACCTTTTCCTGATGCTTTAGAAATTACAAAGAATCTCTCTATTGAGAAAACTACAGTCATTGTTAATAATCCAATTAACGCCGCTACTACAATTCCTCCTTTATAAACCATTCCCATGAAGTTTCCTGGTAGTGGATGTCCGTTTTCTGGATCACCGTTTTCAAAGTTAGCTGGGTTACCCATTACAAATTTCCAGATAATGTAACCAAATACAATACAAAATACTACTGCTAGTGATGCAATTACTCTGCTTGCTCCTGAACTAGATCCTTTTTTCTCAACTGATTCGTTTGATACTTTTGTCATCTTTTTAAAAATTTAATTCTTTTTTTTTCAATTATTACTTATTACTTATTTTCTCTTTTAAAACTAATGAGAGTCGCAAATTTATGTTTTTAGATCAAATAAAAAAATTTATAATGATTTTTTTCAACTCTTTCTTTCTTGATTTAACACAGAGGAAATTTAACACCCCGTATTAAAAGGAAATGTTAAGCTAAGGTAAAGATAACAACTCTAAATGAAATAAACTAAAGCATTTTTTACATTACCTTCAAATTTAACATTTCAAATTTATATATAATTTATTTTGCGAATACATTATCTTTGTTAAAGTTTAAAGATGTTTTTTACAAAATGACAACTATGAATAAAGAAAACTTCAGCACTAATCTCCAACAAGGCTATTCTTTTAAAGGAGATTATATTACTATAGGTGCAGCAAAATTAGAAGGTGAGATTCTAGCCGATCACTTTATCAATATTCCACTCAAAACCATTAATAGACATGGACTTATAGCGGGGGCAACGGGTACTGGTAAAACCAAAACAATACAAGTATTATCTGAACAACTTTCTGCTAAAGGTATACCTGTTTTAATGATGGACATTAAAGGTGACTTTAGTGGTATAGCGATGAGTGGTGTAGAAAATGACTTTATAAAAGACAGACATTCTAGGATGAACTTGCCTTTTACCCCTTCTGGATTCCCTGTGGAGCTATTATCAATTTCGCAACAAAATGGCGTAAGACTTAGAGCTACCATAACTGAATTTGGTCCAATCTTATTCAGTAGAATACTAGATTTAAATGAAACTCAGTCTGGTATCGTCTCTCTTGTGTTTAAATACTGTGATGACAAACAACTTCCTTTACTTGATTTAAAAGACTTTAAAAAGACACTTCAATACTTAACTAACGAAGGAAAAGAAGAAATAGAAGCAGAATATGGTCGTATTTCTGCAGCTTCAACTGGGGCTATTATTCGAAAGATAATAGAATTAGAACAGCAAGGAGCAGATATATTCTTTGCAGAACCTTCTTTTGATATACAGGATTTAATGCGTATTGACGAGAATGGGTATGGATATGTAAACATTCTTCGTCTAACAGACATACAAGATAAGCCTAAACTTTTCTCTACTTTTATGCTAAACCTACTGGCGCAAGTCTATTCTCAGATGCCAGAACAAGGGGATAGTGGACAACCAGAACTAGTAATCTTCATAGATGAAGCGCACTTAATATTTAACGAAGCAAGTAAAACACTATTAAATCAGATTGAAACCATCGTTAAGTTAATTCGTTCTAAAGGAATAGGAATTTACTTTATCACACAGAATCCTACTGATATTCCGAATGGTGTACTAGCACAACTAGGTCTAAAAATACAACATGCACTACGCGCATTCACAGAAAAAGATCGCAAAGCAATAAAAACTGCTGCAGAAAACTTCCCTTCTACAGAATATTATAAGACGGATGAGATTATTACTTCTATGGGAACAGGAGAAGCTTTAGTAACTGCTCTAAACGAAAAAGGTATCCCCACCCCACTTGCAGTATGTACTATGCGTGCACCTATGAGTAGAATGGATATCTTATCTGATCAAGAAATAAATGACCTCATAACCAAATCTTCTCTTGCTAAAAAGTACAATGAGTATTTTGATAGAGAAAGTGCTTATGAGATACTAACTGCTAAACTAGAGGCTCTAAAACAAGAAGAGCAAAAAGTAAAAGAAACAAAAACAAGTACTACTAAAACACAACAAGGAAATAGTGATGTTACAAAAGGAATTATTAAAGTTGTAACTAGTGCTACTTTTATAAGAGCCGCTTTTGGTATCTTAAATAAAATATTATCTGGAGGAAACTCTAAGGGTAAACGCAAATAAATAAAAAAGGGTATATGCAATTGTATATACCCTTCTTCTTTATATTATAGAAGAGACTTTATCTTATTCATTACTTCATCACTATCCCATTTATCTTCGATATTGTCCATCAACATCACTTGATCCATTATATGAGTTTGCCTATCTCCTTCTGCTAAAGCAGAAACATAGCTTTCTGTACTAAAAGTTACTCTATCATATAAAGGCAACCATAACTCAGGGTATACCTCAGCAAACTTGCCTTCAATTTTCTTACGTAACAAGAACATATCATCTGCTGTATCTTCACTCATCTCCTTAAAATTTCGATAAGACAGTTCTGCTATAGCATCTCCATTAGGTTTTCTTTCTTCTTGATATTTTTTCAAGATACCCAGCCAACTATCATTTTCTCCTTGGCTTATTATTTGGTTAAGAACATACACATCTTCTAATCCAGCATTTAATCCTTGCCCATAAAAAGGCACTACTGCATGCGCGGCATCACCGATAAGAGCGACCTTATCTTCAGATACCCAAGGATAACACTTCATTGTTACCAATGAATTCACTGGGTTCTCTTTAAATTGTTCTAAATAATTTGGTATCAAAGCATCTACATCCTTAAAGTAAGTAGTAAAAAACTGATTTATTTCAGCATCTGAATTGATTGTCTCAAAAGACACATCTCCATCATAAGGCATAAATAATGTGCAAGTAAAAGAACCATCAACATTCGCCAAAGCAATAAACATAAAGTCTTTTCTTGGCCAAATATGAAATGCGTTCTTAGATAACTGATGTTCTCCATTAGGCATTGCTTCTATACGAAGTTCCTTATATCCTAAATGTAGATATGATTGTTGGTACTCAAATCTACTTTGTTTTTGCATTTTAGCTCTAACCCTAGAATACGCTCCATCAGCACCAAAGATCAAATCCGTTCTAATTTCATTCCACTGATCACTTTCTTTTTCTGCTGTATATAGAATTCCTTTTTTCAAATTAACATCCCATATCGGAGTATCAAACTTAAATAATACACCTTCTTTCTCTGCAATAGAAATCAACTCCTTATTTAGTCCTCCTCTGGATATTGCCCATATAGAGTTTCCTTTTATACTATAAGGCTGGTATTTAATATCCCCCTCTTCTGTATGAATTGCTCTTTCGGACATGGGAATACCAAGTTCTCTTACTTCATCTTCTATACCCAATTCTTTTAATATCCTCCATCCTCTATCTGATAAAGCTAGATTAATAGATCTTCCTCTAAAGTCTATATTTCGAATATCCTCACTCTTATCGTATACTGTAACCGTATAGCCTTTCTTTTTTAAGCTGATTGCCAACACTACACCAACCAATCCACTACCAACTATCGAGATATCTTTTACCATTACGCTAACTAATTTATTTTTAACAAATTAAAATACATATCCTTTGATTACTTATATTTTAACTCTAATATTCTCTGTACATTTAAGCAACAACACAACTAACAGATTCCCTATGAAAGATTTAATTTGGATCCTAGTGATACTTCTTTTAACAGGGTGGTATCTCTTTTACATCGTATTTAATATAGAACATATCTTAGTCTCTATATTACTATTTGCTGCTACTATACTTTCTTTGTATAATATATTCTTTTGTGACAAACCTATAAAAAAATAAAGAGTCTCGTGAGACTCTTTATTTTTGTTTATTTCTTAAACTCTATTTTTTGTCCTACTGCTAAGCCTTGTGATTTTGCAAATGCTCCACACATATGGAACAATAATCTAGCCCCTACATTTCCATCCCAATCATCTTCTCCTGGCGCTACCTCTACTAAATCCATTCCTATAATTAACTTATTAGATTCTGATAAACGAGTAATCATATAAGTTGCTTGCTCATAAGTTAATCCTCCTGGTACTGGTGTTCCTGTATTTGGACAATACCAAGCTAATAAAGCATCAATATCAAAACTAATCGCTACTTTCTCAGGTAATGAAGCGATGATTTGATCACATTTATCTTTCCAACTCATTCCTTCAAATTCATCTTTCTTCAAATCTGCATCAGTATGCACCAACACTCTTCCATCTGCTTCTACTACTGTTGCAACTTCTTGTTCACAGAAATCACGAATACCTACTTGCACAATTGTCTTTACTTGAGGTAATTTTAATGTATTGAACATAATAGATGCGTGAGAGTAAGTAAACCCTTCATAAGCATCTCTTAAATCCATATGTGCATCAAAGTGTAAAATACCAAAAGCATCGTGATGTTTTGCTAAAGCATTGTAATATCCAAATGGAGTACTGTGATCTCCTCCTAATAATACTACGCGTTTTCCTTTTGCCATCCAGTAAGATACTTTCTCTTCTACTTCTTTGTGAAATTTATCACATACTGCATTAATTGTATCTAAATCTTTTTGTAATTCTGGTAAGTCTGCAATATTCTCACCATTCTCAAGTGCTTCAATGATTGGCTGAGCCATTTCTTTATATTTTGCACTTTCTACAGCCCAATGTTCTGGAGCCTCATCTATATAGATACCTAGCTTCCATAAATCAGGATATTGTTGGTGTAATAAGTCTACTTGATAAGAGGCTTCTAATATAGCTTCTGGTCCTTCTGATGCTCCTGCTCCGTAACTTACTGTTACTTCCCATGGTGCTGGTACCACTATAATCTCACTCTCCTCAGCTGTAAAAGGTAATCCATATATCGTCGCATCTGCTAATCCTGGCTGAGATGGATCGAAATTATCTATCTTATTTTGTTTAGTTGACATCGTATTTTATTTTTTGCAAATGTAATTTAATTTAAATGATAGACAAATCAGGCAAATTAAATTCTATTAAATAACTATTCATTCCTTATTTTTCTCTACTACACGAATACAGTAATCTATCATACTAATAATCTAAAAAAGACTATCTGCCTTTTTTAGAATCTCTCCGAAACGATATATATCTTCATAAGAAGTATAAAATGGCACTGGTGCTAACCTAACTACATTAGGTTCTCTCCAGTCTACGATTACTCCTTCATTCATTAAATACGAAAACAAATCTTTACCTTTTCCATGAAGAAATACAGAAAGTTGGCTTCCTCTCTCACTTTCTTCCTTAGGCGTAATTAACTCATAATTAGCATTAACAGCTTTAGCTACATCTTCCATTACAAATTCAAGATAAGCAGTAATCTTTCTTTGTTTTGTTATCAAAGCCTCCATACCCACTTCATCGAACATCTCTATAGATGCTAAATAGGGAGCTAAGCTAAGAATAGAAGGATTACTAATTTGCCATCCATGTGCACTCTCTACTGCATCAAATTTTTTCTCCATTAAGAAACGACGTTCTTTATTATGTCCCCACCATCCAGCTAATCTTACTAAATCTTTATCTGTATGGTAACGTTCATGAATGAAACAGCCTGATGCACTACCTGGTCCAGCATTCATATATTTATAACTACACCATGCAGCGAAATCTACATTCCACTCGTGCAACTTCAACTCTATATTACCAGCAGCATGAGCTAAATCCCAACCTACCTTAGCTCCATATTGATGCGCATGGGCTGTGATAGTTTGAATATCGAACACTTGACCTGTATAATAGTTAAGTCCTCCTATTAACACTAAAGCAACCTCTTCTCCTACTTCATCTATCTTTTCTAATATATCCTCTAGTCTAAAGTTATGTTCTCCTGGTCTTTTCTTTAACTCTATAATAGCCTCTTTAGGATCTAGCCCATGTAATCTTACCTGAGACTGTATCAGATATTGATCACTCGGAAATGCTTTTTCCTCACATATAATCTTATACTTACTAGCAGTAGGACGATAAAAAGTAGTCATCAATAAGTGAAGATTAACAGTCAATGTATTCATCACCGTAATTTCTGACGACTTCGCTCCTACTATTCTACTCAATGGTTCACTTAAACGTTCGTGGTAATCCCACCAAGGTTTCTCTGCGTAGAAATGCCCCTCTACTGCTAAAGCCCCCCAATCATTCATAACCTCATTGACATACTCTACAGCTCTTTTGGGTTGTAGTCCCAGCGAATTACCTGTAAAATATATAACCTGTTTTCCATTCACCTCTGGAAAGTTAAACTCATCTCTGTACTTAGCTAAAGGATCTTTTTCATCTAAGCTCTTTGCATAAGCAAGTGTATTTTCAAAACTCATTATATAGGAGTATTTCTGATTAAGTATTAACTGTAAATTTAGTTCTTTTTATACAAATAAGCTCCTAAACATAAGATAAAAGTCCACTCGTGCTATTCATAAAAAAAGCCTTTGAGAATCTCAAAGGCTTTCTAATTTATTCTGATTGATCTATTACAGAATCAACATTGCGTCTCCGTAAGAGTAGAATTTATATTTCTCTTCTACAGCTTCTTTATAAGCTTTCATCATTAAGTCATGTCCACAGAACGCAGAGATCATCATTAATAATGTTGACTTAGGCATGTGGAAGTTAGTCACCATACAATCAGCGATACTGAAATCATAAGGAGGGAAAATAAATTTATTTGTCCATCCCACGAATGGGTTTAACGTTTGACTAGAAGAAACAGAACTTTCTAATGCACGCATACTTGTTGTACCGATAGCACATACTCTATTCTTTCTCTCTTTAGCTGCGTTTACAATATCACAAGCTTCTTGATTCACAAACATCTCTTCTGAATCCATCTTGTGTTTAGATAAATCTTCTACCTCTACTGGGTTGAAAGTACCTAAACCGATATGTAATGTTACATTAGCAAATTCAACACCTTTTATCTCTAAACGTTTTAATAAGTGTTTAGAGAAGTGTAATCCTGCTGTTGGTGCAGCTACAGCTCCTTCTTCAGTAGCATAGATAGTTTGGTAACGCTCAGCATCTTCTGGCACTACTTCACGATTAATGTACTTAGGAATCGGAGTTTCTCCTAATTCTTGTAATTTAAATCTAAACTCTTCGTAAGAACCATCGTATAAGAAACGTAAAGTTCTCCCTCTAGAAGTTGTATTATCAATTACTTCAGCTACTAATGAATCATCATCTCCGAAGTATAATTTATTACCGATACGTATTTTACGAGCTGGGTCTACTAATACATCCCATAAACGTTGTTCAGCATTTAACTCACGTAACAAGAATACTTCAATTCTCGCACCTGTTTTTTCTTTATTACCGTATAAACGTGCAGGAAATACTTTCGTGTTATTTAACACCATCACATCTCCCTCGTCAAAATAGTCAATTAAATCCTTGAATAATTTGTGCTCTATCGTCCCAGTTTTACGATCTACTACCATTAGGCGTGCCTCATCTCTGTTCTCTGCTGGAAACTCTGCCAATAATTCTTCAGGCAAATCAAAATTAAAGTTTGATAACTTCATTGAATATGTGTTTTGTTAGAAAATAATACTAAACTAATTTGGAAAATCTAAGAGTATAGATGTCCAAATTGAGTACAAATATACAACCTCAGAGTAGGGGTTGTCAAGTATTTAGCCATATTTAATTTTACAGCTCTATTTTTTAACAATATTTACACCGATTTCAGCCAAACAATCCCAGTAATTTATAAATGACTTAGTTACAACCTCTGCTTCTAAAATAGTAACCTCTCCTTTCAGAGATAATGGAGCAAAAGCCATAGCCATTCTATGGTCTTGATAAGTTTCAATCTCTATTCCTTCTCTCATCCCTTTAGAAGGGTGAACAACAATAGATTCTTCTGTGATATCAACCACACCACCTAATTTAGTTAGCTCATTCTGTAAAGCCACTAAGCGATCTGTCTCTTTTATTTTTAAAGTATGTAGCCCAGTCATTTCACAACGAATGCCTAAACCAAAACAAGTCACAGCTATAGTCTGTGCCAAATCAGGAGTCTCTATCAAATCTGCTTTAAACTCAAAGTCTGTCTCTCTTACTTTTTCTAATTTTATGGTATAGTCTTCTAAGTATGTAGTCTCTACACCTAGTATAGTATACAGTTGACTTACTTGACTATCTCCTTGTAAGCTATCCTCTTTATAACTCTTCAGTTGCATAGTCGTTCCTATAGGTGACAGTGCTACAAAAGAATAGAAGTAAGAGGCAGATGACCAATCTGATTCTACTGTAAACTGTTCTGTACTAGCCTTGACTAAAGGTTTTACACTAATGATGTTCCCATTAAAAGAGCTCTCCACTCCTAATTGGCTTAATAGCTGTAGAGTCATCTCTATATAAGGACGAGAAGTAATATTACCTACCAAGTGTAATTCTATTCCATTCTTTAACCTAGTCCCTACTAATAATAGTGCTGTGATATACTGACTACTCACATCCGCAGGTAATTCTACCTTACCTCCTATTGCGATTTGGCCTTTTATATGAAGTGGAGGATATCCCTCTTTCTTACTATATGTGATATCAGCCCCTAACTGTCTTAGTGCTTCCACTAGTACACCGATAGGTCTTTCTTGCATACGACTACTCCCTGTCAGAGTAAGCTCACGAGTACTACACAACGAATAATAAGCTGTCAAAAATCGCATAGTAGTCCCCGCGTGATGTATATCTACTACATCACCCGTAGATGCTAATGCACCTTGCATGGCACATACATCATCAGAA
This sequence comes from Myroides odoratimimus, assembly GCF_001485415.1. Lineage (GTDB taxonomy): Bacteria > Bacteroidota > Bacteroidia > Flavobacteriales > Flavobacteriaceae > Flavobacterium > Flavobacterium odoratimimum. The sequence goes on from NZ_BCMQ01000020.1 coordinate 56,531, forward strand.
TCAGATACATTCCCTATCGTTAAAGATGGAAACAACTCTTGCAATATTAATAATCTATTGCTTTCGGATTTACTACCAGAGATAACAAGCGTCTTGTCATGCTCTACTTTACTTTTTAACAGCTTAATATTCACGTATTCTCTATTTTAATTTTTCATTATTGTGGTGACGGTCGTGATCTCTCTTTGTTTTCAAGTCCATCTTTTTATCAAATGCCTCTTGTAGATTCACACCAGTCTGATTCGCTAGACACATCACTACGAATACTACATCTGCTAGCTCCTCACCTAAATCTTTGTTCTTATCACTTTCTTTTTCAGATTGCTCTCCATATCTTCTAGCGATGATACGAGCTACCTCTCCTACTTCTTCTGTAAGCTGAGCCATATTCGTCAATTCGTTAAAATAACGAACACCGTGTTCCTTAATCCAATTATCAACTGCTAACTGTGCATCTTGAATATTCATAATTACTTATTTTTTGTTTTAAAAATTCTTCCTTTTACCCATTTGTCATAAACGAACATCAGTGCGATAAAGATAATATACTTTACCACAAAACTAATTAAACACTGCTCATCACCTGAAAAAGCACAACCGACCTCATCTGTTAAGAACCACGTCATCATCACATAGATAACCGTGAATAAACTAAACTTTACTAAACTATTCATTATTCTTTATTTTGACTATCTATTACGATTGTTACAGGTCCATCATTTAGCAATTCTACTTTCATATCCGCTCCGAATTTACCTGTTTGTATACGTTTACCTAAATCATTTTCTAACTTATCTATAAACTTCTCATACATAGGTATAGCGAAGTCTGGCTTAGACGCCTTAATATAAGAAGGTCTATTTCCTTTTTTCGTAGAAGCATGTAAAGTGAATTGACTTACTAATAATACCTCACCATCTACTTCTTTTACAGACTTATTCATCACTCCATTCTCATCTTCGAAAATACGCAAATTCACAATCTTACCTGATAACCATTCTATATCTAGTTTTGTATCAATATCCTCTACCCCTACTAAAACTAAAAGTCCTTGTCCTATATTACCAACTACACTACCTTCTACAGTCACAGAAGCCTTTGTCACACGCTGGATTACTACTTTCATCTCTTTGTTCTTTTATATTCTATTACTTACAAACTTAAAAACTTTCTAAAGTTCTACCTTCATTTCATTAGATTAATTTCTAACAATAAAGTAGAATCAACTACTTCATAAAATATTATTAGGCAGAAAGCTACTTTTATAATAACTTAGAGGCTATATAATTTGTACACAGAACAATCTTCTAATTTTCCTTATTTTATGAAATTAAAATCCATAATAGCACTTTTTGTTGTTAGTACTTCTATCACATTTGCTCAGACCAAACAAGTCCTTATTGAGAATGTAAGAATCCTAGACCACAAGACTGCAGCCCTTACTGCGCCAATGAATGTCTTAGTCTCTGATCAAAAAATAGAGAAGATAAGCCCTTCTTCTATTTCTGTTAAAGGCAAAGATGTAACTAAAATCAATGGCAATGGAAAAACACTTATGCCAGGATTAATCGATGTACACGTACACATGGTATTCGGAGCTTTGACTATGGAACAAATGATGTCTCCTAATGCAACTCCTGAAAGCTTAATGCAAAATGTAGCTGTAGGAGCGCACAGCATGCTTATGCGCGGTTTCACTAGCGTTAGAGATGCAGGTGGCCCTATATTTCCTTTAAAAGCAGCTATTGATGCAGATAAGACTGCAGGCCCACGTATTTGGCCTTCAGGTGCTACTATTAGTCAGACTGCAGGACACGGAGACTTTAGAACTCCTAATGAGCGCTCTAGACGCTTCTTTGGGAAGCCTTCTCGTGCAGAAGAAATGGGGGCTACATTTATAGCAGATGGCCGTGACGAAGTACTTACTGCTACTAGAGAGAACCTACGCTTCGGTGCTAGTCAAATCAAAGTAATGGCAGGTGGAGGAACCTCTTCTGCTTATGATCCTATCGATGTTACACAATATACTTTTGACGAAATCAAGGCAGCTGTAGATGCAGCGGAAGACTGGGGTACTTATGTGATGGTACACGCTTATACTCCTAGAGCCGTACAACGCGCTATAGAAGCTGGTGTGAAGTCTATCGAACATGGACAAATGCTAGATGAAGAGACTCTAAAGATAATGGCTGAGAAGAACATTTGGTTAAGTCTACAGAACCTAATGGACAACAACGATAATATGGATGCGCAACGCAAAGAAAAACGCAAACCTGTACTAGAAGGACAAGACAAAGTATGGCCATTAGCCAAACAACTAGGAGTAAAACTAGCTTGGGGTACTGACTTCTTATTCGAACCAGAATTAAACAAAGAGCAAAATGACTATATCCTGCGTTTACAAAAATGGTTCACTAATGCTGAAATCCTAAAAATGGTTACTCAAGATAACGGAGAGTTACTTCAGTTATCAGGATTGCGCAGTCCATACCCTGGCAAATTAGGTGTAGTAGAAGAAAATGCTTATGCAGACTTACTACTTGTAGATGGAGATCCTCTAAAAGATTTATCTCTTATAGCTAATCCTGAGAAGAACTTTATCTTAATCATGAAAGGTGGTAAAATCTATAAAAACACCATCAATACGAAGAAATAAGAAGATCATTATACTATAAGAAGACTGCCTAATAAGCAGTCTTTTTTTGTTTTAGTTATAGCCCATTGTTGCCCATTCTAATTTTAACCTCACTAAGGCTATAAAAATTCAATTATCTTTGCGCAGTTATTTTACGACCTACATGACTTACTTCTTTATAATAAATCAGTACTGTAAAATAACAAGGCTACTATCAAGCCTCCTTAAATTAAAATGTAATTCAAAAATATGAGAACAGAAATTTGCTCTTGTGAAGGCTTAGACCCTTTTTGTGATAAATGCTTCGGAACGGGTCATGCTCCTTTATCAACTTCAAAAAAAACTGTAACTAAACAGTCAAGCAAAGTAAAGCCGATTAAAAAAACAAAATCTTACTTGCCTGAGAAAATAGACTCTTTAACTAAAATAGAAATAGATGCACTCGCAATCAAGATTATCTCTACTTTAGACTTAAAGTCTAAAAAACAAATGCAGATTCTTAATTCTATTCCTTTTAGTACATCTACTTTTAGAAGAGATTATAAAGAAAAGTTTATTGACTTAGAAAATATCGAAACTGAAAAACAACAATTGAGAAATGACTTATTTATTATTGATCAAGAAATAGTATCAAAGAACTATAGAAGCCATTTCACATTCAGACATTTCTTATCTGATAAAGACGTTGATGTAACATCTAATCGAGAACTTAAAGGTTTAATTAGAGAATACAAAAAGCTTAAAAAATAAGCTGTTTTCTAAACCAAACAAATATATCTGTACAGTTCACCTACAGCCTCAATTCATGTTGTCGCGGATGCCGTAATCCGTGACATTGATTAGAGGAAACACACAAGGTATTACATCTCTTCCCTCTGTATGAAAACACATACAACAAGCTCTATACTTGTATTATCTCCACTGTCCATAATCTGTATGGGGTGACATAGTTTGGGTGACACACAAGATATTGTGTCTCTAC
>NZ_BCMQ01000021.1 GCF_001485415.1 Myroides odoratimimus
AATTACCTTTAGATTTGCTAACTGAGAATATGATAATATTGTAGAGAATAAATAAAACAACCTAATCAACAAAGTGAACCAGACGAATTACAAGGATAACGCCCTAAAATTCGAGTAGGACTTTGTTGATTTTACTAAAGAGTATCAGACTAGTAATTAAGACGTCGAGGTCTAGTATTAAGGTTTAGATGATATTTTAGTAACAGGTTGCCTTAAATAATTATCATATGGACAAATTTACACAATTTATCGGAATAGATATTTCCAAAGATTATTTTGATGTAGCTATTTATGTAGATGCTAATTCTTGTAAACACAATCAGTTTGAAAACACTAAAACGGGAGTTGATCAATTTATGAAGTGGATGAAAAGCGAAGGATGTTGTGTAGAGGAAACATTGATATGTATGGAGCATACAGGTATTTATAAAAATATTTTAGTAGATATTTTGCTTTCAAAGAATTGTAATCTATGGGTAGAAATGGCTTATAGAATTATAAGAAGTAGTGGAATACAAAGAGGAAAGAATGACAAGATAGATTCTAAAAGGATAGCATTGTATGCTAAGAAAAATCAAGAAGAAGCGAAGCTCTTTAAAGCATCAAAGGCTGTATTGAATAAGATTCAGGCTCTATTGGGACAGCGAGAGATGAGTATAGCTCATAAGACAGCTATAGAAGTAAGAACCAACGAATTTAAGGGGTTTAATGATGAACTGTACAAGGTTTTGTCTAAAAATGATAAGGCTATTATCAAGGCTTTAGAGAACGCTATAAAGGTGATTGAAGAACAGTTAAATACTCTTATTAGAGAAAATCAAGAGGTATCTGAGATATTTGATTGTGTGATTTCTGTAAGAGGTGTTGGAGATATTACAGCGATGTTTTTAATATGTTATACCAATGCGTTTACATCATTTGAAGACTCTCGACAATTAGCATCTTATTGTGGTGTTGTCCCTTTTGAATATACTTCAGGTAAAAGTGTAAGAGGCAAAGCTAAAGTACACTTTATGGCTAATAAAAAGCTTAAAAAACTTTTACATCTCTGTGCTTTATCAGCTGTTAGATGGGACCCAGAGATAAGGGCTTATTACGAGAGGAAAGTTGGAGAAGGTAAGCATAAGATGCTTGTTTTAAACAATGTTAGAAACAAGCTTGTACAGCGTATATGTTCTTGTGTTAGGAATAAAAAAGCTTATGAGGTACGACAAGTAGCATAAACATCATACATTGAATTAGAAACAAAAATAGAGGATAATACGGATATAATCCTCAGGTTAGATATGCCTTGTTTTATTGAGTTATTCTCAAAAATAAGGTGTAAAATATATTAATAATGATTTGCTTTTATCATAGTAATCGCTTTGTTGACCTGAAAAATAAATGTAAATGAAGCGTTTTTTATTGAAAAGAATAACTATGAGTTGTAAATATTATTTGGCACTCTCTAGTTTAGCTTTAAGTGATATTTGGATGCTACCTATGAGTTTTAGTAATTCTTCAATATCTTTTAATAAACTGTTTTTTTCTTTAGGTGTAAAGTAATCTGTTTCTGCTAAAAGACGTATCCAGTAATGAGTTTCACGAGCTTCTTTGTAAGCAATAGATAATTTAGAAAGAAAGTCTTTTTCACTTTGCGCACCAATAGTTTCTTCAATGTTAGCACCAATAGAAGTTCCTGAACGAAGTAATTGTTTGCTTAATATGTATTCCTTCTTTTCGGTAGTTAAATGTTGGTAAACTTTAATTATTCTTACAGCGAATTTAAAACTCTTAATCTGTGTAATATTGTCTTCTTTCATGCTTAATTAAGCTATAGAGGATTGTTTTATTTAAAGTATTACAACGCTCCTCGTGCTAACTGCGATTACCTACGTAATTCGTAATTAGCTCGAAGAGCGCCGTAATTCGTAATTATTTAATTGACTCTGCTGCTTTAAGCACCGCTTCTCTTAATCCATTTTTATAGTCTACCATCTTATTGCGAAGGTCCTCGTTTTGACTACCTAATATCTGTATCGCTAGAAGACCAGCATTTTTAGCACCATTAAGGGCTACTGTAGCTACAGGTACACCACCAGGCATCTGTAAGATAGATAGTACACTATCCCATCCGTCGATAGAGTTGCTAGATTTAACAGGCACTCCGATTACAGGAAGTGGAGACATAGAAGCTACCATACCAGGTAAGTGTGCTGCTCCTCCTGCTCCTGCGATGATCACATTGATACCACGCTTATGAGCATTAGAAGAGAAGTCTACTAGTTTCTCAGGTGTTCTGTGAGCAGATACGATATCCACTTCTACCTCTACACCAAATTCTTTAATAATATTGATTGCATCTTGCATTACAGGCATATCAGATGTGCTGCCCATTACTACTGCTATTTTCATAAGATTTATTTGCTGATTACTTTAATAGTTTCTTTTACTTGCTGAGCTATTTCTCTAGCTTTAACCATATCGCTATTCACGATTGTTACATGTCCCATTTTTCTAAAAGGACGAGTCTCGCGTTTACCATAGATATGAGGAGTCACACCTTCTATCGCTAAGATATCTTCCATTCCTTCATAGTACACTTGACCCGTATAGCCTTCAGTACCTACTAAGTTTACCATGATACCAGCCACTTTGCTATCTGTATTCCCTAAAGGCAAATCTAGAATAGCACGGATGTGTTGTTCGAACTGAGAAGTATAGCTTGCCTCTATAGAGTAGTGTCCAGAGTTATGAGGACGAGGAGCCACTTCATTCACTAGTACATCGTCATCTTGCGTTTGGAACATCTCCACAGCCAATAAACCTACATGATTAAATTTTTCAGAAACTTGAAGAGCGATAGCTCTTGCCTTATCTGCTACAGCGCTATCGATACGCGCAGGACAAATCACATATTCTACTTGGTTAGCCTCTGGGTGGAACTCCATTTCTACTACAGGGTATGTTTTGATTTCTCCAGAAGCAGAACGAGCTACGATAACAGCTAATTCATTTTTAAAAGGAACCATCACTTCAGCGATACACTCTACATTAGGTAGTGCATCTAAGTCAGTAATCGTGCGAACTACTTTTACTCCATTACCATCATACCCAAACTGAGCTGACTTCCATACGAATGGCATCGTTACTTCATTAGCTGTAGCTGCTGTTTTTAGAGCTTCTATATCAGAGAATCTCTTATAAGGAGCAGTTGGGATATTATGAGTAGTATAGAAATCTTTTTGATTTCCTTTATTTTGGATTAATCGAAGTGTCTTAGGAGAAGGGAATACTTTAAGCCCTTCTTCTTCTAACTTATCTAGTGCGTCTAAGTTGACATTTTCTATTTCGATTGTTAAGACATCTACTGTTTTACCAAAGCGATAAACAGTTTCAAAATCCATTAAATCCCCTTGGAAGAACTGATGTGCTCCATACTGAGAAGGGGCATCTTTACTAGGGTCTAGTACATTGGTAGCGATGTCAAATTTACGAGTGTCATATAGGAGCATTTTACCTAATTGACCTCCTCCTAATATTCCCAAACGGAAATCAGTAGAAAAGTAATTCATTGTGTAGTTGTATTGTTATTGAGCAAAGATAATTTAAAAATATAAAAGAGTAAGTCTAAAATTCACCTCATGCCTAGTTTGGTTTTATATTTAAGGGTAAGATGTAATGAACATTGATTTTGGAAAGTGCTTATTCTATTTAAAAATGATTTTGAAGAGCTTAGTCTGGTTATCTAGAGTATGTTATTGGATGGAGGTGATATATAATATAGGTGTAAAGATTATAGGGGAAGATGTGTCTTTTTTACCTTTTTGGGAGAGGTGGTCGGCATGTGGTCGGCTAGTGATAGGCATTTGGTCGGCTTAAAAGTACCGAAAATAGCCTATCACTACCCGAGCAGATTGATATCACTTACTGATCAAGGTATATATGAATGGAGAATAGAGGAATAGTTCAAAGGGTATGAATGTATTAATGATGGATTGAGATATTTTTTATGTGGAAGTAAGAGTTTTATCCGCTATATCTAAGTATGACAAGCTATCGTAGAAGAGATAATGAGAGTTTGATAAGAATAGAATTATATTCTCGTAAGAAATAGTGTGAAAAGTTTTTTAAAGAAGTGTTGTTTGTATAGTTAATAAAGGAGGTTTTTGTGATTAATTTTTAGTTAATATGTTGTTTGTTTGATGATAGTTGTAGTTTTATGGGGTATTGATTGGTTATTTTTGATTTCAGTATGGAAATGAAATATTAAATAAATATTTTTTAGTTAAAAAAATTAACTTATATTTGGTAGGTTATGAGTTGTGAATTGGCTCATTAAAATTGAAATTACGTTTTAAGTAGTGAAAATAATCTCAACGATAGAACTATAAACTTTGGTTTTAGAGTTAGATTGAATTAGTTTGTTTTAGACGTAGCGTGTAATAGCGCTACGTTTTTTGTTTTTAAAAACAAATGGCCAAAAAGTAAATTATTGAGGTTTATTTTTTGGTTATTTAGGTTAAATCCTTTGCATAGAAACGAATAAACCTGTATTCTTTTTGTATATTTGCAAATTACGAACAACTTCGACACAATGGAAATACAAGTATTGGATAAAGTGTTTGTTCCTTTTATTTCTAGGGAACAGATTGATACTAGATTGCGTGAAATCGCAGAACAAATAGAAATGGATATGAACGGAGATGTTCCTGTATTTATAGGGGTTCTAAACGGTTCGTTTATGGTTATTTCTGATTTGGTGAAGCATTATAAAGGCTCATGTGAAATGAGTTTCGTTAAAATGGCTTCATATATAGGAACTCAATCAACTAATCAAGTTAATCAGTTATTAGGACTTGATATAGATGTAACTGATAGAAGAGTAGTTATTATAGAAGATATCGTAGATACTGGGAATACACTAGTAGCGTTAAAGAAATTATTTGATCAACATAAACCTAGTGAAGTACGTATATGTACACTATGTCTAAAACCAGAGGCGTATACGAAAGATATTCATTTAGATTATGTAGCTTTTGAGATTGAGAATAAGTTTATCGTAGGATATGGAATGGACTATGATAAGTACGGTAGAAATATACCAGAGATATACCAAATTAAAGAATAAAGATTAGACTAACAGAATAAACAATAAATAATGATTGCAATAGTTTTATTTGGAAAACCAGGTGCTGGGAAAGGTACACAGGCTGAGTTTTTAAAAGAAAAGTATAATTTAACACATATCTCTACAGGAGATGTATTCCGTTTTAACTTAAAAAACGATACTGAGCTAGGTAAACAAGCTAAAGTATATATGGATCAAGGAGAACTAGTTCCGGACAGTGTTACAATTAATATGTTGGCAGAAGAGGTGAGCAAGAATATGGATAAATCAGGATTCTTATTTGATGGTTTTCCTCGTACAATCGCTCAAGCTGAAGCACTAGAAAAACTATTGAATGAGAAAGGAATCACTTTTGCAGGAACTGTAGGTTTAGAGGCTGATGATGATGTATTAGTAGCACGTATCCTAGAGAGAGGTAAGACTAGTGGTAGAGCTGATGATCAAGATGAGGCTAAGATTCGTACACGTTATACAGAGTATAATGAGAAGACAGCTCCTCTTATCGCGTTCTACGAAGCAAAAAATAAATTCTACGCTGTAGATGGAATAGGTTCTATCGAAGAAATTACAGGACGTTTAAGCAAAGTTATAGATACTTTAATATAAGGTACTTTATAACATTCGCTAAAAAATATTACATTTGCCGCCCAATTCCTATTGTATGGTGCAATAAGGACGAAAAAAATTAAAGGAAATGACTGAAGGGAATTTTGTCGATTACGTAAAGATATATGTAGCTTCTGGTAAGGGAGGTAGAGGATCTACACACTTACACAGAGAAAAATTTATTGAAAAAGGTGGGCCTGATGGTGGTGACGGAGGTCGCGGAGGTCACGTATACATAGTCGGAAACGAAGGCTTATGGACTTTATTTCACCTTAAATTTGCACGTCATATTAAAGCAGGTCACGGTGGTGATGGAGGAAGTTCTAGAAGTACAGGGTCAGATGGTGACGATAGAATTATCGAGGTGCCATTAGGAACTGTAGTGAAGGACAAAGAGACAGGTGAAGTATTATTCGAAATTACTGAACACGGCGAAAAGAGAATTGTAGCCGAAGGAGGTAAAGGAGGATTAGGTAACTGGCATTTTAGATCATCTACTAACCAGACTCCTAGATATGCACAACCTGGAATGCCTAGTGAAGAGCTAGATGTTATATTAGAATTAAAAGTATTAGCTGATGTCGGATTAGTAGGATTCCCTAATGCAGGTAAATCTACATTACTATCTGTACTTACTTCAGCTAAACCAAAGATAGCGGATTATCCGTTTACAACACTGAAGCCTAACTTAGGTATCGTGTCGTATAGAGATTTTAAATCTTTTGTGATTGCAGATATTCCTGGTATTATCGAAGGAGCTGCAGAAGGGAAAGGTTTAGGTCATTACTTCTTAAGACATATCGAAAGAAACTCTACTTTATTATTCATGGTACCTGCGGATGCTGATGATATTAAAAAAGAGTATGACATCTTAATAGATGAGCTAAGAAGATATAATCCAGAAATGCTGGATAAAGATCGTCTTTTAGTAGTTACTAAGTGTGATATGCTAGATGATGAGTTAAAATCTGAATTAAAAGAACAGCTAGATGCTGAATTAGATGGAGTACCATATATGTTTATCTCTTCTGTGGCTCAACAAGGGCTAATGGAGTTAAAGGATAAATTATGGGAAATGTTGAATAAATAAGATTAAATTAAGGGAATTGCCTTTAATTCCCTATTGGCAGGGTGAAGGTGAGAAAAATGTGGATGTTATTTGTTGTTATACGGCAAGTTATAAGTTAAAATTTATTTTTTTTGTATATATTTACATCAAACTGAAAATATATATTTAGAGAAATAAACAAAATATGCTAACATTAATTTTTCTCACTTTTGTACTTGCTTTCGGAGTGTTATTTCTAAAGAAGTTTGTACAAACTAAATTTGTAGCATTAATATCCCTACTTCCATTTTCAATTTTTTTATATCTATTATCTTTTTTACGTTCTGTAAAAGACGGATTTAATAGTGTCCTATTTAGCACTGAATGGATTCCTTCATTAGGAATCAATTTAGACTTTAAAATAGACGGTCTATCACTTTTGTTTGGATTATTGATTTCTGGAATTGGAACATTGGTATATTTATATGCTTCTTCTTATTTAAGAGGGCATCCTCTGTTACACCGTTTTATTTGCTACCTCACTGTTTTTATGGGAGCAATGTTAGGAGTCGTTACTTCTGACAATCTAATCACCTTGTTTATTTTTTGGGAGCTTACGAGTATAAGCTCATTCTTCTTGATTGGTTTTAATAATGAAGAAGAAGAATCTAGAACGAGTGCATTATGGGCTTTAGCCATTACAGGGTTAGGAGGATTCTTCTTACTGTCCTTTGGTGTCATAGTAGGAACTATATCCGGAACATATTCTATACACGAGTTATTAGGACAGAGTGATGTGTTAAGAGAGAGTCCTTTCTACTTATTAATTATCATTTTCTTATTTATAGCAGCTTTTACTAAGTCTGCACAGTTCCCTTTTCACTTCTGGTTACCAGGAGCGATGAAGGCTCCTACACCAGTATCAGCGTATCTACACTCTGCTACGATGGTGAAGGCGGGTGTATATTTAGTAGCTAGATTCACTCCTATACTAGGAGGTAAGATGGAGTGGAACACAATCTTACTAGTAGTAGGTGGTGTGACGATGCTATTCGGCGCTTTTCACAGTGTCTTTAGAAAAGATATGAAAGGAATATTAGCTTACTCTACTATATCTGCCTTAGGACTATTAATGTTCTTGTTAGGGATAGGTACTCAGATAGCGCTATATGCTATGGCGGTATTCGTATTAGCACACGCATTGTATAAAGCAGCTTTTTTCTTGATTACAGGTATTATAGATCACGCTTTACATACCCGTGATATTAACGAGTTGGGAGGACTGCGTAAGTATTTCCCTCTGTTAAGTGTTGCAGCTGTTGTTGCCGCATTATCATGTGCAGGTATTCCTCTGACTTTTGGGTTTATTGGGAAAGAGTTGATCTATGAGAGTGGACTTCATTATATGGATGAGACTTTAGCGATAATATTAGTAGGTGCCTTATTCTTCACAAATGTGTTTTTGACGGGCTCAGGTTTCTTAATTGGTATAAAACCTTTCTTCGGTAAAGCGACTAAGAATGTCTGTATCTCTCATCAACCTGATTGGGCACTTATAGCTCCTCCTGTAGTATTAGGATTCTTTACCTTACTATTAGGAGTATTACCAGCTATAGCGTATCACGAAATCATCATAGCGACCTTTAGTGCTATGTACGGTTCTGTAGTAGAGATGCCACTAGCGATATGGCATGGTGTAAATACTAGCTTATTATTAAGTGGATGTACGATCGTGCTGGGTACGATAGTGTATATCATCTTTAAGAGATGGAAGAACCCGCTATGTGTAGTAGAGAACTTCGAAAAAGTATCTCCTAAGAATATATTCTCTATCATCGTAGAGTTCTTCAGAGTATTAGCTTATCGTTATACTTGGATCTTCCACAACGGATATCTAAGATCTTATCTAGCAGTAATCATTGTTTTCTTTGTGGGATTAGTAGGATATACGTTATTTGCAGATGTACCACTACGTGTGAACACGACAGGGCTGTCTGAGTTTAGAGCTTATGAGTTAGTCGTATTCTTAATTGCGGTAGTAGCAATTGTCTTTGCAATAAATACATCATCAAGATTGACAGCAATTGCAGCTACTGGAGTAGTAGGGTATTGTATCTGTTTAATATTCGTATTCTACGGCGCGCCTGATTTAGGAATGACGCAGTTCGCTATTGATACATTGACTACAGTACTATTTATTTTGGTACTGTTTAAGTTACCTCCATTCTTAAAACTAGGTAATAGGAAGATACAGTTTAGAGATGCAGTTATTTCTATTGCATTCGGTGTTTTGATTTCTATTATTACTTTACAAGCTTTAGTATCTCCAGCAGATAAGGATATCAGTAGATATTATGCAGAGAATGTATATGTACTTGCTAAAGGTAAGAACGTGGTGAATGTTATCTTAGTAGACTTTAGAGGGTTCGATACCATGATAGAGACGATAGTATTATCTATTGCTGCATTAGGAGTATTCAGTATGTTAAAATATAGAGAAGATGAAGAATAAGACTAAGTACGATATAAAGAAGATGGACTCAACGATATTGAGGACAGCGACTAATTACTTATTACCTCTGTTATTATTATTTTCTCTTTTCGTATTGTTAAGAGGGCATTATTTATCAGGAGGAGGTTTTGTTGGAGGACTGATAGCGTCTATAGCATTTGTGTTACACGCTTTTGCTTATACGACTAGAAGAACATTGAGACTGTTTCAGATTCCGCCGCGTATGTTGATACCTATAGGCTTGACAATTTCTTTTATAAGTGGTTTTTTGCCTGTAATATTGGGAAGACCTTTTATGACAGGAGTTTGGTTCGCAGATAATGTAGCAGTTATAGGCTCAGTGGGGACTGCCTTGTTTTTTGATATTGGAGTCTATTTAGTGGTAGTTGGTGTTGTGCTAACTATATTATTAACTATTTCAGAAAGTGAATAAAAGAGATAAGTATGGAATTACTATTAGTATTATTAGTTGGAATCTTATATTCTGCAGGTATATACTTGATCTTGCGTAGAAGTATGGTTAAGTTACTTTTAGGGTTTATGATGCTAGGTAATGGCGCCAATATATTGATCTTCTTAATGGGGGAGTTAACCAAAGGGAAAGCGCCTATCATTAACGGAGAGAGTAAGCATTTTACAGATGTATATGCAGACCCAGTGCCCCAAGCACTAATCTTGACAGCCATAGTTATCAGTTTTGGGTTGACAGCTTTTGCTATTATTCTATTGAAGAAAGTACATGAGACAACAGGAACTGATGATTTAGATTCACTTAATATCCAAGATTTAGATATATGATTTCGAACTTTATATTAGCTCCTATATTAGCACATATGCTGACGGCTATTGTACTGTTGTTCTTCTGGAAGAATGTACAGGCACAGAAGACTGTGAGTGTAATAGGTAACATCATCGGCTTCTTTGTGAGTTTGAGGTTGTTTACCCTAATATGGGAAAATGGAAATATGACTTTACAAATGGGAGGCTGGGAAGCACCATTTGGAATTACCTTCGTAGGTGATATGTTGAGCGCTACGATGGTGATGCTTACTGCTATAGTGTCATTAGCTGTAGGTATATACTCAACGGCTGCGACTAATATTAGCCGTATACGATATGGACACTTCTTTATCTATCACTTCCTAATTATGGGGTTGATGGGAGCCTTTTTGACAGGAGATATATTTAATCTTTATGTGTGGTTTGAAGTAGTGATTATTTCTTCTTTTGTTTTATTGACATTAGGAGGAAAAAAGAGACAGATGGAAGGTGCTGTGAAGTATGTAACAATGAATATGTTAGCTTCGGTAATCTTCTTAACAGCCATCGGGATTCTATATGGACTAACAGGTAGTTTGAATATTGCAGACCTACCTGAACATGTAGCAGCAGTGGAGAATAGAGGATTAGTAACAGTAACCGCATTGTTGTTCTTTGTTGGTTTTGGTATTAAGTCAGCAGTGTTCCCAATGTACTTCTGGTTGCCATCGTCTTATCATACACCACCATCAGCTATCGGTGCTGTGTTTGGAGGATTGTTGACTAAGATGGGAGTGTATTCTATGATAAGAGTATTCACAGTAGTATTCGAACCTGATGATTTTGTATTACAAGTATTTATAGTTATTGCTATTCTTACCATGATAAGTGGAGCACTAGGGGTGATCAATAAGCGTAATATTAGAAGAATATTATCTTACTTTATTGTTTGTCATATAGGGTATCTGATAGCAGGTATTGGTATCTATACAGAGCTAGCTTTTGTAGGAGTAGTGTTCTATCTAATCCACGATGTTATTGTGAAGAGTAACTTCTTTATGATGAGTGGTCTGATACAGAAAATACGTGTAACACAAGATATTTATCGATTAGGAGGGTTCTATAAGGATTACCCTAAGTTGTCTATCGTCTTTGCGATTATCCTATTCTCTCTAGCAGGTATACCACCGTTGTCTGGGTTCTGGCCAAAGATTCTTTTGTTCCAAGAAGCCTTTAAGCAGGAGAGTTATGTGTTATTAGGGACATTGATATTTGCGAGTTTTATTACTTTATTTATTGTAGCTCGTATTTGGTCAGAAGTGTTTTGGAAAGATTTGCCAAAGCCGAATGCGGAAGAGGTAGACTATTTCGCACCGTTCCATACTAGAGGTAAAATAGCTTTAGTATTACCAGTTATTGGATTAGCTGTAGTATCTCTGTTGATTGGGTTTAATGCTTCTTTTGTATTTAAAGTAGCAGAGCGTGTAGCATACGAACTAATGAATCCGTCAATATATATAGAATCAGTAATGCATCATTTAAAATAAGCAGATTATGTTGAAGTATTTTTTACTTAATTTATTATTGACATTTGTCTGGGTTGCTTTAACAGGACAGTTGAATTATTCTAACTTCATCTTTGGAGGTGCGGCAGGATTCTTTATTTTATGGATGTTAACAAGACGATCTAAGCAAGCAGATAAAGAATATTTCTATCGCGTACCGAAGATTATGATTTTCATTCTTTATTTTCTTTATGATATGATGGAGGCTAACCTACGTGTAGCTATAGATGTAATGACTCCTAATTATCACACGACACCTGGTATCATTAAGTATAATCTAGATGCTAAGACAGATTTTGAGATTACGATGTTGACCAATATCATTGCCTTAACTCCGGGTACTATGGTGATCGATATTGCGGAAGATAAAAGTTATGTTTATATACATACTATGTATTTAAGAGATAAACACAAGTTTATTAAGAATATGAAAGAGAGAACAGAAACTAAACTATTAGAGATATTGCGATGACAGTAGAAGATTATTTAATATATGTAATTATGCCTATCATCAGTTTGTCTTTAATCTTCATATTTATAAGATTTCTAAAAGGACCAAGTGTATCAGATAGAGTAGTCGCTCTAGACTTACTGATTACAGTAGGGGTAGGGGTTATTGGAGTGTTTAGCTTGATTGCTAATGACCCAATATTCTTAGATGTAGCAATGATATTGGCATTAATAGCATTCTTGAGTACAGTGGCTTTTGCCTATTATTTATTAAAGAGAAATAGAGATGATTGATATTTTAATAATGATATTAAGTACTGTAGGAGCAGTATTTGTGTTAATAGCTTCCATAGGAATAGTACGTATGCCTGATTTCTATACTAGACTGTCTATTACGATTAAGGCAGCGACTTTAGGTATCGGGTGTATTCTTACAGCGGCAGCTATACATTTTGCAGAATTTTCAACAACGACTAAAGTGTTAGCTATTATATTTTTCTTGTTTATCACTTCTCCTGTTGCAGCATTCTTGATTGCAAGAACGGCTTATATTACAGGGATAAAGCTATGGGATAAGTCTGTAGTAGATGAATTACAGAATCGATATGATAACCATAATAATATCCCTTTAGACGCTTGTAGAGAGGAAAAGTTAACAGCTGATAAACAATCACCAGACAAAGAATAATTACAACAATTGAGGAAGATTTATAGAATTAAATTTATCTTCGCATTTCTAACATACTAATTAATATGAAAAAAATCGTTTTATTTTTAACTGCATTCATATTAGCGATACCTACTACGGTAAAAGCTGATGAAGGGATGTGGTTCTTAATGTTCATAGAGCGTTTAAACCAACGCGATATGGAGAAGATGGGACTACAGTTGACATCTGAAGAAATATATAGTATCAATAATCATTCGTTGAAAGATGCTATTATACAATTTGATGGTGGATGTACAGCAGAGATTGTATCTAATCAAGGTTTGGTATTGACTAACCACCACTGTGGATATGATAAAATAGCTAAATTATCTACACCAGAAGACGATATCTTAACGAATGGATTCTGGGCAAAAGATAAAGCAAGTGAGAGAGCTGCTAAAGGTCTTTCTGTTCGTTTCTTTGTGAGAATGGACAATGTAACAAAGCGTATCTTAAGCGTTGTTAATGATAAGATGTCTGAAATCGAAAGAGAGAAAGCAATCAACCAAGAAATCGCTAAGATTCAAAAAGAAAATGATGGAGATGGAAAATATACTGTTTCTGTAAAATCATTCTTCCAAGGTAATGAATTCTACTATTTCGTATACCAAGATTATAATGATGTACGTTTAGTAGGAACTCCTCCTAACAGCATCGGTAAGTTCGGAGGTGATACTGATAACTGGGAATGGCCACGTCATACAGGTGACTTCTCTTTGTTCCGTGTTTATACGGATAAAGATGGTAATCCTGCAGAGTACTCTGCAGATAATGTACCAATGGTTCCTAAACACCACTTACCTGTATCTATCACAGGTATAAAAGAAGGTGACTTCTCTATGATATTAGGATATCCAGGTAGAACAAATAGATGGATGCCTGCACAAGGAGTAGAGCAAAACATTAAGTTCGCTTATCCAGCTTGGGTTGAAGGATCTAAGTTAGGAATGGATGTAATGAAAAAGTATATGGCTGCAAATGACGCAGTACGCCTTAACTATGCATCTAAATATGCTGGTGTAGCTAACTACTGGAAGAACCGTCAAGGTATGATTGATGCATTGACTCAACACCAGACTGTGGCGACTAAAACAAAAGCTGAAAAAGATTTCCATAAATGGGCTTCTAAAAAAGAGAACGTTGCTAAATACGGAAATGTAATAGCAGACATTAATGCATGGTATAAAGCGACTAATGAGAAGTCTCGTCATGATAATTACTTAATGACAATGTTGCGTACTTCTAATTTAGTAGCTGCGCCATATCGTTTAGCTGGAGGTATGGAAGCGTATGCTGCTGGTGATGATAAGAAACGTGCTGAGATGTTACCTGAGTTTAAAGAGTATATCAAGAGTATCTATGGTAGTACTTATGAGCCATTAGAAAGAGAAATGTTAGCTAAACAATTAGCTCTTTATGCAACTAAATCTACAGGATATGACATCGCTCCTTATGTAGCTGAAATCAACAAAGAATACAATGGTGATTTTGAAAAGTATGTAGATGAGATTTTTGAAAAGAGTGTATT
Organism: Myroides odoratimimus; assembly: GCF_001485415.1. GTDB lineage: Bacteria > Bacteroidota > Bacteroidia > Flavobacteriales > Flavobacteriaceae > Flavobacterium > Flavobacterium odoratimimum. The sequence goes on from NZ_BCMQ01000021.1 coordinate 14,291, forward strand.
TGCTAACCAAGAGGCTATTGATGCTTTCTTAGCAGATCCTAAAGGAGTGACTATTTCTCGTGACCCAATGTTTAAGTTATCTGTAGCTATTATGGATCATTATAGAGCTATGCCTGATAATGTAACTGCATTAGAAGATAAGTTCCAAAAAGCATATAGATTGTTTGTAGATGGAGTACAAAAAAGTAACCCTACAGGTAAGTACTATCCAGATGCAAACTCTACTTTACGTTTAACTTATGGTACTGTAAAAGACCTACCAAGAGGAAATAAAGTAAATGATGCTGCAGAGAACTGGTTTACTACTTTAAAAGGTACAGTTGCTAAACATAAAGTAGGTGATGAAGAGTTCGAAGCACCACAAAAACTAATCGACTTATATAATAAGAAAGATTATGGTGTGTATGCTGATAAAGCAGGACATATGCCTGTAAACTTCTTGACTAACCATGATATCACGGGAGGTAACTCAGGTTCTCCAGTATTAAATGGAAAAGGAGAATTAATCGGACTTGCGTTTGATGGTAATATCGAAGCTATGGCAGGAGACGTTATTTATGACCCTAAATTACAACGTACAATTAACGTAGATATTCGTTACGTACTATTCATTATAGATAAGTTCGCTGACGCTAAACATATTGTAGACGAGATGACTATTGTAAAATAGTTCGTTTAGTTAAAATTCACAAAACGCCTAAATTATTTAGGCGTTTTTTTTTGTGCATAAATGTTTCCTGAATTAAGTTTACATCATGAAAAAGTATGTGTTATTTATCTGTTTAATATTCTTGGTTAGTTGTGTCTCTAAGGGAGATAAGGACTTGCAGACGAAGTTGTCTTTTTACTATTGGAGAACTAACTTTCAGTTAGACTCACTAGAAAGAACTACGCTTAAAGAGTTAGAAGTGGACAAGCTTTATATTCGCTATTTTGATATTGGACTACAAGGTGATTCTCCTATACCTATACGACCTATACTGTTTAAAGACTCTATTCTTGATGTAGAGATTGTTCCTGTTGTGTATATCAAGAATGAAGTCTTAGTGAATAGTAAGGTAGATAGAGAATTGTCAAAAAAGATAATAGACTATATCAATCAGATTAATAAACACAACCATATACAGATAAGTGAGATACAATTAGACTGTGATTGGAGCTTAAAGAGTAAGGATTCTTTTTTTGAATTGATAGAGTCAATTAAGAAAGAAAGTCAGTGGAAGGTGTCATCTACGATTAGACTACACCAAGTGAAGTACGCTGCTAAGACAGGAATACCAAAAGTAGACTATGGTGTACTGATGTACTATAATATGGGGACTATCTCAGCAGATTCGTTGAACTCTATTTATGACCGTAATATAGGGAGCAAATATATAGGTGCATTGGCCGATTATCCTTTAGAACTGAAGTATGCTTTTCCTATTTATTCATGGGTAGTACATACTAGAGCTAATAAAGTAGTTCGCTTGATCAGTAGAGTTCGTACAGATGAAGTGGATAAAATAAGTGCTTTTAAAAGAATAGATGAGACTAGATATAGTGTGACAAAAGAAGGAATGTACTTTGGACAATTGTTTTTAGTTGGCGACCAGATAAAAGTAGAAACGACTACTAGTGAGCAGTTGTTAGAGATGAAAAAAGACTTAGAGAAGGCAAGTGGGAAGTGCCCCTCTGAAATTATACTATATGATTTAAATTCAAGAAATATCCCTTATTATGAAAAAGAAGTTTGGAAAAAGATTGTTGTATGCGAGTAGCTTATCACTGCTGTTAGGAGCAGGTGTGTATTCATACGGATGTGCTGATGGGTGGTGGAGTTATTCCTCTGTTTCAAGTTTTACACCAGAAGCATTTGTAGATAACTCATATAAGCCTTTGTTTTTTGCACCTTATGAGAAGTTCTATGATGGTGCATACATGTATAACGCAGGTATGTATAATGAGGATATTGTTAAGGAGTGGACACAATATTTAGGGAATACTGTACCAGCGGATGTAGTGAAGGAATGTTTAGTGTCTAATGAGTTTGAGATAGACACGATGTATACTATATATAGTGAACTGCGAAAAGGAAAGAAACGAAGTAGTATCTATGACTTAGACTTAAAGAATAAGAAAGTAGAGAACTTTATTAACTTTCTAAACTTTGCCAAAACAGTAGAACAGTATTCAGCTCAAGAGTTCGAGTATTGGAACTATGAGCAACAAGTCAAAGAGCAATTGCCAACAGACTATGCCAATAAAGTACAGAGCTTCTATGAGAAGATGGATAAGAAGGATACTTTTTTTGCTAATAGAATGTGGTTTCAGGTAATGAAAGCTAAGTTCTACTCAGCAGATAAGAGTAGTGTGATTGCTTATTTTGAATCTACAGCGAGTAGTCAACCTCAAAATACACTGTATTATAGAGCGATGTCTTATGTCGCAGGGGCGTATTATGAGCTAGCTAATTTTGCGAAGTCAAACCTACTATACGCTACTGTTTTTGATAGAGAACCTTCTATGCGTCAAGTTGCTTTGTATAACTTTAAGCCTCTTGATAAAGCGGCTATTACTAAAATAGTGGAGAATACAGAAGATAGAGATGTGAAAGCAGCGATATGGTCTATAATGGGATACTATGATGACCTAGGTGAATCTATGAAGCGTGCCTATGAGGTTAACCCGAAGAGCCCGCATATAGATTACATCTTGACGAGATGGGTGAACATGCAAGAGCAGGAAGTGAATGTATTTGCAGAAAGTAGTTTTAAATCTCGTGATGAGTATTTCAAGGCGATTAAGAAGAAGATAGATCAGAATACACTGAAGTGGATAAAGTCTGTCGCGGATAAACCACAAGAAGTAGCCAATCCAGTGTTGTGGAAGTTAGCGGCAGGGTATATGGATATCTTTCAAGGAGAGTACAAGAGTGCCACTAAGCAAATAGAGGAAGCAAGTGATTATTCTAAAAAAGGAGATAAATTATTAGCAGAGCAAATCCGATTATTTGCCTTGATTAATACTGTATCTCAAGTCAAAAAACTAGATAAGAGTACAGAAGAAAAACTATTGCCAGAACTGAAATGGGTCTATACAGACCTAGTGAAGAATGACTATAGTGATCCTTTTAGATATGAGTATGCAGCAGGTTGGATTAGACAATTTTTATCAGCTACTTATAAAGAGCAAGGCAATGCTATCATGGCAGAGATATTAAACTCTCAAGGTGTAGCTTTTTATAAGGATAAGAAACAGTCTAGTGCTATGGAGAGTTTCTTATTAAAAACGAATCATTCAGAGATAGAAAAGTTGTTCACATCTTTATATCAATATAATCTTAGTGATATCTATGAGAGTAGAGCGATTCACTTATTCTATGAAGATAAGATAGATGAAGCTATTGTAGAGATGAAGAAGGCAGAACCTATCAAGAGAAAGAATACCTATGATGATGAGTACACAGTGTTTATGTATAACACAGCTACACTTTTAGGTAATCCATTTAATGGAAAGATCAAGGATTGTAACGATTGTGATCATGCAGCTAAGCAGACTACGGTATATACGAAGTTATCATTCTTAGAGAAACTAAGAGATATGAAGGCGAATATTGCTAATGGTACAGATGTATTTAGCAATGCACTTTTAGTAGGTAATGCTTATTATAATGCTACATATTTTGGTAATGCACGCGTGTTGTATTACAACAGTATTTGGGATGAGTATGGCAGTAATAGTATCGGTATGGAGAATAAGTCTAGCATCTTGAATATGAATAATGCTAGAAAGTACTATGCGATAGCTAAGCAACATGCGACTACAAAAGAAGAAAAAGCAAAGCTAGCTTACTTCGATGCTAAGCTAGAGCGAAATGAATTCTATGTACAGACTTATCATAACAAGGATTATTATATGGGAGCATGGGGTGATGATGTCATGTTTAAGAAGTGGAATGGCTTCTCAGAATTAGCTGCTAAGTATAGTGATACAAAATATTACCAAGAAGTAATTAAAGAATGTGGTTACTTTAGAAAGTATTTAGGACTGAATTATTAAGAATGAAAAAAGCTCAAGGTCACTTGAGCTTTTTATATTTATAAAGTATCTATTTATTGATATAGATGAGTAGTACCGATGTAGTGCCTATAGAGATTACTAGTGGAAACAGTGAAATAATAATAGCAACTAAGGGCATAGTAGTACTGACAAGAGCTTTTTTAGCTCTTCGATAGGCTGCGATGCCGAAGGCAAGACCTATAAGGCTAAAAAATATAGAGATAAAATTGACAAAAGGAATCCAACAGATAAAGAATGCAATAACCGAACATACAAAGGAGATAATGTAGTAAACAAGACTCGTATCTCTGTTGTTGTTTATTTCGTAATAGGATTTATCATGTTGCATGGTATATTAGCTAAAAATTGAATGTAATATAAAGAAAAAGAATTTCATATTGTTATTTAAATTGTAATTTTACAACTAGTAGAATTGACAGTAAAAAACTTATATAATGCGTATACATTTTATCGCAATCGGAGGAAGTGCAATGCACAATTTGGCATTAGCCTTACATGCAAAAGGAGATATTGTAACAGGTAGTGATGACACTATATTTGAACCTTCTAAGTCTAGATTAGAGGCTAAGGGATTATTACCAAAAGAAGAAGGGTGGTTCCCAGAGAAGATAACAGAAGAGATAGACGTTATTATTCTAGGGATGCATGCTAAGGGGGATAACCCAGAATTGCTAAAAGCAAAAGAATTAGGACTGACTATTTATTCTTACCCTGAGTTTATCTACGAACATTCTAAAAATAAAACACGTGTAGTGATAGGTGGGTCTCATGGTAAGACTACCATTACTTCTATGATATTACATGTGATGCATTATCATAATGTAGAAGTAGATTATCTAGTAGGGGCACAGTTAGAAGGCTTCGATAGAATGGTAAACCTTACTTCAGATAATGAATTTATGTTGATAGAAGGTGATGAATACCTATCATCAGCATTAGATCTTCGTCCTAAGTTTCATATCTACCAGCCGAATATCGCCTTGTTAAGTGGTATCGCATGGGATCATATCAATGTATTCCCAACTTTTGAAAACTATGTAGAGCAGTTTAAGATTTTTATTGGAAAGTTAGTGAATGGTGGAATCTTAGTCTATAACGAAGAAGACGCTGTGGTAAACCAACTGGTAGAAGAAGCTACTAATCCGATTAGAAAGATACCTTATACTACACCTTCTTATACTATCGAGAATGAGCAGACTTACTTAGATACGAATGACGGGCCTATGCCGTTAGAGGTTTTTGGTAAGCACAACCTTAGTAATATAAGTGGAGCGAAGTGGATCTGTCAGAATATGGGGATAGATGAAGAAGATTTCTACGAAGCTATCGCATCGTTTAAAGGGGCATCTAAGAGACTAGAGAAGTTAGTAGAGACAGACCAAACAGTGATCTATAAAGACTTTGCACATTCACCGAGTAAAGTGATCGCTACAACAGAAGCTGTGAAAGCACAGTACCCTAATAAGAAAGTAATCGCATGTCTAGAACTACATACATACAGTAGTCTTAACTCGGCCTTCTTATCACAGTACGAAGGTGCGTTAGCTAAGGCAGACGAAGCAGTGGTATTCTATTCTTTAGATGCGCTTAAGATTAAGAATATGCCAGAGATCTCTCAAGAGCAGATGCAGACGGCATTTAATAGACCAGGGTTAGCTACGTATACTAACGCTGCTGATTTCAAACAATATTTAGAGCAATTAGACTTAAACAATGCTGTATTGTTATTCATGAGTTCAGGTAACTATGGTGGATTAGATATGCAAGCTTTTAGTGAGAAAGTAAAGAATAAATAGACGGCATACGTCATTATTATAATACTATTAAAGAGGTTATCAAGTACAGCTGTATTTGATAACCTTTTTTTGTTTGAATACTGACTGCTTTTTAATAGAAGCTTTATATAGAATAGCTTCATTAGGTTTAGTTTTTGTACGATAGAATAGTATAAAACAATGACTATGGAACACCAAAAGATTACGATCAAACAATGGGCAGAAGATGATAGACCTAGAGAAAAGCTAATGCTGAAGGGAAAGACTTCCTTAAGTGACGCCGAACTATTAGCGATACTCATAGGATCAGGGCATAGAGAGGAGTCTGCTGTAGAGCTGTGTAAGCGTATATTAGCGATGTATAATAATAATCTAAGTGTATTAGCGAAACAGAGTATCTCGAAGCTCACTGCGTTTAAAGGAATAGGAGAAGCGAAGGCTATTGCGATTATTGCGGCTTTAGAGATAGGGCAGAGAAGGAGATTAAGTGAGCGTATAGAAGAACCTATCATCACTACTAGCAGTGATGTGTTTGAACTGATTAATCCTATCATAGGGGATTTAGAACATGAGGAGTTTTGGGTGTTATATCTGAATAACTCTAATAAGGTGAAGTATAAAGCTCCATTGAGTAAGGGAGGAATCACCGGTACTGTAGTAGACATAAGACTGTTATTTCAGACAGCATTAGAGCAGAAGGCTGTCGGGATAATCTTAACGCATAATCACCCTAGTGGTAAGGTCAAGCCTAGTGATGCAGATATACAGATCACTAAGAAGATTAAAGAAGCAGGGCGTATTATGGACATACAGTTACTAGATCATTTGATTATTACGGAATACAGTTATTATAGCTTTGCAGATGAGAGTATTTTATAAGTAGATTTAGTTCTAAAATACCTACTTTTGTAATTCAAACAAAAGATTATAAAAAATGGGAGTAAAAAGCTTAACGAGTAAGACAGATATCTTTTTTGATTTAGACCATACCTTATGGGATTTTGAGAAGAACTCTGCTTTAGCTTTTAATGATGTTATTGAAGAATTAAAATTACCTTTTAGCACAGAGGCTTTTCTAAGCCACTATGTTGCAATCAACAATGAGTATTGGGACAAGTATAGTCTAAATCAGGTAAGTAAAGAAGAGCTTAGAATCGGGAGAATCAGAGATACCTTTGCTAAGTTAGGGTATCAGTCTACTACAGAAGAGATGTTGCTACTAGGGGATAATTATCTAAAGGCTATGCCTAATCATAATTATTTATTTGATGGTGCGATAGAAGTATTAGACTACTTACAAGACAAATATAAACTTCATATTATTACCAACGGTTTTAATGAAGTGCAAGGCAAAAAGTTAGATCGATCAGGGATATCAGGTTATTTTCAGACAGTGACTAATTCTGAAATGGCTGGAGTGAGTAAGCCAAATCCTGAGATATTTAACTATGCTTTAGATAAAGCAAAGGCAGGAGTGAAAGACTCCGTGATGATAGGTGATAACTTCTTAGCGGATATAGAAGGAGCGCTAGGCGTAGGAATGGATGCAATCTACTACAGTCAATCTAAAGAAAAAGTAACCCCTCAGATCTATCACGTACAGAAATTAATAGAACTAAAAGACCTGCTATAAGCAGGTCTTTCTATTTAATAGTTGTATTTAAATTGCCATCTGTTGCGCAAGAACTCTCGAGTGCTGTTCTCTCTATTGTTCACACCTGGTTCATAGAGTACAGTGCCTTCTAGCTCATCTGGTAGAAACTCTTGTTCTACGAAGTTATTTGTATAGTCATGTGAGTATAAGTACTCTTTGCCATACCCTAGTTCTTTCATTAGTTTAGTAGGTGCATTCCTTAAGTGTATAGGTACAGATAAGTCACCTGTTTGTTTGACGAGTTGCTGTGCTTTGCCTATCGCTAGATAGGTAGAGTTACTCTTAGGGGATGTAGCTAGATAGATAGCACATTGGCTTAATAATATTCTACTCTCAGGGTATCCTATGACAGATACGGCCTGGAAGGTATTATTTGCCATAATGAGTGCAGTCGGATTAGCATTACCGATATCTTCTGATGCAGCTATAAGTAATCTTCGTGCGATGAACTTCACATCTTCACCACCCTCTATCATTCTTGCCAGCCAATATACAGCTCCATTAGGATCACTACCTCTGATAGATTTGATAAAAGCAGATACGATATCATAGTGCTGCTCACCAGTCTTATCATATAGTACAGTATTCTTTTGTACTACTTGCATTACGCGTTCATTGGTGATTTCTATCTCGTCATCATGAGTAGCATTGATGATAAGCTCGAAGGTGTTTAGTAGCTTACGACCATCTCCACCTGATATTCTAAATAGAGCTTCTGTCTCTGTCAGGGTTATCTTTTTCTTTTTTAAGAATAGATCTTTATTCATAGCGCGCTCTAGGAGGTGCTGTAGGTCTTCTTTTGTAAACGCATTAAGTGTGTAGACCTGACATCTAGAGAGAAGAGCAGGGATAACTTCGAAGCTCGGATTCTCTGTTGTAGCACCGATTAGCGTGACCCAGCCACGCTCTACTGCAGCTAGTAGAGAGTCTTGTTGAGATTTACTAAAGCGGTGTATCTCATCGATGAATAGGATAGGGTTCCTAGCAGTGAATAGACCACTGTTAGACTTTGCCTTCTCGATTACTTCTCTGATATCTTTAACCCCTGAGTTAATTGCGCTCAATACATAGAAGGGTCTCTCGCTTTCTTTTGCGATAATCTCTGCCAGAGTAGTCTTACCTGTACCTGGAGGTCCCCAAAAGATTAAGGATGGGATAAACCCAACTTTTAACTGATTCGTTAAGATACCATTCTCTCCCACGAGGTGTTCTTGACTGACATAGTCACTCAGTGTATGTGGGCGTACTCGTTCTGCTAAAGGTGCTTCCATTATCGTAATTAAATCTCTTCTCACAAAAATACAATCTCTTTTTTAGATAACGATGTTTTTCAGTAATGGAATGTTTAAGGCGCAGTAGTTATTGATTAGAGCATGAATATCTGTGCATAAGCTAATGTTGATGTTTATTCTTACTTGAAGGAGAATGCGGGGAGTATAGAAGAAGTATTCTTGGACAAAGGGCTTCTCTAGTCCAGTATTCATTGCTTATTGTCCTATTATTGTCCAAGGAATTCAAATTAAGAACCTATTTTACTAGGCTGGCGGTATGTTTTCAATATTTTGTTTTTTAAGGGGTGTTGTGTAATTGGTTGATATTTAGTCTTTTGTTTGTTTTGTTGAATAAAAAAAATGATTTGTTTTTTTACTGATTTAGGGATTATGGACTTGTTTTAGACCCTTTTTCAAAAAAAAAGAGGTAATGATATTGTTTATTATCCTTTTTTAGACCTGAATATGTGATTATAAATAAAAAAGTGAATTGCTTTTTTTAGAGGTTAGTTACTGTATAGAGTTGTTTGTAAGGAGGGTGATATTCTTTTCAATGCTAAAATGGTGTGAATGAAAAAACAATTCGTTATAAAATGAGTTATATTTAACCTATATAAAATTTGAGTACTATGTATAATAGCCTTTCATTACAAGGGGTGTTTATGGATAGGTTTGGTATAGGGAGTAAATATGCACCTTATATAGTAAGATGTACTTAAGGAGAAAGGAATGAATATATGAGTAAAGAGAAATTACCTCCATTATCTATTAATCTAATTTTACTACCCTTATTCGTCGTTGTACTGATATGGGGAGTGTATTGGATGGATTGGAATAATTTTTATGAGTTACACGAGTATGGCGTATTGCCGAGAACGGTAGTGGGGTTAAGGGGAATTGTGTTTAGTCCTTTTATACATGGTGGGATAAAGCATTTGTATAATAACTCTATAGCCCTCTTTGCACTGCTATTAATGTTGCAGTATTTTTATAAGAAACAAGCGTTGGTGGTACTGATCTTAGGGATTCTGCTATCAGGTTTCGGTACATGGTTGATGGGTAGAGATAGTTATCATATCGGTGCTAGTGGATTAGTCTATGTGCTAGTGAGCTTTATGTTCTTTAAGGGAGTACAGACGCGATATTATAGACTGATGGCATTATCGCTGGTTATCGTAGTGCTATATGGGGGTACGGTGTGGTATATGTTTCCCCATGTAGAGAGCGGTATTTCGTGGGAAGGACATTTGAGTGGTTTTTTGACAGGATTGATTCTTAGTTTTGTAGTTTCATCTCCTGAGCATATAGAGCAGGGGTATAAGTATGAGTGGCAAGACCCTAACTTTGATCCTCAGTCAGACCCCTTTATGAGGTGCTTCGATGAGCATGGCAACTTTATTATCATACCGAAACAAAAGAAGAGTAAAGATCCTTATAGAAAGACATTACCAGTACTGATCTCTCAGTATCAAATTAGATAACGATATAAACTATAAAAGCACCTTAGAAGGTGCTTTTATAGTTTTTGACTACGAAGTCTATTGCTGTTTCGAGTATCTCTCCCATATTTTTACAATATTTGAAAGACTTCTCGTGAGTTAATTTGTGTAAGGACATTTTTAACTCTTCTACATGTTCTGGAGTAGAGACTGTATCCTGTATCATCACGTGGATTAGTTCGTCTAGTCTCTCTTTATTACTCAGTACTCTTCTTACGATCACAGATCTCACTTCTCGTCGATACTGTTCTATCGAAGTATGTTTTAGTTTCTCTAATACCATCTTCACGATAGTATGGTTCTCTTTAAAGAACTGAGGAAGGTAGAACTTGAGGTTGCCTTCATAGTTCTGCTGATCGAAGTCGATAGCTCTGATTCTATAGACTACCTGATCGAAGTCATGAGTAGGTATAATGACGAAATTATAAGATCTCATATCACCCAGTAGACCGATCATACAGCGTTCATTAAACTTGACAAACTCTTTAGCGATCTGTGATTTTTCACTTTCAGTACATTTAGGTAGGTGATTTGTGATAAATACATCAGCAGGTATACCTAATATGTGTTCTTCTATTAAGGTGTCATTGTGTACGAGATAATTCATCGTATTCGGAGACAGCATCTCTTCTAGTTCTAATCCGTATATGCGTGAGGCATCGGCTCTCTTTACATAGAAGTTGGTGATATTGTCATTGAGTATATTTCGAACTTTCACTCGGAATGGTTTAGAATTACCAAACGAACAAAAGTCAATATGATCAATAGTTAGATACTGTAGTGTCTCGATGTCACCATCAGAGTGAAGTAAGGTATATATCTTAGTAAGGCTAGCTTCTATCTCTTTATACTCGAACTCTGGATAATATACACGTAACCACAGTGTATCATTACCGTTGCTGTCCTCGATATTGATATAACCACTGAATCGCAATAAGTCATCATAGATCACACTAGTTTTAGTAGTGCGCTTATACTTGGTTAAGTATGCCATGAACTCATCGCTAACAGGGTAGTTAGGCTTCTTTAATAATACCTTTACGTCTTTCAAATCTTATCTTCTTTGTCTGATTGTTTCGTATAAAAATGCTCCACACGCTACAGATACGTTTAGTGAATCTATTGTGCTAAACATCGGTAACTTTGCTTTCTCGTCTATGATTTTAAGTACAGATGGGTTGATACCTTTATCTTCACTTCCCATAATGATGGCTACAGGCACATTTAGGTCTACATCATAGATTTCTTTTTCTGCTTTCTCTGTTGCACCTAGTGTTATTACACCAGACCCTTGTAGATAGAATACAGCGTCCTTAATATGGTCTACTTTACAGATAGGAATATTAAATACAGCACCCGCAGATGTTTTTACTGTATCTCCGTTTACCGGAGCAGCTCCATTCTTAGATATAATGATACCATCTGCACCACAGCATACAGCTGTACGTATAATAGCACCGAAGTTACGAGCATCTGATATCTGGTCAAGGATGACGAAAAGAGGTTTCTCTTTTTTCTCTAATACACCTTCTACTAGTACTTCTAATGAAGTAAAAGAGATAGGGGAGATATTCGCTACAGCTCCTTGATGGTTTTTATTAGTTAGTTTATTTAGTTTCTCGATTGGTACATAAGAGAAGTTTACGTTGTTCTTCTTTAGTGTCTTAAGAAGAGAACTCATTAACTCTCCAGAAGCTTCTTTCTGTATGAATACCTTATCTATATCTTTTCCTGCTTCTATGGCTTCGATGATTGCACGAATACCAAATATCTGATTGTCCTGTTCCATGGGGCAAAGTTACTTAATAATATAATTTAAAAAACGTGCAAAGATAGATTTTAAGTATTTGGATTTAATGGTATTTATAAAAATATTAGATAGTATATACTATAATGTATAATAAGAGGTGTGCTGTTGTGTTATAAAGCTGTAAAGAGGAATGTTTTTTGTGGTGATGTATAAAAGGGAGAAGAGTGCTAAGGTTTATTTTTTTTGGTGTTATTGAATAGTGAAAGAGAAGATTTAGAACAAATGCTGGATTACTAAAAAGGGAGAGAAATAATGTTGATAACTTTTGAATAACTATCGTATAAAGAGAAAAAAAGAGGTAAAAGGAGAATTGTTGATAAAAAAAATTAATTATGTTGAAAATTAATGCTTTGAGGTTTGAATAAATAAAAAATAGTTATACATTTGCAACCCCGTATATAGTGCGGAATAATATATTGTAGAAATTATTAATAAACATTATGCCAACAATTCAACAATTAGTAAGAACAGGGAGAACCCAATTGACTAAGAAGAGTAAATCGGTTGCTTTGGATTCTTGTCCTCAAAGAAGAGGAGTTTGTACGCGTGTTTATACTACTACACCTAAAAAACCAAACTCTGCAATGCGTAAAGTTGCAAGGGTACGTTTAACAAATGGTAATGAAGTAAACGCATACATCCCAGGAGAAGGACACAATTTACAAGAGCACTCGATAGTATTAGTTAGAGGTGGAAGGGTAAAAGATTTGCCAGGTGTTAGATACCACATCGTACGTGGAGCTTTGGATACTGCTGGAGTAAACGGTAGAACACAAAGAAGATCTAAATACGGAGCAAAACGTCCTAAAGACAAAAAATAATCGTTTAAACGTTTAAGAAGAAGACATGAGAAAAAGACAGGCGAAAAAGAGACCTCTTTTACCAGATCCAAAATTTAATGATCAATTAGTTACGCGTTTTGTAAACAACTTAATGTGGGACGGTAAGAAATCAACAGCTTTTAAAGTATTCTATGATGCTTTAGAGATCGTTGAGGAGAAAAAACAAGATGAAGAAAAATCTTCATTAGAAATTTGGAAAGATGCATTAACTAATGTTATGCCACACGTAGAAGTTCGTTCTCGTCGTGTAGGTGGAGCTACATTCCAAATTCCAATGCAAATTCGTCCAGATAGAAAAATTTCTATGGCGATGAAATGGATGATTTTGTATGCGAGAAAAAGAAATGAGAAATCTATGGCTGGAAAATTAGCGTCTGAAATCTTAGCTGCTGCTAAAGAAGAAGGAGCTGCTGTTAAAAAGAGAATGGATACTCATAAAATGGCTGAAGCTAATAAAGCATTCTCTCACTTTAGATTTTAATCCATACAGAAACTATATACAATGGCAAGAGATTTAAAATATACAAGAAACATTGGTATCGCTGCACACATCGATGCTGGTAAGACAACAACTACAGAGCGTATTTTGTTCTATACAGGTAAAAACCACAAAATGGGAGAGACTCACGAAGGATCTTCTACAATGGACTGGATGGAGCAAGAGGCTGAAAGAGGTATTACTATTACATCAGCAGCTACTACATGTACTTGGAATTTCCCAACAGTTCAAGGTGCTAAAATACCTGAATCTATGGAGTACCACTTCAATATTATTGATACTCCTGGACACGTTGACTTTACTGTAGAGGTAAACCGTTCTTTACGTGTATTAGATGGATTAGTATTCTTGTTTAGTGCAGTTGATGGTGTTGAGCCTCAGTCTGAAACTAACTGGAGATTAGCTGATAATTATAAAGTTCCACGTATGGGGTTCGTTAATAAAATGGACCGTCAAGGAGCTAACTTCTTAGCAGTATGTCAACAAGTTAAAGATATGTTGAAATCTAACGCTGTGCCAATCGTTTTACCTATTGGTGATGAGGCTGATTTCAAAGGTATCGTTGACTTAGTGAAAAACCGTGCAATCGTATGGCATGATGAGAATCATGGTTCTACTTTTGACGTTGTTGAGATCCCTGCAGAGATGGTTGACGATGTAAAACAATACAGAGGTCAATTAATCGAAGAGATTGCTGCTTATGATGAAAATCTTCTTGAGAAATTTATGGAAGATGAGGACTCAATCACAGAGGACGAAATCCACGTAGCTTTACGTGCTGCTACTCTTGATATGAGCATCATCCCTATGACTTGTGGATCTTCATTCAAAAATAAAGGTGTTCAGTTCATGTTAGACGCTGTATGTCGTTACTTACCTTCTCCAATGGATAAGGAAGCTATCGAAGGTACAGATCCTGATACTGAAGAGCCAATCGTACGTAAGCCATCGGTTACTGAGCCGTTCGCTGCATTAGCATTTAAAATTGCTACTGACCCATTCGTAGGTCGTTTAGCATTCTTTAGAGCTTATTCAGGACACTTAGACGCTGGATCTTATGTATTGAATACTCGTTCTGGAAACAAAGAGCGTATTTCTCGTATCTACCAAATGCACGCTAACAAACAAAACCCGGTTGAATATATTGAGGCTGGAGATATTGGAGCTGCAGTAGGATTTAAAGATATTAAAACTGGAGATACTTTATGTGATGAGAAAAAACCTATCGTATTAGAAAGTATGATATTCCCAGACCCAGTAATCGGTATCGCTATTGAGCCAAAAACAAAAGCGGATATGGATAAAATGGGTACTGCTTTAGCTAAATTAGCTGAGGAAGATCCAACTTTTACAGTTAAAACTGACCAAGCGTCTGGACAAACTGTAATCTCTGGTATGGGTGAGTTACACTTAGACGTATTGATCGACCGTATGAAACGTGAGTTCAAAGTTGAAGTTAATCAAGGAGAGCCACAAGTTGAGTATAAGGAAGCTCTTACACGTGAAGCACAACATAGAGAAGCTTATAAAAAGCAATCTGGTGGACGTGGTAAGTTTGCTGATATCGTATTCAAAATGGGACCTGCTGATGACGTTGATGGAAAACCATTCGTTGGATTACAGTTCGTGAATGAAGTTAAAGGTGGTAACGTTCCTAAAGAATATATCCCTTCTGTAGAGAAAGGATTTAGAGAGGCGATGAAACAAGGACCTTTAGCTGGATTCGAAATGGATTCTATGAAAGTAACTTTAACTGACGGTTCTTACCACGCGGTTGACTCGGATGCATTATCGTTCGAATTAGCTGCTAAAATGGGATACAAAGCTGCTGCTAAAGCTGCAGGTGCGATCATCTTAGAGCCTATCATGAAGTTAGAAGTATTGACTCCTGAAGAAAACATGGGTGATATCGTTGGAGATTTGAACCGTCGTCGTGGACAAATCAACAGCATGGATGATAGAGCTGGATCAAAAGTTGTTAAAGCTTCTGTTCCATTATCAGAAATGTTCGGATATGTAACTACATTAAGAACATTATCATCTGGTAGAGCAACTTCTACAATGGAGTTCTCTCACTACTCTGAAACACCATCAAACATTTCAGAGGCAGTAATCACTAAAGCAAAAGGTAACGCTTAATTTTAGAGTAAAATGAGTCAAAAAATCAGAATAAAATTAAAATCTTACGATCATATGTTGGTTGATAAATCAGCAGAGAAAATCGTAAAAACTGTAAAAAGTACAGGAGCAGTAGTAACTGGACCTATTCCATTACCTACTCATAAAAAAATCTTTACTGTTCTTCGTTCTCCTCACGTGAACAAAAAAGCAAGAGAGCAGTTTGAGTTAAGTTCATACAAAAGATTGTTAGATATCTATTCTTCATCTTCTAAAACTATTGATGCTTTAATGAAATTAGAGTTACCAAGTGGAGTTGAAGTTGAAATCAAAGTGTGATAAATAACAAGATTCAATAAGAATATCAAAGGCTAAGTATTGGTGTTATAGTCACCAATACTTAGTTCTTTTAGAAAATAAAATAAAATTTTATAATTAATAATTAATATTTATGTCTGGGTTAATTGGTAAAAAAATCGGCATGACTAGTATTTTCGATGAGAATGGAAAAAACATTCCATGTACAGTAATCGAAATGGGTCCTAATGTCGTTACCCAAGTCAGAACCATTGAGGTTGACGGGTATGAAGCGTTACAACTTGGTTTCGATGACAAGACAGATAAACATGCTACTAAAGCTGAGTTAGGTCACTTTAAAAAAGCTGGAACATCTGCTAAGAGAAAAGTTGTTGAAATCAAAGATTTTGCTGGAGAGTATAAATTAGGTGATGTGATCACTGCAGATTTATTCATAGAAGGTGAATATGTAGATGTACAAGGTGTATCTAAAGGAAAAGGATTCCAAGGGGTTGTAAAACGTCATGGTTTTGGTGGAGTTGGTCAGGTAACTCACGGTCAAAAGAACCGTTTAAGAGCGCCAGGATCTATTGGAGCTTCTTCTTACCCATCAAGAGTATTCAAAGGAATGCGCATGGCAGGAAGAACTGGAGGAGTAAATGTAACAGTACAAAACCTTAGAGTTTTAAAAGTAGTAGCTGATAAAAATCTACTTGTGGTTAAGGGAGCAATTCCAGGACACAAAAACTCTTATGTAATCGTTCAGAAGTAATGGAAGTAAAAGTTTTAGATATCACAGGAAAAGATACTGGTAGAAAAGTTGAGCTTTTAGATTCAGTATTCGGTATAGAACCAAATAATCACGCAGTATATCTTGATGTTAAACAATATTTAGCAAATCAAAGACAAGGAACTCACAAAGCTAAAGAAAGAGCTGAGATCTCTGGAAGTACGCGTAAGATTAAAAAACAAAAAGGAACTGGTACTGCAAGAGCAGGAAGTATTAAATCGCCAGTTTTCCGTGGAGGAGGAAGAATCTTCGGGCCAAGACCAAGAAGCTACTCTTTCAAATTAAACAAAAGTTTAAAACGTTTAGCGAGAAAATCTGCTTTCTCTATCAAAGTGAAAGAATCAAATTTAATCGTAGTTGAGAACTTTAATTTCGAGGCTCCAAGCACTAAGAATTTCATCAACGTATTGAAAGGTTTAGGATTGGAAAATAAAAAATCTCTATTTGTGTTTGGTGAATCAAATAAAAATGTATATTTGTCATCACGCAATTTAGGGAAGGCTGCTGTTGTAACTAACTCTGAATTAAGTACTTACAGTATTTTGAATGCTGGAAGTTTAGTGTTAACTGAGGGTTCTGTAGCAGGAATTGTAGAAAATTTAAGTAAATAATAGGAACATGAGTGTTTTAATTAAGCCTATAATTACAGAAAAAATAACTAAAGACGGCGAAACTTTTGGCCGTTTTGGGTTTGTTGTTGATAGAAAAGCGAACAAAATTGAAATTAAAAAAGCAGTTGAGGCTGCTTATGGAGTTTCTGTTGTTAACGTGAATACTATGAACTATGCTGCAAAGCGTTCTGTTAAGTACACGAAAAGTGGAATGATCAACGCTAAAACTAATGCTTACAAGAAAGCAATAGTTGAATTGAAAGAAGGAGATAGTATAGACTTTTATTCAAATATCTAATAAATAATGTCAGTTAGAAAATTAAAACCTATTACCCCAGGTCAGCGTTTTAGAGTTGTGAATAGTTTTGACGCTATAACAACTGATAAGCCGGAGCGTAGTTTACTAGCACCGAAAAAAAAATCTGGAGGTAGAAATAGTCAAGGAAAAATGACCATGCGCTACATGGGTGGTGGTCATAAACAAAGATACCGTATAGTTGATTTTAAAAGAACTAAAGTTGGTATCCCAGCTACTGTTAAGTCAATTGAGTATGATCCAAACCGTACAGCATTCATCGCTTTGATTGCTTATGTAGATGGAGCTAAATCATACGTTATTGCACAAAGCGGTATGAAAGTTGGACAAACTGTAGTTTCAGGAGTAGATGCGTCACCAGAAGTTGGTAATGCAATGCCTTTAAGCAAAATTCCTTTAGGAACTGTTATATCTTGTATCGAATTACGTCCTGGACAAGGAGCAGTTATCGCTCGTTCAGCAGGTACTTTCGCTCAGTTAGTTGCTAGAGATGGTAAATATGCTACTATTAAAATGCCTTCTGGAGAGATCCGTTTGATTTTATTAGAATGTATGGCTACTATCGGAGCAGTGTCTAACCACGATCACCAATTAATCGTTTCTGGTAAAGCAGGTAGATCAAGATGGTTAGGTAGAAGACCTAGAACTAGACCAGTAGCAATGAACCCAGTAGATCACCCAATGGGAGGTGGAGAAGGTCGTTCGTCAGGAGGACACCCACGTTCTAGAAACGGGATGCCTGCTAAAGGGTACAGAACTCGTTCTAAAGTTAAGTCGAGTAATAAGTATATCGTTGAACGTAGAAAGAAATAAAAGATTAAGACATGGCACGTTCGTTAAAAAAAGGACCTTATGTTCACTATAAATTAGAGAAGAAAGTTCAAGTAAACGTAGAAAGTGGAAAAAATGGAGTTATCAAGACTTGGTCAAGAGCTTCAATGATTACACCTGATTTCGTTGGACAAACTATCGCAGTACATAATGGTCGTCAGTTTGTTCCTGTTTATGTAACAGAGAACATGGTAGGACATAAATTAGGGGAATTTTCACCAACAAGATCGTTCAGAGGTCACGCTGGTGCAAAGAATAAAGGTAAAAAATAATAAGAAGCTATGGGAGTTCGTAAAAGAGAAAGAGCTGAGCAAATTAAAGAAGCTAACAAGCAAGTTGCTTTTGCAAAGCTAAACAATTGCCCTACTTCTCCTAGAAAAATGCGTTTAGTAGCGGATTTAGTAAGAGGACAGAAAGTAGAAAAAGCTCTAAATATATTAAAATTCAGTTCAAAAGATGCTTCTCGTAATTTAGAGAAATTACTTTTGTCTGCAATTGCTAACTGGCAAGCGAAAAACAGCGACGCTAACATTGAAGAAGCTGGATTGATCGTTAAAGAAATCAGAGTAGATGGAGGAATGATGTTAAAAAGACTTCGTCCTGCACCTCAAGGTAGAGCACACAGAATCAGAAAACGTTCTAATCACGTAACAATCGTATTAGGATCTAATAATAACACACAAAGCAATTAATAAGCAGTATGGGACAAAAGACTAATCCAATCGGGAATCGCCTTGGTATTATCAGAGGATGGGACTCAAACTGGTATGGTGGAAATGACTACGGTGACAAAATCGCTGAAGATCACAAGATCAGAAAGTATATCCATGCTCGTTTATCAAAAGCTAGTGTATCTAAAGTAATCATCGAGAGAACTTTAAAACTTGTAACCGTTACTATCACTACTGCTAGACCTGGTATCATTATCGGAAAAGGTGGACAAGAGGTAGACAAGTTAAAAGAGGAATTGAAAAAGATTACTGATAAGGAAGTTCAAATCAATATCTTTGAAATCAAACGTCCTGAATTAGACGGATACTTAGTGGCTGCTAGTATCGCTCGTCAAATCGAAAGCAGAATTTCTTACCGTAGAGCTATCCGTATGGCAATGGCTGCAGCGATGAGAATGAACGCTGAAGGAATCAAAGTTATGATTTCTGGTCGTTTAAACGGTGCTGAAATGGCTCGTTCTGAGACTTTCAAAGAAGGAAGAATTCCGTTGTCAACTTTCAGAGCAGACATCGATTATGCACTTGCTGAAGCTCACACTACTTATGGTAGAATGGGAATTAAAGTGTGGATCATGAAAGGTGAGGTTTACGGTAAGAGAGATCTTTCTCCGTTAGCTGGAATGGATAAAAAACAATCTAAATCAGCAGGATCTCCAAAAGGTAAATCTAACCCACGCAAAAGAAAGTAATTTTTAAACTGAAGAAAAATGTTACAGCCTAAAAGAACAAAATACCGTAAGGTACAGAAAGGTAAAATGAAAGGGATTTCTCAAAGAGGGCATGAACTTTCAAATGGTATGTTTGGAATCAAATCTATGGACTCTGCATTTATCACTTCACGTCAAATCGAGGCAGCGCGTATCGCTGCTACTCGTTTCATGAAACGTGAAGGGCAGTTATGGATTAAAATTTTCCCAGACAAACCTATTACTAAAAAGCCTCTAGAGGTACGTATGGGTAAAGGAAAAGGTGCAGTAGAATACTGGGTTGCTGTGGTAAAACCAGGAAAAATTATGTTCGAAGTTGGTGGAGTGCCAATTTCAGTAGCAAAAGAAGCGTTACGCTTAGCTGCTCAAAAACTTCCTGTAAAAACTAAATTTGTAATTGCTAGAGATTTCGAAGCATAATAAAATTTTTATCATGAAACAATCAGAAATAGTAAATCTATCTGTAGCTGAATTACAAGAGCAACTGGTACAGTTGACTAGCACATATAATAACTTAAGATCTGCTCACGCAATCTCTCCAATCGAGAATCCATTACAGTTGAGAAACGTAAGAAGAAGTATTGCAAGAGTGAATACAGAGTTAAGTAAAAGAGAGTTACAATAATTGTATTCTGCCGAAAGATGGAAAATAGAAAATTAAGAAAAGAGAGAATAGGTGTTGTTACTAGCAATAAAATGGAGAAATCTATTGTTGTGTCTGAAGTAAAGAGAGTAAAACACCCATTATATGGTAAGTTCGTGTTGAAAACGAAAAAATACGTTGCACACGACGAAACAAATGATTGCAACATTGGTGATACAGTAAAGATCATGGAGACACGTCCATTATCTAAATCAAAATGTTGGAGATTAGTTGAAATCATTGAAAGAGCGAAATAATTATGGTACAACAAGAATCTAGACTTAAAGTAGCAGATAATACGGGTGCAAAAGAAGTTTTGACTATCCGTGTTTTAGGAGGAACGAAACGTCGTTATGCCTCTGTAGGTGATAAAATTGTAGTTTCAATTAAAGAAGCAACTCCAAACGGAAGCGTGAAAAAAGGTAGCGTTTCAACTGCAGTTGTAGTTCGTACTAAAAAAGAAGTGAGAAGAGCTGACGGATCTTACATCAGATTTGACGATAACGCATGTGTATTGTTAAATGCTGCTGGGGAGATGAAAGGAACTCGTGTTTTTGGTCCGGTTGCGAGAGAACTTCGTGAAAAACAATTCATGAAAATTGTATCATTAGCACCAGAGGTGTTATAATTCGTTCTAAACATGATTAAGCTAAAGATAAAAACAGGAGATACTGTACGCGTTATCGCTGGTGACCATAAAGGTACTGAAGGTAAAGTTGTACGTGTATTACGTGAAAAGAACAAAGCTATTGTTGAAGGGGTGAATATCATTTCTAAACACGTGAAGCCAAGTGCTTCTAACCCTCAAGGTGGAATTGTTAAAAAAGAGGCTCCAATCCAAATCTCTAACTTAGCGATCGTAGATCCTAAGACTAACGAAGTTACAAGAGTAGCTATCGTGAAAAACGAGAACGGAAAAAATGTTAGAGTTTCTAAAAAATCAAATCAAGTATTATAGTTATGGCTTATATACCAAGACTTAAAGAAGAATATAAAAGCAGAGTTATCTCTGCTCTTACTGAGGAATTCGGTTATAAAAACGTAATGCAAGTTCCAAAACTTGAGAAAATCGTTGTTAGCCGTGGAGTTGGTGCTGCTGTTTCTGATAAAAAATTAGTTGATTACGCTGTTGAGGAGTTAACTAAAATTACAGGACAAAAAGCAGTAGCTACTATCTCTAAGAAAGACGTTGCTACTTTTAAATTAAGAAAAGGAATGCCAATCGGGGCAAAAGTAACGTTACGTGGAGAGAGAATGTATGAATTTTTAGATCGTTTAGTAACTTCAGCTTTACCACGTGTAAGAGACTTTTCAGGTATTAAATCTGATGGTTTTGACGGAAGAGGAAATTATAACTTAGGTGTTACTGAGCAAATCATTTTCCCTGAAATCAATATCGATAAAGTTAACAAAATCGCTGGTTTTGATATCACTTTCGTAACATCTGCTCAAACAGATAAAGAAGCGAAATCTTTACTTGCTGAATTAGGATTACCTTTTAAAAAGAATTAAGTATGGCTAAAGAATCAATGAAAGCCCGTGAGGTTAAAAGACAAGCATTAGTAGATAAATATGCTGCTAAGAGAACAGCTCTTTTAGAAGCTGGTGACTATGAAGGATTACAAAAGTTACCTAAAAATGCTTCTCCAGTTCGTTTACACAACAGATGTAAGTTAACAGGAAGACCAAGAGGGTATATGCGTCAATTCGGTATTTCTCGTGTTACATTCCGTGAAATGGCAAATAATGGATTGATACCTGGAGTAAAAAAGGCAAGTTGGTAATTAAGATTTAAAGGTAAAAACATGTATACAGATCCAATAGCAGATTTCCTTACAAGAGTTAGAAACGCTGTGAGAGCTAACCACAAAGTGGTTGAAATTCCAGCTTCAAACTTCAAAAAAGAAATCACGAAAATATTATTCGATCAAGGATATATCTTAAGCTATAAATTTGATGATAGTTCAGTTCAAGGGACAATCAAAATAGCTTTGAAATATGATAAAGACACAAAAGAGTCTGTAATTAGAGATATCCAAAGAATTAGTAAACCAGGTTTGCGTAAATACGCTTCTGCAGCAGATCTTCCTAGAATCCTTAACGGATTAGGAATCGCTATCGTTTCAACATCAAAAGGATTGATGACTGGAAAGCAAGCGAAACAATTGAATGTTGGTGGAGAAGTAGTTTGTTACGTATACTAATTTAAAAAGACTAAGAGATGTCAAGAATAGGTAAAAGTCCAATAGCAATACCTGCTGGAGTAACGGTTGACGTTAAAGAAGGAGAGATTGTTGTAAAAGGTAAATTAGGAGAGCTTTCTCAAAAGTTTGATACAGTTAGTATTAAAGTTGAAGAAGACCAAGTAATCGTTGAGCGTTCTTCTGATGATAAGATTGAAAGAGCTAAACACGGATTATACCGTAGTTTAATCAACAATATGGTTAAAGGAGTTTCAGAAGGATTTACTATCAGTTTGGAATTGGTTGGGGTAGGATACCGTGCTGCTAATCAAGGACAAAAGTTAGATTTAGCTTTAGGTTTCTCTCATAATATCGTGATGGATATTGCAAAAGAAGTTACAGTGGAAACTATATCTGAAAAAGGTAAAAATCCAATCGTTAAATTAACTTCATTTGACAAACAATTAGTTGGTCAAGTAGCAGCAAAAATCCGTTCATTCCGTAAACCAGAACCTTACAAAGGAAAAGGTATCAAGTTTGTGGGTGAAGAGTTAAGAAGAAAAGCAGGTAAATCAGCTTAAAAATTAAGACTATGTCATTAACAAAATCTGAAAGAAGACAACGTATTAAATTCAGAATTAGAAAGATCGTTAGCGGTACTGCTGCTAAGCCAAGACTTTCTGTATTCAGAAGTAATAAAGAAATCTATGCGCAAATCATAGATGACGTGAATGGAGTAACTCTAGCTGCAGCATCTTCAAGAGAAGCTGGGATAACAAGAGGAACCAATATTGAAACTGCTGCATCGGTTGGGAAACTAATTGCAGAGAAAGCTTTGAAAGCTGGTGTAGAAACTGTATCTTTCGATAGAGGAGGTTATTTATACCACGGTCGTGTTAAATCATTAGCTGAAGGCGCTAGAGAAGCTGGATTAAAATTCTAATTAGTTATGTATCAAAATTATAAAAACGTAGAATTTGTAAAACCAACTGGTCTTGATCTTAAAGATCGTTTGGTTAGTGTAAACCGTGTTACTAAAGTTACTAAAGGGGGAAGAGCTTTTGGATTCTCTGCTGTAGTAGTAGTAGGTGACGAAAACGGTGTAGTGGGTCATGGTTTGGGTAAATCAAAAGACGTTTCTGAAGCAATCGCTAAAGCAGTAGAGGATGCAAAGAAAAACTTAGTTAGAGTTCCTTTAAATGGTCATACTATTCCTCACGAACAAAAAGGAAAATTCAGTGGAGCAAGAGTATTATTGATGCCTGCATCTTTGGGTACTGGAGTAATCGCTGGAGGTTCTGTGAGATCGGTTGTAGAATCTGTTGGGATTAAAGATTTATTATCTAAATCTCAAGGATCTTCAAATCCTCACAACGTGGTGAAGGCTACTTTTGACGCTTTATTACGTTTAAGAAGTGCTTCTACAGTTGCAAAACAAAGAGGAATTTCTTTAGAAAAAGTATTTAAAGGTTAATTTGAGAGAGTTATGTCAAAAATTAAAGTAAAACAAGTAAGAAGCCAAATTAATTGTCCTCTTGTACAAAAGAGAACATTAGAGGCTTTAGGACTTCGTAAGATTGGTCAAGTGGTGGAGCATGATGCTACATCTGCAATCTTAGGAATGGTAAGTAAAGTTCAACACTTAGTTTCTGTAGAGGAGGCTAAATAATATTGTAGAGTATGAATTTAAGTAATTTACAACCAGCAAAAGGTTCAGTACACAACCAAAACAAACGTGTTGGTCGTGGTGAAGGGTCTGGTAAAGGAGGAACTTCTACAAAAGGACACAAAGGTGCTAAATCACGTTCAGGATATTCAAGAAAAATCGGATTTGAAGGAGGACAAATGCCACTTCAAAGACGTGTTCCTAAATTTGGTTTTAAAAACATCAATAGAGTAGAATATGATGTTATCAACTTAGAAAGATTACAATCTTTAGTTGATAGCGGAGTAGTAAAAGACACTGTTGATTTTGCTCTTTTAGTTGAGTTAGGATTAACTTCTAAAAATAGTTTAGTTAAGGTTTTAGGGCGTGGAGAGATAAAAGCAAAATTAAAAGTTTCTGCACACAAGTTTTCAGCATCTGCTAAAGAGGCAATCGAGGCAGCTGGTGGAGAAATTGTAACGTTATAAAATCTTAATAAACAAGATGAAGAAGTTTTTTGAAACATTAGCCAGTATTTGGAAAATTGAAGAGTTAAAGAACAAAATCTTGATAACTTTAGGGTTATTGCTTGTGTACCGTTTTGGTACACAAGTTACCCTTCCAGGTATTGACGCAACGAAATTGCAAGCTTTAACTGATCAAACTGATCAAGGTATCGGTTGGTTAATAAATGTTTTTACAGGTGGTGCATTTGCGCAAGCATCTGTATTTGCATTAGGTATTATGCCTTATATTTCTGCTTCCATAGTAGTTCAGTTGATGGGAATCGCGGTTCCTTATCTACAAAAGCTACAAAATGATGGAGAAAGCGGTAGAAAGAAGATGAACCAAATAACAAGATGGTTGACAATCGGTATTACTTTATTACAAGGACCTAGTTACATCTATAACTTGTATGTGCAATTACCACCGGATGCATTTTTGTTAGGTTTCAATTCTTTCTCATTCTTGTTTTCTTCAGTAATTATACTAGTGACCGGAACTGTTTTTGCAATGTGGTTAGGTGAAAAAATTACTGATAAAGGTATTGGAAATGGAATTTCATTATTAATTATGGTTGGTATTATTGCAAGACTTCCAATGTCTTTCATCCAAGAATTCCAATCAAGAATTACAGAAAATAATGGAGGACCTATGTTGGTGGTTATAGAAGTAATTTTATGGTTGTTAATCATCGTTGCTTGTATCTATTTAACTCTTGCTGTGAGACGTATACCGGTTCAGTATGCAAGAAGAAGTGCTTCAGGAACTTATGATCAATCTATGTTAGGCGGTAACCGTCAGTGGATTCCATTAAAGTTAAATGCATCAGGAGTTATGCCAATCATCTTCGCTCAGGCGATCATGTTTGTGCCAGCTGCAGTAGCAGGTTTGTCAACTTCGGATACTGCTAAATCAATCAGTACAACATTTCATAATGTGTTTGGTTGGGAGTATAATGCACTTTTTGCTTTATTAATCATAATTTTTACGTACTTTTACACCGCAATTACAGTACCTACTAATAAGATGGCTGATGATCTAAAGAGAAGTGGCGGTTTTATACCAGGTGTTAAACCAGGTAGTGAGACAGGTGATTTCTTAGATAGAATCATGTCTTTAATAACATTCCCAGGTTCTCTTTACTTAGCACTAATCGCAGTTTTCCCTGCAATCGTGGTAAGTTTATTAGGAGTTCAACAAGGTTGGGCAATGTTTTATGGAGGAACATCGTTATTGATTATGGTAAGTGTTGTAATCGATACAATTCAACAAGTCAATGCTTATTTACTGAACAAACAGTATGATAGCATGATGACAAGTGGTAAAAATAGAAGAGCAACAGCTTAGTTTTTATGGCAAAACAATCAGCAATAGAACAAGACGGAGCAATTATTGAAGCATTATCAAATGCTATGTTCCGTGTGGAATTAGAAAATGGACACGTAGTAATCGCCCATATCTCAGGTAAGATGCGTATGCATTATATCAAATTATTACCTGGTGACAGAGTAAAATTAGAGATGAGCCCTTACGATTTGACCAAAGCAAGAATTACTTATAGATATTAAAGAGGCTATTAAAATGAAAGTAAGAGCATCAGTTAAAAAAAGAAGTGCCGAGTGCATTATAGTACGTAGAAAAGGTAGACTTTACGTTATTAATAAAAAGAATCCTAGATTTAAACAAAGACAAGGATAATTATGGCAAGAATCGCAGGGGTAGATATACCTAAACACAAAAGAGGAATCATTGCTTTAACTTATATTTTTGGAATTGGTTCAAGTAGAGCTAAAGAAATTCTAGAAAGAGCTAAAGTTGACGAAAATAAAAAAGTTCAAGATTGGAATGACGATGAGATCGGAGCTATCCGTGAAGCTGTAGGTCAATTCACAATTGAAGGAGAATTACGTTCAGAGATTTCATTAAACATCAAACGTTTAATGGATATCGGATGCTACAGAGGTATCCGTCATAGAGCTGGTCTTCCATTAAGAGGACAAAGAACTAAGAACAACTCTAGAACAAGAAAAGGTAAAAGAAAAACTGTTGCTAACAAGAAAAAAGCAACTAAATAATAAGTAGTAATATGGCTAAAGCGAATACAAAAAAACGTAAAGTACTTGTTGAGTCAACAGGTGAAGCTCATATTAATGCGACGTTTAACAATATCATCATTTCATTAACTAACAAAAAAGGTGAAGTGATTTCTTGGTCATCAGCAGGTAAAATGGGATTCAGAGGTTCTAAAAAGAACACTCCTTACGCTGCTCAAATGGCTGCAGAAGATTGCGGTAAAGTTGCACTTGAGGCAGGATTGAAAAAAGTAAAAGTTTATGTAAAAGGACCTGGAAACGGAAGAGAATCTGCAATCAGATCTTTACATAACGGTGGAATCGAAGTAACAGAGATTATCGATATTACTCCAATGCCACACAATGGATGTCGTCCTCCAAAGAGAAGAAGAGTTTAATTTTATAGTATAACCAAAGGTAGGAATAGATTATCGGAGGAAAGTGACCTGAATTCATAATCCCTACCTTTTTTCAATTTTATTAAGAAATGGCAAGATATACTGGTCCACAAACAAAAATCGCACGTAGGTTCGGTGAAGCAATTTTCGGAGATGACAAGTCTTTAGAAAAAAGAAATTACCCTCCAGGACAACATGGTTTAGCAAGAAAAAGAGGTAAGAAATCAGAATATGCTATCCAGTTATTGGAAAAACAAAAAGCTAAATATACTTACGGTATTTTAGAAAAACAATTCAGAAACTTATACAAAAAAGCTGCTGCAGCTCGTGGAGTTACTGGTGAGGTATTAATTCAATTATGTGAGTCAAGATTAGACAACGTAGTATTCAGAATGGGAATTGCTCCATCTCGTAGAGCTGCACGTCAAATCGTTTCTCATAGACATATTACTGTAAATGGGGAATTAGTAAATATTCCTTCATACCAATTGAAACCTGGTGATAAAGTTGCTGTTCGTGAAAAATCAAGATCTCTAGAGACTATCGAACGTTCATTATCTAATTCTAGCGCTGTTTACGAGTGGATTACTTGGAATCCTGAAACGTTAGAAGGAACATTTGTTTCTGTACCTCAAAGACTTCAAGTTCCTGAAAACATCAAAGAACAGTTAATCGTAGAGTTGTACAACAAATAATAATTGACATTCAGTCGAAACAAATATGGCAATATTTAATTTTCAAAAGCCCGATAAAGTTATCATGATTGATTCGACCGATTTTAAAGGCAAATTCGAATTTAGACCTTTAGAACCGGGATATGGATTGACAATAGGTAATGCATTAAGAAGAGTTCTTCTTTCTTCTCTTGAAGGATATGCAATTACTTCAGTTCGTATTGAAGGAGTAGATCATGAGTTTTCTACTATCGCTGGTGTAGTTGAGGATGTTACTGAAATCATTCTTAACCTAAAACAAGTTCGTTTTAAACGTCAAATTGAAGATGTTGATAATGAAACTGTTAGTATCTCTTTCTCTGGTAAAGAACAGTTGACTGCAGGTGATTTCCAGAAATTCATTTCTAGTTTCCAGATTCTGAATCCAGAATTAGTTATCTGTAATATGGATAGTAATGTAACTATTAATATGGATCTTACTATTGAGAAGGGAAGAGGTTACGTACCAGCTGAAGAGAATAGAAAACCTAATGCTCCTATTGGTACTATCTTTACTGACTCAATTTATACTCCAGTTAAGAACGTTAAGTATGCTATCGAAAACTATCGTGTTGAGCAAAAAACTGACTATGAGAAGTTAGTTTTTGATATCATTACCGATGGTTCTATTCATCCAAAAGATGCGTTAACTGAAGCTGCAAAAACATTAATACACCACTTTATGTTATTCTCAGATGAGAGAATTACTTTAGAGGCAGATGAGATTGCACAAACTGAATCGTATGATGAGGAATCTCTTCATATGAGACAGCTTCTAAAAACTAAACTAGTTGATTTAGATCTTTCAGTTAGAGCATTGAATTGTTTGAAAGCGGCTGAAGTAGATACATTAGGAGACTTAGTATCATTTAACAAAAACGACTTGATGAAATTTAGAAACTTCGGTAAGAAGTCTTTATCTGAATTAGAAGAGTTAGTAGCTGTTAAGGGACTTAATTTCGGGATGGATCTATCAAAATACAAATTAGATAAAGAATAAACTAGACTGCAAAGTCTAAATTCTAGTAAGAAATGAGACACGGAAAGAAAATAAATCACTTAGGTAGAAAAGCAGGACATAGAAACTCTATGCTTGCTAATATGGCTTGTTCTTTAATCGAGCACAAGCGTATCAATACTACTGTAGCTAAAGCTAAAGCTTTAAAGCAGTTTATTGAGCCATTAGTAACTAAAGCTAAAACTGACGATACTCATAACCGTCGTGTTGTTTTCTCTTATTTGAGAGACAAAGACGCAGTTACTGAACTATTTAGAGAAGTAGCTCAAAAAGTAGGAGATCGTCCAGGTGGATATACTCGTATTATTAAGTTAGGTAATCGTTTAGGAGATAACGCTGATATGGCTATGATTGAATTCGTTGACTTCAACGAATTATACAACGTTGCTAAGAAAGAAGCTAAAAAATCATCTACTCGTAGAGGTAAAAAGAAAGCTGCTGAAGCTCCTGCGACTGAGGCAACTTCTAATGAAGCTGAAACTAATGAATAGTATCAACAAAATTTATTTTTGTTATTTATAATATTAAGGACATTCTTTATAAGGATGTCCTTTTTTTTTTATTTTTGCTAAAAATTAATACAACACAACAATACAATGGAATATTCAGAAAGAAAGAAGGCGGTTTTAGTTTTAAAAGATGGAACTGTTTTTTTTGGTAAGTCGGTTGGTGTAGAAGGTACAGCATTCGGAGAGATTTGTTTTAACACTGGAATGACAGGTTATCAAGAAATCTTTACAGATCCTTCTTACTTCGGTCAAATCATGTTATCAACAACTGCTCATATTGGTAACTATGGGGTTAATGTTGACGAAGTTGATTCTGATGGAATTAAGATTTCTGGTTTAGTTTGTAAAAACTTTAGTTATTATCATTCACGTCCAAATTCAGAATCGGATTTATTGACTTATTTGGAAAAGGCTAATCTTATAGCTATTTCTGATGTTGATACACGTGCTCTTACCGCTCATATTAGAGACAACGGTGCTATGAATGCTATCATCTCAACAGATGGTAAATCAATTGAGGAGTTAAAAGTGATGTTAGAGAACGTTCCTTCAATGGAAGGTTTAGAGTTGTCTTCTAAAGTATCTACTAAAGAAGCTTACTACTTTGGTAATCCTGATGCGTCTCATAAAATTGCGGCAGTTGATTTTGGTATTAAAACAAATATTTTGCGTTGTTTCGAAGAGAGAGATTGTTATGTAAAGGTGTTTCCTTACAATGTTTCTTATGATGAATTAGTAGCATTTGGTGCTGATGGATATTTCCTATCTAACGGACCTGGTGATCCACAAGCTTTAGCAAAATTAGGAGTTCTTGACACGGTTAATAAAGTTATAGATTCAGGGCTTCCTGTTTTCGGTATTTGTTTAGGCCATCAATTAATCGGCTTGTCTCAAGGTGTGAGTACTTTTAAGATGTTTAGCGGACACCGCGGAGTGAACCATCCTGTTATGAATTTAGGTTCTACTCAAGGTGAAATCACATCACAGAATCATGGTTTTGCAATTAATAAGGAGGAGCTAAGTAAGCATGATAATCTTGAGCTAACTCATGTGCATTTAAACGATGGTACTGTTGCTGGTATGAAGATGAAAAATAAGAATGTTTTCTCTGTACAATATCATCCTGAATCAAGTCCTGGACCACATGATTCAAGATATTTATTTGATGAGTTTGTCGAGAATATAAAAAATAATAAAGGAGCTACAGTGTAGTTCCTTTCGTTATATATAAACTTTATTTCTTATCTGTATTAAGTAAGTTCAATTAAAGTTGTAAATTTGTTTATACTAAATTTTAAGACACAATTTATGAGTACAATTATTAGTGTGCATGCACGTCAAATATTAGATTCTAGAGGGAATCCTACAGTAGAAGTAGATGTTATTACTGAAAGTGGTATGTTAGGTCGTGCTGCTGTTCCATCTGGAGCTTCTACGGGTGAGCACGAAGCAGTAGAGTTACGCGATGGTGGTAAAGCTTTCTTAGGTAAAGGAGTATTAAAAGCTGTTGATAACGTTAACAATGTAATTGCTGAGCACATCGTAGGTGTTAGTGTTTTCGAACAGAATACTATTGACCAATTGATGATTGAATTAGATGGTACTAGTAATAAAGGAAATTTAGGAGCGAATGCTATTTTAGGTGTTTCTTTAGCAGTAGCTAAAGCAGCAGCAAATGAGTTAAGAATGCCATTATATCGTTATGTAGGTGGTGTTTCTGCAAACACGCTACCAGTTCCAATGATGAATATTATTAATGGTGGGTCTCACTCTGATGCTCCTATTGCATTTCAAGAGTTTATGATCATGCCTGTAAAAGCAATTACTTTTACACATGCTATGCAAATGGGGACTGAGATATTCCATCATTTGAAGAACGTTTTACACGAGAGAGGATTAAGTACAGCAGTAGGTGACGAAGGAGGTTTTGCTCCTACATTAAAAGGTACTGAAGATGCTCTTGATTCTATTAAATTAGCAGTTGAGAATGCAGGCTATAGATTTGGAGATGAGATTATGATCGCTTTGGATTGTGCGGCTTCTGAGTTCTATGTAGATGGTAAATATGATTATACTAAATTCGAAGGTGAATTAGGTAAAGTTCGTACTTCTCAAGAGCAAGCTGATTACTTAGCTGAGTTAGTTGAGAAGTATCCAATAGTATCTATTGAAGATGGTATGTATGAAGATGATTGGGATGGTTGGAAGTATTTAACGGATAAGATTGGTGATAAAGTTCAGTTAGTAGGTGATGATTTATTCGTTACTAATGTAGCTAGACTTGAGCGTGGTGTTAATGAAGGTATTGGTAACTCTATTTTGATTAAAGTAAATCAGATAGGAACACTTACTGAGACTATAGCTGCTGTTAACATGGCTAAGAATGCTGGATTTACTTCTGTTATGTCTCACCGTTCAGGTGAAACAGAAGATAGTACTATTGCTGATTTAGCTGTTGCTCTTAATTGTGGACAAATTAAAACTGGTTCTGCGTCTAGATCTGATCGTATGGCTAAGTATAATCAATTATTAAGAATAGAGGAAGAATTAGGTGATATCGCTTATTATCCTCAGGGGAATGCTTTTAAAGTAAAAAGATAATCCTTTATAAATAAAAAGCGGTAGATATGATATCATATCTACCGCTTTTTTATTTTATAGTACATGGGCACGGTTATGCTGGTATTTTGTAAAAATAAATTATTGTGAATAATGTTTTTTTTTAACTAATCCAATGTGTTTATGATTATTTAGTATGCCTTATTTTTTCATTCGTTTTGTTAGTCTCTAAAATGAGGTTTTTTGTTCATTTTTAATGATTACTTTACGAATATGACTTGTATGTATGCATAATAATTCCTATCTTTCCTACTGAAAAATTACTAGAATATGTTTGCTAGTAGTGAGTAAAACTTATAGAAAAAATAAAATAATAACAATATGTCTAAAACAGCTTATATAGAGGTTGACGGTAAAAGACATGAGTTTCCTGTATTAGTTGGTACTGAGAATGAAGTAGCAATTGATGTATTGAAATTACGTGCTTTAACTGGAGCTATTACTTATGACCCAGGTTATAAAAATTCTGGTGCATGCAAGAGTGCAATTACATTCTTAGATGGAGAAGAAGGAATCTTGAGATACAGAGGGTATTCTATTGAAGAATTAGCAGAATATTCTAACTTCTTAGAAGTTTCTTATTTGATTATCTTCGGTGAATTACCAACTCAAGAACAAATAGAAAAATTCGAGAATGATATTAGAAAGTATTCATTAGTTAATGAAGAAATGAAGAATATCATTGATGGGTTTCCTAAGACGGCACACCCAATGGGAGTGTTAGCTTCTTTGACTAGTGCTTTAACTGCATTTAATCCTAAAGTAGTGGATGCTGATTGTTCTAAGTCATTATATGAGGCTGTATGTAAGACAATGAGTAAATTCTTAGTAATAGCAACTTGGACCTATAGAAAAGCTAAAGGATATCCTTTAAACTATTATGATAACACTAAGAGCTATGTGGATAACTTCTTAAGATTGATGTTTGCTTTGCCAACAGAACCTTATGAAATCGATCCAATTATAAAAAATGCAATTGATAAATTATTTATCTTACATGCTGATCATGAACAAAACTGTTCTACATCTACAGTACGTATGGTAGGTTCTTCTCATGCAGGATTATTTGCATCTGTATCTGCTGGTGTTTCTGCTTTATGGGGTCCATTACACGGGGGAGCTAATCAAGCTGTATTAGAAATGCTTGAAGCAATTCAGAATGATGGAGGTGATGTTGAGAAATATTTAAACAAAGCTAAAGATAAAGACGATTCTTTCCGTTTAATGGGATTCGGACACAGAGTTTATAAAAACTTTGACCCAAGAGCTAGAATCATCAAAAAAGCAGCTGATGAAGTATTAGGAAAATTAGGTGTTGATGACCCTGTTTTAGATATTGCTAAAAAATTAGAAGAAGCAGCGCTTAAAGATCCTTATTTCGTAGAAAGACACTTATATCCTAATGTTGACTTCTACTCAGGAATTATTTATAGAGCTTTAGGTATCCCTACTGAAATGTTCACAGTTATGTTTGCTATTGGACGTTTACCAGGATGGATCGCTCAGTGGAAAGAAATGAGAATTAATAAAGAGCCAATTGGAAGACCTAGACAGTTATATGTTGGTGAAGCATTAAGAACATTTGTTCCTATGAAAGATAGAAAATAATATTTATTTTATATTTGTTGAGGAGGCACCCTAATTAAGGGTGCCTTTTTTATTTTGTAAAGAATTAAGTAGAGAGTATTTTGTTATATTTGTGGAAAATCAATATTTATGCTTAAGTTAAACGTTAAGAATGAAACCTCGAGATTGCGGGCTGTGGTCCTAGGTACAGCTAATAGTATCGGACCCACACCTACAGTAGAAGAAGCTTACGACCCTAAGTCGTTAGAGCATATTAAAGCAGGTACTTATCCTGTAGAATCTGACATGATTCAAGAAATGGATGCTTTTAATAAAGTATTCGAAAAATATGATGTAAAGGTGTATAGACCTGAAATCATTGAAGACTACAATCAAATTTTTACTCGTGATATTGGATTTGTGATTGAAGATAAATTCATTAAAGCGAATATCCTACCAGATAGAGATCGTGAATTACATGCAATACAGTATGTGTTAGATCAAATTAATCCTGCATCTATAATCTCTGCTCCAGAAGAAGTACACTTTGAAGGAGGAGATGTAATGCCATGGAATGATTATATTTTTATAGGAAGCTATAAGCGTCCAGATTATAAAGAATATATTACAGCAAGAACAAATCAACTAGGTGTTGATTTTATTAAAGAATTATTCCCTAATAAAACA
The DNA here is from genome assembly GCF_001485415.1 of Myroides odoratimimus. Taxonomy (GTDB): domain Bacteria; phylum Bacteroidota; class Bacteroidia; order Flavobacteriales; family Flavobacteriaceae; genus Flavobacterium; species Flavobacterium odoratimimum. Next base: position 48,661 of record NZ_BCMQ01000021.1, read on the forward strand.
GTTTTATCATTTGACTTGGTGAAGTCTAGAACAGAACCTCGTGATAATGCATTGCATTTAGATTGTTGTTTTCAACCAATCGGAAATGATAAAGGAATAATCTATAAAGGTGGTTTTTATGATGAGAAAGAATACTATCAATTAGTTGAAATTTTCGGTAAAGACAACTTATTCCACATTGAAAGAGAAGAAATGTATCATATGTTTTCGAATGTATTTTCTATTAGCCCAGAAGTTATTGTGTCTGAACGTAATTTCACAAGACTGAATAATTGGTTAAGAGATAATAATTTCGTTGTAGAAGAGATTCCTTATGCAGAAATTGCAAAACAAGAGGGGTTATTAAGATGTTCTACATTACCTTTGATACGTGATTAAAATATATGTTATGAATCAAACTACTAATACAATATTAATGATTCGCCCTGTGGCGTTTCGTATGAACGAACAAACTGCAGTAAATAACTATTATCAAAAAGTACTTGATAATACAACTCCTGCTACAGTTAATGCAAAAGCTCAACAAGAGTTTGATGCTTTCGTAGAAAAATTAAGAGCTGTTGGAGTTAATGTTATTGTAGTAGAAGATACTGTAGATCCTGATACACCAGATAGTATTTTCCCGAATAACTGGATTTCTTTTCACGAAAGTGGAGAAGTAGTTCTTTACCCAATGTTTGCTGAGAATAGAAGGCTGGAGAGAAGAGAAGATATATTTGATATCTTGGAGAAAGAGGGCTTTGTAATTGATGATGATATATGGGATTATACGTCGGCGGAAGAAGATGATTTATTCTTAGAAGGAACAGGAAGTTTATTGTTAGATAGAGCTAATGAAAAGACGTATTGTGCATTGTCACCACGTGCTGATGAAGGTTTAGTTATTGAGTTTTGTGAAGATTTTGAGACAGACCCGGTAATTTTTGAAGCGTTTCAAACAGTAGATGGAGAAAGAAAACATATCTATCACACTAATGTTATGATGTGTTTAGCCGAAACATTTGCTGTAATTTGCGCAGATTGTATTGATGATAAACAAGAGAGAAAAACAGTCTTAAATAGTTTAAAGAGCACAGGAAAAGAAGTTATTACTATTACGGAAGAACAAGTTAATAATTTTGCTGGTAATATGTTACAAGTAAAAGGAGCAAACGATCAACGTTATTTAGTAATGTCAACGCAAGCTTATAATAGTTTAGACGCTAATCAAATAAAAGCAATAGAAAAGCATTGTCCAATCTTACATAGTAGCTTAGATACTATAGAAGCTTGTGGTGGTGGAAGTGCTCGTTGTATGATGGCAGAAGTGTTCTTACCTAAGAATTAGATAGATATTTATTTTGATATACTGAAAACGAAGCAATAGCTTCGTTTTTTTATTTACAAAATAATTATTTAAATTCATTTTAAATAAGATATTTTTCTATCTTTGCAATCAAGAAATCATCTAAATAAAAAACAAAAAGAATAAATGAAGCGTAATACCATATTTGTACTGAGTGCTTTTTGTGCAATTCCAGCATTTACTTTTGCTCAAGTACAAGATACTATAACGCCACCCAATGCTAATCTTGGAGAAATTGTTATCTCTGGACAGTATAGTCCACAATCTATAAATAAGGCTGTTAATAATGTGACAGTTCTGAATAGGCAACGTTTAGAAAATTTAGGGGCAGTAACATTAGCTGACGCATTAAATCAAGTGATGAATATATCTATACTACCAAATGCTGGTACAGGTAGATCTACTGTGAAGATGTTTGGTTTAGACGCCCAGTATTTTACGATACTAGTGGATAATGTACCTATGATTTCTGATGAAGGCTTTGGTAATAATACAGACCTTACTCAGATTAACTTAGATGATATTGAACAAGTAGAAATTGTAGAAGGAGCCATGGGGGTTGACTATGGAGCCAATGCAGTAACAGGAATTATAAATATCATTACTAAGAAAAATAATATTCATGATTGGAACGTAAATTTCTTTACACAAGAAGAGACTGTTGGTGATGAATATAATTTGCAGAATAAAGGAAAGCATATTCAGGGGCTAACGATAGGACATAATATAAATGATAATTTATATGCAAGTGTTAGTTATACTCATAATGATTTTAAAGGATGGTTTAATGATAGAAAAGGGTTTACTTATTATGGAGATGAGGATAAAAGGGGGCACGAATGGTTACCAAAGAATCAAAATAATGTAAAGGCTCTTCTGAATTACCACCATAAGTCTTATCGTGTATTCTATAAGTTCGAATACTTTGATGAGAGAATGAAGGATTATAGTAAGACCTTCGAGGTAAACGAGGATCCTGTGTTTGAAACGATTGATCCTATTGCTAAAGATCGTATTACGAATACAAAGAGATGGTCTAACGTTCTAAATACTTCTGGTAAATTTCAAGATCTTTTCCGTTTTGATTTGTCTTTTACTTATCAGAAACAAGAGAGGGAGATAGATTTTTATAGATATAGAATTAAGTATGACGAGAAATTTGATAAAAACTCATATAAAAGTGAAAGTAGAGAAGTGTTCTTTTCGAGGGGAACTTTTAGTGATTTTATTAAATGGGAGAGAGCTAGATTCCAAGTAGGATATGAAGTAGCGAATAGTAAAGGGTATTCATTAATGAGCGAATCATTAGGAGAATCTCCTCAAAGCAGATCTTTAGGAAGTTATGATTTTTATGCTTCATCAGAGATTGACGTTATGCCTAATTTCATGATTCGTCCTGGATACCGTTTAATGACTTCAAATACTTTTGACAGTCAGCATGCTATGAGTTTAATGCTTAAATATGTATTGCCAAATAATTATGAGATTCGTGCTACTGTAGGCACATCACCTCGTTTGCCTAATTATGAAGAGTTATATACGTATTTTGTAGACGTTAATCATGATTTACAAGGTAATCCAAATTTAAATCCTGAGAAAGGGAAGACGTTCTTTTTGAATATTAAAAAGGCAGTAGAATTTAGTGAAGATATTGAATTTAGTAGTAGTTTGACTGGACGTTTTTTGAATGTACAAGATAAGATTGATGTAATTCAGATTATTGATCCATCAGGACTTAAGTATAAATATCATAATGTTAATCGTTATAGAAATATAGGAGTAACTTTCTTGAATCAATTGCGTTGGAAAACATTAGATGTAGGTCTTGGTTTTACTTATTCAGGGGCTGCTCAGCAAATATATGGTGCTCCTAGTGATACAGATAAATTCTTATATACTCCTGAAGTGACAGCTAATGTTAGTTATAAGTTGCCATCTACAGGGACTATGTTCTCGTTATATTATAAATTTAATGGGGAAGAGTATCGTTATAAGATGGAGTCAGATCTTTTTGGTGAATACTATATGAAAGGAAAGCAAGAAAGCTATTCTTGGATGGATTTTAGTGTCCGCCAGCCTTTCTTTAAGAATATGTTGTTTGCAACAGTTGGGGTAAGAAATATATTTGATGTTAAAGATTTAACATCAACAACAAGTTCTGGAACAGCGCATAGCTCTTCTTCTCCTTCACAACCACTGGGATATGGAAGAAGCTTCTTTGTAAAATTACAATATAAATTAGGTTTTTAATGATGATGAGACGTTTATTACATATTAGCATATTTATTGTATCTCTTTTTATGATGATATCATGTGAAAAGGATTCTAAGAATGGTAATAGTGACACAAGGGATTTTATTGTAGCTTATGAAGAACAATCTATCAGTTATGGAGAAATCGTAGAAAAGAAAGAATTAAATGTGATTTTTTCTGAACCGGCTGCCGAAGCGGGTAGTATTGAGATGAGAGTTTCTGAAGTAAATGCAAGATATGATGTAGATTATAATACTATTCCAAGTGCTAAAGCGGGTATATTAACTATTCCTTTCGCTAAAGGCGATCGAAAAGTGAATTTTGTATTTAATAACCTAATATATCCTTATGATCGTTCTGATAAGACAGTCCAGTTTGATATAGTGAAGGTTAATTATTCAATAAAAGAACCTAAGATTCAAGGATATAATGTGATGGTGGTTAGTTTTGATACAGCTATTGGAGGTCTTTTAATGCCTGCTATTGGTGGACCGAGCCAACCTAAACAAGTATACGTAGATTTAGGAGGAAAGGCAATGTATCTTGTACAACGTGATTCTTGGGACTTAGCCTTTTATGCAGATAAAGAGTTTAGAGTTAAATTGAACGGATCTATTTATATGGCTACAAGTGCTTTATCAAGTACAGATATTGATAAAGTGAGAGAAAGTGATGTAACGAGTCTAAAAACTCAGGTACAGATAGGTACATTTGATCCAGCTAATGTTGCTTATATAGATGCTCCTACTGGTGAATTATCAGCAACAGCAATTAAGGAGGTAAAACTTAACCCTGATGAAAATAAAGTTTATTTAGTAAACTTAGGTTTTAAACCTGGTGCTTCTAGTGTTGCTGCAGGTTCTGTAAATGTAACTGGTGATACAAGAGGATGGAAGAAGATTAGAATACTAAGAAAAGATCAAGGTTATCTACTGCAGTATGCAGATTTAAATGATAGTACACATAAGGAAGTGTTTATAGAGAAGAATTCATCTTATAACTTTGTTTTCTTTAGTTTCGATACTAATAAGATTGTTAATGTTGAACCAAGTAAACAAAAATGGGATTTAAACTTTACTGTATTTACAAATACAGTTGATCAAAACGGAGATCCTAAAGGTTCTTATGGTTATTCAGATTTTATTGTAAACAATAGATATGCGGGTGTTACTGCTTATAAAGTTACAATACCTGAAAAGGATAAAACAATGTATAAGAATTTCTCTTTAGCTGATGTAGATAAAAGCGCACTATCTTTAGATTTACGTACTATAGGTGGTACATGGAGGGACGTAGCGAATGATAAAAAATTATTTACTAATATCTTTTACGTAATTAAAGATTCAAAAGGCAACTACTATAAGATGCGTGTATTGAGCTTTATGAATGAAAAAGGTGAACGTGGATACCCAAGATTTGAATATAGCCTATTAAGGTAATTAATAATATTACATAACTATTTGTTGTCGCAGGTTATGTATGTGATTCAATGTAATCATACAGTACTTCAAGTATTTGTTGTTTATTGAGTTGTTAGTTTATTTTTGTTAGAAAACCCCAAGATTGTCGCTCTTGGGGTTTTTTTATTACTTTTAAGTTTTTAATCTGTCTATGATGCCTATAGTTACACATTCTAATAAGATTCTACATCCTTTATTTTTAGTATGCCTAGCTTTGCTTCTGTGTAATGATTTTTGGTTGAAAGAAGAGTTTTCTAATGTGATAACGGGCAAACTATCAGATTTTACAGGACTATTTATCTTCCCATTTTTTTGGTCTGCCTTTTTTCCAAAATATACTAGAGGTATTCATATAAGTACAGTGTTATTGTTTATATGGTTTAAAAGTCCTTTATCTACCCCTGTGTTATCATGGCTTAATGGTTTTGGATTATCTATCGGACGGGTGGTTGATTATACTGACTATATGGCTTTAGTCAGTGTGGTGTTGTCCTATTATGTATTTAATAATATTACTATCCATAGATCATATCGCAGTGCCAAAGTAGGAGTGATTTATCTTTCTATTTTTTCTTTTATGGCAACTTCTCAGATTCCTAAAGTATCTACTTTTTATCCTATTCAGGACCAAGAGTATTATTTTAAAGGAACGAAGAGAGAACTGATTCAAAAATTAAATGAAGTTCAAGTAGAAAAAGTGCAGGAGTGGAATAATAAACTTACTCCTGTTCAAAGACCTATTGTAATTGACTCGGTTAATGATTTGATACATTATGAACTAAATGATTAATATGTACTAGGTAGATTATTAGATGTCGAAGAGGGACAGAAAGATAGCGTTTACTATGAATCTGATCTGGTTAAGTTTGTCATCACACAAGAGAACACTAGAGCTAAAATTACTCTTCTTGAGATTATGGTTAGAGTTCAAGGGATAGGAGATGTTGATATCACTAAACTACCATATCCTAAAAAGGAAGTCAGAGCTTTCAAAAGAAATTTGATAAGCCCCTTAAAGAAGAAATTCTAAGCTTCTCTGTATTTAGCTGGTGTAGTTTGATACATACGTTTAAAGGCAGAAGTGAAGTGTTGTACATGCTCATATCCACAGTAGTGAGCTATTTCTTTGATAGGTATAGTTGTGTTGCGCAACAATTTATGAGCGTATTCCATTCTTAATTGATACACATATCCGAATATTGTAGTATTGTAGACCTCTTTGAAGCCTTTCTTTAGTTTATAATCATTTAATCCCACTTCTAGTGCAAGTTCTGATAAACTAAGAGGGGCTTGATAGTTTTGTTCTATGTGTTCTTTAGCTTCTGCCAGTTTTTGTTTATCAGATAGAGATATTTTTGTCAAATCCTTATTGGAATTTAAACGTATATATTGCTCGAATTGTAATAGGAGTAATTCTTTACTCTTTACATCTAAGTATAATTGTTTCATGACACCAGTTCTATTTGTGTTATAAATTTCGGTAAGAACTGCTTTTATTTCTACGTTTACTAAAGCATTGTTTTGGAATAACTGGTTGTTTGTTTTATTGATAGGAGGGATCAGACCTTCATATTGATTAATTAAGGAGTCCACATGGTCTTGAGGGAATAGTACCTCCATATATTCATTGCTGTTTTCATTTTGTTTAAAAGTACCTTGTAGTTCTTTTTGTAAATATAGGTTGTGTTGATTTTTATTAAACTTTACATTGTTGTAAGTCGAATTAAAGGCTGATCTACCATTTATACAAAAGTGCATTTCATAAAATGGTTCATCTGTATACATCTCTATAGAGATATCCTTTTTTATATTCATCATCCCGAAGATTAGAATAGAATTCTGATTATAGTACTCTGTTACTTTATTTTCTACTATATCATTGTGGATGCGTATGGTCTTACATTTATCTAGATTAGCTGTTTCTGAGCATAAAGTTTGATATCTTTTCTCTAGTAAGATCTCTTTTGTATTGATGTCCTTAATGATCATTTCCATAATAATCCGTTTTGCGTAAAGTTTATTCCTTTTTAGGTAACAACTATTTTAGTTACATGAAGGAAATTTGCACAAATATAATTATTAAGATTAATTCTAAATAACTATATTTGGTCAAAATTTATAGTATATGGAGCCAATGGATAATATTGAATTAGCAAAGCAGCTTAAATGTCCTAGTGGAGATGATGGAGTTAGGGTTGGAAATAGGATGTATGCATCCAATAGCAATATGATTTATAAAACTATTGACCGCTTAAACATTAAAGCAGGGATGCATATTCTAGAATTAGGGTTTGGTAATGGTCGCCATTTGCCATATTTGTTTTCTAAAGAAAAAAGCTTGAGTTATGAAGGTATTGAGTTATCTGATGTCATGTTAAGTGAAGCAGCCGAATTCAATAAAGAGCTAATAAAAGAAAGTAAAGTCAAATTGTCTTTAGGGAATGATACAGGAAGAATGGATTTTGAAGACAAATCTTTTGACGGTTTCTTTTCGATCAACACTATTTATTTTTGGGAAGAGCCAAATAAGTATTTTCAAGATATATATCGTATTTTACGTTCAGAAGGACAATTAACTTTATCGTATATTCAGAAGGACTTTGCTCTAAAACAAGCTTTTGCTACAGAAGAAGTCTTCCATTTTCATAAGACAGAGTGGCTTATTCGTTTATTGACTAATATTGGTTTCTATAATATAGAACAATGGCAGTATATGGAGAATACAACTAATAAGTTGGGACAAGCTGTTGTACGTCCATTTGTTATTCTAAAAGCGACTAAGTTGTAAAGAAAGAAATCTTCTTATCCTTGTTTCTAATGTTTATCTGTGAGAATTATTAAATCATTCACTTATAAATATGGATAAACAGAAACAATTGATTTTAAAAGGCAATTTGCCTAATGTGATGTGGCAGATGTCTTGGCCAGCTATTATAGCGATGGTCTTATTTGGGCTAAATAACTTTTTAGACGGTGTCTTTGTTGGGCACCTGATTAATGATACAGCATTGGCAGCTGTTGGGATAGCTTTTCCTTTAGCACAGATTGGACAAGCTATCGGTAGCCTTATAGGCACGGGTGCAGGTGCCGCTATTAGTATTTGGATAGGAGCAGATGATCAGAGTAATTTGGCTAGATGTTTAGGTTCAGTTAATTTTCTTAGCATTTTATTCTCCGTGGCTTTTATGCTTCCCGCCTATATTTTTGCCGATGAACTAATCTATTTGATGGGAGGCAGAGGGGAGATAGCTATTTTAGCTTCCCAGTATTATAAGGTTATTCTATTAGGTACTTTCTTTTGGGTACATGGTTTAGCGTTGAATATGATGATTCGCGCAGAAGGAAAGATGAAGACTGCAGCTATAATGATAGCGATAGGGTTAATAATCGATATAGTACTTAAGCCTATTTTTATCTCTACATTAGGAGGTGGGGTAGTTGGTGCTGCTTGGGCTACTAATGTATCGATGATTGTTTATACTATTCTAGGTATAGGGTATTATCATTTTTCTAAATCTTCTTTTAAGACTAATGTTTGGTCATTTTTTAATGATAAGCAGATTACTAGATTTATTATTAAGCTAGGAATGCCTGCCATGATTATGATGGTGATGGTTGTCATTCAGAATATAGTCATTTTTAATGCCTTGTCTAAGTATGGTACAGATAGTGACATTACCTTCTTTACTGCTGTTAATCGTTTTTATTTATTATTGTGTACACCTATGTTCGGATTGATGCGTGCACTTCAGCCAGTAGCAGGGATGAATTATGGTGTCCAGAATTATGTTCGTACTAAGCGATCGTATGTGTTATTTACTTGGACTGGAGTAGGGCTATTATTACCCTTCTGGTGTTTAGTAATGTTTTTCCCTCAGGATGTCTTATCCTTAATGATACCAAACCAATTATTTTCAATAGATCAATTGATTAATTTTCGTGTCTATATGAGTGTTTTGTTGGTGTTGCCAGCTATATTCATGGGTATGGTTTGGTTTCCATCTGTAGAGAATGCGAGGCCAGCTAGTTTGGTTGCGCTTTTTAGACAGCTAGTGTTGTATGTTCCTATTATGTTAGTTGTGCCCCGTATTTTTGGGATTAATGGTATTTATTGGGCAAGTGCTTTGATTGATTGGGCTATTTTTATTGTAGTGATTTTTGTGTTAAGACGTAGTTTTAAGAGGATGGTATAAATTAATAGAAGAATAGAGGCTGTTTTTTCTTGCTTGAGTAAAGAATTTAAAGGAACTAGGATAGGGATAAAAGGATTATGCGTAAATTCGCTTGCAATTTTCAAAGGAAGTTTAGTCGTCCTTTTCATTTTATAATTATACAACACAACATATATGGAATTATTAAGAGAGAGAATTTTGCAAGATGGAAGATGTTTTGAAGGAGGAATTTTAAAAGTAGACAGTTTTATCAACCATCAGATGGACCCTGTACTAATGAAATCTATTGGAGTAGAATTCGTAAGAAGATTTGCAGGAACTAATGTGAATAAAATTATGACTATTGAGGCTAGTGGGATTGCTCCAGCTATTATGACAGGATATTTATTAAATCTTCCTGTGGTATTCGCTAAGAAGAAAAAACCTAGCACAATGGAAAATATGTTACATACACAGATACACTCTTTTACTAAAGATAGAACGTATGATGTAGTTATAAGTAATGATTTTCTTCAGCCTACAGACAATGTTTTATTTGTAGATGACTTTTTAGCGTATGGTAATGCTGCTTTAGGAGTACTAGATTTAATAAAACAGTCTGGTGCTAATTTAGTAGGAATGGGATTCATTATAGAAAAAGCATTTCAAGACGGACGTAAGTTAATAGAAGAGCAAGGAGTAAGGGTAGAATCTTTAGCAATAATAGAAGATCTGTCGAACTGCACGATTACGATTAGATAATATTTTAGAATAGTTTTATATTCATATACAGCCCTGGACTATATAGTCTAGGGCTTTTTTATTGTCATCATAAGTTAACCCCCTTCAAGAGCGCGACAAGACTTCTTCAATATTGGTTCAAGAAAGAGGTGCTCAGGTAGAGTAATCTTAGAGAAATGTTGAAGCAGTGTTGAAGAAGTAGGTATAAAGGCTTGTTATTACTGGGATTAGGAAGTGTTTTGGTTTTAGAAAGATAATACTGGTAATATACTTTACTTGTTGATAGACAGTTGTTTGTGAGGGTAAGTGCTCAATGTGAGAATAAAAAAAGTGTGTTAGTTTTTCTTCAAAACAAGGATATAGCTACTTAATAATGAACTTTTCTTCAAAAAACACACACCTATATAAGTAGATCAACTACAAAAAAGTAGATAAAACACCTTTATATAGGATAAAGTAACATTTAGAAATAGACAGAAAGGGCATAAGAAGGCATATTCTCAATTATTACATATATATAATAGAGTACAAGATGAAGCGCTGCTCTTTACGTATATATAGTATAGAGACGCCATAACGCTATAACCTTTAAAAAAAGATAAAAAAACTTTTACTCGTAAAAGGTGGTATAATAATGAGTTATGAAATACTTTTCAAAAACCTTTAAAAAAAGGCAAAGATAAGTTTGGAAGTAAGGGAAAAGATACTACTTTTGCATCCGCATTAGAGAAGTGATAACGACTCTAGAGGCAGACGATCATAAACAAAAAGTGAAGCAAGAACGACTAAAAATAAGCTTTGAAAAATTTATAAAAATAAATTTGGATAAGTAAAAAATAAGGTGGTATCTTTGCAGTCCGCTTCAGTAAAAACGGGAGTTGAGCGAAAAAATAAAGGAAAATATTTTCTAGAAAAGTTTTGCTAATTCGAAATAAGTTTTTATTTTTGCACTCGCTTTGAAAAACAAGTGAGACTTAGAAATAAGAAGACAACGTTCATAAACATA
>NZ_BCMQ01000022.1 GCF_001485415.1 Myroides odoratimimus
AATAATCCTTTCCTTTATTTCTCTTAAAATCAACTGTTTAATAATTTTGTCGTGTACTAAGAAATAAAAGTTATTTTGTTGTAACACTAAACAGCCAAGCTAAAGCATTCGCTGTAAATTGTGAATTATAAACTGTCTGATTCGTTAAAGAAGGGGTTCTTCCGTATCCTGACTTACCTATAGGTCTATTATTACTATCTACTAAAAAAGGACAAATATTATCACTTCTCATAGCTCCGCTAGTTCCACTCTGTGAGTTAAAACCACCATCTCCTGCCCACACAAAATTAAGTTCTTTGTGCCTAAATGCAAAAATATTACCATTCGAATCTCTAGACAGTACTTCTATATCATTTATTGCTCTTCCTAAAGAGTTTGGTTCTATAGCTATACCTGTTGTAGCATCATCTCCTAATTTTTTATTGCGAATATCCCCAAATGGTCCATTTAAAACTGGATCATCAACATTAAGAATAGAACAAATAGTTCCTGAACGAGTACCTATATTTACAGCACTAATATTAGTTGTGCCTAATACAGCATTCAATAAATAATAAGTACTTGCATTATCATTTGCATCTGTTACTGCTAAAAGAGCCCCTCCTGACCTAACATAGTTTGCTATTGCTATGGCTGCAGTCTCATTCATTCTTGTATTATAACCTATACTGATTAAAGCTGGGTTAGAAGTATTTATTTCAGAGGCAACATTATTAATCGTCGAATCATTATTAACGATCACTGTAATACTTCCCTCCATAGCTACTGTGCTAGTAGGTAAAGATCCAAAATTATTTGGACTATCTATAAAAGCCTTAGAATGTCCTCTATCAAAACCGTAACCATAACTAGTTTTATTCGAGTAAGTCAACATTTTCTTTGAAGACAATGCTAATGTTACATCAAAACTACAAGTAGAAGCTCCTACACTTGTTGGCATATTAAGTATCATAGTCTTCTTATCATTATTTGTTGGTGTTCCTTTTCCATATAATACAAAAGCTGTATCATCTATAAAAATCTCCTTCTTTGTAAAAACTCCTTTTGCTTCAAAGTAAATACCATCAACAGTATTCGTCACAATATGATATTCGCCAGGTTCCACAACCTCCATTATTATAGTAACATAATTTGAGGCATTAAGTGGTGTACCAGCTCTATACTTACCGAATACTTGTTGATTGCCCGGAAAACAATAAATTTTCAACACTGCTTCTTTAGATTTGACAGGTAAGTTATATACACAACTAGCACTAACAATATTCTCATTACTTGCAGTTGGATTATATTCTTTTATACCTTGAGAAGACATTTGTATAACCATAGGTAAAGTAGTCCCGCCTACCGTAGGTTTTCCTGTATTAACAATCGGTCTCATCTCTACCATCTGAATATCATTCGTAGCAACATTAAACTTAAAGTCAACTATATCAGATTCAAACTCTATCTTTTGTGTCTGAGTTGAACTAATTTCAATTACACCTCTTACTTTTCCTCTCCCTGTGGCGATAACCTTAACAGGTACCATAATTTTATGAGAAGTAGTTAATGGTTCATTCTTTAAAAACTCTCCAACAGAGGTCACTTTAGTACAATCAATAATAACCTCAACCTTCGAAATTACTGCAAAATATGGATATACACTTGGTGTTTCACCTTGTTCTACTTTTACATAAGAATTACTAATAAAATCCAAATCAGTTTGCATAGGCCACGTAGGAGTACCATAACCATCCAATTCAATAATAGCCGTTTTACTACTAACTTCTTGAGATGTCAATGTTCTTGTTTTCTTAAAGTAAATCCCGTTAACAGTAGGGGTGGTAATTGTTACAACTCCACCTTGAGAAATATTATTAATAGTAACACGCATTTTCCCCGTAGTTTTAACGTCATTTAAATCTACTCCCGTATAAAAGTTACCAATCTGCTCTACTTTAATTATATCATAAGTCAACGCTCTTTTCTCTACTTCATTACTAAGTGTGCAGGTTGCTAGTTTCTTATTCAGAAAGAACTTAATTGTATCCTTTCCACCAGAAACCCCATTAGTACGTTCATATCCTTTTACAGGAGTTCCATTTCCTTTTAAAACTAAAGTATAATCGCCTTTTTGAGGAAAAATACCACTAGCTAAAAAGCTATAACCATTCTCCTTCCCCGTATTATCATAAGCAATAGCCTGAATTTCATAAGATCCTGGTATACTAACACTAACATCGACTGTAATAACATTTTTTCTAGAATCTAAAAACACACCTTCAATATAGTCTCCTGTAATCTTTATTGCTCTACACTTATCATCAGGTATAATAAATGTTGCAGGACCAACATCCCCACAGACATTCATCCATTGTTGACGACTTGTGTTATAAAATTCAACACACTCTATTGTTGTATTATAAATAACCATTCCGCCTAGTAATTCATGACTAGGAATCCGCATACGTTCTGTTGTAGACATACGAGGCAATAAAAAACCTTTTTCTTTAGAATTTAATTCTAAAAGGCTAAAATTCAATGGATTTAACGCATCAGAAGAAGAATCATCTGATATTTGGGTACCTTTTTCTGTCAATACCTGTGCTACACTTATCTGAGTTGGGCCTAACACATAGAAAAGGAGAATCAACAGTACAGTTCTGATGCTTTTATTTAAACTTATATGTTGTATCATAAACTTCATTTTTTTGATAAAAACTAGGGAATCTATTCTTCCCTAGTTTATAATTTTTATTAACAAGGATTACTTTTTATGTTCAATAACATAATCAATGGCCCAAGCCAATGTATTAGCATATAAAACAGCATTATAAACAACACCATTATCTGCATAATTCTTTGGTTTAGGAACACCTTGACTATCAAAATTAGAAGGGAATATAGATAGATTCTTATAATCTTTCTTCCCTATAAACCATCCGCCATCTCCAACAAACACAAACCCTAAATCACGATGTTTCATAGCCCAAATAGAATTAACATCTCCTTGTTTTGAAACTAAAGGAACATAACTATTTGGCAAATTAGAGTAATACCATCCATTATGTGCATCATTCCCCATCACCTTACCAGATAAATCTCCAAAAGGCCCTTTTATAATCGATTCGTTATTTGCAGAAGACAACACAGGATTCAGCATAGTATAATTATTAGACACACTAATACTACTACCTCCTACTGTTAAACCAGCTAACCTTTCTATAACATTCTTAGTATATGTTCTAGGTGTACTCTCATCTCCAATGATTAATACTCCTTTCTTATCACGTACAAATGCAACTAATACATCTTGTGTTTCTGTTCTGGTAAAATTATATCCTATTACATTGATAATAATATCCACATTATTGGAAGCAATGAATCTATCCAAATCAGCTCCTTGAGCATTAGTACTTAATACTCTCACCGAATTCACTTTTACTGTTCCCATTGGGCCAAAATTAGTACTACTCTTAAGAATTGCTCCTCCAGCATAAACAGTACTACTATTGGCACCGTAATTTGTTCCACCTAAAGACAATACTACTATATCGTGTGCTTTTACTTGTGCAACTACAGAGCACAGAGACGAATTAGAATCTAATCCTTCTGCTATAAGATTAAACACTGTCAGTCCTCCTGTAGTAAATATTCCAACTGGATCTAAAGTCACTGTTGCTTTTCCTTTCATTCTATCCGAATCAGTAAAAACACCTGTTTTTGTAAAATAAACACCATTAACAGTATTTGTTTTAATTGTATAATTCTCTGCATACCCTACATTTACACTTACTTCAATACCATGTTTACCTGCTTGTAAAGGAGTATTTACCAAAAAATTGTTATTTCTACTAGTAGATCCATTTGAAAAAGCAAAAGCACTAGAACAATCAAATGTATAATTCTTAGAACGTTCCACTACATTTATAACTGGAAAAGAAGAACAGAAAGCTCCCCCTGAATTAGGTGTTATAGTAGTAAACTCAATAGTTTTTGCTTTTACAGGAATCTTCACATATTGTCCATTTTGCATCTCTGGATATAAGGTCACATACTGTACATTATCAGATCCATTAAAAGTCAAAGTTGTACTTGGTGCAACAAATTTCACAGGAGTATCTGTTGTTCCTTTTATTATTCCATTTAATTCTATATCAACTATACCAGGCGCTAATACTTTTAAAGGAAGTAATATAGAGTTACTCTTAGTTAAAAAAGTATCTTCTTTATATTCTCCTCTCATTTGTATTTCATTAGTATTACATACTAATTCAAAACTAGTAGGAACTACTTTTACTTCAGCTGTAACGTTAGATGTTTTATTATTCTTTGAATTCGTAATAAACTTAAAAGTACTATTTACAACATTTATTGGAACTCCTTGCGCATATAGATATATCTCCGCTCTCCCTTCTTGTGTAAACTCTCCTGACCCGCTAAAACTAATACCATTTAGAGTCTCTGTACTTTGTACTCTCCAGAACCCTACCGTTGTCACATCAACAAGAACTTTAATTTTATTATCATTTGCATTTAAAGCAACTCCTTTATAAGCTGACCAAGCAACATCAACTGTTTGAGGTTCTACAAGTCTAAAATCTAACTCAGATGATTTCACTTTAATACGTATAGAAGTACAAGTCGTATCTTTCTTACCATTTATCATAAAAGTAACTAGATCTCCTGGTGTTTCATTTGGTTCTAATGGGGTTCCAAATCCTTCTAATGCAATTGAATAAACTCCTTTTGTTTCGAATATTCCTGATTTACTAAAAGAATACCCATTTGTTGTTACTGCACTAATATTATATGATCCTGTTTCTACCACATTAATTGTAATGTATAAAACATCTGTATCTCTTAAACTTTGGCCTTGTTTTAATTCTTTAGCTCCACTCGAATTTAAATAAACCTTAGAACAGTCTAAAGTTAATTTTGCAGGAGGCAATGTTCCACATACACTAAGCCATTTATTTGCTGTTGTACTCCAATAGTTGATACAATCATTATCTGTATTATAAATAACAAGTCCATTTCCTCTTACTTTATCGTCAATATTAATTTTATCCCTTTCAACGGTGGTCATTCTAGGCAATAGAAAACCTTTCGTAACACTTTCTAATTCTAAGATAGAATATGGAGCAGCAGTAGCATTTGTCACACCTGCAACAGAACCATCTTTTAACTTCGTCATATCATTTTGTCCAAAAGACAATGAAGCATTTACAAGAAATAGAATCATAATCAAAAGAACCGAATAAAACGAATCGATATGTAGTTTTTTAATTTCCATCAATATTATTTTTAATGATTACTATTTTACTAATAATGCTTCTAACGCTTGCAAGCGTTTAGCCATTTCATTCATTTCAGTTTCTAACTTCTCAATGCGATATCCTTTTTTATTCAGCTCTTTTTGTTGATCAATAACATGTAAAAAGAGTTCTTCTGTCTTTTCTAATAGCTGAATAGATAATTCAGACACATTAAATGAGTAGCCTAGATCTGTTTTCTCTAAATCTGCAATAGGAGTTATACCTGGTAGATGTCTATTCGTTCTAATAAATCTATCTACACTAGTTAAATCATAGAACTTATAATCGTATTTTAAATTAGAATATCCTTCAAAATAATTATCAAATACATAGTCTGCATAATAGCTATTCGTAGCAGTTATACTACCATTTATTCTCAATTTTTCATTAGGTACTTTAGCTGAATCAGACTTTTCAGAATACCCAATTCCTACCCAACCATTGATGTAGATATCTTGGTTATTTTTAGTAGCCTGTTCTGTTGTATTAACAACGTACCAAGGTTCTTGAGCGATCTGATTAAACGAAATAAAAGTAGGGCTCTTTAATTCATCTGTATAGATTAATTGCTTCGTATTAATATCAGCTTTTAATGAAGTTAACGTTTCTGAATTAGTAAAAATATCAGCTACATAAATAGTTGTGATATCCTTATTTTCATCACTATACACTAATGCTTTCCCCTTACTATTATAATCATCTTCTAGCTTTAATGATGTAACTGTTTCTATTCCAGAAGGACTTCCGTCACTTCCAATACCACCAAACAAATCACTCCCTTTAATATCTACAAGATCTTCCTGTTCGTTTTTATATACAAACTTCTTTGCTTTATAGGTTCTTAATAAAGAAGGTACAACAGGAGCATTAGGATCTATTTCTTTTTCTTTATCTACATGCACCTCCATCATTTCACCAGTAACAGGATTTTGTTCTAAATAAACATACATTGTTATCTCTTCAGGAGTCAAAGTAGTTAAGGTCTCAAATTTCCTAATAACCTCACTAAGTTTCATTGTTTCTTCTTCATTGGTATCTTTATTAATCCAGGTAAAGATATAATCACCTTTATCCTCAATAATTTTCACACTATTCGGATCAGCTATCTCCTTTATGTAGTGATTCAAAGTTGTATTAGAAACAAGAGTATTCCATTTATCTCCACTCCAGAAATAAAAACCTGCCAACATATCTTTAGTACCTGTATGATATACTATTAGACTATCTGGATAGTCTGTTCCTACTATTGTCAACTTATCTGTACTGTTTTTTAATTCAATACGCGGGATCAAAACTCCTTTATTATTAGAATAAATTTCTAATTCAGATGAGTTATTGGGCAAATGGGTTCCTATTCCAGTCTGACCATACACACTACTAACTAGTGTAAAAATTATCATAATAAGAAAATGCGGCTTTTTCATTTTATTGTATTTTTTATAGTTAAATGTTAATTGTTTTGTATAAAATTACAAACAATTACAAACAAAAAACATAAAAAACAATAACAAATATATATTTTTATATAAATAAAAATTAATACATAGAAAAAATGAAAAACAATCAATAAAAATTATTTTTTTAATAAAAAAAACTTATAAATAGTTAAAAAAATACCAAAAAAATTAATAATTAAAATCAACATTTTACAATAAAACAATAAATACATCTAAAAAAAATATTTTTTAGCAGATCAAAAAACTGTAGTTTTCATTCTTTTACAATAAAACACCTCTCGCAAACAAATAGTATTATTTACTTTTTCACTTCTTCTTATTTAGCATAATCCCCCCTTCTTATATACTTTTATAATTTTAAAACTTACATAAAAAAGAAGAGTCACCTCATCACAAGGTAACTCTTCTCAAAATTGTGTTATAAAAAATCACACTTTCGTGTCTCGTCAATCAAAATAATCAGAATTTAAACAATACTATCTTTCACTGACAGATTACTCTGCTGCCCAAAAAGCCCACTCTTTACCATTAAAAACACACATCATATTTGATTTTGTATCATAAACTATCGTACCTGTTGGTGGAGAAACTATGTTTAAATGTGGGCTTTCTACTCTAGGTAAAACCAATGCTTTACTTGGGCTATCTAATACAAGAACTCCATCTATGGCCACAGAAGGGTCATTTCCTATTAAAATATTAGCACTTGCTATTTCAGTTAATTTATCTTGTGCTATTATATTTACCTCACCTGTATTAATCGATAAATCTACCCATTGATTTATACCATTAGAGTACTTAATTTTTTTATCTATCACATCGTAAATTAATGTTCCTTCCGCTGCACTAGTCGCAAGAGCGCTATTAATCTTAGGTAAAACTATACCTCGGGTATCATCATCAGGAAACTCTAGTATAGAGCTTGGAGATAAAAAATAATCTTTACTCCCAATATTTACTTGTTGGCTCCATGCAGATAAAGGGATAATACCCACACAAAACAAAATATAACTAAAAAAAATCTTATTTTTCATTTTCTTCTTGTTTTTAATTGTCAGGGCATGATTGCACTATACAAGCCCATATTTTACCATTGTACAACTTCATACACTTATTAGTTGTATCATAAACCATCATCCCTGCTATAGGGTTTGAAAACGCCTTAATCTGTGTATCAGTTAATCGAGTAAGAACAAATCCTTTAGATTTAGATTCTAAATAAAGAATTGCATTTATACCATCTTCTGCTAAAAGCTCTCCATTACTACGATCTAAACTAGTCATGATAACAAAATCAGCATTTTTCTTTACTATACTACCTTCTACTCCTGGATAATAACAAATTAAACTACCTCCACAGAATGGAATTGTTGGATCTAATACAGTATACGCATCATCCAAGCTCGAATTAATACATACATCCTCAGAATTTCCTATTAACTCTATACTTGCTCCAAAATCAACCACTTGAGCAATATCTGCATCAGGGACTTCACTAGGTTTAGTGTATTTATTTCCTGTTGCGGCTTCTATTATTGCTAAGAAATCTAATGCCTGTAACTCATATGTTAATTCTAAGGTGCTTCCTCCATTAATATTTAAGCCTTCGACAATGTGCATTCCTTCTTCACTTTCTATCATTCCTTGTCCCAGATTAGATTGGAATTTATTAAACCTAAAGTCTTCATGATACATAAACATAATTCTCAAATCAGCAAATGTAACAGTTGGATTTGGGTTTTTTACTTTAGCCTTAATTGTAATAATGCCATTTTCTTTATAACATTTATTCAAAACAGGCTCAATACTTATTTCAGGAGATAATACTCTAGGCTGATAAATCATTTCAACTTTAGTAGATGTACACGATGTAAAATTATTGTAATCACAACTCTCTATAGTCAGTACCTTATTCTCATTAAGACTTGTATATGTCAATTGTCCTCTATTTTCGTAGACTTTTGCTACTGCATCGTCTTTAAAACGTACCCTTGCTGTAATTGTAGTAAAAGTCATAGGGTCTAATTTAACCTTATCTATCTCTAGTTTTCTGGTTCCTTCATAATTATTGAAAATTGCATCATTAAAAGCACCTTCTGTAGACATCAACCCTCCATCAACCCAAAACATTCCTTCAGGTAATTCATCCTCAATCTTAACATAACGGGGTTCACATGAATAATTCCACACTTTAAATGTATACTCAAAACCACTACATGAAACTACCTTTGCTGGTGCTTGTAATGTAAACTCTATCCCATCTGGATTAGGAGATGCAGGTCTTGGACAATTTAACTCAAAATCTCCAATTGCAATTCCTTGATATCCTCTTGACTTAGTTCTATAATGAATTTTATGCTTTATTTCTATTCTTGTCACCTCATGCGGAAAAGTAACAACTGCTGCCCCATTTTTATTCGAAATACTAGACCGTTTTAATCCTGTGACAATACCTCCACCAACAGAGAAAGTCTTTTTACTACTATTAGAACTACTCGAAATCACACCTCTATAAGTCGTATTACCACAATACCCTATTACCTCTACCATATCGGTACTTGTACTAGTTTTATCTATTCCATAAATTTTAAATTTAGCAAAAGTAGCCCCATCCTTAAATGTAATATTTGTAATCGAATAGTTATCATCACTTCCTCTTACCCCTCTAAATTTAGACTCTAAAAGAGTTCCATTAGACACTCTTGGATATTTTGACGCTTGCATAGAAGGGGTTTCCTTACCATTACTATAGGTCTTATAAGTAACATCAAATCTCAATCCATTCGACACTGTTAAATTTGACATACTTTTTAATCCAGCAGTCCATTGGCGAGAACTAAAATTAAACAATCCTGTTTCGTTTGTAGTACAAGCATTACATTGTGCCACGGCTGCATCTGCTCCAAAAGTTATATATAATTCGTCTCTATTAATTGGCAATCTGAACAAATGCTCATCAAGCTCCCCTCCTATGTATTGTCCAGGAATAACAGCTAACCAATTTTGATTTCTAGCATCAGCTTCTGTTTTAGCTACCAACATTTTCACATCATACCCTTGACCACTATAAGGAAAATCTTCTCCACCTGCTCTCACTTCTACTATAGTACTTCCTAAATTAGTCTTCCTAAATAACCAAAATTTATCATCTAATATCTCACTATATCCACACCCATGATCATTTACTTTAGTAGAAGTATATCCTTGGCCAATATTAGTTCCCCAGTAGATTGCAGCATTATCTCTATTTAATGGTTCCTCTTGAATTACCCCAAGTCCAACTTCAAACTCTGTTCCTATAGTATTTACTGTCAAAGCTGCCCCTGAAGCAGTAGAACGAGATACAGAAATACTCGTATTAGCATCATCTCTAAAAATACCTGCTACATTATTATGATACCCTAAACCTGTTCGCCCCCATGGCCAGAAAACACTTCCATAAGATGACATATAAGCTGCATTATCTAATGTAATACCATATTTAGTTGCTAAATAACTCTCAATTTTACTTGTCTCAGCTCCATTTAACTTTCGATTGTAAACAATAATTTCTCCTATTTGTCCCATAAAGAACCCTGAAGTCAAACTCGCTCCTCCAATAATAACTCCTTCATCTGGTTTTAAAGCCCCCTTAGCTGCTCCTGTTAATTTATTTCCTTTACTATCTAATGAATATTCTGTTCCACTGAACCTGAAAGTCACATAATTAGTTGCTCCTTCTGGCACATAAGTAGTCTGTAGAGCTGTTGTATTAATCTCATATCCACCATGTCCATCTCTAGCACTAGTAAGACGTACACGTCCCCCCGTTTCTTTTGGACTGAATCCAATAGAAGGTCTTCTTGTAGATTTAGATGAAGGATCAGTACTACCAAATCCCATATAGTACATCCTTTTCTCATTCTTTCCTTTTTCCGCAATATATACACCAAAAACAGTCAGTCCATCAACAAATCCACTAATACCAAGAGGTGTAGCTAAAAATTGGCTACCATTAAACACCAATGCATTATTAAAATTCATTTTGTAACTTCCCTTTAATAAAGTAGGCCTTTGCTTTCCTGCCTGACTTACAGCACTAAAAGTCATATTCAAATGACTATCAGTAGTTACAGGTGCATTTGCCCATTCATCAACTTCAGTAGAAGAATACATTTTAACTCTATTATCTGGTTTTAACCAAAGCTGTACATTCCCTACTCCTCCAGGATATTCTCTTTGAGCAAATAAAGGCATACTCGTCAATCCTAAAAATAAAAGGGCTAAAATCTTATATAAATATCTATACATATCCTGTAGTTTAAACAATTAAAATAAAAAAGATAAAATCCCTTTTACTCCTTTATATATTCAACAATTACATAATAGTTACCAGCTGGGTTATTCTGAATAATAGTCCCCGCAGTACCAATAGCCAAAACTGTCTTTGTCCCACTGACTTGTTTGCTAATCACTCCTCTTGTCATCGAATTACTACTCTCATTAATCAATTTAGCATCTACTACTAGGCCTGAAATTACTTTTGGTAACTCAACAGAGGTAAAAGAAGTAGCTTTATTTAACTTCACTATATATCGCATCACATCTTTTTCATCCCATTTCCCTATAATCTCCTCTTTAACAGTCGAATAAAAATTATCATTCCCTTTTACTGTTTTTGCAATATTTTTTATATGCTCTGTATTTTCAGCTTGATTAACAATAGTCTTAAAATCGTTACTCACATCCTGAGATACGGTAATATATTCTGGAATAGAACTCTCATTTATATATTTATAATAAATCATACCTGCATTAGGTACATTTGCAATATTCTCTTCTACTCCTTCTTTATTATAACGAGTTACATTCGTAACTGTTTCTTTCACAGCAGACGGAACAAAACTCTCTATATATTCCGTAAACACAGTACTTCCTTTTAAAAGCTCTGTCAGCTTCACGTTATTTTCAATACCTCGCTCAGGTTTATATACTAATACAGCCTCTCCTTCATCATACACCGTAGATAATGATGTCAAAGACTCAAACGTCTTAATAACATCACTAAGTTTCATTGTTTCTTTAATATTAGTATCCTTATTAATCCATGTAAAAATATAGTCTCCTTCATCATATGTAACCGTAACACTATTCGGATCCGCAATTTCTTTGATATAGTGCTGTAAAGTAGTATTAGAAACTAAGGCATTCCAATGATTCTCAGCCCAAAAATAGTATCCCGCTAACATAGCTTTAGTTCCCGTATGATAAATCATCAAACTTTCAGGATACTCTGTTCCAACAATAGTAGACTTATCTTTAGTATTTTTTAATTCAAGACGTGGAATTAGAACTCCTTTATCTTTAGACTTAATCTCTAACTCAGAAGAACTACTTGGAATTTGAGTTCCAATACCAGTTTGACCATACGCTCCTACTCCAAGTGTGAATATTATTAAAATTAGCAAATGTGGTGTTTTCATTATATTGTGTTTTTTATTAATTACAATCTAAATATTCTATCAAAAATACAAATATTAACACAATTTTAAATACATTACACTATGCAAATTTATTTTTTATATAAAAAACAACGAAACAAAGTAAATATTAACAAAAACAAAATAAAAAACAACAGTGGTAAAATTTATAAACACTCAACACTTAAACATATTATTAAAAATTCTTATACCCATATAGTATATTCAACATAAATGATAAATTAAACACATTAATTACAACTTTTTATCAATATAAAAAACCTATAAAACTGTAATTATTATATATACACATTAAACAAGGCCTTGATTAGAATTAAAAATTCTATAACAAAAATATTTTATTCTTATAGTTTTTTTCTCAAAAATCATATTTATCGCCCTTCAATTGAAAAATTAGGATTCATTCTCACTTCAAAAAGTATTTTATATACTTTGTTGAAAATAAGATGCTAAACAGATTGATAAGACTTATAGGAAAAAATGTTCTCCTCTTTCCTTACTTCCTTTATATGATAGAAATTACAAATTCCTGGTTCTCTTCATACATATATTCAGGAAACTGAAGGATCACAATGCTATTCTCTTTAGAAAAATTCTTTATGCATGTCTTTTTTCGATATATAACTCTGTATCTACCCACTAATGCTTCTCCTTTTTATTGTAATTCACTGCAACTAGGAGTAAAACATACAAGCCCTATTTCTGAAAAACTTATTCTAGATTAAGTGTGCTTCTTTGTTTCTACATATACCTTTGTCTCATCGAAACAGAAAAATAAAACAACAATGAATATATTAGCTTTTGCTGCTACCAATAGCAGTACTTCTATAAACTTAGAATTAGTAAAAAGTGTAACTACTCAATTTGAAGGACATAACATTAATATTCTAGATATCAATGACTATGAGATGCCTATTTATTCTCAAGATAGAAATAACCAAGGTGTACCTCAGCAAGCATTAGATTTTAATCAAGCGATTCTAAATGCTGATGCTATTATTATAGGATTAGCAGAACACAACGGTACGTTTAGTACTGCTTTTAAAAACATATTTGATTGGGGGTCTAGAGTGGAGAAAAACTTCTTTCAAAACAAACCAATGATGTTATTATCTACATCACCTGGACCTCGTGGAGGACAATCTGTCATGGATAATGCTTCAAGCATATTTCCTTACTTTGGAGGGAATATTAAATGTCAGTTTTCATTACCTAGTTTTCAAGATAATTTTAGTAATGGATCAATTAATACACCTGAATTAGCTTCTCAATTAACAGAGAAAATTAATAGTTTTAAACAACAACTTTCTTAAGTCTTTAAAAAATCCCTACAAAGATTTTGTAGGGATTTTTACTTTATATACTCATATTATTGTATATAGAAGAAAAGGTTTTAATGATTTCTTTTAGATCCTCTCCTGTAAAGTTTAATTGAATACGCTCTCCTGTTCGCAACCATAATACCAATTGCGATTTTTGACTATCTATCTCTGTGATAGAATAAGAGATTACTTGTTTTAATGGTAGTACCCTATACTCTACAGCACCTCCTGCTCTATTAAAACTAAACATGAATTGAGAATACGTTAGTGTAAACTGTCCATTTACTCCTCTATATCCTACTTTAAATTTAATCCAACTAGAAAATTTACTAAATGTTGTTTTAGTAACACTAGTATCTACTTTCTTTAAACCATCGATTACATAGTTAACTTCTCCCATATTCACTTTTTTCATTTAAATATATACATTTATACTTATATTCTTTACTTCAATAAAAAAATGAGTAAATAAGACTATAATAATATGTAATAATCACGATATAAATCAAACTCATCCCATCTTTTACCTCTTTGATTCAAATTCCTTACCTTTGTATTGTTCAAATGCTTACCAATACTAAAGAATATCTTATCTCTTATACTTACCCGATAAGGTAAAGCATTTCCACAGCACTAATCTCTACTGAGAGAATTTTTAGAATCAACGAAAATGAAGAATAACTTTTTTGTCAACTTGTTACAACAAGAGAGCAAAACACTATTTAAATTAAAACACAGCGAACGACTGTGGCATATCCCTTTGATGGCAATGCTCGCTACAGGACTTCCCTTATTAACAGGATGGTATTTTGACAATCTTCAAGCAGGACTTTTAGCCTGTCTAGCAGGATTAGTTATCTTATACCTCCCTTCTAATATTCCTACTGCTCAGCGCATGATCACCATGCTGGTATGTTCCTTTGGTTTTATGTTATCCTTTGCAGTAGGCATATCGTTTAGCTTTAACTTTATTGCTTCTGCTATAGCCTTTGGTATATTCGTTACTGCAGTTCATTGGGTCAACCTATATTTCAATACTCGCCCCCCTGGTAGCTTCTTTTTTATTATGGTAGCTTCTATGTCTAGTAATATGCCATTTAAGTTAGCAACTATCCCTACACGTCTAGGATATGTAGTCATGGGAACCATGTTTGCTTGTACTCTAGCCTTAATATACAGTGTTATAGTAGGCAAAAAATACAACAGTAAAACAACTATACGCCTAGTACGTCCTGTCCCAGTCAAAGACCAATTTGATTACCTTATCAAATCTATTATAGTAGGCGCCTTCATGTGTATTTCTTTATTAATAGGTCATCTATTGAAATTTGACAATCCATATTGGATCCCTATTTCTTGTGCCGCCATTATGCAAGGGATTTCTTTATACCACGTATGGCAACGTGCACTACAGCGTATCGCAGGTACCTTTATTGGATTAGGACTTTGTTGGGCACTTATCTCAGTCTCTACAGCACCTTTATATTTATGTATTTGTATAATGGTACTTCAGTTTATTATAGAAATGTTTATTTCTCGTAACTATGCAGTAGCTGTTATCTTTATTACAGCTCTTACAGTGCTTCTTGCAGAGGCGGGTAATCCTATTATCAGCACACCTAATATCTTGATCCAAGCTCGTTTTATCGATATTGTGATTGGAAGTATTATAGGAGGTATTGGTGGTTGGTTCTTACATCATGAGTACCTAAGAAAACAAACTCGCGATAGTTTGCGCACTACACGATTACAATTACTCAAGAAAAAAAGGCATAAAATAGTAAAACAATAAATCACATAGAAAAAACCCCTATAGAATCTAATCTATAGAGGTTTTTTCTTTATACCTTTCGGGATGTAAACTCTAATATATTTTTTCCAGGATGAAACTCCTCTCCATTCCCTAGGTTTATATAAAAACAATTGTATACGTTCTTCACTTCTCCCTTCTCTCTTTCTAACTCTACTTCAGCTAAGTACTCTGCTCCATCTTTTACATAGGTAAATATAGGTTCGTACACCACAGTTCTAGTAGTGATATCTAATATCCCATACAAGCCATTTTCTTCTAACTGAAATACACAAAACCTGATATTATCCATTAAGCGCAAAGAAAAAAATACAGGTGATAACAGCCACTCCTGAAGATCTACATTCCACACTCCTACTCTACTTACTTGATCCTTTTTAATCGACACAAAATAAAGAGGTTCTTTTATACTGCTTATCGTTCTAATCTTCTCTAGTAAGAACCCCTGAGGGATATCTTTCTGATCTATTAATAATTCTTTTGCAGGCCAAAGTACCTCATTGTAATAAGAGGTAATTGAGTAATCACTTGGCTTATCTAAACAATCTTTAAGTACTCCGTGCTTTGTCAAGATATAGAATTCGTTTACTCTACTTTCCGCACTAATAGGAGCTACTTCCACTATAAAGAAATGCTTAGAGACTACGGGATAAATATTCAATACATTCTTCCAAATATCTTGTATACTGCGTTCACTTTTAATATCAATTACCTTTAGATGAACAGGAATATACATATCAAATTCATAGTTGACATAATACCTTCCATTCCCTATCGTATCTCTACAGATAGTTGGTTTAGCTATTAAGTGAGACTTAGCTGTCTGCATAGATACCTTGTATTCCTTCCCTTTATAAGTAATTGGAAAAATAGGTTGAGGAATTACTTCATAGGACTTCACTCTTTTACCTTTCAGATTATACACTCTTACCTCATCATCATTCACTTTTCTCACCCATCGCAATCCATTGTCATAAGTACTAACTACTTTTTTGACTATTCGTTTTAATCTATCCTTTTTTGCAAAATACAGATCATCTCCTACCTGAATTAATTTACTACCAATCTGTTTTATCCTGATAGAAGTACCACTTCTAGTAAGTCTATCTTTAGTAATCGTCTTTGTATCTAGTACCTGTCTTGTATCTAATGCTAATACAGTTACTTTCTCTCTTATGACCTCTGTCCCCCATAACGGTTTAAAGGAAGAGCTAGTACTCATGATATTAAAGTTAGGCAAGAACTTCCATTGCCAGAAGCGACTGTGGACAGTATACGACTGCACAATATTAGCTACTGTAAAACACCCTACCTCATATAACTCTATTCGATCATATCGACACTTCAGTACCTCTTTATTCTCTAGGTCTATCACACCGTACATCCCTTGCTTATCACGTACTACAGCATAACCTGACTTAGTGAATAATCCTCCACTAGCATACTGTTGACTGATAACAATTTGTTTATCTTGATTACAATATCCATACATTCCTTTCTCATCTACAAAAGGATATATAGCAGCGGTCTTATTAGTTAATGTGGTATTCATAAGCCTGAAGTTTAAAAAGTCTCTTAAATATAGTGATTTTTTAAACTTCTTCTTTAAAAACAAAAACTTAATTAACTAAATACCAAATACTTTAACACACTTATATTATTCTTTTTGCAATAATTCTAATTCTAGAATGTACTTATTCTCTAACTCTTTATCTCCACTTAGTACAAAAACCTGTATAGCTTTTTCTAAAAGATAAGGGTAAACCTTTATTTTATTTAAAGTTGTTTTTTATCCAAGGATATATATCTTTGAACATCATATCTTCTTTATTCGAAATTCCTATCAGTAAATTACAAGCATATATAACATAGTACCTTCCTAAATTTATTTCATAACACTCCTCTACTTCTTCTAAGTATAATATTCCTTCTTTTAACTTTAACCATGCTTTGACATACTCCTTAATGCTTAGATAATCTTCTATCAATTTACTTAAGAAACTTGCTTTACCCCAAGCATCATCCTCTACATATTCCCATAGCGCTTCTCTTCCTACTATCACTTTATCTATATTTCCTATACACTTATAGAAAGACACATAATCCTCCCATCTTTCCTTATTCCATACAGTGATATTCTCTTCCCAAGATTGAATACACGCTTTGGCAATTTCATCTTCTTCTAAATCCAATGCATAATAAACAATGCCTTCTGTAGACATCTCTTCAGGACAAAGGCTATAATATCTTTGTTTTCTTTCCTTCCACTCTACAATGTCTTCTTCATCCCAATCACATTCTGCTAGACTATCTCCAATTAAGTCATAAAAATCTTCTTTCCAACTTACCTCTTGATGGGATATCCATTCAAATGTATTCTTCACTCCATTGTGTAGCAAATACTCTCTATCAAAGCCGCAATACGTATCAAAGTTGGCATTCTTCGCCTGGATAAATAAGGAGATATAATCAGAACGTTGATATAAACTAACTAGATACGCTGCTAGATCTAATGCCTCTGTGAATCCCTGAAAATCATCTTCTCGCCTACTCGCTATCTCTGCTTCAAACAATTTAACTAACAACTGCTCCTCTCTCAATTCTTCTGAATGCAAGAAACCTACTAATACTCGATGTCTATCTATTGCATTCTCATGATTTCTTTCTTTTCCTAAGTATTCATATTTCTTCAAGTAGATAGGTTCAGAGACTAACTCCTTCACCATCTTCTTATACTTTTCTAACATCAAGTTTATCATTTCTTTTCCTTCTTTTTATTGAAATTCAAATTAACCACATATATCTTAAACCTAAAATACAAAAGGCTATCTAATGAAAGATAACCTTTTGTATATATTATGTGATATAGTTCGTTGTCTAGGACAGAGCGTTAAAAAACATTCCTAATTCAACTAGTATCCTATAGCGATATCATCTCCACGAGTATCTGCTCCTGCTTGGTAAGTACCATTTTTATTGACTAAGATTCCCTCTACGCGTCCATAAGGTTTGCGTTCTTTTAGGATATAACCTTTATCAGTAAGCGCTTTTCGCACTCCAGCCGTAATTGCTGTTGGTTCATAATCGATATGATCAGGAAGCCACTGGTGGTGAAAACGAGGAGCAGATACTGCCTCTTGCATATTCATCCCAAATTCAGTTACATTTAGAATCGTTTGAAACACAGAAGTGATAATTGTCGATCCACCTGGTGTACCTACTACCATGTACAATTTACCGTTTTTCTCTAAAATTGTTGGAGACATTGAGCTTAACATTCGCTTTTCTGGTTCTATCGCATTCGCTTTTCCTCCCACTAATCCGTACATATTAGGTGTACCAGGTTTCACAGAGAAATCATCCATCTCATTATTCAACAAGAATCCCGCTCCTCCTACTATCGTTTTAGAACCATAAGAATCATTTAATGTAGTCGTTGCAGACACAGCATTTCCCCATTTATCGACTACACAGTAGTGCGTTGTCTCATCGCTCTCATACCCGCCTAACTCTCCTGCTTTAACATCAGTACTCTTCGTTGCTTTGTCAAAAGACATAGACTCCATACGCCCTAGATTGTATTCTTTATTTACTAACTGATTTACAGGCACTTTATAGAAATCAGGGTCTCCTAAGTGCTCAGCTCTATCTGCATATACACGGCGTTCTGCTTCTACCATTACTTGTACTGTTTTTTCAGATTGGAATCCCCACTTTGCTAAAGGGTATTTCTCTATGGATTGGAACAAAGAGATTAAGGCAATACCTCCACTACTCGGAGGTGGCATAGAGATTACTTTTAATCCTTTATACTCTCCTACTATAGGCGTTCTCCATTTTGCTTCATAGCGTTTTAAATCTTCAAGAGTTATCATTCCATTACCTCTCTTCATCTCTCCTACGATTAACTCAGCCGTTTTCCCTTCGTAGAACCCTTTATGTCCTTCTTTTTGTACACGTTTCAGTGTTTCAGCTAAATCTTTTTGAATAAACACATCTCCTTTTGACCACTGTTCTTTTTCAGTAATAGCTGTACTTTGTGTACTAAATTTCACGAAGTTATCGTGTTGTTTAGTGAACTCACCTGCTTGTTTTTCTGTAATACTAAATCCTTTCTCTGCTAAGTCTATAGCTGGCTGTACCAATTCTTCCCATTGTAGAGAACCGTACTTAGCATGAGCTTGTACCATACCTGCTATTGTACCTGGTACCCCTGTTGCTAAGGCTCCTCTCATACTCAATTCTGTTATCGCTTCTCCATCTCCTCCCCAATACATATTTTCTCTTGCTTGCATAGGAGCTTTTTCTCTATAGTCTAGTGCGTCTATCTTACCATCCTTACCGCGATACACCATAAATCCTCCACCTCCGATATTACCAGCATTTGGATATACCACAGCTAATGCTAGCTCTACTGCTACAGCAGCATCTACTGCATTACCTCCTTTTTTTAGGATATCTACTCCTACTCTACTTGCCTCTGGGTGTGCTGATACAATCACTCCATTCTTGTACGCCTGTGGATTCTGAGCTACTACTTGTAATAAGCTACCACATAGGATAAAGGCTGATAATATAACTTTCTTCATGTATTGTTGTTTTTGTTACCGCAAGATAGATATTTTGAATTTATTATTAAAATAAGTGTTCAGTTATAGACAAAAATTCAAAAATATATCAACATAAAATAAATACACTATTAACACTTATCTTTACAATAAATCACAGCTATGAAACTATTTAATTTCCAGAAGAAGAAAACAGAAAGTCACGACCAACCCCACACTGAAGAAGAGATATTACTACATGAGTTAGTCGACCAAATCACTAAATTAAACTATACAATCCAAGTAGATAAAGCTACTCAGATTATCATCGTTAATGACCAATTACTATTGGAATTCAGAATCATCCGAAATCCTGATTATGCAAAAGAACTAATGCACCTCATGATTAATACTGCACATCCTACTCATTTTCCTGATGGTATTATGGAAAGCATCGCTGGGATAGGCGAAACGGTACAAGATAGAATAGCATCTGTAGTAGAGAACTATATCACCTCTACCTTTAAACCCATCGCAGAGAGCCTTACAGATACCCATTCACCAGAATATGATTTCATTAGTGATGAAGTACTATGGCATCCCGCATTAAGTGACTTACGTGTTCAAGGTTCTTTTAACAGAGAGCTGAGTGGTGATGAATTATATTTATTATTAGTTTCTAAACTTGAGTCTATGTTATCTAGAGATCAGAAGTTCCATTGGCTAAAAATGTATATATCAAAACAACAGTCAGGAGAAATAATAGGTGACTGCCTCTTAGATAACGAACCTTGGGATGAAGGATTAGATATATTAGCGGACTATATCAGTACATTCCCTGTAGAAAGCACATTTATAGGCATCAAACAATTCGTAGTGTTTAGACGATGTGATAAGTATGATTAGTACAAAAATTAAATATCACAAAAAAGCCCATACTCTTACTAGACTATGGGCTTTTTTAATTATTTATGTTATCATCACTTATACAGCTATCTCATCAGGTAAATGACCTATAATCTCTTTCAGCGTCTTCTCACTATACCCTGCTAAGTTCCATACCTTATTGCGCTGTCCACCCAAAGTCAGTACTAAACTATACCCAATCAATACCCCCGAATTTCTATGTTCTAACACTCCTATATCTTGAATATCTCTCACAGAATATAGCATCTTCTCACCTTTGACAGTTGTGATAATAAGATGATCTCCTTCAAAGTCAATACTATTACAATACTTAAACACATAGTATATCGCACCAATAATAAAGAAGGGCAATACGACTAATAAAAACCACTCTACTGTATCAGGTACTTTATTAGTAAGGGCTAATACCATACTAACAATAACACCAATACCTCCAAACCATACTAGCTTACCTAATATAATCCCTATCAGATGGTTATACGATTTTTTCATATTTTTTGCGCAAAAATATGAAACGCATAAACACTATCCCTATGGATATATAAATAGTACCGCAATTAATCTGATTATTACCACCAATACTTAGGGTACTTCCTCAGCTTGCTTATATTGTTAAATAACAAGGCTATTACTGTGATAATAACAGATCCTGCCAAAACAGGATTAACAATAAAAGACCAACTCGCTCCTCCTAGTATAATGACTAGAGGATCTGCACCTGCTGGTGGATGTGTAGTCTTAGTCACCAGCATTAATCCTATCGCTGCACCTACTCCTATTGCTAGAGAATACCATTCTGTTCCTAAAAAAGTAAGACATAGCAGTCCTACTATACTCGCTAATAGATGACCTCCTATGATATTACGAGGTTGAGCTAAAGGGCTATCAGGTACTCCAAATGCCAATACACAAGTCGCTCCAAAGGGAGCCATGATCAAAGGCATTTCTAATTCTTTAGTCATAAAGGCTATCACACCTATCGCTAACATACCTCCTATCCCTGAGTATATAGAATGTTTAGAAGTAGCTGATTGTGGACTAGTCTCTGTTGTTTTAAATTTTGCTATATATCGTTTCATTTAGATTAAATCTTGTTTTAGTAATTCTATTGTTTTCTTTACGCAGGCTGAGTTCTGATAGACTTGACTCTCTGTCAGCCCTGCCTCAAACAGCATATATAACATAAAGGCCCTGTTCTCATCTGTTACTAATGCCTTAAAATATGCTTGTAATTCTGTCTTATGCTGATGGATGACTTCATAAATTTTTCCTTTATGCTCAGGTAGCTCTGACAACATATTAAGAAATGCACAGCCCCTATATCCCTCCTTCTCATTCATCTCTATAATATAGGTAAACACTGCTATGATGCGTTCCTTAATCGTGCGCTTCTTCTCCACATCTTCTTTCAGTCCCATAAACCAATAGTCATGTCTAGCTTTTAGATACGCTACAGCTAGATCATCTTTCGTTTTATAATGGTCATAAAAGCTAGATTTAGCCACCTTAGCTTCTTCTATCACAGCATTGATCCCTGTGCTATTATATCCATATTGATGAAAGAGTAAAGTAGCAGCCTCTAATACCCTCTCCTTAGGTGAATTATTTTTCATGAAACAAAGATAGAAATAAAAACAGACAAGTCTGTCTGTTTTGCCTTTTTTATAGATCAATTTTTGGTCGAGATAGGTCATTTGTGGCCATTTTAGGACATTTGTGGCCATTTTTTCCCATCTCAAAAAAAAACATATTTATAATTCAAAACTTTGCAAAGAGAACAAACAAGAATAAAAACAGAATACAATCTGCTATCGCATTTGATGTCTGGTTGTATTCTAGTAGGGTTTCACTCGAATTGAGTCCGTAGTGAGTCCGTTATGAGTCCGTACTCACTCCGTTAAATCAAGCAAAAAAACGGAGACGTATCTCACGTAGGACTCACATAATAATAAATGAACCAAATCAATAGTCAATGAAGACTACTATGCAAGTAAAGTATAACCAATAAATTATAACAATTATGGCAAAAATTGATGCAAAAGGGAGACCTCAAGGAAAGTATCTAAACTCTGTATTCAGAATAGTAGATAACAAAGTCATTATGCAAGGCAAACCCTCTAAACAAAAACAGACTAAAAAAACGAAGCAGGCAGCTACAGACTTTGGTACGGTGCAGAAATGCAATAAGCAATTAAGATACCTCATCCAACTCGCAATGAACAACAATCATTGTAAAAAAATGCACCTTAGAATGAACACGCTTGCATTAGCACAGCTGCGTAATAATGAAGTATTTCCTTTAGGTCAACGCACTTACTTTAATACAGATCTAAGCGGGATGGTAGGTTTTGACTTTAATACGAATACTCCTTTTGGAGAGTATTGTACCCTACCGATTACTTTTCAGAAACTAGATAGTCATAAAACACGTATTAGTATAGACACCTCTACTATCAATGACTATTTTAACTTTGAAGATAATACATCTGAGATTAAAGTAGAGTTATTTATACAATATCATCAACTTAACTATCAAGAAATCCACAAAACAGAAAGTATTTCCTTCACTGTCAAAAAAGGAGAAATCCTCTCTGCTAAAGAGTGGGTTATACAGAATACGTTAGAGAGCAGTATTACCCTTGTGATAGGACAGTTATGGTATCTAAAGCAGACCTTAACTGGCCAATACATTATGATTAATAATCGTGAATTCCATCCTAGTAGTATTCTCTATCTAGATAATGGCCTATAAAACACAATGAAAAACCTAGTGGATAAAGGTAGAGAATCACTGATATTCTCTACCTTTATCTTTTTAACTGTAAGTGTATGGGGTGGTTTTCGCATAAAAGTAAGTTTCCAAAAGAAAATAAGGATAGAGGAATCATAAGAATAACAGATAATGAAATTATTATCACTAATAGATCGTATGAGAGTGAAGATGAAATAATCCTTATCCCTAAAATAGAATACATTTATCTAGAGACATCGGACTATAGTGAGCCAAGTATGTTCATCTACCAAGATAGACAGTACTACATCCCTGGTGATTATGTAGGTACAGAAAAACTGTGGCTATACTTAGCCGAACAGTTTCATTTCGATATCAACTTGGTTATTCAACACCTCAACGATAAAACAAATAATATATATAAACTCTACAGAACTACCTACAAACAGAATTATAAGCTAACGAATACATCTAATCATGATTATCTCAAGGGCTATGAAGTTCTAGCTCCCACGCCAATATTTGTGCCTTGGAACACGACTAAAGAAAAGTTATTAGCACAAGAATATATTCATTCGGATGGATTCTATGCAGAAATAACTTATCCTGTACGCATTGGCAATATCACTGTAGATAATTTAGGTACATATATAGATGATATACGTGCTGATGTAGCTCCTACGAGTTACTATACTAAATGCTTTGCTACAGATGGGTCTGATACTAGCTTATATCAACTAAAAGAGACTCTAGAGCACGACCTAGGTTCTACTGCTACCTATACGTTTTATAATGAACACCACTTGTTCTTCTATGCAGAATCTGATCATATCACATTCGAACTAAACTATACCATAGATGATCCTGAGTTTAGAACTGTAGCTTATAGCTTCACTTCACTAAATATCAATACTAAGTATGATTATCCCGACCTATTATCAGATGACATATATGCACCAAAACTAGTATTATCAGCTACTTATGTATTCAACTATTCCCTTACTACACCAAGGAATTACCTAAGGAATGAAAGAATCAAAAGTACTCCTGATCTTGTAAAGCTACAGAGTAAAAACAATTCTGTTATATGGAT
This sequence comes from Myroides odoratimimus, assembly GCF_001485415.1. Taxonomy (GTDB): domain Bacteria; phylum Bacteroidota; class Bacteroidia; order Flavobacteriales; family Flavobacteriaceae; genus Flavobacterium; species Flavobacterium odoratimimum. The sequence goes on from NZ_BCMQ01000022.1 coordinate 24,665, forward strand.
AGATAAGCCGAATAATATGATTGGGTTTGCGGATAAAGCCTTTGCTATTACGTTTAATAAAGAAGAAATAGACTCTCTTACACTATGGAATACCCTACCTGCTAAAGGGGGTGGATTCTGCGTATTATCTGTAAATTTAAAAGAGGGTAATGCTGTCACTGTCTTTGAAGGAGCACACGATACGATTAAGCATGATTTAGAGGATTTAGAGCAATTCTTAGGTTTACAGATTAATTTTTATGAAGATTATAATTGTTGATTTTAGAGGTTAAAATACCATTATCTCAATAAAAATCCTTAGTTTAGAATAAATAAACTTGTCTTACTATGGGATTTCTATCAAAGCTATTTGGAAAAAAAGAAAACAAACCCTCCTCTACGAATGTGTCAACAGTACCTACTGTCTATATTGACCTATCAGAGGAACAAAAAAAGGCACTCAAGCAGTCTACACTCCCACTCAGAACAGGACAACTGTATATGCACTATTGGGAAGAGGATTTACTAGCCGAAGACTATGACAATGTAGACTGGGCTCATAGGGTAGTACACTTTTGGGAAGCTGAAGAAGTATTTGAAAAGAAATCATTACCACTCCCATTTTTAGATCTAGAAGAGAAACTCTTTCTATTTAAAGGTGACTTGACTAATATAGAATTTGAGATCGGAAAAGCACTTCCTTGGTCTGGTTTTCCAGGAGGAGCTACGAAATATACTACCTATCTCAATGAACAACTAATCTCTATACCTCAACTCTCTACATACGGTAATATCGATTATATAGAACGTGTACCTCTTACTGAGCATAACTTAGATGTACTCACTGAAGGCAATGACCATCTACTCCTCCTTGATGAGAGAATAGTCCAATACAATAAAGGGGAGTTCTTCTTAGATAATACTATCGTACCAATAGATATAGCGTATAGCACAGGTGGACTTCATTTAGTTAGAAAAATAATGACGTAGTACAGTACTTATCGATACTTTATCTTTCCTACCTATATTAACAGAACTATTCAAATAATTCTGAATGTGACCCTACACGTTCTAATCTGATAATATTTGGATTTTTCTCTTCAAACCAGATAATTAAATAATCTGATTCGATGTGACACTCTAAGCGCCCATTCCAATTACCAATTAATTTATGTGGCCTCATTTCAATTGGAACATTACCTACACCTCCTTCTATCAATAAGTCAATAAGATCAAGTACTTTCTTCAAGCGTTTCTTATTGTTCTTAATTTTCTTAAGATCTTTTTTAAACTGAGATGTAAGTTGCAGTTGATGCATACACTACATTTTATCAATAAAATCGTGAAACTCTTCTTTGCTAATAGTTTCTAAATTAGTTTCATTCATAGCATTTATACTATCCTGATTAGGCTCATGATAATTAGTTGCTTTAATCAATAGTGTTTCTAATAGATTATTAAAACTACGATTATTCTTTCTTGCTAATTCTTCTATATGATTATATAGACCTGTATCTAATCGAAAAGAGCCAGCTTTTTTAGGTTTCTTTGTACTCATAAGTATATCTTTGTATTTATTTGTATTACAAATATATACAATTCTTATCATATTATAACACGTATAAAATACCTCCGTAAGAAAAAAAGAATACTATTTTATTTCGATTCGATACCTTTGTAAAAAAATAATATACTAAAAATGAATACTATACACAAAAACAATATAATCCTTAATAAACTTCCGCCTATAGAACAACAAGCTTTAGTGGAAACTGATATTGTACTTGGTGGCTACCAACGTTTGACAGATTTCATTCTCAAAGTTATAAAAGAAAAAGAAGAGGAGCATAGTAAGAATAATGAGGTAATAATTACTTCTAAACGAGATGCTGAAGTTTTTATTGACGCTATCTATACGATACAGGAACCTTCTATTCGATTAATAATGGCTTTTAAAGAGTATAATGCAATCATAAATAAAGGATAGTATTTTTACTGTAGTAGTACAAAACGACCATAATAAAAAGGAGTTTTAACTGTATTAAAATGTTTATCTCTATGAAAGCTCTAGACATTCTATTTAAAGAAAGTTAATCTTAGATCTTACGCTCAACTAACTATAATAAAAAAGACGACTCTTTCGAATCGTCTTCCTCATATTATTATAATTCTACTTATATAAAATAAGCAGCTACTACTCCTAATATTATAGCTATAAGCTTATTGATATTAAATGAATGTCCTTCGTTACTCTCAAAGATAATAGTCGATGAGATATGGAATAAAATACCTACTACTATAGCAGATATCTCAGCGTAATACTGAGTCAAGAACTCTACATTACTAGATACCAATGTTCCTAATGGTGTCATCAGAGAGAAAACAACCATAAAGAAAAGCACTACCTTCTTATTCATATTTGCATTAATAAAAAAGGCAGTTAATATCACTGCTATCGGCAAGTGATGTATCGCTATACCCCATGCTAACTCTTCGTGCTGACTCACTGGCATTCCCTCAAATAAGGCATGGATACACAAGCTGATAAATAAAAGCCAAGGTACCTTGTCTAATTTGTCATGGGTATGTACATGACCATGCTCTGCCCCTTTAGAGAAAAACTCTAATATAATCTGGAAGACAATCCCGATCATAATAAAGAAACCAATATTACCAGAACTGTGGTCGTGTCCGTGATCATGACTATGTCCCACATGTTCTGCTAATGATGCAGCTTCACTAGCTGCATACACATCAGGTAACAAATGGGTAACTGTCAATGCTAACAGGAATGATCCACTAAAGGCCATTAGCAATTTTAAATTCTTTTTGTTTTTGGGCTGTAATAGCACTGCTATTAAATACCCTACAATAACTGATAATAAAGGTATAATATAAACCATCGGCTTATTTGAAAATCATAATTAATCGATCTGATTCTTTTTTATAAAACTTGCGCAACTTATAATCACCAAAAACATCTAAAAGGTAGATCTCTTTCTCATTCATCATCGCTTCAAAGTCCTCTAGTCTTAACGCCTTAACACGTTCTTCGTATTCGTGGTGTTCTCCATCTGCATCAAAGACAATCTCTTTGATAATAAACCCGTCTTCGTATTTTCTAGTGATATGGAAGTCAATTCCGTCTACTGTTTTAACCTCAGAAGGTACTAGATTAGCGATAACTTTATCCACATTCATAAAGTCGATTACTGCTAATCCGTATTCATTTACACTCTGATGAATAGCATCTAATGTACGCATATTATCAGCTGGATCAGGAAAATACCCGAAACTAGTAAACAAATTAAAGATAGCATCATACTTCTCTGTAGAAGGCTCTCTCATATCACGTACTTCAAAATGAAGTGTATCTGTAGCATACTTGCTAGCCTCTTCTATACTATTAGGCGACAGATCTACTCCAGTAACATCATAGCCTAAAGAATTTAAATATATAGAATGTCTTCCTTTGCCACAAGCTAAATCTAACACTTTTGCCCCTTCTTCTAAATTTAAATAATGAGTTAAATTATCAATTAACACTTGTGCTTCTTCGTAATCCCTATCTTTGTATAAAGTATGGTAATAAGGGGTGTCAAACCACGACTTATACCAAGCTTTGTTCTCTTTTGACATACTTTTATTTTAAAACTTTTTAATTAGCCTGCAAATTTACTTTATTTTTGCGGATTAAACCTAGCATATATCACAGACATATCAGGATTTTATAACTAACTAAAATAGTCTTGAAATAATGAAAAAAACGTAGTAAATTATACTGTTTTTATCAGACGTAGTATATTGGTTTAAAGCAGAATAGTCAATTATTCCTTATATAAGAAGAAAGATGGAAAATTTTAAAATGGTGGCTAAGACCTTCTTTGGTTTTGAAGAAGTACTAGCAAAAGAATTACAATTATTAGGTGCATTAAATGTACAACAGGGTACTAGAATGGTAAGTTTTAAAGGAGATAAAGGTTTTATGTATAAAGCCAATCTATCTCTGCGTACAACTTTAAAAATCCTAAAACCTATTGCTACTTTTGCAGTATATAATGAAGCAAACTTATATAAAGGAGTTCAAAGTATTGACTGGAGTGAGTATCTAACAGCTAATCAGTCCTTCGTAATAGACGCTACAGTATTCTCTGATAACTTTAACAACTCTCAATTCGTTGCGTTAAAAGCAAAGGATGCTATCGTAGATCAGTTTAGAAATAAAAGTGGAGTACGCCCAAGTATAGATAAAGATTATCCGGACTTAAGAATTAACGTCCACTTACAAAAAGACCTGTGTACAATATCTCTAGATTCGTCAGGAGCCTCTCTACATCACCGTGGATATAGAACAGCTACTAATATCGCTCCTATTAATGAAGTGTTAGCAGCAGGAATGTTATTAATGTCAGGATGGGATGGTAGAAGTGATTTTATGGATCCAATGTGTGGTTCTGGTACAATCTTAACAGAAGCGGCTATGATTGCTTGTAATATCCCTGCAAATATCAATAGAAAAGAGTTTGCTTTTGAAAGATGGAATGATTGGGATGCTGAGCTTTTTGACAAGGTACAAGAGTCACTATTAAAAAGAATACGCGAGTTCCATTATACAATAAAAGGATATGATAAGGCACCTTCTGCAGTATTAAAAGCAATAGATAACGTAAGAAATGCTAACTTAGACGAATATATCGAGATAAAAACTGCGAACTTCTTCGATACTCAAAAGGAAACTGAAGGCCCACTACACATGGTGTTTAACCCTCCTTATGGAGAACGTCTAGACATAGATCTAGAGCGCTTCTACAGAGAAGTAGGAGATACATTAAAACAAGGCTATCCTGGCACAGAAGCTTGGTTCATCACAGGTAATGTAGAAGCCTTAAAATTCGTAGGATTAAGACCTTCTAGAAAGATAAAACTATACAATGGAAAACTAGAAGCTCGTTTAGTAAAATATGAACTATACGAAGGAAGTAAAAAAGGAAAATATATAAACAAAAATGATTAAATCATGAGTGTATCAACTAAAACCATCATCTTACAGTTTCTGAGTTTTGCTGTACTATTCATTTTATGTCGTTTAGCATTCTCTACTTTTACAGCATTAAGTGGTTTTTGGTTACCACTGACAAGTGCTGTAACTGCTACAATCTTAGCTCCTCAGTTTAAAGTATTCAAAACTGATAAAGGAGATAAAATCTGTATGCGTTGGATATTCTTAAAAGGTGTGAAAATTTTAAACTAATAAAAGAACAAAAGCACAAAAGGCTTTGTTTTTACCCTTTGATTACACAGATAAGCTCTATTATCCATAAAAGAACTTTATCTTATAAAAAAGACAATTTTTGGCTTTTATACTAGTTATAAATGCCCTACATTTGTCACATATCCCTTTAAAAATTTAAATACTAAAAAGCCAATTGGTCATCTAATCATGAACAATTGGCTTTTTTATTTTCTAAAAAAATATAACTCCCTATTTATCAGTCAGTATAGATAGTAACTCTGCATCTACATATCTTCCCTTCTCAAAAAAGTAATCTCTAAGAACACCTTCTGTTTTCATTCCATTTTTCTGTAATACACGACGAGAAGCGTCATGCGCAGGATCAATAAAAGCTTCTATACGATGCAAATCTAATGTAGTGAAGCCAAACTCTAACATTAAGGCTACAGCTTCACTAGCTATTCCTTTCCCCCAATAAGTAGGAGTTACTTCATATCCTATCTCAGCTCTACTGTTCTCCGATGATAAACTATGAAATCCGCATGTTCCTATTAGTTCATCATTTCCCTTTAAAGTTATAGCCCATCGAAGACCTTGTCCATTTATTGTTCTATCATTCCATATCTGAATCAGTTCTTCTGCTTGTTTTACAGTCGTAAACGTTGCTAGATCATAGTATTCTGTTACTTCATCTTTAGAGAAGTATTCAAATACTTGTGGAGCATCACTTCTTCTTAATTCTCTTAAAACTAGTCTATCGCTTTTCACAATAGGCATTTCTCTGATTATTTTCATCTTTTGCTTTTTTACAAAGTACTACATTTTACTTTAGACTATCATAGTTACTTTATACAAACACCATTGACATAAGTTCTCTTACTCAAACTAGCTCTAAAGTATATTTTGAGAAATAATTAACTATTTTACTTTTTATTCCCCTTCTTATCTTCTATTTTTGAGTTCTAACCTATTAACTATAACTATTATGAATAGAAGAGCTTTTCTTCAAAATACCAGTATGGCTGGTATAGGTGCATTAATCGTACCTTCTTCTTTATTTAGCTTCTCAAGCAACACTAAAAAAGTGCGTATCGGAATGATCGCTGTAGGACTAAGAGGTCAAGTGCACTTAGATGAATTACTAAAAAGAGACGATGTAGAAGTGATCGCAATGGCTGATCCTGATGACAGAATGATCAAACGCGCTCAAAAAATCGTAGATAAACACAATAAAAAACAACCTATCGTATATGACAAAGGAGATTATGACTACCAAAATCTTCTAAAACGCAATGATATAGATGCTGTTATTATCTCCTCTCCTTGGGAATGGCATGAAAGACAAGGGACAGAAGCTATGCGTGCAGGCAAGATAGTGGGTATGGAAGTATGTGGAGCCATGATGCTAGAGGAATGTTGGAATTATGTAAATGTGTATGAAGAGACAAAGGTACCTCTAATGATGTTAGAGAATGTGTGTTACCGCCGTGATATCATGGCTGTCTTCAATATGGTAAAGAAAGGTAAGTTTGGGGAATTAATCCACGGTACTGGAGGGTATCAACACGACCTTAGAAATGTCTTATTTAACGATGGGGTACAACCTTATGGTGGAGGTGTAGAATTTGGTGAGAAAGGATTTAGTGAAGCGAAATGGAGAACAGATCATTATGTCAATAGAAATGGGGAACTATACCCTACGCATGGTGTAGGCCCTCTAGCAGCTATGTTTAATGTCAATAGAGGGAATAGAATCACTCACCTAACTTCTATGGCTTCTAAAGCAAGGGGATTACATCAATATATCGTAGAAAATGGTGGTCAAGATCACCCTAATGCAAAAGTAAACTTCAAACAAGGAGATATCGTTACTACAACACTTAAATGTGAGAATGGAGAGACAATGGTATTGACTCATGATACTTCTCTACAACGCCCATATAATTTAGGTTTTAAAGTACAAGGTACTGATGGTATCTGGCAAGAGATTAGCTCTGGCGGATTAGACAAAGGATTTATCTACTTCGAAAAAGAGATGGATCATTCTCATCAATGGGCTAACTCTAAAGACTACTTAGAGCAATATGACCATCCGCTGTGGAAAAAAAATGAGGCTAAAGCTGTAGGTGCTGGTCATGGTGGTATGGATTACTTTATGATCAATGCCTTTGTGGAAAGTATCAAAAGAAATATAGAGTTTCCATTTGACATTTATGACTTGGCTACTTGGTATGCAGTGACTCCTCTAAGTGAGAAGTCTATAGCAGCACATGGTCAGGTACAAGAGATGCCTGACTTTACGAGAGGTAAATATGTGAATAGAAAGACAGTATTCGGCTCTAATAGCGAATATTAATAGATAAAAAAATCCCTGTTATGTATAACAGGGATTTTTTTGTTCTTTATTTTAAGTGCTCTGAGATAAAGCCCATCATACATTTATAAAAAGCAATACTGTTCTCCTCTTTTGCAAAGCCATGCCCTTCATCATATTTTACCATATAAGGTACTTCAAAACCACGTGCTCTTAATGCTTCCACAATTTGATCAGACTCTGCTATTTTTACCCTTGGGTCATTCGCTCCTTGAACAACGAAAAGAGGTTTGTTGATTTTATGTAATTGATAGACAGGAGACACTTCACGAGCAATCTCTCTTTCTTCTTCATTATCTAAATCATACCATATCTCTTTAACCATGTCTTTATAAGGCTTCCAATATTCTGGGAATGATTCAAAGAATGTGAATATACTAGATACACCAACATAATCTACTCCACAAGTATACAGCTCTGGAGTCTTCACTAATCCCATCAGTGTAGCATATCCTCCATGGCTAGCACCATAAATAGCAATCTTAGAAGCATCTACCCATCCTTGTTCAATAACGTATTGTACTCCATCTTCTACATCGTCCATTACTTTTCGTCCGATTTGTTTAAAACCTGATGTAAAGAATTCTTTCCCATAACCTCCTGATATACGGAAGTTCACTTGTAATGTTGCATATCCTCTACTTGCGAATAACTGTGTCTCTGGATTAAAGCCCCAACTATCTCTAATACCTTGTGGTCCTCCATGTGGATTCACAATTAAAGGGACTTTATTTCCTTCTTTAGCAGATTTAGGTAATGTAATATATCCGTGTAGTTTAATCCCATCACGACTCATAAACGAGAAAGGTAACATCTCTGCCATATCCTCTTCTTTTAACTGAGGCATTAGATCGTAAAGCAGAGTAACATCACCTGTATCTTTATCATAATTATAATACTTACCATAAAGCTTATCACTCTGTACTATGATCAAATAACGATCTTCTTTTTCTGTCTTAGCTGCTATAGAATACTCATATTCTCCAAAGTGTCTGTCTAAATCAGCACTAATCTTTTTAAAAGTCTCACTTACTGGTTCTATCACAACTTTTTCGCCTTCGTACCCTAAGTAGTCTATCTCCCAATTTCTATTGCGAGAAAGTCCAATAATAGAAGCGTCATACTCTGCATTAGCATATACTTCTTTAACTACAGACTTTGTTCTAAAGTTATACAGTACAATGCGTTGTTTATCAGAATCTAAATTAGTCAAAACATAAGCTTCATCTTTATCTGTAGACGCATAATTAAATGCCATAAGAGAGAAGGTATCAGACCAATTTATAGTATGAAATAATTGGTAAGTTGTTTCTCCTTCTGCTTTATAAAAATACTGTGTCTGTATACCATTGTACACCTTAGAATATCCTCTAAGATTACCATCTTTATCAAAATCATAATCAGATACAGAATTAGATGGATCATCATTCGTAAATAGCTTAACGTATTCACCTGTATTGATATTAATCTTATAAGGTTCAAATATTTGAGCATTTTCAAGATTCATTGTGATAATGATATAATCTTTTTGCTCTTTAAGCATATTCAGAATACCTGCTTGAACCTTCTCAAATGGGGTTAGATCTATGTTATTAGTACCATCTACATTCACAGCATATATATGGTAGTTCTCATCTCCTCCATTATCCATTACATACGCTAAACGGTCATCATTAATCCATCCATACCCTCTTACCAACTCTTCTCCTTCTTCTATTACACGGATGATATTACCTGTCTCAATCTCTTTTACATACACATGGCGTTTATTCTTCTCGTCTTTTTCTCTATAAGATAAATACTTCCCATTAGGTGAGAGTTGAAATCCAGATGATGTAGGACGTTGAAAGTAATCTTCTACCTTATACTTATACTCCCCTTGTTCTTTATTAGCTAAGACCGATAATTCTTCTTCTGTAGATACTAACGAAGGATTTCCTGGTAGAGTAATCACTGTCTTTTCAAATACAAGAGGTAGTTCTTGTTCCATTTGATTCATCTTTCCTTCTATTTTATCTTCTATATACTCCCCTGCAAAGCTCATTCCCATAGCTGCGACAGAGAAACTTAAGTTGGCTTCTTTAAAAGTTATATTGGTAATTTCGATTCCCATCGCTCCTTGACTAGGTAAGTCTAGAGTAACTTTATCTGTATCTTCTATATGCAATACTAGATCTAGTTTCATTTCTCCTAGGTCTAAGACTGCTTTATAATCTCCTATAATTTCTTTCATAATCCTATTTTTCTTTTCTATTTGCACTCCTTTTCTAACAAGTAGCTTTACAAAAATACTGTTTTAAATATTCTTTCTAATCTACTTTATCAATTAAGTATAGGTACTAAAATGTGTAAATGTACTATTCCACAAGAGTCCTAATAAATACCATTCTACAATAAAAGAGAGTATAATGACCTCACTTTATTCCCCAACAATCTACACTATGTGTCATTTATTTTGTTAAAAAGAGGCTCAAACCCTCTAAAACAGCGATGGCACAACTATTGAAGATACTTAAGTGACTATTTGGTTAATAAAACTTTTATAATGAGATATATTCTCAAATACAAACACTAAAAAATAAATTATAAAACAAACACGCAAATAGTATAACAATATTAAAAGATAAGGTTATGCAAAACGACAAAACGATTAATACGCCACAATCAATTCCTTTAGACAAACAAGAAGGAAAACCTTTAAAGACAAAATCATTATCTACAACTGATTATATCGTTTTAGGAGGTACATTTTTACTAATGGGGGTAGGATTATTTTTAATTTACAAATTACAACCATACTTCGAGAGAATACGTTTCGAACAATTAAAATCATTTTGGGGTTCTACTGTAATTAACTTTGGACTTGTTCTATTTGTTTTACAAATGAGCTTCTTACTTTATATAGTATATCTTTATTTTAGATATAAACCTGTTGCTTCATTAAGTGATGAAGAATTACCAACATGTACTGTTATAGTTCCTGCTTATAATGAAGGACGTTTAGTATATGATACCCTACTTAGTTTAGCAAATGGTGATTATCCAGTAGAGAAATTAGAGATTATTTCTATAGATGATGGTAGTAAAGATGATACATGGAACTGGATGTTGAAAGCTAAAGCAGAATTAGGAGAAAGAGTATCTATCTTACAACAACCTAAAAACCAAGGAAAAAGACACGCGCTATACAGAGGTTTTAATATAGGTACAGGAGAGGTTTATATCACAGTAGATAGTGATTCTATTGTAAAAAAAGATACACTTAGAAACTTAGTTAGCCCATTCGTGTACAATGAGAAATGTGGTGCTGTAGGAGGAAATGTAAGAGTACTAAATACAGAGGATGGAGTTATTCCTAAAATGCTAAATGTAAGTTTTGTATTCAGTTTTGAATTCATTCGTTCTGCTCAGAGTGCTTTAGGATCAGTACTATGTACCCCAGGAGCATTAGCAGCATATCGAAGAGAAGCTGTAATGAACTGTTTAGAAGATTGGATCAACCAAACTTTCATGGGACAACCTTCTGATATCGGTGAAGATAGAGCCATGACAAATATGATTCTAAAACAAGGATATCACGTACTATTCCAACGTAATGCTTATGTATTAACAAATACTCCTGAAGAGTATAGAACATTATACAAGATGTTTATTCGTTGGGAAAGAAGTAATGTGAGAGAAAACATTGCTATGAGTAAATTTGCTTTTAAGAAGTTTAGAGAGGGATCGACAATAGGTCCAAGAATTTTATTGCTAAACCAATGGTTAAGAGTACTAATGGCTTATCCTTTATTAATCTTAATGTTATTCTTCATAGCGACTAAACCATTAGTGTTTATCACTTCTGCTTTAGTAAGTATTTTTATCTTCTCGAGTATTCAAGTATTTTTCTACTCGAAAAGATATAGCGTAGCAGAGTCTTTCTGGGCGTATCCATATAGTATATTCTATACGTTTACTCTATTCTGGATTACTCCTTACGCTATCGCTACCGCTAACAAAAGAGGTTGGTTAACAAGAACATTACCTGCACAAAAATAGAGTAGTTGAATATATTGATTTAAGTAAAAAAGACAGCATGCACTTCGCTGTCTTTTTTCGTTTTACTCTATTCATTTCTTTCATCTAAGGGAAATTAGCATAAATAAAGAACGGCTACTCTGTGAAGAATAGCCGTTCTTTTGTTCTTATCTATTTTAGATTATTTCACTTGATCTTCTGTTAGGTCAAATCCCCAATCTTTTCCTTTCATTGTAGCAGGAACTCCTTTTACCATCCAAACTGGTGCTTTACCATCTTTTAGGTAGTAATCGAAGAATTGTTGTTGACGTACTTGAATATCTTTTCTATTTTGACGTTTCATCAAGTTGTGCTCATCTCCATTATAGTTTAACATCCACGCTGGTTTTCCTAAACGTCTTAATGCCATAAACATTTCTATACCTTGATACCATGGCACTGCCCCATCGTTATCATTATGCATAATTACCACTGGTGTTTTTACATATGGCATTCTAAATAATGGTGAGTTTTCGATATATAAGTCATGTCCTTCCCAAAGTGTTTTTCCTATTCTACTTTGTGTTTTTTCGTATTGGAATTGGCGGCTCATTCCACTTTGCCAACGGATACCTCCATAAGCTGATGTCATATTCGCTACTGGAGCTCCTGACCATGCAGCTGCGTACATATCTGTTACTGTAATTAAATGAGCAACTTGGTATCCTCCCCAACTTTGTCCTTGGATAGCAATTTTATCAGCATTAACCCATTTATTTTGTTTTAAATACTCTACTCCTGAGTTGATATATTCTTCTGCTGATTTACCTGGATGTCCATCTACATAACTAACATCTGGAGTAAACACTAAATAACCATTACTTACAAAATATGAAATATTTAAACGAGATGGTGTTGGTGCTGGAGCTTCATATCGATGCAAGTTATCAGATAACTTCTCATAGAAGTATACAATCATTGGATACTTTTTATTTGCATCAAAATCTTCAGGTTTGAATAACACTCCTGTTGACTCATATCCTTTAGGCGTAGTCCAATGTATTAACTCTGCAGTACCCCAATTGTACTCTTTTTGTTGTTGATTAATATCACTTAATTGAGTAGCTGATACTAAATCATTAGTAACATAAAGATTCATTGACTCTGTAAAAGAACCTTTTAAATAACCATATACATTAGCATCCTTCGCTTTAAACAAAGAACTATAACCACTATATGGTTGCATTAATATCTCTTTAGGTGCTTTTGTACTTTTTATTTCTGTAGTAAAGAATCCTGCATCTTTTGTTTGTTCATTGAATGCTGCTAAGATTACTTGTTCAGTTCTGTTGAATGAACGCTTTTCATCATCTAACTTTAATACATCAAAAGCAATATTATTCTTACGTCCATATCCATTAGTAACCATTCTAGGCGCTTTATTACTATTCAAATAAAATTCCCAAATATCAAAACGGTCTCTAATTAAAACTGACTCATCATTATCTGTCCATGCTTGGATCCCATAAGAAGAAGCATTGTCAGGCATATCAAAAGTCTCATCTGCAAAAGATACAGTTAAACCTTTATTTAAGTGTTTTGTAATATTTGATTTCACATCATAAGCATACCAATTACCTTCTTCACTGTTATAGTATACCACAGCAGTCCCTTTTGGTGATATACGAGCTGAACCTGGTAAGTCAGCAACTACCTCTACTTCTTTACCTGTATTTACATCTACAATGTAGTAAGAAGAAACTCCTGAGATATTCCACTGTCTTTCTACTCTTCGTCCAAAGTCTGAAGAATTAAACACAATATTAGCATTTCCTTCGTCTACTAATTGGCTTCCATTGATTTTTTCATCAGCTAAAGCAATAAGTTTACTCCTATCTTTAAGGTTAATAGTAGCTAAAAAACTTCTCTTTAAGTCCTTGTCTAGATTCACCAATTGTTGAGGTTGAATATAGTCTTCATTATAATGCCAAATATCTACTACTGCATGATCTTCTGCTATAAGTGTAGTGTCTTTAGCAATAGGTTGTGGTGCAATACCTAAATACAATCTTCCTCCATTCTTACTAAAACGAGGTTTGTTATTTTCTGAAACAACCCAATCTTTAGGCATTCCTTTTGTTGTATTAGATGCTAATACTGTAGCGCCTGTTACAAGATCAGTATAGTATAAGTCATATTTCTTTACTAATACTTTCTCCTCATCATTCGTTCCAATAAACACTAATTGCTTACCATTCTCATCAAAAGAGAACTGAGAATACTTACCTGTACCTTCTAAGATTGTTTTGACTGCTTTTGTTTTCAAATCAACTACAAATACTCCGAAAGGTCCTTTTGCTTTCTCTTCTTTAGCAGTTTCTTCTTTTGTATCTGCTAACTCCTTAGTTTTCTCAGTCTTAGTCTCGTCTTTTTTATCGTCCTTTTTCTTTGCATTAGGATCCTTTGTAACAAAAACCAAATATTGTCCTAGATCATCAAAGTAATAGTCTGTTACATTCTCATAAGAAATTTTCTCTCCTGTTACTAAGTTCTCAAATACCAATTCTAAAGGAGCGTCTTTGTCTGCTTTTTTAGCAGGTTTCTTTACCTCCTTTTTGTCTTTTGACTTTGCAGTATCTTTAGCTGGCTCTAATAAATATGCTAGGTAATCTCCTTTCTTTTCTGGTACTTTAAAAGACTTAATATCTGATTTCTTTACTAAAGCTCCTGTCTTTAAATTATATATTCCTAAAGAATCTTTTGCTATCTCATCCTCTTTTTTCTTCTTAGTTCTCACTGCTTTTAAATCAGCATAAGTAGGGCGAATAGAAAAAACAGAGAAATTAGACATCCCTGTAAATACAGGTTTCTCTCCTCTTGGAACTACAAGCTTTTTAGTTTTTTTTGTTGTCTCTATATAAAGAGTTTTGTCTCCTTCTTGTGGATTCACTTGATATAAAATCCAGTCTCCATTATTAGAAAAAGTTTTTGTTCCAATAGATTGCCACCCATCATAAACAGAATGGTCTAAAGGCTTTTTTTGTGCTTGGGTAGTCAAGCTCCCCAAAACAAAAAGACCTAACCCTAACTGTTTCCAGAAATAACTAGGATTAGATCTTTTTGTAGGTTTTGTTGTTGGTGTTAATTTCATATTACGTTAGTTAATTTACGGCTTGGAAGTTACCGCAAATTTCGTACTTGACCAAACAACTATCTTAATTGGTTTAACTCATGTAATTCTCTTATACGTTTCTTACTGATTTTACCTACACTTGTTTTAGGTATATCATCTACAAATACAAAGCGATCAGGGATAGCCCATTTATTGATAACTTGCTTATCAACATACTTTTGCATATGCTCTACTAAGTCTTTCTCCACAATCTCAACTCCCACTTTTGCTACAACTAATGCGAAAGGGCGTTCACCCCATTTATCATCAGGAATTCCAATGACTGCGGCATCTACCACACCTGGATAACTACTTATCATCTCTTCTAAAGCGAGTGAAGACATCCATTCACCTCCTGTTTTAATCACATCTTTAGAACGATCTACTATTTTCACATCATTGTTCTCATCAATCCAAGCTATATCGCCTGTATGCAAATACCCTCCGTCCCACAGTTCCTCACTCTTCTTTTTATCTTTATAATATCCCATGGTAAGATAAGGAGCTCTTACTACGATTTCTCCTAATGTTTTACCATCTTTAGGCACTTCTACTCCATCCTCATCTATTACTTTTAAATCCACTAGTAATGCAGCTCTACCCGTCCTTGTTCTAATCTCTAATTGAGACTCTAGATTATTTTGAATAGTCTCTAAAGATAAATAAGAAGTCGTTAATAATGGACAGGTTTCGGACATTCCATACCCTGTTACTACTGATATACCTCTTTCCATAGCTCTTCTTGCTAATGGCTTACTCAATGCCGATCCCCCTATTAATACACTCCAATTTGAAAAATCAATATCACTAGCAGCAGGGCTCGTCAATAACATATTTAATATCGTAGGTACACAATGTGATATCGTAGGTTTCTCTTTTCTAAAGATTTCTAAGAAACTCTGTGGTTCAAATCTACCAACATACACTTGTTTTAAACTTAATGCTGTCGCTACATAAGGAAGCCCCCAAGCATGCACATGGAACATTGGCGTTAAAGGTAAATACACATCTTTTGAGGTAATTTTAACCCCTTCATTCATCAGAGATAACACACTCATCTCTACCATCGTATGTAGCACTAACTGACGATGAGTGAAATATACTGCTTTAGGGTCACCTGTTGTACCTGTTGTATAGAATAAAGTAGCTACTGCTTCCTCAGAAAAATCAGGAAAACTATACCCTTTCGAAGAAGAAGCAACTAAGTCATCAAAGTATCCTTTTATATCTAAAACCGTCTTAACTTCATTAGTGTGATCGCGAATAATAATAATCTGCTTTACAGTAGTCATTTTATCCTTGATCGACTCTACTATTGGTACAAAATCCTCATGCACAACTAATACCTCATCCTCAGCATGATTAATGGTATAGAGCATTTGTTCTGGAGCTAAACGCCAATTAATTGTATGCAATACATTCCCTGAAATAGGAACAGCAAAATAATTCATTAAATAGCGATGGCTGTCATAATCGATTACTCCTACCACACTACCTCCTTCTAACCCTAATTCTCGATATACATTACACAACTGCTTCACTCTACTATACAGTTCATAATAATCAAAGCGCTCTTGGTTCTTATAAACGATTTCATGTTTAGGATTCACACGAAGTGAATTCTCTAGCAAGTCTTTTATCAATAGTTGATAGGCATGAGCATTACTTGCTGATTCTATTGTTTTTATTTTCATTTGATTGTTTTTTAGTTGGTTTACTACAATATAGTAAAAAGTTTCAAAACTCACCCTACCAATCAATTACGAATCTTATATGATAATAAAAATAGATTATCCTAACCTGGAAACTAAACATAAAAAAAGCCTGTGAACATTTCTATCCTCAGGCTTTTAAAATTATATCATAGATCTCTCTTAGCTTCTCAGTGATGCAATGAATTCTTCAACATCAGCATCAAACGTTGTTTCTTGAATTAATTCAAGAGATAAGGTTGTCATCTTTTTAAAATGTGTTTTAGAGAAACTTCTTCCTCCAAAACTCTCTTTACAAAAATCTCCTATAATACCAAACACTCCGTTTACCTCTTCTAAAGTAACTTCTTTCTGATCTGCATATCTCCCTCTTAATACAGCAGCTCCTACATAAGCTCCAATCTTCACGACCAAGTCTGTATTTAGAATTTCCTTTTTATCAGCTAAATAAAATAACTCATCTAAATTATGATGTATTAGCGTTTTTATATCCATATTCTATACTTCTCTTATTTAAAGCAAAGGTAAAAAGAAAAGTAGAGATATACTTAAACTTTAAGCATATCTCTACTTTATATTAACCCTATCATTGAATAAAAAAAGTGTTGAATTATCTTCAACACCTTTAAATTTTATAATTCAATATTATACAATTTCATTTTATTGTACAATGTTTTTCTATCGATTCCCAATACCTGTGCAGCCTTAGTTTTATTAAACTTAACTTTTTCTAATGCAGTACGAATAGCTTGTTCTTCATTTCTAGAAGAGAATAACTTGAGATCATCCTCTGCAGTTTCACTACTTACACTAGCTTTAATCGCTTCTGATTTTGGCACGAGAATCTCTTGTGGTAGTACATCTTTTTCTATAATCTCTCCACGAGTCAAGAGAACTGATCTTTTAATGATATTCTTCATCTCTCTTAAGTTTCCTGGCCAATCATAAGTTAAAAAGATACACTCTACCTCAGAAGAGAATTTCTTTACTTTTTTCTCAAGTTCAATATTAGACTCGTTTAAGAAATGCATCGCAAACATCAATATATCTGCACCTCTATCCGCTAATCTAGGAGCTACAATACCAAACTCATTTAAGCGATGATATAAATCTTCTCTAAATTCTCCTTCTCTTACAGCCTTTGGCAAATCCTCATTAGTTGCAGCAATAACTCTAATATCTACATCTATTTCATTACTACTTCCCACAGGTTTTACTTTGCGTTCTTGAAGCGCTCTTAATAGTTGCACCTGTACCTCATAAGATAAGTTACCTACCTCATCTAGGAATATAGTTCCTCCATTAGCAGCCTCAAAGTGCCCTACCTTATCCGTAACAGCTCCTGTAAAAGATCCCTTAATGTGTCCAAAAAACTCACTAGAAGCCAAATCCTTAGGGATTGCACCACAATCTACTGCAATATATGGTTTATCCTTACGCTTGCTTTTTAAGTGAATAGAATGTGCTATATTTTCTTTACCTGTACCGCTATCACCTATAATCAAAACAGACATATTAGTAGGTGCTACTAGATCAATGTATTCATGTAATTGTTTAGACACATTACTTTCGCCTCTTACATACTCTACCTCTTCCACTTGCTCTTCTGCATTCTCTACATCTTTTACTACAGTAGATTTAGTTTTTGATTTTAAAGGCTCACCACTTTCCACACTTGCTTTTCTTTCGAGAGCTTGTTTGATTGTCAACAGTATCTCATCTGGGTTTATTGGCTTTGCTACATAATCGAATGCTCCTAACTTCATTGCATTCACAGCTGTTTTAATTTCAGTATATCCTGTCATTAAAATAACTTGTGAAGTTCTACATTTTGATTTTATATATTTAAGTAATTCTAAACCATTACTATCAGGTAGTCTAACATCTGTAAGGACAATATCATAGCACTCTTCATCAATACACTGTTCTGCTTCTGTACTACTAAATGCATTCGAAACTATATACCCTTTTTTAGATAAAAAAGTTTTTAGCATTTCGCAGAAAGGAACATCATCATCTATAACCAGAATCTTGTGACTCATATTTTTATTTTTTATGTGCTTCTTGCAAATTTATACTTTTTATTATTCATTCCCAATTACGATATAAAATTAACCTATATAAACAGCAAAAGGGAGCCTAAGCTCCCTGTTCACCTGAAGATTTCTCTTCTTCACCTTACTAACGATCTAACTTGTTATCTCTCGATAACATAACTTTTAAATAAACACTTAAATTTTCTTTTTCAAAAGCAGGAAGTTTTTCAACTTCTTTACTTTTTTTATAACACCTTACTGTAATAGTATATATACAAAACCATGCCAAACCTAATAGGCATAAGACCTATTCATATATCTATTTTATATTCAACACATTATGCGAATTAAAAAAAAACTCCCCAACTTTCCACAATAGGAAAAGATGGGGAGTTTTTTGTGTATTGTTTCCACACATATTAGAAAGGATACCCAATAGCGAAGTTAAACATTAGGTTATCTTTTCGCCATCTACTACTTCCAAAATTGATATCATCTATTACCCAGCGTTCACCTGATGCATGATATGGTACGCGCAATGGAAATGCAAAATCAAAACGAAGAACTAAGAATGTAACATCAAATCGCAATCCTGCTCCTGCTCCAATTGCTAACTCATTTAAAAAGTCACCACTGAACTTACCTCCAGGTCGATCTGATACATCGTTTAGATTCCAGATATTCCCAGCATCAACAAACAATGCACCATGTACAATACTAAATAGTTTTTTTCGGTACTCTAAGTTCATTTCTAACAACATATCTCCCGATTGATCTGGTATAAATTTAGCATTGTTAATCTCTGGATTGAATGAACCTGGTCCTAAAGTACGTGCTCTAAACGCTCTAATACTATTTGACCCTCCTACATAAAACTGCTTTGTATAAGGCATTTGTTTAGAATTTCCATAAGCTATCCCTATACCTGCGTGTATTCTACTCACTAACTGTGAAGTTTTACTTAGTCTTAGGTAATGTCTAAAGTCGTGTTCTGTTTTTATATATTGACTAAATGGAACACCTATCAAACTTTTTTCCTTATCCTTATCCACATTAGCCCCCATTAATAATCCTGTGATATTAGCAGACAGATCTAATCCTCCACGATAGTATATTGTCCCTTTTTTAAATTTCTTACTAGTATTTGTATAAGTATAGGTATAAGTAGGACCAAAGGTCAGCTGCTTATCTAATACTCTCTCCAGCGACGGATTACCAGCTGCATACTCCTTATAGTAATCTGTGACATGCCCAGGTTTTACATAGTTAATATCAAATACTTTCAAATCATGCTCTCTAAAAGCACTCTCTTTCCAGAGATATCCCCAAGAAGCTTTAAAAGACTGCAATGAATACAATTGGCTACGTTCCAAATATTCTCCCCCAAGAATAGCACGTGTCTTAGGGATATAAGCACTAGTCGATTGTAGATTAAATGGAGATATAATCTTAGGCCAAGTCAGACTAGTTTCAAGACCTACCTTATATACATTATACCCATTATTAGCCGATGACATTTGGAAATCTGCCCCACCATAAGCAGACACAGAGAACACCTCAGCTCCTTTCATAAAGTTCTTATTGCTCCAGTTCAAGTTTAACTCTGCTCCATTATAACTAGCTGAGTTCATCTTCCCTAACAACTCAAGTCTAATAGCCTTAGGATTATCAGGAGTTAAGAAGTAATAAGCGTTTAATTTATGATTTAAACTATCTGATATCTCGAACTGATTCTTCACAAACTTAAAAACACCTAAACTCACTAACCTATTTAAAGATAAGTTATGATCATTTCTGTTATAGGTATCTCCATGTTTTAAGTGAATCGCTCTATCGTAAATAGACGATTTAAACTTTCCTTTAGGATCTACTATTTTAAAATCTTTATATACTTGTGCTGAGTCAAGAGCCTGCATATAGTTCGTATCAGACAGCACATAATCAGAAAATATATAAATATTATCTATCGTATAAGGCTCTAATGCTAACTTAGGTGTATTCTCTTTAATCTTTAAAGCTAAGTCGACCTGATGATGTCCTACACTACTATCTACCTGCACTAATAAGTTATCTGCACTGAAGTAATAATATCCTTTATTTTTTAAATAATTATCAAATCTAGTACGTTCATCTTTAATAACATCTAAGTCATAAGCTCTTCCTTTTTTCAATCTTGTATAGGGCATCGCTTTAGACAGCTCTTGTTTGATACCTGTAGAATCCTTTGCAAAGGTAAACTCACGTATTTTATATTGCTCACCAGGGATTACCGTATACTCTGCTCCTTTCTTCTTATCACTTGGTTGAAGTGTATCATAAGTCACATCTACATTGAAGTACCCTTGATTCTCTAATCGATTAGATAGAATAGCCTTATTGTTCTCCATATCTACTTGATCGAATAATACAGGTGGTTCACCTAACTTGTTTCGCATCCATCGACGCACTTTATTACTTTTTTCTGGATCCCCTGCTAGGTTATAAAAAAACAATTTAGGATGCATACCTAACAGTGTCGCATTAGGAATAGGACGTAGCAAACCATGGAGTTCATCATTCATCTCAGACTTTTGAGACTTAGATAATGAATCACTGTTAATCACTATTTTCCCTCCAGAATACAGATACTCATCTTCTGCCAAATGACGAGTTGTGTTACATGAGAATATAAATAATAGTCCAAGACATCCCGCTAATCCATTATATATTTTACTCTGCTTTAGCTTCATCTCTTAATTGCTTTTTTAATTGTCTTTTATCTTTACTACGTTCAAATAATTCGCGGAATCTCTCATAACTCATCGTTATTATAAACCCGACTCCTGTCTCTACGATTTGTCCTTGAAGAGCTACTTCATAGCGGTTCTTTCTATACACTTTCATTAAGTATCTACCATCTTTTGACAAGGCATATTCTAATTCAATATCTCCTGCTATGTTAGCTGCCTGTTCATTCTGACGGGCATTTCCTTCTACTTCGAAACTACTTCCTACTGTTACTTTTAGTCGATCAGAGAATAAGCGTTTTGACACTGCTACATTTAAATCTGTTCTATTCTCTTTACTTCCTGAAGAATAATCTTCTGATGATTCTAAGTTAAAGTTAAGTTCTACACCTGCGATTAAGTTACCTGCTAAGTTATTCAATTGATCTGATAGTAATCTACTCACACTCTGTCTAGCCATAGACCCTGCACTCATTCCTCCTGCGCTACTCTCAAATGGATTCTCACCGATAAACCTATTTAATAACAACAACGCAAATACTTGCTTATTTAGTTCAGACTCATTCTGTCTTAACTGTTCTAACTTCGTCTTTGTATTGCTTAGCACATCTCCAGATACACTTGTAATTCCTTCTTTTAACTGTACATCAAAAGATATTTCAGGCTTCAGTAATTCGCCTTCCATCTTTAATAATGCTTGGAATGGTATCTTCTGCTTATACATATTTTGTTGTGTAGGAGATAGACTGCTTAGCTGATTTCCTAATAGATCTATTGGAGCTGTCTTCGTCTCATAGATTGCCGTTAAGTGAAGGTTAGCGTCTGTAGGATCACCTGCCCAGATAATATAACTTCCTTTCTGAATTTCGAATTTTCTCTTCATCATGTTAAATGACAAATCATAAGAACCTTGAGAGAACTCATATCTTCCAGACAATGTTACTTTACCAGACGGATCAATCCCTCCAACTAAATCTGCTTCTCCTTTTAAGATAATTTTATCTCCACTTGACTTATCCATAATCATCGTAAAACTAGCCTCTTTATCTACTTTAATCGAAACAGAAACATCTAGTCCTTTCAACGCTGAGTTGTTAAAATCCTCTTCATACTTCTGCATTTCAGCCAATTGTAAGCTGTGCTGATCTACGAACTCCACAATACCTTCTCTATCTGCTATACTAGGATCTTCTTGTGGTAATACAAATGAGAAATCGGTTTTCTTACCTATCTCAATACCTCCAGTAACAACAGGCTTGTTTAAATCTCCTTTGATCTTTATATCACTGTCAAAAACCAATTTACCATAATACATCTCATTATCTTTAGATGTAGAGTTCACTGCTTTAAAATCAACTGCCTTAATACTCAGATTAAAAGCAAAATCTTGATATGACTTAGTAAGTACCTGACCATCTACCACTAATAGATTTCCATCTGTATCTGTGATACTAAACTTATCTAATTCTATCCCTCTGTTTGTAAAAGAAATCTTTTCGTTAATCTTTCTAAAATCAGCATTTAAATCATTCACATGGAATCCAACATCATTAAAGTTCATAGCTCCTAATATTTTAGGATCTGTAAACTTGCCGCCTATTTTTAGATTACCTGAGAAAAAGCCTTCTGCCTTAGACAACTGATCTTTTGCAAAATACTCTATCGCTGCCATTTGGAACTTAGCCAAGTTCACATTCATATCCATCTCCTGAGTATCAGCATCAGCCCATCCGTCTATAGATATCTTATTCTCACCTCCTTGTAAAGTAATATCAGTTATAAACTTACTCGCACTCTCATTCTTCACTCCTACGTGTAAGTCACCTAACCCTATCTCCATCACCTGTAACTTAGAAATGTCAATATCTGATATAAATCTAAAGTCTGTAGCTAAATCTTTTAAATACACCTCACCGTCAATAAATCCACTAGCCAACAGAACATCTTTCTTAACCATCTTAGTCAACATCTCAATACTAAAATCATTAAACAATATTCTCATTGGACTATTGGCTACTTCGTCCTTAGACTCAATAACTAAAGCACTATCCTCATGTGATAATTTAAAGTCCTTCACATAAAACCCTTCCGGTTTTAATACAAATCTATTCTCTGGTTTGACTACCCACTTTTGATAATCTAGTATAAAACCATCTGGATATAATCTTGCTATCATATCTCCATTCTCAGCACGAACATCTCCAGCGATAAGATAACACACAGCATCTAATTTATCCTTTAAGCTCAGATTATAACTAATCGTATTATCTTTTATTCCCCCTTCTAATGATACTCTTCTAAGCGCCACACTAGCATTCGCCACTCTTTCTACAGACAGCCCATAAGTTAATGCTTCATTGACAGGTTTTAATTCTAAGGCAATATTATTAATCTCATTTTCTCCGTAGATTACTAAGGGTATCAAGCCTTTTAAACTGATATAATCAGTACTCGCATCATACTTACCTGACACCTCTATTGGTTTTAATTCTTTTAGATCAGGTACCACAGAGTGAATAACCGAACTCTCCTTAACCAAGAGTTTATACGTAAAGTAGTTTTTATCTTGCTCCTTTTCCTCTGCTCCATTTTGTTCAGTTACAGTCTTTGTAGCAATTTCTTTTTTAGGCTCTTCTATTGCATAATAGACATCTATTGTCTTCATTAATTCATCTGCTAGTTGAGTGATTTTATACTCTCCTTGCATATTGAAGTCTATTAGTTCAGAAGTCAGTCCTAATGATCTATGAGTATCCTTACTCGTCGCAACGATCTCTATCGGTTGTAGATTATATGCCCTAGAAGCAGACATATAGGACAGTCCTCTTAAAGACACTATACCATCCAGATCATCAGGCATAATATTAGCTAGTTTCCCTTCTATCGTTCCTTTAAAACTAGCCGGAGCTTCTTCTATACTTAATTTATATAAATCAATATTTTTAAAATCAGCCAATAAGTCTAAGCTAATTCCCTTATCTGTCCACAGCCCACTAGCATCTAATGCAAAGTTTAGATTAGGATCATTGTTAATAGAATGAACAGTATATTTCCCATCCTCAATGGCTCCATCTACTTCAATATTGTTATAACTATACCCGCTATACTCTGCTTTTAAAACATTGATATTTCCTTTTGCGTTTATATTTTTTGGGTCTAGCCCTATCCCACTTACAGAAGCAGACATCGATAGTGTACCAATAGAGTCATTCTTTAAGATTTGACCTAATTTTAGTTCATTGATATTGGCTATTAAAGAATACTTCTCTTTTCCTTTTATGCGTTGATCAAAGAACGCTTTTACATCTGCATTACCTGAAGTCGTTTTAAGGGCTAATTGAGACTGTATTGCCTTCATTCCTCCCTTTACATTACCTGATAGTGATAAGTGCGAAGGAATCTCTATATTCGTTGGCAACAACCCTTTCGGTGCGATGTTAAAGATATCCTTAGCAGAAGTCTGAAATTTATTCAGTTTTAAATCTACTATCGCTTTTTCTGGAGTAGTCGCTCCTTTTATATTCCCAACCACATTAATAGTTGTAGACTGTAATCCAGTTAGTAAAAACTGTTCGATAGACAAATCTCCTACTACACCTTTTGCTTTAATGTCTACAGCTAAGTTTTTATTCGTTAAACTTGTTAGTCCAGCCTCTTCAAAAACAGTAGGCATAGCTAGATATACATCTCTTAATCCTAGATGAGACTCTTTGATCAATACATCCACAGAAGTATCCTCTAAATGCTCTGACAACTTATTCACATCTTTATAATTCAATGTTACATTAGCGTCAAACTTAGAGTTAGGGGTTTCTAAAATAAAGTCTTTAATGAAAGTAGTTTGATCCCCGTATAGAAAATAAGTTTTGAACTTATCTAATTGCAATCCACTCTTTTCTTTAAAAGAAAAACCTTCTAAATTTCCTCTGATCACATTAGGCGAAAACTGAAAATCTTTTAAATCAAAGTTAATATCTGTAAATGCAATATGATTAGGGTCTAACCCAAAGGTCAATGCCTTAACGTTATCGTTGTCAAACTTGACATCAATAGAGTTAAGGGCAAACTCCTTTATCCCTAGCTTCCATGGAGCAGATTCATCCACTACAGGAGCAGTCTCCTCTTCTGTTACGGGTGGTGTTGCCTTAATCGTTGTAGGAAATAAATGAACAACAGCCTTAGTATCATCTAGACGGATCTCTTTTAAATCAATCTGTTGATTCTTTAAATCAATTTGCTCAAATGTAGTTTTAAAAGCTCCTAATGCAAGATTAGCATATAACTTGCTCTCCTTATCCTCAAAAACGATATTACTATCTGTCCACTCTATAGTACCTAAATCTACTACAGGCATCACAGAAGTATTTGACTCTTCCTCTATCGGCTCTACCACTAACTGTGCTGCCTCAATAGAAGCCTGAGAAGGCAATTCTTTTTTATAATTTAAGTCTATTCCTGCAATCGCAATCTTAGGAATAGCAAATTTCATCTGCTCTAAATCAAATTGTTTAAAACGCGTAATAAATCTCTTTAACCCAAATGAGACGTGATGACCATCATAATCATCATTATACTTCACCTGGATATCGCTAAGACTTATCTCACCTACATCTATAGCTATAGAGCTACTGTCCTCTTTATCCTCCTCTTCCTCTGAAGCGAAGGCTTCGATGATATAATCAAAGTTAAAGCGTCCTAGACTATCGCGTTTAACATCTGTCTTTAGTCCATCTAACTGAACACTATTGACATTGACAGAGCTCTTCAGGAGGGCAAATAAGCTAATATCTACACCTAGATAATTAGTATATAACAAAGTATCCTTCTGTTGAGACTCAACATAAAGGTTCTTAACTACTATTTTTTTAGGAAAGGCAATCTCTATCCTATCTAAGGACACAGGGGTACCTATCTTATCCTGTACAAAGGTGATTGCAAAATCCTTCACCTTATTCTGGACAGCAGGTATCTGTATCGCAACGATAAGAAGTAGTAATATTAGAAATAAACTAAGTAAGAACCAGCCCAGTACCTTACCTATTTTAATTGTTATCTTCTTCAAAACAAATTTTTTATACAAAAATAACAAAAATCGTACCTCTCCAACAATGATATTCAAAGGAAAAGGAAAAAACTTTAGGGCAAAAAAAAATCTCCAACACGGAGATCTACAATTAAGAAAAAAATGGCAAGCTACCTACATCGCACCGCTACAACCTCGGACCTTTGCTGCGTTCCCACCCTGGAGGATTAAGAGGGAGCTGGTCGTGTAGGACTTGCCACTGCAAATATACAACGGTTTTTTATTTTTCCAAGCTTTTTCAACTATTCGCATTAGATTTGTATATTGTATCAAATTAAAAAATGACAATGAAAAAATATAACATTCTAGTTCCGTTAGCATTAGGAGTAGCTTTTATAAGCTGTTCAAACAAAAAAAATTTAGAAAAAAATGTTTTATCTATTGATACTACTCATCTAAAACAGCTATATAAGGGAAATGAAGACATAAAACTGAGTCTAAAAACTACCGAAAATGCGCAAGTAGACTCTGTAATTTATTACTTCAACGACAAAAAAGTAGGTACTTCTATCAAAAATGAGGTGTTAAATCTAAACTTAGGTGAACAAAAGTTAGGTAAAACAACGATTAAAGCTGTTGCTTATGCTGAGAATTCGAATAAAGAATTCACTACGAATATAGAAATAACAGCTCCAAAAGAACCTGCTTTTTACAGCTATAAATTAGTAAACACTTATCCTCATGATCAAGAAGCCTATACACAAGGTCTAGAATTCTACAATGGTATTTTATACGAAAGTACGGGGAATGGCGAAGGTGGAGGAACAACGAACACGGGAAGAGGAACAGGTAAGAAAGGAATCTCTAGTGTACGCCAAGTAGATTATAAAACGGGTAAAATCATCAAGATTCACAAACAACCAATGGAGATCTTCGGTGAGGGGTGTACTATCTTAAATGGTAAACTATACCAACTAACTTATCAAAACAATGAAGCTTATGTATTCAACCCTGAAACATTAGAACAAGAAAAAACACTTCCTTATTTTCAGAAGATGGAAGGGTGGGGACTTACGAATGATGGTAAGCACCTGTATATGACATCAGGTTCTGAGTTTATCTATAAACTAGATCCAGAAACATTTAAAGAAATAGACAGAGTAAGCGTATATACAGATAAGAATGTTATTCCATACGCTAATGAATTAGAATGGGTAGATGGTAAGATATATGCTAACTTCTACGCACAAAATGCAGTAGCTGTAATCAATCCTCAAACAGGAGCAATAGAAGCTGTTATAGACTTCAGCGAATTAGTAAACCTGACTACATATCACGAAGACAGAGATGTAATGAACGGTATCGCTTATAACCCACAGACTAAGACATTCTTCCTAACAGGTAAAAACTGGGACAAAATGTTCGAAGTACAGATTATTAAATAATTTAGGGAACTGAATAAAGGGAACAGAGAACTAGAAACAGAAAACTGGGAACTGGAAACTGGGAACAGGGAACCATAAACTGAAAACAGAAAACAGGGAACAGAGAACTGAAAACTGAAAACTGAAAACTGAAAACAAAAAATGCTGACCATGGTCAGCATTTTTTATTATATGAATTTTATTCTTCTTCCCAATAATCACTACCAAAGCCAATCCTAAGAAAATCTAATTGTTCATTATATATAAAGTGAATTCCATGTTCTTCCTCCCAATAACAATCATTATAGTGAATAAAAACAAGTTGTTCATTGGCGTTTAATACTATTCTTACACTATTAGGTGGCGCAACTAATTGCCATAATAATTCTCTATTCACATTAGCTTTTTCTAATACAAAATCCTTTTCATACTCCTCATTATAGTCTTGCCAAGCTACATTAAAAGATTCCTCCAAAGCGCTCATAACAGCTACATAAATCTCATTTTTATTCTTCTGCTCATATTTCTTTATACAATTTATTATTCTCGCCTCCATCCCTTCTCTTGCAAATAATCCTTCTTGTATGGAGATACGACACCCTCGACGAATTCCCCATACTAATGAAGATATAAAACGAGTACTTACCCATTCATAAACATCTTCACTAAAATAAAATTCTAAATCTAAATCGAGTGACTTATACTCCGTCTTTATAGGAGTTCTACTGTCATTTAAGTCTCGTGAAACCCAATTTCCATCTACAGTAAACAGTACTGATAAATGGGTATCAAAGCCTGAAACATCAAATTTAATAGACCATTCTTCTACATCTTCATCCAATAAAACGATAATTTCCACATCTAAACAATCCCAAAGTTGCTGAGGAGATATACCCTCTACTGGTGTAGTGTAAATATATTTTTGTTTATCAAAAGCATACCCCTTCTTTAGTATTAATTGATGATATAAGTAGGTAGTAAACCTTTCAAAATCAACCTTCCATTGTTTAGAAAGAACTTGTTCAACAAATAAATCTACTTGGCTAATTAACTGATTGTTTTCACTTAAGAAATAGTTATCCAAAATAACATCAATAAAAATGCTATCTGCTATTTGTAGTTTATTCTCAAACTTCCAACTTGCAAACTGAATAGGAATCAAATTCCCCAAATACTTAGAATACGTCATATACTATTGATTAATATGATAGACTAAACGGTTTCACAAAAAAACACCTTAACAAAAATCCTCTACTCATACAGACTCACCCCATTCACATCAGTAGTCAGTACATCTGACATATAGTCAAACAATGATCTCATCGCTATAAATGTCTTGATTACTTCCTCTTTAAAATTAGGTGCTAATACCTCTTTATCGGTGAACGAACGCATCACGAGATACTGTTTCTTGCGCAATAAGTCAATAGCGGGATGCTCCTTGTCAAATCCCTTAGGAGCTGTCTTTAGTTCCTCCCCTTGTAATTCTCCAAAATACTGTTGGAATTGCTCCTCTGCTATAATCTCACGAAGTTCACTATCGTCCATAGCGATCTCCTTGCGGATACGCAATAAATCTTCCTTATTAGGCTCCCAAAAACCACCTCCTACAAAACTTCTACCTGGCTCTATATTCACATAATATCCTCCTCTAAGCATCGGTTTAGTACGTCCTAAATGCAGTCCAAAATAAGTTTTATAAGGTGTCTTGTCCTTCGAGAAGCGTACATCTCTATAGATGCGATGTACGTGTAATAGGTCTATACTATCATGCTGTAACATCTCATCGTGTACTACTTTAAAGAAAGCCTTCACCTCAGCGAATAATTTATCGAACTCTGGCTTATGATCTGCAAACCAAGGTTTATTATTATTCTGACTTAACGTCACTAAGAAATCTATATGTTCTTTTTTTAACTGTTTCATACTTTATTTTTTAATTCTTGCCAATGAGCCACTTTCTCTTGAAAACTCATTCTTGCATTTGCTCCACTCGGCGAAGGTAAAGTTAGTAAAGATACTCCCTCTATCTGCCCTATGTATTTATCGAAATATTGTCTTGCCTTTTGACTAGAGAAGACGATTGTACGGATATTGGGATATTCTATCAGTAATCCCTTGATATCGTTAGCTTCTTCTGCTGTAATATCACTGTCTAAGCTACTCTTGCGTTCACAAGACTGCAAGACATCCCATAAGGCTATCCCCTTTCGCTGAAGCAAATCGAGCTTATCCTTATACACATCACTATACTCTTCTCGAAAAACACTAAATAATATCTTCCAAAACACATTCTGCTTATTGCCGTAATACTCCTGAAAGTCTAACGATTTAATACTCGGCATCGTACCCAATATCAACACTTTAGCCTCATCAAACACCACAGGTTTAAAAGAATGTATTCTACTCACTTCACTCATATCCCAAAGATATTAATTTTTATCTCAACGAAATAACTATCAATTCTTTACTGCCTATTTTGCTATAATTTAGAACAACTTCCTAAACTTCATTTTATTTAAAAATTGTTTTAGAGCTCACTCCCTATTTTTGATAAGCCCAGTATTCCTTCTACAACAAAACATTAAAAAAAGCATTTCATTCTTTTTATTTTTCACTTAAAAAGCGTTCTAAAAACGGCTTTAAAATATTTTATATACTCACTTTTTTTCAAAAACACCCTAAAAACAGCTTCTATCACATCAATATTTTAAAAAAGAGGTACATTTTTTTTGCATATAAAAATAATTAAAGCACTATATATCAATATATTAAACCAAAACAACATCAAATCTATGAAAACATAAAACAGCTCTTAACCCTAGTGAATACAGACCTTCATTTGATTTCCTTCGACAATACAAGGACAATAACCCGAGAATGGTGGACTAGAAAGGTTATTTGTCCAAGAAATATTCTTTTACTCTCCTCCTATTCTCCTCTGATCTGCTGCAAAAATTCACTGAAGATTCTACTTCAAATAAAATTGAATTAACCCCATATAAAAAGTAAATTGCCTCAAGAGCATTTCTAAGTTTACTCCTAAAAGAATGAATATACTTCCTTCTAAACTGAGTGCTTATAGATGTGCTCGTCTATATGCCAAGGGAGATAGACTTGTAGATTTTTTAAAATAACGACAGAAGCTAGTCGCATCTAAGAAATGAAGCTCTTCAGCTATTGTGTAGATAGGTTTATCCGTTGCGATAAGGTAAGACTGCGCTTGAGTGAGTACTAGTTCATTAATAATCGAAGAGACTGTCTTGCCCGTCTGCCTGCGTACCAAAGTCGTTAGATACTTAGGAGTGAGCTTTAGTTGATCAGCGTAGAACTGTACTGTGCGCTCAGCTAAATAATGCTGATGAACCAAATTATACAGTCTAAAAACAGTTGTTTCTTTCTTCGAACTTGGCTTCAACTTTACCTCATCTTGTTCATAGAATCGGTTGATATGAGCGATTAAAGAATACAGTAAATACTTCATCGCATCAGGATAAAACACAGATGCATCTGTACTGCGATTGGCCAACAACAACTGATAGTAATCTATAAACACTTTTTGATCCCCCTCATTCAGATGAATAATAGGATGTCTGACCAACTCATTTAAAAACTGATAATTAGTAGGTAGAATAAGATCCTTTATACTATCCAGATCAAACAACACACATAGATACTTCCCCTTGTTTTCTGTAGTAGGAATAGAGAACAAACGCTGTGGAAATACTGTCAATAGAGAACCTACAGAGAACATCTCTGTTTGGTTGTCAACTTTGAGCTCATTACTTCCCTCCATACAATAAGACAACAATATTCCTTTCTCTCTATATGTGGTAGTAGAGAATAAAGAAGGAATAATACGATCCGATGTTATAATCTGAATAGGGAAATGCTGACTCATCACACAGTAGTTAATAAGTCAAAGTTAACAATAAAAACAACTTATTGCACATTTACAAAACAATACTGTCAATAGATAAACAAGGTCTTATTCAGAACTTTGCACCAAATAAAAAAGAAATATGATCAGTAAATCAGTAATTATAAAAGACACATCTTATACCTTATATATCAACTATCAAGATGATGAACAAAAACGAAAAGAGTTCAATAGAATGTGTCAGGAGGTGTGGGAGTTTGACTTTGAAGGATACTACCAATCGGGATATTGGGGAGAGGATTGTATCGTGTTTTCTTTATTCCAAGAAGATAAAATAGTAGCACATACAACTTTAAGCCTATTCGAAATAACGAAAGATAATAAAACGTATAAAACAGGACAATTAGGTACTGTGATGACAGACCCTGCCTATCAAAATAACGGTTTATCAAGGTTCTTATTAGAATATATAGAAGCAGAATATAAAGACATCGTAACAGGTTACTTCTTGTTTGCAAATGATACAGTACTGGACTTCTACCCAAAATTTGGGTATGTACCTGTAGAAGAATATCAAGCTACACTCAAGGTGAATACAAAACCTTCTACTCTATCGAGTTTAGAGAAATTAGATTTAGACAATCCTACATCGCTTGCCCTATTTGAAGAATATGTCAAAAATGGATATACCTATAATAGGCTAAATACTAAAAATGTAGGGTTGGCTTTCTTTTATTGTTATGCTAATTTAGATTTTGGTTTTAAAAACTCTATTTACTACAGCAAAACATTGGATGCCATTATTATCTATGAGCAAGAAGAAAGCGAACTGACAATCTATTCTATTTATCAAAGAGATCACAATGTCAAACAACTCGATGCGATAATAGATGCATGTTGTACAGAAGAGACACAGACTATCTATTTTGCGTTTAGCCCTGAGATAGAACAAGCTACTTATAGCTTATATAAAGAAGATGACGATATCACGCTGATGGTGACAAAAGAGCTAATAGACTTATTCTTTGATCAGAAGACCATGGTAGCTTCGCTATCACATACATAAACTCTAAGTAGTTAGTAATAAATAAGAAAGGCAGTATGAAATATTAACGTACTGCCTTTGTGTTTTATTAATACTTTACTGCCAGTACATCTTGTGCTTGTAGGATAGCCATAGCATTCATCTCTTTCAATCCATGCTCATGAACATATCTCAATACTTCAGACAAGAAGTTCATACTAGTCTGTATAGCTACTTCTATGGTACGCCCCTTCGTCAGCTGTGCAGCAAGTGTACCTGTGAATAAATCTCCCGTTCCTACTACTTCTACAGGTATATTATCAGCATAAAAATGAGTCAACTTACCTTGATGAATCAAGATGACTTCTACTTGATGATTAATATTCTCTTTCATTTCGGCTGTAGTCAAAACAATGATTTTAGAAGACAATACCTCATCTGTCTGTACTGCTTCTAGTAGTTCTTGCTCATTCGTTATACGTTTGCCTAAAAGGTATTCTAATTCGAAGTGATTAGGAGTCAAGATATCACTTAGCGCTAATAATCGTTCTTTAGAATAATCTGCCTGCTCTTTAGGTATATACAACCCATCTGTACGCGTATCTCCAAACACTGGGTCATAGATATAGGTGATGGTATGCTGTACTTTTAATTGCTTAATGAACTGTGCTGTCGCATCTATTATCTCTTTGCTTTTTAAGTACCCACTTACTACATACTGCGTAAGTTGTGCCGTGTTAATTTCTAATACTCCACGAGCCAGCTTTTCGAATAATTCTTTAGGTACAGCCTCTCCATAATAAACAGGCTTGTCTGTGTGACTTGATAAAAGAATGGTAGGCATCGCTACACAATTAATTCCGTGAAGCTGTATAGCAAAACTAGCTGAGTTATTCCCCACATACCCAGTAGAGACAGTACTCTGTATGGATATAATATGAGGTTCTATTGTGTTATTTGTCATGATAATGAAATGAGAAAACACTTCTATACTCTTGTCTATTTACTTCCATAAGACAAGGAAAATATACATCTGTGCTTCTTAAATTATTTCTTACAAAAATACAACTATAATCAGCAAGCGAGATAGTCCAGTTTAAAGAAAATTGATTAAACCCAGAATCAGTGATAGACAGATAAACGAAAAGTAATTATACAAAA
Source organism: Myroides odoratimimus (assembly GCF_001485415.1). Taxonomy (GTDB): domain Bacteria; phylum Bacteroidota; class Bacteroidia; order Flavobacteriales; family Flavobacteriaceae; genus Flavobacterium; species Flavobacterium odoratimimum. The sequence continues at coordinate 58,408 of NZ_BCMQ01000022.1, forward strand.
TAGCTCTGAATTAGTGATACAAGCATACTATAGTATGGTTTTAGAGCTAATGAAAGAGATATGAA
>NZ_BCMQ01000023.1 GCF_001485415.1 Myroides odoratimimus
GAGGGTAAACAAAAGGTTCTGTGGCCGAGAGGATAGGCATGACTACGCAATAGTCATTAGATTGGTTCGAATCCAGTCGGAACCTCAATATAAGAGGGTAAACAAAAGGTTCTGTGGCCGAGAGGATAGGCATGACTACGCAATGGTCATTAGATTGGTTCGAATCCAGTCAGAACCTCAATATAAGAGGGTAAACAAAAGGTTCTGTGGCCGAGAGGATAGGCATGACTACGCAATAGTCATTAGATTGGTTCGAATCCAGTCAGAACCTCAACTCAGTAATAGAACTTGTTTTGTCAATTAGTGAATTAGTTATGTTGTTACTAGTACAATACTAGTTCTCTAATTATTGAATTTTACTTGTGGAATGAAGATGTATTTACTTAAAAACAGTTTACTAGCATAATCAAGATGATTTTTTCTTTACAACTTTATTATTACTAATCGCAAGTGAAGTTATGTACTTGACTACACTGTTGGGTAGTCAAGTACTCTTTTTAGATAAATATATATAGTACTTTATCTATTAAAAACAATAATATCAATTTTAAAAATCAATATACTTATGAGAATACACAAAGAAGGAAAAGGATCTATCCTGATAGGAGTATGTACTTTTATCATGGTTAATATATTGTCTTATGAATTGATTAGTCCTCGTTTTTGGTTGTTACAATTAGCTATTTTTATAGTCACATTGATTCTTATAGCATTGGTTATTTCTTTCTTTAGAATCCCGTCAAGAGTGTTGATACAAGACGACAACTTGGTCTTAGCTCCTTGTGATGGAAAAGTGGTTGTAATAGAAGAAGTAGAAGCAGATGAGTATTTTAAAGATAAGCGTATTCAAGTTTCTATTTTTATGAGTGTCTTGAATGTTCATGTCAATAGAAATCCAATAGAAGGGGAGGTGTTATATAGTATGTATCACAAGGGAAAACACCTAGTGGCTTGGCATCCGAAGTCTTCAACAGCTAATGAACGTCATACTGTGGTGTATAAGCATAAAAGTGGAAGAGAGGTCTTGGCTAAACAGATAGCAGGTGCCTTAGCCAATCGTATTGTCAATTATCTTACGATAGGTAAGATTGCTAAACAAAGTGAGGAAATGGGATTTATTAAGTTCGGTTCTAGAGTTGATCTACTATTACCTTTAGATGCTAAGATTAAAGTAAAGTTAGGAGATATCGCTCAGAGTGGTATTACAACTATAGCAGAGTGGGAGTCGTGCTAGAAGTAGGGAGCAAGGAATAGGAGTAGCTTTCCTAGAATTAATCCTATGAGTAAAAGTATGCCAGTGTTTATCTTTTTGAAAAAAAGACTGATAGATAATATAGTGAGAGCGATTATAAAGTCGTTTTTATCCCTAATACTCTCTGAAGTTAGACTAATACAGACAGAAGCAATAAGAGCAATAGAGGTGATGTTCACTGCTTTTAGTATTAGCTGAAAAAGATTAGATCTCTTTAGGTAATGCACGATAGGAGTAATTAACAAAATCAAGAGGAATGAAGGGATAAATACTGCAATAGTAGAAAAAACAGCACCTGACCAACCTCCTATTTGATAACCAACGAAGGTTACTGAAGAAAAGACAGGGCCAGGTGTTATCTGACCTGCTGTAATAGCATCTATGAGTTGAGTTCTTGTCAATAAACCTTTATGAACTAGTTCTGTTTCAATAAACGAAAATAAGACGTAACCACTTCCGTATAATACACTACCTATCTTTAAAAAGATCCAAAAGAGTTTTATATTCACATCAGCGTGATATCCCGTGTAAGGGATTGCTAATAAGGGGATAAAAGAAGGAAGGTGGTTTCTACTTACTCGGCAGTATGTATAGTATAATAGAGATAAGGCTAAAGTAAGTAATAGTAAGGTCATTTCGCTATACCCAGCTAAAGAAAGTACAAACACTCCACAAGTGAGTATTATCGATTTGGGTTTAGTGATAAATTGAGTCGTTAATTTAAATACAAGTAGAAGGATGATAATAGTGATGGAGGGCTTTAATCCATATAAATAGGTTTCTACTTCAGGAAGTTGTCCATATTGTTTATAAAAATAGGCTAGTATGCAAGTCAGTACTACTGCAGGAAATATGAAGCATATACCAGCGATAAACAGTCCTTTCCAGCCTCTGGTGGTGTAACCAATATGGATGGCAAGCTCTGTACTATTAGGTCCAGGGATTAGATGAGTGATACTAATTAATTCTAGAAATTCCTGTGGATTTAGCCATTTTCTCTTTTCAACTATTTCTCGTTGCATCATTGCAATATGTGCAGCGGGTCCACCAAAGCCTAAGCAACCCAGTTTAAAAAATACTTTTGCCAATTCCTTTAATCCAATAGTATTGTTTTCCATAATGTACACGCTATAAGAGCAAAGGTGGATAATTTAATAGGAGTTTATCTGGTATATTTGAAAATAGAATGGTATGAGATTAAAGTTTCCTAAAGTTATTTGGTGTATAAGTAGTATGTTTTTTAAAATATTTAGTAAAGTGTGATGCATCTGTAAAATTGAGTTGTAAACTAATTTCATTGATAGAGAAATCTGTGTAGATCAATAGTCTCTTTGCTTCTGCAATGATGTGTTGTGCTAGTACTGCAGCAGCTGATAGTCCAATGTTTTTTTGGCAACTGGCATTTAGATTTTGAGGGGTGGTATGGAGGAGTTTAGCATAGTGATTTACTTTGTTGATCGGTGTGTGATCTATGTTTAATAAGTGTAGATAAGCACTGTATATACCTGATTTAAGAGGGAGTTGTTCTGTTATCGTAGAATTGCGTATTTTGATAAATAAAGCCTTGAGTAAAGCCTCTTGAGCAGTTTGATCTTCTTCTGTAAGTAGTAACGCAAAGAGGAGATCAATATTAGTATCTTCAGGTAAGTCTATTTGAGTCAGTTGGGTAATGTCAAAAAAGAATTGTTTTAAAGTGCTGTCTATATTCTGTAAAAAGAAGTCTCGTTTAATTAAAATTACATATCCAAAAGGTTCTGAAGTTATGTTCCAATAGTGAACTTGCTCCTTTTTTATGATAAATAGGTTGTGTGTACTAAGCTGGTATTGTTGTTCATCTATACAGTGGTATCCTGTTGTATTCTTTAGATATATGAGTTCAAAATAACCTTGGTGTTTATGCGGTTTTGTCGTTCTGATTTCTTTTTTAAATATGGCTATTTTGATTAATTTTTGTTCTTCTATTTTATTGTTGATTGGAATACTCATTTTGTGTTTACTTAGGTAATACAAGTATAATGAAAAAAACCTCTTTCTATTGGTTAGAAAGAGGTGAGTATAGTGAATTTCTTTTATTCTTATTTTACAAACTTATAGTAGCGTGCTCCTATTAGATGAGGTATTGCCGACTCGATATAGTCTATTACAAATTCATTATTAGCAGGCTGTATTGGTGTTTTTTGCTCTTTCTTATGAAGGGCGATATAAGTACTGAAGTCTATTGCTGTTGACTGTTTTAAAGTTTCGAAGATAGATACTTTAGGCATACCTTCTTGCCATGTACTTTGTACTTCGGCTTCGAATACTTTAGATTTAGATCCTGAACCATAAGCAATAAATCCTAGTGTAGTATCTACTAAACTTTCTTTTGTATTGTTAAAATGAGACAGAGTAGATAGCAAACCTAAGAATATAGACCCTGTATAGATATTACCTACTTCACCAGAAGCTATCTCTGATGGGGCAATCTTAGTATTAACCAATTCCATATACGCTTCTGACTTAGCAAATGCTTTGATCTGGTCTTTTGCATCAGCAGCTGTTCTGTCTACTAGTTCAGGGTTCTCTTGTAATACTATTTCATGGAAAGTTCTACGTCCTTGGAAGCAATAAGGTAAATGCATCAAGACAGCCTTCCAATCTTGGTATACTTTCAAGTCTTTTTTATTGTTTAACTCTTTGAAGTGAGTGTATGCTTCTGTGATTCTATTGATATAACATTCGTTAGAGTATTGTCCTTCGAATACAGGTTGGTCTTTGTGTATAGAGATTTCTGCTTCTTCTATACCATGCCATGCCTCATTAATAGAGTTTCCTGTGATGCTTTTTTTCTCTATCGAACGATGAGGTTTAAAGAAGTCAAATACACTTTCTGTAGCTACTCCAGTCTGTCCTGTGAAAGCTAACATACGAGGATTAGCACTAATTAATAAAGCAATAGCACCTGCACCTTGTGTGTATTCTCCTGTAGAAGCTAGGTCATACTTAGCGTAGTCTGTTGCGATAACAATAGCTTTCTTGGTAGGGTTAGCTTTTATGAAGTCAATAGCATTCTGCATAGCATCTACTGCCCCTATACAAGCGAAAGTATGATCTACAGCATCACAATTTCTAAAAATACCTTGTCCATAGATTTGCTCTAATAATCCTAAGGTATAAGAAGCAATAGGTTTAGAGTTGTCTAATCCGCTCTCTGTACCTACGTATATTTTAGCAATGTCTTGAGGAGCAATAGTAGTATTGTCTTGGAGTAAGCTATACGCAGCATTAGCAGCCATTGTGATTACATCTTGGTAAGTATCTAATAACGCCATCTTTTGTAATCCAAGTCCCTTAGTTAATTTTAGAGGTTCGATATTTCGCTCGATAGCTAATGTTTCTATAGGTAAGTGAATTTTAGGGATAAAGTATGCAATACTATCTATTCCGACTTTCATAATCTTTACTAATTTAAATGAAGGGTAAAATTAAAGTCATTTGTTAGAAATAACTAACTAAATTGAATAAAATTTATGTAATAATGCTATGTTATTGGTTTAATGTTATTAATACATAGTTTTTATGTTTATAAAAGATTATAGTATTTTTACGATATAGTTAATTTAGAAGAGATGAACAATTTATTCAATTTTGAAACAAATGTTAGCAATATTATCTTGAAGCGCGGATTTGAGTATTATGAGCAAGGGATGGTGAGGGATATTACTAAACTAGGTGATTATATCTACGAGGGTGAAGTAGAGGGGAATGATGATTATACTGTTGTTATAGAATTAGATAAATCACAGAGTATCAAAGATTATAATTGTGACTGTCCTTATGATGGAGCTGTCTGTAAACATGTTGTTGCTGTATTGTATCAATTGAGAGATGATATGACAATAGAGGTTGTACCAAAGAAAACAAAGAAGGTAAAAAGGATGAGTTTTAAAGATTTAGTCGAACAATTAAGCATAGAAGATTTAAGAGAGTTTATTTTTATAAGTGCAAAAAAAGACGCAAGACTAAAAGTGTCTTTAGAAGCTTATTTTGTAGATAGGGATGATACAGTCGATATAAAAGAGAAGTATAAAGAGGTTTTTAGAAAAATAATTAAACAGCATACTTCACGAGGTTTTGTCAGTTATACAGAAACAAAAAAATTAAGTAAAGAATTAGAAATATACTTAGGTAGAGTAAATGAACTTATAGCTGAAAGAAATTATAGAGATGCGTGTAGTATAATACAAATATTTATAGAAGAAGCTATTGATGTGATTACCTTTTCTGATGATAGTAATGGATATTTTAGTGATTTAATCTTTAAAGCTATTGAAATATTGGATAGTATCATAGAAGCAGATATAACTATTGAGTTTAAAGAGTCTTTAATTTCATTCTTTGAAGAAGAATTAGCAAAAGAGGTTTATTTTGATTACGGAGATTTTGGTTATGAGTTATTAGGTTCTTTCGAATTATTGTGTTTGAAGATATTTAAGGAAGAATTTTACCTCACATTTTTAGATAAAAAGATAAAAGAAAGTAATTCTGAGGAATATAGAATAAGACATTTTACTAACGTTAGATTATCCTTTTTAGGAAAAATAGGAAGAGAAGAACAGTTGAATCAAGAGATGTTGGATAATATATCTATTCCAGAAGTTAGAAGAAACTTAGTTCAACGAGAGATGATGCATGGAGAGTATGAGAAAGCAAAAATATTACTTATTGAAGGAATAAAAATAGCAGAAGAATTAAAACATCCCGGAACTGTTAACCAATGGGAACTTATCTTATTAGAGATTGCAGAATCAGAAAAAGATGTTGAACGTATGCGTTATTTCTACAATAAACAAGTCTTTTTTGGTTGGCAAATCAATAAAACCTATTATAGTAAGTTAAAAGCAACATTTACAAAAGAAGAATGGACAGTAATCATCGAAGAAAAAATAGACAGTTTAATCAGTGAAGCTAAGAGTAAAGTGAAACAACACAGTATGTTTAATAGTAATCCATATGATGGTTTAGTTAATTCAGTAGGTGTTCTATATTCTTTAGAGGGGTATGTAGATAGGTTATTTGACTTGTTAAAAAAAGTAAGTAGATTAGATTTAGTATTGCCTTATCTAAAATACATTAAAAAAGAGTATACTGTTGATGTAATATTTGATGTTTTAAGACCTCTCATTGTTTTAGAAGCAGATAGAGCTAATAATCGTTCAGATTATAAGAATATTGGTAATCTATTAATTTCTCTTAAAAAAGAGTTTCCGCAAGCTGTAGGAATTATTGATTCTATAGTAGATGAGATGAAGAAGAAGTATCCTAAGAGACCTGCTATGCTAGATGAGTTTAATAAAGTTTAGAGTATTGAGATTTTATGTAGTAGAACCCACTTAAATACCCTAATTTTGCATGAAATATAAAGATAATGAAAGAAGCAAAGAAAACGCAGAAGAAACTACACCCACGTAATAAACATCAGGATTTATATGACTTTGATAAGTTAAAACAAGTGGTGCCTGAGTTGGCAACTTTTATTATCAAGAACCCGTCAGGGGTAGATACAATTGACTTTGCAAAACCTGAAGCAGTGGTTTTATTGAATAAAGCCATACTGATGAAGGACTATAAGATGACGTATTGGGAAATGCCTAAGACGAATCTATGTCCACCTATCCCTGGGAGAGCTGATTATATCCACTATATAGCAGATCTACTGGCAGAGGGGAACAATGGAAAAGTACCTACAGGAAAGGGAGTAAAGATATTAGATCTTGGAATAGGAGCTAATGTGATATATCCTATTATAGGTGTGGCTGAGTATGGATGGGAATTTGTGGGGTCTGAAGTAGATGTAGTGTCTGTAAAGACAGCTAGTCATATCGTAGAGCACAACCCTCATCTAAAGAGTCATATCAGTATCCGTCAGCAACCTACTAAGCGAAATATATTAAAGAATATAATAGGAGAGAAGGAATACTTCGATGTGGTGATTTGTAACCCTCCTTTCTTTAAGTCAAGAGCTGAGGTGTTGGCGAAGACAACACAGAAGTTGAGAAACCTAGGTAAAGAAGTGGTGGGTAAACCAGTACAGAACTTCAGTGGGCAGAACAATGAGTTGTGGTGTGATGGTGGAGAACTTGCCTTTATCACTAATTACATTTATGAGAGTAAGCATTTTAAAAGACAGGCAGTATGGTTCACCACTTTAGTGTCTAATAAAGATAACCTTAAACCTCTGCAATCACTATTAAAACGAAGTGAAACTAAAGAGGTTCGTATTATAAATATGGAACAAGGGAATAAGATAAGCCGCATTTTGGCGTGGAGGTATTAATAACAAAGGATGCTGTATCAGCATCCTTTGTTATTTTATTTATTCATTATCATCTCTCTTACTTCCATTAAGGCAAAACCGAGTAAGTTCAATCCATTCCATTTGACAGGAATATTTATTTTTTCATTATCTGCTGCTAATCCTACTCCCCATATCGTATCTACTGGACTAGCTTCTACTAGTACTCTTTTTTTAGTATTGATTAGAAAGGTTTGAAGTTCTTTGTTTTGAGTAAACTTATGATAGTTACCTTCTACCACGATACGATAACGATTAGCTATCCATATATCTTCTCTAAATCCGCGTACTTCTCTTCCTAGGGCTTTCATCTCCATAGGACTTTTGGCATTCATAATGCGTTTATAGATTTCTTGATCATTGAATAACAAAGCTTTTTGTGCCATCATCCAATGTTCTGTAGAAGCATAAGACTGTCCATTGACCTCAAATCGACTAGGCCACCATTGGCTAAAGCACGCTGCTGTAATCTCTCCACTTTTGCTTTTTTGATGCCCCCAAAAGAAGATGTACTTTGATTTCTTTCCACTTTGGTACTCTTTTATATGTTTGTCTAGACTATACTGTTGTTCGAACTTCATTGTTATTCTGAATTATGCTGTGTAAAAATAAAGAATCCTATTCTTTATTAAATTGTTTATTTTAGCCGAAACCCAATCAACTAATTATTAAAAAATGAAATTAAAGAAAATAGTACAGTATTTTGCGATTTGAACTTTATTGATGAGCTTTTTAGTAGCTTGTAGTAGTGATGATAATTCGTCTATCACAAGAGAAAATAAGCGTGTAAAAGTAGAGTCTTATACCCTGATGAAACCCATAGAGCCTTTTAAAGGACAAGATGTGGAACATTTAATATTATATACCATGTCTGGTGAGATCTTAGATTATACACCATCTATAGAAGGATTTAAATATGAAGAAGGATATACGTACGTATTAGATATTACAAGAACTCACAATAAAGAGTTAATGGATAGTAATTTTGAATATGTGTTAGTCAAATTAATTTCTAAAGAGAAAAAAGAATAAATAAGTGTATATAGACATACTAGTAAGGATGCCGCAGAGCATCCTTTTTTTGTTCAGTTAACTTTTTTGTTAGGAGTACTCTTTCCGCTATTAAAATAAAGAAAACAATATTTTAGGTACGGTATAGTTTTTGTTATTTTAAAAGTTAAATTTACTTCAACTTTTATAGATTGTTTTTATGCGATTTTATATGATGAACATTCGTTTGTTTATACTATTGACAGCCCTTATTATGGGTGGGTCTACTTGGGCTAAAAATAAGAAGCCCTCTTCTAAAATTCCTGAACCAGTTGAGACTGTTCGCACTGTTGTCGTAGTGATGGAGAAAACACCAGTGATTAACTTTAATGATACTTTATTTAATGTTTATGGTAATATAGGTTCTTTTACTTCTAAGCAACGTGCTAAATCAATAGAAGGAAAGATCGCTATGTTAGCTGAGGATTATTTATTCGAAGGAGATTCTATCAAATTAGCTGATACTGGAAACTATCTTAATCTGATGTATCAAAATGAGATACTGATGAGTGTGGATAGTATACAAGCCGCACAAGAAAGCAAAAGTAAATTAGAAGCTGCACAGTACTATAAAAAGCAGATTATCTCTGCTGTAGAATTACAACAACACAATACGAGTTGGCAACAAATCTTAATACAAGTAGCAGGGACAATAGCTATTATCATTGTAGAGTATTTTATCCTCAAAGGGATACGATATGTTTATAGACGCTGTAAAGTGGCTATCTGGAGACAGAGAGGAAAGAAAATAAAAGGGATATTTGGTATCATAGATGATCAAAGAGCTATGCTGACAACTATATCAATAGCGAAAGTTATTAAGCTAATTGTGGTGTTGATATTCTTATATATTGGGTTGTTAGCTATATTTAAATTATTTCCTTATACAAAACATATTTCTGATCAATTGTTAGAATATGTATTGACTCCTTTAAAATCAGTAGGAAAAAGTATTAAGGCTTATATGCCCAAGCTGTTTACTATTATCGTTATTGTTGCAATATTTAAGTATGTGCAGAAGTTCGTTAGATCTTTAGCAGAAAAGATAGCTACTAATAAAATTACGATTAAAGGGTTCTATCCTGATTGGGCTTTTCCGACTTATAATCTGATTAGTGGACTGTTGTTTATTTTTATGTTTATTCTGATATTTCCTTATCTGCCGAATTCTGACTCTCAGATATTCCAAGGGGTATCTGTATTTGCAGGTATTATGTTATCTCTAGGGTCTACTTCTGTTATAGGAAACTTGGTAGCAGGTTTAGTAATTACCTATATGAGACCTTTTAAATTAGGAGATAGAATTAAGTTAGGTGAATTTACAGGAGATGTGCTAGAAAAGACAGCGTTAGTGACGAGAATTAAGACACCTAAAAATGAGGTAATCACAATTCCGAACTCTAATATTATGTCCGCTCAAACGGTTAATTATACGCAGTCAGCTAAAGAGCATGGGTTGATTCTTTATTTGACAATAGGGGCTGGTTATCACGTACCATGGCAAAAGGTTCATGAAATGCTATACGAGGTGGCAAATAGAACAGAACATGTATTAAAACGTCAAAAACCATTTATCTTACAAGATCAGTTTAGGGATTTTTATGTTGACTATCAATTGAATGTGTATATCAAAGAAGCGAAGTTATCAGCAAAGGTATATTCTGATTTGCGTCAACATGCACAAGATGTTTTTGCAGAAAATAATATTGAGATGGTCGCTCCACATTATAGTGTAAATAGAGTGGTAGATGGAGAAGACTCTACAGTTCCACCAAAGTATGTGAAGGAACAACCAGAGAAAAAAAATTAAATGTAGATGATATATAAAAGCACTGAGATAATTATTTCGGTGCTTTTGTTTTTTATAAGTGTGTTTAGAGGGGATTAGGTAGTGTTTTTGTATATTCGTTAGATAAAGTATAAGCAACTATGGAAGATATGAAAGTAGCAATAATAGGAGCAGGTATAGCTGGGCTGACTATGGGAATAGCTTTTAAAAAGGCTAATATTCCCTTTGTTATCTACGAGTCTACAGAGAAAATTAAACCTGTAGGAGCGGGGATTGCTATCGCTAATAATGCCATGCAGGTTTATCGACACTTAGGCGTATCTGATCAATTAACTCAAAGAGGTACGCGTATCTCTAAAGTGAGATTAACGGATATGAATTTGAATATATTGACACAATCAGATTTGATTGCTTTTGAACAGAAATATCAGTTGGTTAATATTGCAATACATAGAAGCGATTTGCACCATGTTTTGTTAGAAGAGGTGGGAATGGAGCATATTGTATTAAATAAGCGCTTAGAGGATGTTAGTTTGGATACAGAAGGACTTTATACACTTTGTTTTACAGATGGAAGTACTGTAACTCATGAATATGTAGTAGGTGCTGACGGTATTCGCTCTCAAGTGAGACAAAAGATATTTGGTGATTATCCTTTGAGAGATGCTAAGCAGGTATGTTGGCGTGGTGTATTAGATATAGATTTATCTACAGATTATGACCATATTGCATTAGAAGGATGGGGAAGGGGAGAACGCTTTGGTTTTGTCAAACTTGAAGGAAAGCAGGTGTATTGGTATTTTCTAGTCAACGAGGATAAATATCTTAAAAATCAAGACCTTTCTGTTCTTATTAAAGATTGTAGTCCGTTAGTTAAGGATATGATTATGCAGACTGCTGAGGCTGATATCTTTTTAAATAAGATATATGATTTGCCTCTTATCCAGGAGTGGTCTAAGGATAAAGTGTGCATTATAGGAGATGCTGCTCATGCTACTACACCAAATCTTGGACAAGGTGCTTGTCAAGCCATAGAGGATGTATATATTATCAGCAAACTATTAGAGAAACATTCTTTAGTTGAAGCCTTTCATAAATTTACTTCTATTCGCCGTGAGAAAGTATCTCAGATTGTTCGTGATAGTTGGCGTATGGGACAAGTATCCCAGTTTAGTAATCCATTAATTACTTCTGTTCGAAATATGGCTTTTCGATTTGCTCCTTCTTTCTTAAAAGATAAACAGATCAGCATGATGTTTGAATTGCAAGAGGTATAAAAGCGTTATAGGATGTATAACGCTTTTAGTTTTTTTACTTGCCGATACAATTGTAAATAGTCAAAGACAAACTTATTTCGGACGTTTTATTAACGGCTAAATGGAAATCAGCTTTTAAAGACATTGAAGAGAACAAAACTGATATGGAAGATTTTCATAGGCAGATAGAAGATTATACTTCAGAGATAACAAATGAGCTTCTATCGATTAAATCAAGCAATGAAATAGATCATTTATCTTGTCTAAAGTGTAAACAACATACACTTCAACTAAGAGAGAAGGTGGTCAAATGTTTAAATACGGATTGTAATTGGATCTTGTTTAAAGAGGTGTGTGGAGTTAAACTCTTAGTTGAGGATATTGCTGATTTACTTGAACAAGGGGAAACCAAACTGCAAAAAGGACTAATTAGTAAAGCAGGTAAGAAGTATGATGCTTACCTTATTTTAAAAGAAGACTATACAACAGGGTTTGAATTTAGTACTAATAAGAATAAATAGGATTAAAATAATAGAAGCTACCTCAACAAATAGGTGGCTTTTATTATTAAATGAGCTTTTGAGAAAGTATAAATGAGCTTTACAACAAAATAGTTCATTGGATGTTGTGTATCTTTATAAATAGTAAAATAAAGAAAAATGAAAGTAAGTAACGCTTTACAAACCATTAGTTATTCAGGTATATTTCTTTCTTGTTATACAGATAACAATGAGAAGTGTATTCATGCCACACCAGAGCATGTACTTGTTTATGTATATTCAGGAGAGCAAATTATAGAAGATAGAAATAAGAAAATAAGAGTTCATGCGGGAGAGTGTGTTTTTATAAGACGCAATCATCAGTTAACGATGTATAAAAATAGTAAAGGAAAAGAGAACTATAAAGGGATTTCGCTAACCTTCAACCGAAATGTACTTAGGGAGTTTTATAGTAAATTAAAAAAGAGTGATCTTCCTAAAGATATTACTATATCAGACAAGAACGTATTTCTTATTGAACAAAAAGTAGATATAACAAGTTTGTTTGAATCACTAACCCCTTATTTCAATGAGAAAGTAAAGCCTTCTGAACATGTGGTGCACTTAAAGTTACTAGAGGGGATTTATGCTTTACTGAATAACTCAGAGATATTTTATCCTTTGTTATTTGATTTTACTCAGCCTTGGAAAATTGATATTTTAGAGTTTCTAAAAGACCACTATATGGATGAATTAAGTATAGAAGAGATTGCTTCTTATACAGGTCGAAGTTTAGCTACTTTTAAAAGAGACTTTAAAAAGATAAGTAATCTTACACCTCAAAAATGGATTATTCAAAAACGATTAGAAACAGCTTATTTAAAATTAAAAGAAGAAAGAGGTAAAGTTCAAGATATTTATTTAGAAGTAGGTTTTAAAAACTCGTCTCATTTTTCTACAGCTTTTAAAAAGCAATATGGAGTTTCTCCAACTGAAGTATAAATTAAAAAATGAGCTTGAGAGTAATGTAAAATGAGCTTTGTAGTAAAACTATTATTCTTTATCAGCTTTAATTTTACCAAAAATAAATCAAGTATATGTTAGAGAATAATAATGATGTTTTTAAAAGATTACGTAGTGGAGAAACTATCAAGTCAGATGATCTTCAATGGAATAAAATAACAGAGGAATGTTATATCACTAAAGATTTAGTACTCAAGTTGAATAACTGTCTTGATCCCATTGAAAAAAGAAAACTGCTAAGTGAGATTACAAATCTCCCAATAGAAGATACAGTAGAGATATTTACTCCCTTTTATATTAATTATGGAAAGAACACAAAATTAGGAAAGAATGTTTTTATCAACTTTGACTGTGTTTTCCTTGATTTGGGAGGAATAACAATAGAGGATAATGTTCTTATTGCGCCTAAGGTTAGTTTGTTATCTGAGGGGCATCCAGTTAATCCTAAGGATAGAAGTTCACTAGTACCATCGCCAATTCATATTAAAAAAGGAGCATGGATTGGAGCAAATGCAACGATACTACCAGGGGTAACAATTGGCGAGAATGCTATTGTAGCTGCAGGAGCAGTGGTTTCTAAAGATGTTGCAGACAATACTATTGTAGGGGGAATACCTGCAAAAATTATAAAAACCTTTTAAAACTATATTAATTAAAAAATTTTGAAAAAATGAATACAAAAAATGTAAAAGCATTTGGAACACAAGCCCCTGAGGCGGATTTAAAACAAATGAATATAAGTCGTAGAGAAGTGACGGTAAAAGATGTGGAGATTGATATTTTATATTGTGGCGTATGTCACTCGGATCTTCACACAGCTAGAAATGAGTGGGGAGGTACACAATATCCGAATGTACCTGGGCATGAGATTGTAGGAAAGGTAGTAAAAGTAGGTAGTGAAGTTACTAAATATAAAGTAGGAGATTTAGTTGGAGTGGGATGTATGGTAGATAGTTGTCGCGAGTGTGATAGCTGTAAAGAAGGCCTTGAACAGTACTGTGAACATGATAATATTCAAACCTATAATAGTCATGACAAACACTTAAATATGCAAACTTTTGGAGGATATTCAGAGAGTGTTGTAGTGGATGAAGACTTTGTATTAAGTGTTCCTAATAATTTAGATTTAGCAGCAACAGCACCATTATTATGTGCAGGTATTACAACTTTTTCACCTTTAAGACACGCCAATGTAGGTCCTGGTAAAAAAGTAGGGATTGTTGGCATCGGAGGATTAGGACATATGGCTGTTAAGATAGCTAAGGCAATGGGAGCTTATGTAGTTGTTATTACAACTTCTCAATCAAAAGTAGAAGATGCAAAGCGCTTAGGTGCTGATGATGTTGTTTTATCTACAGATCAGAATCAAATGAAAAACAATGCTAGAACCTTAGACTTTATTTTAGACTGTGTTTCTGCTCAACATGATATAAATGCATATTTATCACTAATTAAGAGAGATGGTGCTTTAACTCTTGTGGGAGCTCCTGAGCATCCACTTCCTGTATCTGCTTTTAGTTTGATTTTAAATAGAATTAGTTTCTCAGGATCACTAATTGGAGGTATTAAAGAAACACAAGAAATGCTTGATTTCTGTGGTAAGCACAATATTACATCTGATATTGAATTAATTCAAATACAGGATATCAATAAGGCTTATGACCGTTTATTAAAAGGAGACGTAAAGTATCGTTTTGTAATTGATATGGCATCACTTAAAAACAATTAAGATAATGTAAAAAGGGAGACTTATAAAGTTTCCCTTTTTTATATGTGTGCCCAGCATGGGCGATAACTCTAGGGTGTAAGTCCCGAACACGCCATTACAGCAGGAAATGTTAACCGACAGCAAGGGTGTCCATCGTGAGTTGGAATCTGAAGGAAGCTTTAATTTTTGAACCAATTAATTCAAATTGAATCTTGGATTCAAATAAATCACGCTTTTGCGTACCTATAGAGCCTATTTGTTCTTCAATAATTTGATCTAATGAGATATGTTTTCATTTGAATAAGAGATTAGCTTAGATATCAAAAGTACTTAAAATACACTTTTTTTAGCTAAGTAAAACATACGTTACTAGTGAAAAGAAAGACATGATAGTTTATTCCCTATATTTGTGTATGTTATAATGATTATTAGCTTATTACTTTTTAGAAAATTAAGATGAGGATTAATTTTACAGAGCAGAATCACCAAGAAATCGCGAATCTTTTAGATTCTGTAGTGAACGAGAGTGATGCTACTTTAACTTTAGAGAAAAATATATTATATGGTATTGTTCCACGCTTTTTATATTTATTAAAAGCGAAAGATTCTTCATTTTATAAGATTGGTATTACTAACGATTTAGAAAAGCGAAAAAGAGAATTACAGACTGGTTGTCCATTAGAATTACATTATATATTTGCCGTTGAGGCAGATTTAATTGATTATTATGGAAAAGAAATAATTTATCTCGAAAGATTTTTACATCAAAACTATAAAGAGTGTAAGGTTTTAGGTGAATGGTATAAACTCAGTAATATAGATGTGTGTAAAGTTTATTTATTTTTAACGTCTCCTATTTATGCTAGAGATTTATGTCCTGTAGCATACATTAATTATGAATTAGAAGGTGTACTTATTAGTTGTTCTATATAGAAAAAGCGTTGTAGTACTTCACCACAACGCTCTTTAAAAGTCTTTATTTATAAGGGATTATTCTATTTACCGATACAAAAGTTCGCAAAAATATTCCCTAATAATTCATCATTCGTAACTTGTCCAGTTATTTCACCGAAGAAGTATAATGCTTGGCGGATATCTATGGCCATTAAGTCAGCAGATAAGTTAGTCTGAAGTCCCCACTTAACCTTTTCGATTTCTTCTAGAGCTTTTAATAGGGAGTCGTAGTGACGAGTATTCGTTACGATTGTCTCATTATTGCGTAGAGCACCAGTATTAACGAAGCCTAATAGAGCCTCTTTTAGTTCTTCTACGCCCATATTTTCTTTTGCAGACATCAGCATAAGGTTGTCGATATTTGCTTGGTATAAACCAATCTGTTCCTCTGATAACAAATCTCTCTTGTTACATACTACAAGAAGTGGTTTTAGAGGGTATTTGTTTTTTAGTTTCTCTAACTCAACTTTAATCTGATCAAGAGAACTACTATTTAGCTTAGCTCCATCTATTAGGTAGATAACAACTTGAGCCGCTTCGATTTTCTCGAATGTCTTTTGGATACCGATACTTTCTACTACATCTTTTGTTTCGCGGATACCAGCAGTATCTATGAATCTAAATCCAATACCATCTATTACTAATTCATCTTCGATTGTATCACGTGTTGTACCAGCGATGTCTGATACAATAGCACGTTCTTCATTTAATAAAGCATTCAGTAGAGTAGATTTTCCTACGTTTGGCTCTCCAACGATAGCTACAGGAATACCATTCTTAATTACATTACCAACAGCGAAAGAGTCAATAAGACGTTTAAGTACAAACTCTATTCGGTCGATTAGTTCTCTAAACTGTGTACGATCAGCAAACTCAACATCTTCTTCTGAGAAGTCTAACTCTAATTCAATAAGAGAAGCAAAGTTTAATAGTTGCTCACGAAGCTTAGCAATCTCACTTGAGAAACCACCACGCATTTGTTGCATAGCGATTTGATGACTTGCTTCATTGTCAGAGGCAATTAAGTCAGCTACCGCTTCTGCTTGAGATAGGTCTAGCTTTCCATTTAAGAAGGCACGCATAGTGAATTCTCCTGCTTGCGCCATTTTAGCACCTTTACGCAGACATAATTGGATGATCTGTTGTTGAATAAAGGTTGAACCATGACAAGAAATTTCAATTGTATTCTCTCCTGTGTATGAATTAGGTCCTTTAAAAACAGACACTAATACCTGATCCAATACACGCTCTCCATCTACAATATGACCTAAGTGTAAAGTATGTGTTTTTTGTGTCGTTAAATCTTTATTCTTGATCGATTTAAAAATGCCATTGACTAGTGTAATTGCATCTTTACCCGAAACTCTTATTATAGCTACAGCACCTGCTCCTGAAGGAGTAGCTAAAGCGACAATAGTATCTTGTAATATCATATCTTTTCTAAATATGAGGCAAAGATACTATTAATTCATTTAATCTAATGATGTCTATGATGGGGAAGAAAAGTTCTTTGTATTGCTACTACTAGTGTGGTTAGGCACATGGTATTTAAGTAGAAATATTTATTACTATAAGGCTAATTAAAGGTAGAGTAGTGTCCTAATTTGTCTGTTTATACCTAATAGGTATAAAAGTAAGTCTTTACATGCTATTTAAGCTCTCTATCGCATATTTTACAACTTTTAGCCTTTAAAATACTATAAAAACATAAAGATTATTCATATCTTTATACAAATAAAACAATTGGATACCATGAAAAAAATACTATTCCCTACAGATTTTTCAGAAACAGCTAACAATGCTCTAGTATATGCGTTAAGAATGGCAGAAAACCAAAATGCAACTCTTTTTGTACTACATGCTTATGAGATGCCTGTGATTTCTGCAACAGCTAATCCTGTAATGGTACAGGATGTATATAAATCTATTGAGTTGAGCAATTTTGAAAATTTCAAAGATCAAGTACCTCAAATTAGAGATATAGCAAAACAACATAACTTAGACCACGTTCCAATGCACTTCATTTTAGAAGAAGGCTTTTTGAACACTATCTTGAAGAAAAGAGTTAAAGAAGAAGAGATTGATTTAGTAGTAATGGGTACAAATGGTAACTCAGGATTAGATAAGAAAATCTTAGGTTCTAATACTGCTAATGCAATAGGTTCTTTAGGTATTCCAGTATTGAGTATTCCTCATGATGCTATTTTTGATGGAATTAATTCTATTGCATTTACAACGTTGTTCAGTTCACAAGATAAAACTACTTTAGAGACTATTGTTCAAATGGCTAAAGGGTTTAATGCAACTGTAAAATGTATTCACGTTGCAACTGCAAAAGATAAAGCAGATCCTGCTGTAATTAATAGTTGGAAAGAGAACTTTAAGAATGACAATGTGAAATTCTATATTGTAGAAAGCAGTGATGTAGAAAAAGCAGTATTTGATTTCTTAGACGAAGAGAATATTGACCTTTTAGTTTCAGTAAAAAGAAATAGAGGTTTCTTCGAAAAACTATTTACAAGTAGTATGACTAAGAAATTAAGTTACCACAACTATGTTCCTGTGTTAGCTTTCCACGAAGAATAAGAATTTTTCTTTATTAAGTATATAGAGGTGTCCTTTTAGGGCACCTTTTTTTGTTGTAGTTAATCTAGTACTGTATAACGTGTTTTTTGATTTCAAGAGTGATCATCATTTAATAGTTAAATGGCCTCATAAAAGATAGTGAGCTTTTTTTACCCTATAGTAGGTTCGTACGGGATGTTTTAGCCTAAAACATGTATAAGTGTAGTTCTTATTAAAACTAACTCCTAAAAACCAATTAAAATAGTTAAAAACACATAGAGTATGGTTAATGATAGTTTTAACGATTACTAACGGATAAAATAAACATCTCTGTTAGTATTTGTTAGTTAGTAACTTATGCAGAATTTTTAATTATAGAAGACTATTAAAGTCTAGTTTTTGTCTTTTTAAGTCAATCTTAAAGGAAGATTACTACTCACCATAACGGGTAGGAGACATAGATAAAGAAAACATAATAATTATAGTAGAATGAATAATGTTTACAAGAGTATGAGAAAATGAAACATTCTTTTTTATAAAATATGGAGAAGGACTTCTACTGTATTGGAATGCAGTGTATCTATTGTATATAAGTGTCTAAACTATAAAATTAGGACCCGTTTAATTGTAGTTATCATTAAGTATTAGAAAACTGATTTAGCCTTTTGAGTAGGGCGTTTCATTTTTTAAACGTACAGTTTAGATGTTTCATAAAGCAATATACGAAAGACTAGTTATTATTTAAATTGATATTTATCAGTATATAGCTTTATAATTGCTTAACTAGTTTGTTTTTAAGTGTTTATGGTGTTTATGTTTTACGTAAAAGAGTTAGTTTTTGAGTAGTTTATTGCGTCAAACATAAAAGTATTGGGTAGTTGTAATTCAATATAAAGGTAAAACTTTGTAGAAATAAAAATATTATAGCTATGGATACACTCTTGTATTACTTTTACTATTTAAGCTCACATTTTGAGAGCTTTTCCCCAGTAGTAAGGCTAACTGTTTTTTTAACTATGCTACTTGGGGGAGTTTATATTTATTCTTTATTGAGAATTGGCGCTGTTGCTTATAGAAATAAAGTAGAGAAGCAGCGATACTCTAAAGTTAAAGAAAAATATGAAGAACCTCTTTATGCTTTATTACAAACTAAAGAAAACATTTCATCTAATCAAGTACTATAATCACAAAATTAAAATGTACAAATTTTTAAATTAAAATGTACATTTTTCAGTAAATTGCAATTAAAAACAATGCAATTAAAAGTAATAAACAATTGGGGCTTTCCTTCCATTATGATTCTAGGGGCCAATGAAGAGTCTTTCACAATAAGTAATAAAGAATTCACTCTGACTGTTCCTAAATCGGAATATATAAAATTAGAAAAGGCGATTATTTCTCTTACAAAAAATAAATCTGTAGATTTAGTACTAAACAAGTATCAATGTAGATTACAAAAATCATATAATTCAGCTAGAAATATAGTACTTACTGTGGTTGTCGATTCTAAACAAGATAATTTAGTGGTTTTTATAATAGACCATGCTATTTTAATTGCTTCTCGTAGTTTAAGTGCTACTATAGCTATAAATGGATATTTAAAAGATCAAACTATTAATGAAATTAATAATATACATAATTTTATACAAAGTGAAACCCTAGCTAAAGAA
The DNA here is from genome assembly GCF_001485415.1 of Myroides odoratimimus. Lineage (GTDB taxonomy): Bacteria > Bacteroidota > Bacteroidia > Flavobacteriales > Flavobacteriaceae > Flavobacterium > Flavobacterium odoratimimum. Next base: position 20,081 of record NZ_BCMQ01000023.1, read on the forward strand.
TTTAAAAACATATTATCTGAAATAATTATTTAACAGATTTAAACCCCGTTTAAACACTATTTAAACGGGGTTTATTCATCTAACTCACTTCTACTACAACTCATCAATAAACCCTTTAAGACGCTCCTTAACCAGTTCCTTATTGACTATGTGGTTATGTGATTCAATACCTTTCTTATAAGCTGGATAAACCTGTTGCTTAAAACGAGGTTTAAAGTGTTTACACAGGGGATAGATGTAACGATAAGTATCTACTTTGAAGAACTCCAATTCACCCAATAATAAAGATACATTGTTACGTAGATAAATACTCTTACTATCCATTCTAGTAATATTCATCTTATGGTTAATTTCTCCTGTACGTTTATTCTTAGCAAAAATAGTCTTATGACTACCATAATACTTAAAGTTAGAGGCTTTATAAATCGTACCACACCCCAAACGTCCATCTGCAAAAGATTGTACAGCTACAACGTTAGGATTCATTTTTGAGAGCATTTTAAGAGACTTACTTATAAGTAAACTCTCAGCATTCTTCCCTAATTCATCACTAATCCACATTCTATTCAATTCTAACATAATTGCATTAGGGTTAGGATGATCAAATAGTTTAGATTTTGGATGCATTGTATATCCATATACAGCCACTCCTAAACATTCTTCAGAATCAGGTCTATAATATCCAAAATTATATAACCCAAACCCCGCATTATTCCACTTACCAGAATAGTGATTATTTATAATCAATTCTCTCGCTACATCTTTAGAAACCTCTTTAATAACAAGGGTTCCCAAATTCTTACTATTTATTTTTATCATTCTTTCTTTTACTCTATATTTGCATTTCTCACGATTACTTAACAAAACAGCAAAGCCACAGCATAGAAGACTTATGTCCTCCAACGCTGTGGCTTTGCTGCTAAATTATAATCGTGAGAAAATTATTATTTGGTTGGAGGACTCTTTTAACCTCTATTTCTATTCTATATTTATTTCTGTCCTTATTTTTTTTACTAAAAAATTACCCATTAACTTTTTACCTTGGTCATTTGGATGAAGTCCATCATACAAGTACTTTCCATTCTCACCATCATTAGTCTCAAATTTTTCAGAAATACCGCTTTCAAAAAAAGAATCTATAACAGTTATTCCATAATAATTTGCAACTTCTACAATGCGATCTCTTTTTTGTTTAGTAATTTCAAATCGTCTACTTCCTGTAGGATTAGATTGAATAGGTGTTGAAATAATTATTTGTACGTTAGGTGCAATACATTTAATAGATTCAATTGCCCACATTAGTCCAGTAACCATATGTACTTTTCTATCATAGTTTGGATAATCATACTTTACATATTCTAAATAAGCGTTTTCAGTATTATACTTAGAATCATTTGTTCCAGCAGCTAGTACTATTAAATCAACTCTTTCAAGCTCTCCACTACCAACAGCGATATCTATTGGTACATTAAATTCATTTTTAGTTATAGGGTGTGCCCATTTAATTTGCTCACCTTTAGGAGTAATCTTTTGTGCTAAACGACAAACTTGATTAAACACTGTATTATTAGGGCTATTTGAATCTAATTGTGAGCTAAAATCAAATGTTGTATTAGTAAAATCTTGATATCTAGCACCACTTATAGACAAATTAACTAAGTCAAATTTCAATTTTCTTGCTGCTTGATACGCCCAACTATTAGTATGTGCAGTAATACTATCAGCAATAAAAACTACCTTTTTACTAAAGAATAAACTTGAAGAATACGATACTTCTATTCCTGTGGAATAAGCATACCCATAACCAAATTGAGAAGATCCTTTTGTCTTATAGAGTAATTTGTAATCATTTTCATCAAAATCACTATTAGTTAAATTAAATAGAGGTAATTTAATTGGTGTTGTAAAGAATACAATAAGGTTCTTATTAAATGGTATTGTAACTTCATTAAAGTTAAATGTTAATAGATCGAATGTATTTTTCTTATAATCTTTCTTATACAACTTTTTTGATGTTAGTATAACTACTTCTTCCTCTTTAATTCCATTTTTGAACTCATGTGTATAACCTATTTTCATTTCAAATTCTTCTTCTGTATTATCTCCAACACACAAATAACAACTTAGTGAATTTATTTTGCCAAAGAACCCTGATCTGATAAAACCAAGAAGTGAATCTGTATGATATACAGTATTAAAGTTTTGTTCAAATGTTTTTTCTTTATCTAAAAATTTTATAGTTTTTTTACTGTTTTCTAAATAGAGTAGATTAATTATATCGGTATTTTTTTCAGCTACATCTTTACATTTTGTTGCATAAGTAGACTCTATAGGAGTTCTAAATAATGTTTTAACTACTCTTTGATATTCTTCAAACTCATGAAATACTGAACCAAACTCTATCATTATAGTATTTAAGCTCTCATTTTCTTCTGCTTTATCAGAAAAAACAGTCATTCTGTAACCTACTATTTCTTTAGAATTATATGGTATTGTTAGTTTAGTTAATGATTCGGAAATATACCCAAACTCAATTACTTCATCATTTTTATTTAAAAACTGATAATGAAAAGACCATCTACTTTTCAATGCTAAACCTGAAACTGCTATAGTTTTAGTTGGATTATCAGACAAATCAATGATATGGCTAATGATAGCATTCTCTCTTCTTATTATTTTATCATCTGCTAAGTAGAACCCTTTTTTTACTTTTTTGTAATCAAATTTATTTCTTCCTAAAGAAGAAAAATCCTGATCTTCTTCATTTAGAAAACCTTTACTATAAACCTCCCCACCACTAACAAACCCCATATTCCCCTCCTCAATCTGTCCATCAGCAACAATAGGAACCACAGCCACTTCCCACTTATCCCCATCATAAGTAACAAAGTTAATCCCTTGAGATAAATCCACCTGTATGTTATCAGCATTAATGAAAATACCACTCTCAGTAGGTATATAAAACCCACTATCAACACGTTTTTCATTTACAGATAGTGTCCCCTGGAACCCTCCATTACTAACATTAATAGCTGGCACCATTTCGTTGATTTTACCCACCATAGAGTTAACTTCATCAGCTGACATATACTCATACGCAGGAATATTCTCTTTTATAATCTGAGCTAACTTAGCATCATTGTCTACTTTCTTATTTATCTTTAATGGCTGTATCATTTCTTATTTTTTAAATACTATCCAATGAACTTTAAATTGTGTTCTTTCTCCAACTTCTTTTCTTGATGCTTTTACTCTAAATCCTGTGGTTTTATGATCAAAGCTGCTTACTATAATTATGTGCTTTGCATTAGAAGCATACGTATCTAATAATGACTCTACACTAATTAGAAGTATATAATCATCAGTATTCAATTCCTTATCAAAGTCTATCCTTATATGACCAGGTACTGTTCCTTCAACAACATCCGCAAAAGAGTGTGTTTCATAACCTTTAGCTAAAATTTGATGTTGATACATATCATTCACCTTAGGTACCAATGCACTCAAATCCTTCAAATCAGCCACCCTAACAAAACTATTCCAAGCGATATTAGTAGAACCTTGTGGAGTATTAGTCACATAAGTAAACCCACGTACAGGAAGCATCTGTTTAGCACTTCCGTCACCCGTATCATATATATCATCTACCTTATCAGTGATGATAGTTACCCCACCAGTCTTCTTACCACCTTTAAATTGGAATATGCGACCATCTATACACATGATACCATCACTCACATAAGTAACACCCTCTTTTACTTCATCCACGCACCCTTTTAGAATAGTATTACTACCACAGACAGCAGCTATATTGGTTAAAGACTGTTGGATTCCATCATTTAAGGTTTGTATACTCTCTATTTGTAGAGGATATCCATCCTTTTCAATAATCAAATGTTTATCTTGACTCATATCTTATTTCGTAATTTTTCGAATACAACTTATAGTATTCGATTAAGTTTTTCATTGTGATAAGCTGTGTTTTATCCAGCTTTACATCTTCAGGTATTAATACCAGGAAGTCATAGTTTCGTATCCACTTTTCAGTAAACATAAAACTCTTACCTAAGTATAGTGGCTTCTGTCGCTGTTGAAAGTATAATAACCGCCTATCATCTATACTATTATTCTGAACCTTAATCCGCTTTAAGAAAGGATCAAACTCATCATTCAGCATCTTTTGTAGATAGACTACCTGACTGTTATAACTAACCCTTTTAAGTCTGTCTTTTCTAAAGTTCAAAAACAATGAATGAATAGACTTAACAGGATTGACGCAACTCCAAAACAACCATATCAACAGTGGCTGTCTAAGGCTAATAGGTAAGAACAACTTAACCAATTTATCCCAATCTATGCGATATACGTTATTGTTCATATGCTCGATAGTTAAATGATGAAGTTGTTTTGTCCAGGATCAAATATCCAGAATCAGGTCTGCGTATTTCATCCACCACACCTGCATTGTCTATATTTGTAGTTTCATAACTATAAGAAGCATACTTTGTCCAGGCATCTTTGATATTTATATACAACACCCCATCTATACGTTTAACAACATCCTCAAGTTCCGACTTAATAAACTCTCCATTAAATTCGATTGAACGCAAGTAATTCTCTATTGCATTTGGAACAGGAGTAGCTTGAGTACCATCAAGACGTTTACCTTCAGTATCCAATACCAATGGATCATAATACACATCCATCTTTAGTTTTAAGTCATCTCCTTTATCTGAAGTAGGCTGTACGTATGTACCTGCATCCGCTACGAGATTCATATAAGCAGTGAATGCTTGCAGTTCTACAGGTATTAGAGGTATCATATTTACACCTTCCTTCTTAACTACTTTAATTCTTAGAACACCACGTCCACTTACTGTTATCTTCTGTGCCGCCGCATTCGCCACTATCTTAGCCTTCTTTATCTGCTCTTCAGATAGTCCCTCAGTATCATAAACATCACTTTCATTAAGTGAATACCCATACATAAATGCAAGAGCCTTTTCTCTATACCACTTATGCGTATGCACCCTTGACTTAGCTATCACATCATCGATATCCTTCTTAAACAAGTCAAATAGCCCCTCCAAGAACCATATCCCAAAAGCAACAAAATCAAACAATAGATACTCCAAACTAACTTTAGAAAACTGCTGTTCAAACGTCTTATTCTGATCAAGTTTATACTTAGTAATGATTTCCTCATTACTCATAAACTCGTTAGTCATTTGACTCTTTATTTCATCTCTACTTCTCATATCTAAAACATTGGGAATGTATGTGGCAATCGATAATTAAACACACTCTTATAGTCTATCAGTCCAGTTGCAGGAGGATTAACACGCAGTTTATCCACTATCAGCTTATTGACCTGTCCCACCACCTTATACTCACTACCAATAGCCTTTTCATCAGTAATAGAAGTGTTATTCTCTATGGCCATAAGTAAAGTATTGCTTAGACTACCTGTAGCCTCTAATACCACATCTATAAAGCACTGATTATTCTTAATTTTTATAGTCTGCATCTATTCTAAACGGTTTATTAGGATACAAATCCAAGGTTCTTACATTCAGTCCATCCATAGAGAAATGCTCTCTTATGCGATGCCTAAAGGCTAAATAGTTATGATCTAAAAGCATATTGTGTAACCCAACACCGAGAACAGGATTCGTTTTCCATTCCCCTGGATGTGTGATAAGGATAAGAGCCTTGTTCTGCTCAAGTATATCACCTACCACAATTCCCTGAGTTATTTTGCCCTCTGCATTGCGTTGTACATCTATGTTTAAATCCATAAACCCTTCAGCATCTTGTTCACCTTGTATTTGAATACCTATATTTCTCATTTCAATTGCCCTTTAAAGGTTCCTGTTACAGGACCACCATTATTCGCAAGTCCTCCTTGATAATCTATCTCAGCCTTCTTAGTATAACTATCGATAGCTGTTGCTAACCGTTCTGCAAATTCATCAAAAGAATTTTTCTCTCTCTCCATCATATCAGTCAATATCGACTTAATATTTTTTTTTAACTCACCTTTATCTAAAGCCATATTTAATCAATGTTTGAACACTATTTAAACAGTGTTTTAAAATCCTCCTCCAGCTTCTGTATCTTTTGTTGTGTAGGAGGTAAGGGCGTACCACTCGGACCTACTCCTGTACTTACTGTCAATGTCTTAATCGCATCACATAGATTAGCCATTGTTTCACTAAGTTTAACCCCTGATACTTCTACAGAGACCTTATCATCCACAGTGATATTTACATTAGCACTGATGATTTCTACCTTATCTAACGCATCCATTGAGATTACGAATAGATTATCCAATGTACCAGTACTCGACATCATGATCACATCACTACCGATACTGGGGGTCATCAATACCTTTTTATCTACACCTGTTACAGTAGCCTTAAGCCTTACATCACTTACCTCAAGTCCTGAAGCAAGCTTTACAGAACAGGTTTCTCCTTCTACAGCTGTAACCTCGCCCAAGAGGGGCAAGTTCCACATATCGCCTACGATAGCCCTTATTAACCTTCTTAGTTCAGTAATCTTACTCATACACTTAGTTTTATTCCTGTTTCTATTGTTCGTACTCCTCCTGATGGACTAAAACTTGTTTTTACTGATACCACATAGTATTTACCTGTTTTCTCAGGATATTCTTGATCTATAATTTCAGCTGTATAAGTAGGCTCTATATATGGAATTAACCAAGATGTAAAACTTCCTTTATAACCATCGAATAGGTGTAACTTAAGTTCCGAATCCGCTATTTCTTTAGCGTGACTAGGGCTTATATTTCCTATTTTTTTAGTTATTTTATCTCCTCCAGTAGTACCTGAGGTAACTTGTTGTACCTTTCCATTTTTATCTGTAGTTTCTATAATGACTTCTACTTTCTTGTCTTGAGCACTTCTATATTCGAGACTACTACTTTCGATATTTCGGTGCATTGAATACTTAACTTCACCACCTTTTTCTACATAAGCCTGATGAATATGTAATGTTTTATTTATTGTATCAAACCAAACATTTGCAGAAGTATCTTCCTGAAGCTTCTTTAGCACATCATATGCTGTAGCATCATTGATTGTAAACTTCTCATAGACTATCCCATAATCACATATTACCTTATAGCTACTATCAACTTGACTACATAGTTTCTCAGCTATCTCTTTCAATTCTATACTTGCGAATTGTTCATTCTTAACTGATTTCCTAAAAAGAAACAATGCATCTTCACACTCTACAGTAATAGCACCATTATTACTTAGTACTTCTTTTACATAACCTCTAAATTCTTCCTTTAACTCATCATTATACCCTAAAAAGACTTTTACTTCAGTACCTCTTTTTATTTCAGAAGGCAAGAATAAAGGGGCATTAAATCGTGATCCTGGCAAAGTGATAAGGCATGTATCAGCGAGATTTTCTACATTCTTTTCTATCTCTACTGAGTGTACTACATCACATCTGAACTTTTTACCGTTTGCAGTAATAAAGCCAATTTTAAAGTTCATTTTAAGCATTTGGATCTTCTAATATTAATGCATCAATAGGCATATCACTTAATGCCTTTATTTCGTAAGCTTGGACATTTTCTCCTTTAGTAAATGGAAAATTAAAACTTTCTATTGCGATATAGTTAATACCTAACAATTCAAAAATTGGACAAGTAACAGCTATTTCTTTACCGCTTAACAGATAGTCTCTAAGCTTATTAAAATCGCTAATAGGAAATGTATCTTCATATACTCCTTGTTCGTTTGCACCAAAGAAGATACCAGTGATAGTGATATTATAGTCATCCATACTCCAACGTTCTTTCACTGTTCCAAATATTCCATCACTAAAATCTTGATGGTACTTCATCACAGATCGCTTAACGATATTGTTCTTACCACTTATATTAATCATAGGTTCATAAGGTAATGTAAACCATTCACTACCATCTACACTTAAAGAAAGAGGAAAGAACTGCTCCTCATCACTGACAGGTATATTCGCTTTCCATTGTTCACCTTCTACATTTCCTTTTTCATCCTTTACCCTTACAGGCTTAGGAAACTGTGGATAGGGTAGAACTGGTAATACATGTTTACCTAAGAAGTTTTGCACCTTTGCTATTCGAGGTACCTGTTGAATTATCTTTGAGCCAAGTAAGCTCGCTACTACCATATCATTCATATTTCTTCCTTTTTATTCCCCTCCATTGGAGGGGTGCCCTTTAGGGCGGGGTGGTTCTCATCACTATTACCTAATTTCCAGCACTCACAGCACTTCCTAGTAATCTTAAGAATGCATCTGTACTTTGTTCTTGCATTTCATCCACACTCTCTTTAAAGCCTTCACGGTTAATATTAAGTACACCTATTAGATCATTCAGATTTATCGTTATATAGTTGTGCTTAGTCCCTCCAGTAGCTACTGCTGTATTAGATTTATCTTTATCGCCTTTTCCACCACCTATACTACTATTGATTGTGGATGCACCAGGTACTCCATCAGGACTACTAATACCAAGGCTCTTTTTCATATCACCCATCATATCTGACAGGCTTTTATCATTCCATTTTAATGATCCTGCTGCCTTTTTGGTAGAATCCCAAGCATTAGCAAAATCTTGCTTTGCTTCTTGAGCTGTTTGTTTTAAAGCAGCCTTTCTTTCCTCACTGCGTTGCTCTATAATTGCTATCTGTGCATTGGCTTCATCTTCATTCCATAAAGACTTCAATTTATACCAAGCAACCATGATATTTTCAATATTTCGCATTAGCATATCATATATAGTTCCCCATGTAAACTTGATTAAATTTATGTAACCACTCCATAGACTCTTAGCAGCATTAACAGTATTACTCCACGCTAATCCCCAACCATCTACTTTATAAATAAGCCAACCTATTAGTGCGATTAAAGCAATTACTCCTGCTATTATCCAGGTTATCGGGTTTGATAACATAGCAAAGTTTAATTTCCACCATGCAGCCGAACCTAGATTTGTAGCTAATGTCATTCCTTTCTGTATCGCTGTGGTGGCTAACATAGTTCCTTTCATAATCATCAAAGCAAGGGTTATACTACCTATTGCTATCGCAAAAAAAAGTAAGTATGGATTTCCCTCTTGTATTTGGTTAACTAACCAACCTAAACCGTTAAATGTCAAATCTAATACAGCTCCTCCTAATTCAATTAGTTTTTCTGCTACAGGACCTATTACTTGATAAAAAATAAGCAACTTTTCAGAAGCATTATCCACAAACTGAGCCCATTTACCTCCAAGGGTTTGACCTTGTTTTTCGGCCATTTGATAGAATTTACCCCCTTCAGCTGTAGCACTCATAAAGGCATCTTCTACCATCTGAGCACTTATAGAACCCTTTGCCATTTCATCTTTAAGCTGACCAATACTCTTACCTGTTTTCAATGCCATTTCACTCAATGGATTAAAACCAGCATTAATCATTTGGTTCAAATCTTGTCCGTTTAATTTCCCTGTACTACTCATTTGAGCAAAAGCAAGGGTTAATGAATCCATCTTATTCTTATCACCCATTGCCAAGTCCCCTATAGCTCGTAGAATAGGCATTACCTTTTGCCCTTCGATTTGAAACCCTAATAGTTGTTTAGCATTTTCTCCTAATGACATCTTATCATACGGAGTTTCCATACCATACTTAGTTAAATTAGCTACCATATTTTGAGCAGCTTCTTTACTCCCAAGTAACACCTCAAAACTAGTATTCTGTAAGTCTTGCTCTATACCTTTTTTAATTGATGCACCTGCTATAGTACCTGCTACTACAAGTGGATTAGTAAGCAACCCAGCAAAGGGGATTTGACTAAAAGCATCTTTAGCCCAGCTACTTAATTTACTTTGTGAAGTTGTACTTTCAAGACTTTGTATTTGTCGCTCTAAGTTCTGTATCTCTGTATTAAACTGTCGTATATGAGCTACATCTCGTTGATGGATAAGACCACGTTCTTGTTTTAATTTATCGAGTTGCTCTTTCAGCTTATCTGCTGGAGCACCAAGTTCTCGAAGAGCACTGGCTACTAATACAGATTCATGTTGTACAGTACCTAATCGATTAGTAGTCTCTACAGCAGCACCTCCGAGGCGTTGCATAGTAGCAGTTGCCCGATCCCGTATATTTATTACATATTCTAATAGATTAGCCATTTGCCTTGTTTTCTTCTTTTCTTATCCACTCCAGTTCTGCATACCGATATCCTATTTCCCAGTACTCCATATCATAAGGTTCTATCTTTAGATAGTACCTGAGCATAGTATATATTTTACGGATATTTATGATCCATTCATCTAACTCTTGATAGTATTCTTCTTGAGTTAGTTTACGTGATTTACTTTCTCCAGGAGAAGAACTAAAATCACGATTAAACGAACCTTCTCCTAAAGCTTTTCCACCTCTACACGTTCAGTCTCCACTACTAACATCATCTGTGAAGCGAATGCATTAACCTTATACTCATCATCTCTGATATCTTCACTAAGTGCTAACAGACACGAATCAAACAGATGCTTGTTGTAACTGATAAACTTGTTTTGTGCCAGCATAGCCTGCCCATACTCAATTTCCTTCATGGTTGGTCTACGCACGATTGCATAAACACCTGATTCACCTTTTAATTTATGCACTACTTTATGTTGTGCTTTAAACTGTTCTATTTGTTCAGGAGTCACATCTCCTATAAATACTTTACCCATTGTCTTTTTGTGTTTAAAAAAAGCCTCCTTATCCAAGAAGGCTTTTAATTCATAATTCTATTTGCTCGCGTAGATTGCTCACGCGGATTTGCAATCCGTGTGTTAATTCGTAATTGAATTAAACCCCATTCTCCACCTTAAGTGCGATAAATGGCAACGTGATTTCTGCACGTTTATCTCCTTGCTTCCAGTCCTTAATATCCTCTGTGAATCGTAGTCCTATAATACGATCAGTACGCATCATATCGCCTTCTGATGGATCGCCATAATTGACGATTGCATCCAAGTTAAGAGACAGGATACTCCCTCGTTTTCCTGACTTTTGTAACGCGATTACCTCACTTTGCAATAGTGTTACTTCTCCTTCTACAGAGATATTACCAGTCTGAATAGAGTGCGCATATCTCCCTTTCGCAAAGCTCGCCTCCCTTTCTGCCTTTTCACCGTACTTAATGCCTGTGATACCTACCATATCTCTATTACCCAAGATAAGCGTGATATCACCCCATTCATATTGTCGGCCACTTACTATTACTGGCATATTTGTATCTTTTTTTGTTATTACTCCTTTTTACAGTTTCCTGTTACCAGTTCCCCATTCCCTGTTACCCATTAACAGGCACAAACCCCAACTGCACATCGATAAACCTATTATATCCAAATGGCTTCACCTGAACTACCATTTTTAGTTTACCTGTACTCACAAGATTGTGTTCTAAATCTACTTGACAGATTACACCTCGATCTCCCTCTTCAGACACGCTCAATTCTCCTTCAGCTGTCATACTCGTATAGATAGCAGATTCTACTGCGTTCTCTATCATCTTAGCATCGATTGGATTAATCGCTCCGTTAGGCATCGTATTGCTGTTATCAAGTAAGAAATCAAGCATTGCTATATACACAATTCTGTAAGCCTTATCGATTACACGTCTACGAGAGATATATCTATAATCATCCGTTTCACTTGTCGCTAATGGATCATCTATTAAGAAGTAACCCGACTTGCCCTGGTGAAAGCGAAATGACAAATACCCTTTGTCATACAAGGCCTCTACATCATACTGATCAACTGTTGTATTACCGATATACATTTCTAAAGGTTTCAAAGCTCCATCACGTACACGTCCCATATTGACGTGTACTTGCACCTTAGCTAACCTTCCCATCACTACACCACTTGCAGCACCTTTACTACCTTTTTCAGTATCTCCGATTAGAATACCTACTCGGTTATAGGACTTTTCTAATAGGGTATCTAATGCTACTTTATCTCCATTAAAGGCATAACCTTCTAATAGGATAAAGAAAGGAGCATAGCGACGTTCAGTATATTTATTACCCAACTGTTGTGCAAGCGACATCGCTAATACGACATCCTTATCTATTCCTTTCTCCACCGTAATAGTCACAGTAGCATCAGGATCATAAGCAGTGAATAATCCTCTTATTTTTCCCTGTGCAGCATTCAGTAATGTTTCAGCCAATGCCTCACCATTTTGCTCAGCAAAGTAATCAGACAGCTTTACCTTTTTATCAACACCCATCAACCACAGTTCAGTACCTTCTCCAGCTTCAGCATAGAACTCTCTAAGAGTTTTATGCAGTCTATAGTTATTAGTGTCAGGTAGAATACCCATCGCACCAACATCCTTCATAGACTTAATTTGATAAGGCTTATTAAGTTCAAACTTACCTGTTACAGCTACAGCACTTGCTAACAATCCAAAACATCCATCAGGCATACTAACCACTTGACCTAAGTTTCCGTTCTGAAATTCTATTTTTATTCCTGGTAACATCTTACTTCTTTTAAATTCTAACTTGCGTACTGGCAGTATAAATGGAAACATAACTATTCACCTTTATCTTCCTTTACGTCCTCTTGTTCCTCGTTCCCTGTTTTCGGTTCCACGTTTCCGTTATCGCGGATTTGCAATCCGTGATTTTCTTCCCCGTTTCCTGTTCCCTCTCCTAAATCAACTTCAATATTAGCAGTCAACTCTGATCTTCTTTTCTCAACAGCAGCTTTAACAGTAACCTGTTTATGTACTTCATAAGCATTTAACTGTTCTAAAGTTTCCACCTGCTTAATTTCAGCAATCAATTCAGCAGCACTCTTATTGTTTGTTTTTGGCTCCCTGTTCTCCTGCTGCGCAAAGTCTCCTGACTTTGAGTCTACCTTTTTCTGTTCACCATCAACTTGATTCACCTTTCTATCTTCTAAAGACAGTGCGTGATTCTTGGCATCCTGTTCGTGATAGAACTTAATACCATCACTTGTTTGATATAATTTCTTAGACATACTTTACATTTTTAGTTGTCGCGGATTTGTAATCCGTGACTTAATTAACTTTTTTCCTCACGAAATACCCAACACCACCGATACCAATCAAAAACATAAAGACTCGCCCCATCCATATCTGCAAACTTTGCCACCAAGACAATTCTAAGGGTACAGGCACAGGTATTTTAATTTCTTTAACCTTGTTTTCTTTGATGTACTTATCCCGCCACTCAAAAAATAGCGATTGCGCCTCTAACGTACAATCTACTGTCAATTTGTTATTGACTAACTGAACTTTAGGCGGTTGCAACACCTTGTTTTTACTGCGTTTAATATTCGCATCTTTCACAACTATTTTATTGCCCTGTATGGCAAGTTCAGCCACATAACTGCTTCTATCAGCTTCTACTACCAGTGTAGTATCTCTTTTTACTTCTTCCACAGTTGTCGTTACACTCTCGGTAACGGTAGGCTGTAGGCTAACTGCCTGCTTATTGCTTCCGCAACTCACAGACAGCATAATTGCCAACACCATAAACACAATGGATAGATATCTCTTTAAATTCTGCATAATTTCTTTTTTTCTTGTTCCCTGTTATCTGTTTCCAGTTCCCTTTAAATACTATTTAAACGGTCTTAAAAACCCCTTAATTGAACTTATTTTCCTTTTTTTCTGTGCAACAATATACCCCTCTCGACTCGCTTCATCATTCGTATTACCTTCAATACTAATGATACTATCTCCTTGAACTTCTATTACAATCCCCGTATGCCCTTGACCTTTCCCAAAGTCCATAATAAATACATCCCCTGCTTGTGGAGTGCTCACGCGCAGATTAGAGCGTGAGTTCCACTGTTTGAGCACACCTCCCGTCTTGAGTAGTGGGTTAGATATTTTATAGTCATTGCATACTTCCTGTACACACCAGTAAACGAAAGCCATACACCACGCATATCCTTCTCCGAGACCTACACTGTTCAAGTACTTTTTTACTCCTGGACCTTTATTGTTTTTCTGTGGCCATTCCTGAACGTTCATCTGACTTTGTGCCTGTAGTATTAATTGCTTATGCATATTATTCTCGTTTACCATTTAATTGTTTGTACTTTCTAAGTTCTGCAATCAACTCCTTGTTTTGCTTAGCGAGCAACTCAAGACGTTCCTCAAGGTTCTTTATTTCAAGCCGTGCTGTATTTAGCTCATCAATAGCTTCTCGGTGTAAGTTCGATGTCTTGTATAGTTCATTAGTAGCCTCTTTTAATTTGCTACCCAAATCTTCTACATACTCTCGATAGTACTTTAGTGACTTCTCTACATTTTCTAATTCAGAAGCCTGAACCTCTGTATTATTCTTTTTTCGAGTTGCCCACCAAGTTGCTACAGAAGACACCAAACCAACAACCGCCGCTATTAATGTCTCATTCATACACTACTTAGATAATTGCTCCTATGAATTTATTTTGAATAGGCATTGCAATAAAGTAATGTCTATAGTTTATTAAATTTGCTTGAGTAGTAGTACTTCCTGAAGCAGGTTCAAAGTATTGTTTTGTTTTACCTGTTTTCTTACCAATGTTATCAGTATAAAATGCAAAAGAAGCCACTTTTGCATCAGCATCAGGTACAGAACCATAAGGCACTTTCTTACCTGTTGTAGCATAATATGGATTTGAGACATAAGTAAATACATGAAATCCTCCAATAAGTTGATTTACTTTACCAGTATTATGATCTACGAATAGATTAGCAAAACGCTGTTTGTCTTTAAGCATTACATTGTAATGTTTTGTTGCTAAAACTAAACGTCTTTCCTCTTCAGGAATTTCAGCATTATCAAATTTATCTTTAAGATCAATAATTGCATTGTAGATATCTTCTGCTGTGTAATCGTCTTTTAAAACAATAACAGGAGTATCATTACTATTTTCAGCTGGTGAAATAGCATGTGCTGCTTTTTTGTACTTTGTACTATTAATTTTTTTGACATGCCCTCTTGTTGCAGTATCAATTTTTCTGTAAGATGCCCCCATTGCAGCATCATCACTGATACTTGTTGCTTTTGTCTGATACTTGTCTAATGCGATAGACTTAGTTCCATCTTCATACTCTTGTACTTCGATTGGATAAGTACTATTATTAATAAGTACATCAGGACTAAATGTTTCAATTGGGATATGAATTAAGTTCTGTTCAGTTGCAGTCCCTTCTCCTAAAAATGCCTCTTCTGCTTCTAATTCAGGAATACCATCTAACCACGGTGCTACATTCTCACTGGTAAGTTTCTCCCTTACTCTTGATTCCCATACTTCTGGAAAATTTTTTGCCATATTTTTATATGTATTTTGTTCTTATTTTACTTGCTATCGCGGATTTGCAATCCGTGATGTTTATTCCCCTGTAAACTGTTAACCGTTAACTGTAAACAATTTATTATACGCCTCAGGTTGTTCTTTCTTAAATGCCAACTGAGCAGTTAACTCCAACTTTTGAAAATCGTCTAAGGTTTTCACTTCACTCTTACCTGCACCAGCATTACTGATTTGATGAGATAGAGACTGTTTAGAAGGCAATACTTCGATAATGCTTTTCGCAACAGATAACTCTAATTGCTCAAAGGTTGGTTTCTGCTCGATGGTAATTTTACCATCACTCACAGCTTTATCTAAATAAGCTGTCTTCTCAGCTAAGGCATTTGCTTCATGTGCTTCTTTATAACCTTTATTTTCTGCTGATAAAGTAGCTACTTGATTAGACAACCCTTGTAATTTCGCTTCTACTACAGCTAAGTCAACTCCATCTGTAGGAGCATCTGTCATCCCTAACACAGTTAGAGATGCTACACTTAATTTTACTTTACTCATATTATTTTCTAAGTTTAATTCATTCGGAATAAGGGATAATTGTGTTTTAACCAGTTCATCACTTTGCAGTTCAAGCTTACTATTATATAAATGGATGGCATTCATATTGCTTGGTACTGCTACAATAGATACTTCGTATAACTCACATTTAGTCAATATCAGTTTATCTCCAATCCATTCCAAATCATCAGGATTCCAAATAATACCCATTGAGCAACCTTTGATATAACCACGTTCAACCTTTCCACCAATAGCTATTGCATTAGTATCTTCTTGATCAAACTCAGGTAGCATTAACAATAAGTCACCTTCTATACCAATATTTGTCCATTTACCAATAACACTCTTATTGTCCAATTGATGTCCATCAAGCATTACAGGATTTGGTTCAAATCGAACTAAAGAAATTCCTGAAGTCAGTACATAAAAGCCATAACTATTTTTTACACGTTGATCATTTGCTACAAATCGTTTTATCTTACTCATTTCCTCGTTATTGATGTGGCAAATTTTCAACATTAAAAACACCTACTCAACTAACCTTGCACTCCTCGTACAAATGCGTTCGGAAATCGGACACTTATTATATATATAAGGTGTTACAAGCCACTTTTGCATCAAAATAGATACTATGCGCAATACAGAAAATGAAAAGGATTTTGCTAAACAACTATTCCTGGAGGGTATCACTCGTAAGGAAATTGCACAGCGTTTAAAACGTACTGAAAAGACTATTGGCAAATGGGTAACAGATGGGAAGTGGGAGAACCTTAAACGTTCCTTATTAGTAACAAAAGAAACGCAAATCAATACTTTATACAGTCAATTAGAGCGATTAAATATTGAAATAGAAACAAGACCAACAGTGTATGATATACCTGCTGTTTTATTAAAGCCAGTAAAACTAAAAGACGAAAATGGAAATGAATCTATTCAATGGCCTGATTACAATCCAAGTGACTTTCCTGTTAAAATATCAAATACACCTACAAGTAAGGAAGCTGATATCATTTCGAAGTTAACAGCCTCAATTAATAAGTTAGAAACTGAGACATCTATTGCTGAAGTAATCGAAGTGAGTAAACAAATCATTCTCTTTATTCAAGGGGTTGACTTTGATTTTGCTAAGAAATTGACAAACTATATCGATGTATTTATCCTTGAAAGAATGAAGTAATGGCAAAGAAATCAAATAAACAACATTTAGCAGATTGGCAAGAGTTCCGAAACAATATTCGTTCTTCAACTCAAATTGACTTACAGGAAGACCCATTAGAGAAAATAAAGCGTATTGAACGATTAGAGAAAGATGATGAAGCTTGGTTTAAATACTACTTTCCAAACTTCTATACTTCAGAACCTGCACCTTTTCATAAGAAATCGACCAAACAGGTAATGAAGAATATGGAACTGTATTTAGTACGTTCATGGTCACGTGAACTGGCTAAGTCTGCACGCACGATGATGGAAACTTTAAAACTTGGATTAACAGGTAAGAAGTCAAACATCATCTTAGTATCGAACTCATTTGATAATGCAGTGCGATTATTAGCTCCGTATAGAATCATTTTGGAATCTAACCAGCGTATAATTAATGACTATGGAGAACAGGCTTCTATTGGACAGTGGGAAGCAGCCGAATTTATAACAAAACAAGGTATTGCCTTTCGTGCTTTAGGTGCAGGACAATCACCAAGGGGAACACGTAAAGACGCTAAACGTCCTGATCTAATTCTGATTGATGATATAGATACGGATGAAGAATGCCGTAATCCAGAACGTATCCGTAATAAAGTGAACTGGATAGAACAGGCACTTATTCCTACACGTTCTATATCTAATCCCTTGATGATTATTGCTTGTGGTAACATCATTGCCAAATTCTGTTGTATTACAGAAATGGCTAAGAAAGCAGATAATCACGAAATAGTAAATATTAGAGATAAGGAAGGAAAGTCAACATGGCCTACCAAAAATACAGAAGAAGACATTGATAGGGTACTGAAACAGATCAGTTATAACAGTGCTCAAAAAGAGTACTTCAATAACCCTGTATCAGAAGGAGAAATTTTCAAAGAGATATACTGGGATAAATGCCCTCCTTTACAACATTGTGAACGTGTAGTAGCCTATGCAGACCCCGCAACATCTAATAAAGATAAAGGGAACGCATCTACTAAAGGAATTGTAATCGTTGGTTACAAGGCTCAGAAATACTATGTATATACCTGTTGGTTAGACACCATGCGTAACTCTAAGTTTGTTGATGCGTTATTCAGTGCATATGACTATTTGGAGGGGAAAAAGGTCGATGTTAAGCGATTGTATATTGAAAATAACTCCTTACAAGACCCCTTCTACGAACAAGTATTAATACCACTAATTCGAGCAAAAGAAAAAGAACGCAACAATACCTTACCACTCACACCTGATGAGCGTAAGAAGGCAGAAAAGTTCTTTCGTATCGAGGGAAGACTTGAACCATTACATCGTAATGGCCAACTAATATTTAATAGTTCTGAGAAGAAAAACCCACACATGGAACGCTTAGAACAGCAGATGTTAGGAGTTAGTGAAAAAGCCAAAATGATGGACGGACCCGATATGATAGAAGGAGCTGTGGGTATGATTCAGCCTGCCATACATTCATACTCTAATCAGTATGTATATGGCAAACGAGTAAACAACAAATACTAAAGCTGTCGCGGATTTGCAATCCGTGACCTTACTAAAATACAAATTATGTTCATAGAAAAACAAGACCTTAAAAACACCATATACGGCTACCAAGTAGCCCAAATTACAGAAGACGATGACACCATTGTAGAGCAAGCTATTGATGCAGCTATACAAGAATGTAGAAGTTTCCTATCAGCTAATATCAACAAGAAGGAAAATCAAGATGGTAGATTCCTCTATGATGTAGAGAAGATATTTAATGCGACAGGTAAAGACCGTAATGCATTGATAGTGCAATACTGTATCACGATAGCCAAATGGTACATCGTTGACCTATGTAATGCAGACATTATAATGGAACAAGCAAAGGAGCGATACGACAGAGTATTAAAGAGTCTAACGAACCTAAGTAAGGGAGAAACAACACTATCAAACCTCCCAATCATAAATATATCAGACGAATTAGAACAATCAGGAACTAAACCATTCCGATTCGGTTCACGTCCTAAATTCCATCACGAATAACCGTTAACTGTAAACCGTTAACCGTAAACTAATAATCATGGCAAGAAGAAAACAATATAAAAATCAACCACAACAAAAAAAGGCATTCATCAATCCACATGTCTCAGCACGCATCATCGAAAAATCACAGTACATGACACGTCAAGACATACAGAACTGGAGAAGAGCTTTAGGTATGGCACGCAATGTAGAATCTCGTAATATGGCACCTATACAGCTATTGTATAAAGACATATTACTGGATGCATTACTAATGTCACAAATGAAAAACAGACTACTAAAAGCATTGAGTACACCATTTATGTTCCAAGACGAAAATGGTAATACAAACGATACAATTACCAATGATCTACAAAACAAGCGTTGGGTAAATGACTTATGCAAATTCATCTTAGAGTCTATTTGGTTTGGACATTCTTTAGTGGAAATTATCAAAGAAGGAGATACCATAAAAACGAGCCTAATCCCTCGTGAGAATGTAGATACAGTACAGGGAAAGGTGTACTTTGACTATACTGACCAAACAACATACATAGATTACAGAAAGGCAGACGAATATGGTACCACCTTACTGGAGTTTGGAGATGAAGGGGACTTAGGTATCTTAAACAACACTGTCCCTCATGTGCTCATGAAGAAATTCGCTCAATCGTGTTGGTCAGAACTGTGTGAGATATTTGGTATTCCTCCAAGGGTTATGAAAACAAACACCCACGATCCTGCAATGTTGAATCGTTCAGAGCAAATGATGCGTGATGTAGGTTCTGCTGCTTGGTTTATTATAGACACTACTGAAGAGTTCCAATGGGGACAAGGCGTATCTACGTCAGGAGACGTATATCAACGTCTAATCCAGTTATGTAATTCTGAGATATCTATGGTATCAAGTGGTGCTATCATTGGTCAAGATACTGTCAACGGATCGCGTTCTAAAGACGAATCTGCACAGAACATGCTACAACAGTTAATTAATAGTGATTTATCACTATTAGAAGAAGCTTGGAATACAGCAGTCATACCAGCCTTACAAAAGCTTGGTATCTTACCTCAAGATATTTTCTTAAAGTTCGAAGTAACAGAAGATATCAGTGATTTATGGCAAATGACTAAAGATTCACTCCAGTACTATGATTTTGATATCGAATGGATGAATAGAAAGTTTGGGTTAAACATTACAGGTAAAAAGGCAAATATATTCGAACAAGACCAATCCCTTAGTTTAGGCTTTAATAAGGATGATTTTTTTTAAATCGCTCTAAAGAGCTGGCATACTTTGGAGCATTACACAATAGCATTCATAATATGTATAAATGCACTTGTGACCGCTGTAGGGGCGAATTGCAATTCGATCATAACACCCCATCACAATTCGCCCAACATATAAACCAAACCCGTAAGGGTGAATTGCAATTCACCCCATTTGAAGACCTTTTAAACAGTGTTTTAACTGCATTCAAAACATTACACAGTACAGGAAGTTACAAAGTTCAAGACCTATTCAAAACAGAAGAATACAAGCAAGTAATCAAACAAACTGCTACGATCTTAAAGCAACCTGTATTAGACAATGTAATCAAAAAGGGAATGCAACAGGCATTAGAACAAGATGTATTTATATTCAGTGCACTCAAAACGCATGTACAACTATTCGAAGCATCAAGAATGCTATTGGATGAAGAAGGAAAAGTAAAACCATTCAGCAAGTTTCAACAAGATTTTAAGAAGCTTACTACAGACTATAATGAAACATATTTAGAAACAGAATATAACTTCGCAGTAAACTCTTCCATTATGGCAGGTAAATGGTCAGAGTTAGACGATGACGCAATATTGCAATATCGTACGATGCGAGATGATAAGGTAAGGGATGAACACCGTGTACTTGATAGAACAACACTACCTAAGAGTGATCCTTTTTGGTTAGAGTATTACCCACCCAATGGGTGGAACTGTCGTTGCACAACCATAGAAGTGCGTAAAGGCAAATATGAAGAAAGCGATTCAGTAGCAGCTATTGAAGCAGGTAAAACAGCTACTACCAAGTATGGTAAAGATGGATTTAATAGCTTAGAGCTATTCAGATTTAATCCTGGTATGCAACAAGTCGTTTTTCCCCCAAACCATCCATACTCTAAAGTACAAGATGCTAACATTATCAAGCAAACAATTAAAGAGACTACAGCAAAAGAAAGTTTTGAAGCTTTAGATTTAAACACATTGATCAAGAAGGATATTCCTACAAACAATGAAGTAAAAGATATCATTACAAAGTATGCAGAACAGTTTGGTGATGATTTTAGAAACGGTTTAGAAAGTGTAAAAATAGCTAAGTCTAAAAGCTACTTGATGCAACATAGTATGTCTTATAGCCCTGCTACTGGCGAATGGAAAGGAGGTTCTACTATTTCGATTAGTAGTCACTCATTTGGCAACTTCAATCCATTGGATGAAATAAAAGGAGCCTTTGCAGCTATTAAAAAAGGTGAGAAGTTAACATTTAACCAAGAATACTCTTTAGAGAGTTTATGGCACGAGATATTACACGCGAAGACAAAAACAAAGCCTTTAAAGTTAAGTTCTTTTCAAGTGAAGAGTATGGAGACTATTAATCAGTTTGTAGCAAGACACACATATCCTGACTTTATGAAGCGATTGGGAGGTACAGCCTCTAATCAAGCAGATATATTAGATAAAGGATACGGATATAGTAGTTGGATAACTGAATTTAGAAAAAGAATTGTGGATAGCAACCTAACCGAAAAAGAAGCGTTAGAATACTTTGAACCACACCTAATGAAGAATTATGGCGACTTAAGTACTAAAATTAGAGAGTTCTTTACTGAGAAATAACAAAGTCTAATCCCCATTGCCATTGCTGATAAAGTTCAGGCACTTGATTGACATAGTGCTTGAATTTTACTTCATCTTGTCGAAGTTCATAAAGAAGACCAATAAACAAAAGGTTTTCTCCTTTTGGAGCATACGCCAACTCTTCTAAATAAATTTCTTTAGAAGTAATGCCTAATAGTTGCTTTAACTCAGACTTTGTTGGATTATGTTCAAATATTGTTTCCATAACACAAATATACAAATAAAATGAATGATAATAATATTATACAAAAACTAATCAAAAACATACGCCTTGAACTAGATGATGAGTTTGACCAAAATTTTGAACGTAAAGCCTTCTTTACAGAGAAGTGGAAAGAAACAAGAACACCACGTTCCATTGGTTCTCTATTAGCTCGCACAGGAGCACTGCGTAAATCTATCCAATCAGAAACAACTGAAGACAGTATCACCTGGTCAAGTTCATTACCCTATGCATCCATTCATAACAGTGGGGGCAAAATTAGAATTACACCTAAAATGAAGAAATACTTTTGGGCTATGTTTTATAAGAGTGGAGGTAAAGAAGCTGAGAAAGAAGGCAACTCATTAACACAAGAACAGATCGGATGGAAAGCACTTGCTTTAAAAAAAGTAGGCAGTGAACTTGTGATTCCTAAAAGACAATTCATAGGAGACCACCCACAAGTAAACAACGCTATTCAAGAAATATTCGAAGACAGCAAAGAAGAGCTTGAACAATACCTTAACCAACAATTCGGCACAAACCGTTAACCGTAAACTGTAAACCAATAAAAATGATCCAAGAAATATTCCAACCCATACAAACTAAAATAGACCAGGAAGGTCTATTCAAATACATCTCCGAAGACTGGGGACAATTAGACTACTACGGAAAAGATTGCCCTGTGCAATGGCCTTGTTGTATTTTCGATATTGTCAACGGACAATTCAGCAACATAGGCAAACTTGAACAAGAAGGCGAAATAAACATAGTCTTCAAAGTAGCTCACCTAAGATTAACCCCAAACAGCGCACGTACAAGCAAAATACAGCAAGAACAAAGCTGGGAAGTAACGAAGTGGACAGAACAACTACACAAAGCCTTACAAGGCTTTAAACCACACCCACAACACGGCAAGCTTATCCGTAAACAATTAAGAAAAGTCCAAAGAGACGATGGCATCAAACAATACGAAATAATCTACACCATCGGCCTCCACAACGTATAATCACCCAGCATGTCATCTTGTGTGTGTAGAGACGCAATATTTTGCGTGTCACACAATACATTCCCATAAACATTACTCATACAGAATCACTGCATTCCAAAAAAAAAGAGAGGGACATCCATGTCCCTCTCTTAGTTTATCCACCCAGTTTGTCATTCTGACGACAGGATGAATCTCATTAAATATTTTACAAACTATATTTTATAGCTAATGCATCAGTTGTATAAACACTTTTATAACCAGGTAAAGATCTCGTTTTAGCCCTAGCTGCTGGATGATAAATTACATCTATATCTATGTTGTATTCTTTTTTGAAAAGCTTCTCATTTGTAGTACCTAATAATACTTTATTCTTTGATTTTAATAAAATTGGCTTATTAATACTAACATACGAATTTACTATACTACTCCATTCTTTAATTCGTATTTTATTTTTCAACTTCTCTTCATCATAAGATAAATTTAAAAATACGATACCTTGTTCTTTTGCTAACCAAATAAAAAACTCTTGTCCTTTTATCCAATGTTTACTTTGTTTTATTTTCTGTATCTTATCTTCTGTATAGCCTAATGAATCAAGAATTTTTATAGCAGAAAAGCTCTTTACGTAAATACCATTTTCAAAACTTTCCTTACAGAATGGAATTCCTACAGGGTCTTTTGGATAAGGATCTTGTCCAATAACACATAGTTTTATATCATCTAATCTATTAATCACATCTAAATAATCTTTATCCATTGCATCTTAAGTTAATATTTCACACCTCTTCTTTTCCAATAATCGTGTTGTTCTTCAATTGCTTTAATCATATCATCTTTTGTAAAGCCCTCATATGGTCTATATTGACCAATATTACCATCTTCATTTGTTATTCCTATCTGAGGTATAACAATAGTATATCCATCTAATTGATCCATTCTACCTATATTTGCTTGAAAAAGGTTAAATCGTAGTGTATTCTCATCAAATATAATAGGTTCTGTTTCTAGGCTTTTCCATTCTGAAAAAAAGTTTTTCAACTTATCTTTTATTTTGATTACATCATCAGATGAGATGTTTCTTGAAAATGGAATATCTTTAAATTCTAAAATATACTTATAATCATTCATAGTTTATAATCATTCATAGTTACTTAAACCCCAATGCCGTAGGCACCCATTCTTAATTCCTAATTTATAATTCTTAATTACACTGTTCGTTAGAACAGTGTAAGCTGCCCTTTCTCAGCCTCTACCTTAGCCAGTTCCTTAACCACAGCAGTCCCCAGTATCTCATACAACGTCGAACGACTAATAGGATAAACTGGATAGATATACTTACGCCAAACCACAACCAAGGGGATATCCTCAGTCTTATGTTGATTATATAAGTCTAAGATAAGTTTATACCTTCTTAACTTATTTAATCGCATTCCGATCTGTTGTGGAGTAACATTATTCATAGTAACAAAAATAACACATTTTGTACCATAAAAAAAAGCTACTCATTGAGTAGCTTTTTTACTAATAAAACATATTTAAAGTCCATATTTTTTCATTTGTTGGATTAGGTTTAAACTTATACAACCAATGAATTGACTTATTTTTCACTCTAAACTCTTGTGCATTATAATCTTTTAGAACTTCTTCTGGTGTAGCATTAAGAACAAATCTTTTTTTCCAATATGGAAACAAGTCTAAGTAATTAAAAGTAACTGTACTAAAAGAATACGTTTCTTTTCCCTTAATTTCTAAAGCTTTGTTCTCACCTTCAAAACGTCTTTCAAATTTAATTTTCCATAAATCTTTTTCAAAATCAAGGAATATTTCTTTTTCACCACTTCTCACTTGTGCTATCTGTTCTTTTGTAAGAATCCAATATTCTAATAAATTAGAATCCTTACCTGATGTAGTTACTACATCATAGTCTCCTCTAACAGTAGATAAAATCTCTCTGACTACTTTTTCAGTATCTTCTTTAGTAAGATTGCGTATATACCTAATATATTCGATGTTAGGTATATCATTTATCTCTAATTCCTTTGCATCCAATATCCTTTTTTTGGTATCCTGTTGTTGCTTCCATTCATCCTCATAACAAGACTCACACACAAGGCTCTCGAACTTCTTTTTATCCTTATCCTTAAGTTTACTTATGGTGTTATTAAGCATCCCTATTGAAGGATCAGAAATAGAAGTATCCTTCTTATCAAGTAACTTATTATTACTGTTCAAAACCCCTTCAATTAACATGATATAAGTAAGAGATGAGCTATCTAACTTAACAACCTCTTTCTTTTGTTTCTCATTAATTCTGAACTGTTGTGCATTAGTGACAACACTAACCAACAACACTAAAAGTGTAATTATTCTTTTCATTTATTTTGTTTTAGTTTTTTTATCTCTGTATAAAGGCTATCTATTTGCTTAACATACTCTTTTTGTTGCTCAATATAATGTTCATTATTTAATTGAATAGTATTTTCTATTGAATTAATCTTTTTATTTAACTCTTCTATCTCCTTTGAATTATTATTTAATAGAGCAATTATACCTGCAATTGCACCTATAATACCTCCAATTATCCCTATAATACCACCTCCAATACCTAAATAATCAAGCAATTTTTTACGTTTTTTTTCTTTAAGTAATTCTTTTTCTTTTTTTAATTCACTTTTTTCATACTCAAATAATCCTCCCACTTTCTTAGCATTCAGCCCTTTTTCAGTAAGTCTATACCTTACATTATAAATAGGATGCTTCTCAATAAAATTTAAAGATATAAGCATTTGTTTAGTTTCATCTAAACAAGCTAAATATTCGGATTCTGCTTGGAAATCTTCAAATAAAGATCCAATTGCAAAATGATTGTCTGTGGGTGCAAGAACTAATATCTTATTGACAATTTTTTTAACAAATATATCTTGATCTTTTTTACTTAATTGTCTAAAATCTTTTTCTGTCATTTTTTATTTCAAAGATACAAAAACAAAAAAAAGAGCTAACCACTTAAGCAGTTAACTCTTTTTATTAATACTCATTTTCAAAATATCTACCATTAATATAGCGGCTAAGGTGTGCCTTACCGACTTTCTTTACAGCAAGGTAATCCTCATAACCTTTAAGCCCTTGAAAGCATTTTAGAATATCCAATTCACTTAACTTATTAAATGCCTTCTCTGCATCCTGTTTAGCTACTTTATAGCCATATAATCCCCATAGAGCATCAAAACTTAAATCAGCTGGAGCTTTATCCACTTTAAACTTCTTACGCATCTTAAGGTCTTGTATCCATAATCGTTTAAGAACATCCTCAGTCTCAGGAAACCGATCACTATAAAGCCATCTTACCTGTGCTTCATTCAATAGTTGATTCTTTTCAAAGGCTACTAAAATACCGTTCAAATCGTATTTAAACACAAATTCAAGTCCGATATCCATTCCTTTTACCTTGTATATTGTCAGCATACATATTCTATTTTTTGGTGAATCTCATCTCTAAGTTTACTCAGTAAAGAGTAGTGTAGTGGATTGTGTTCTTGTATATAAGGGATAATGACACCCAATAACTCAAACAACGCCCAACCCTCATAATACTTAAGCTTAATACTGTACTTCTTTTTAGAGTCAAACATTGAAGTCTGTCGTTCAAGTGTCCGACACTTCTTTTCAAACCGATCAGACAACTCTAACCCAATAGACAGCCATACCTTACTTAACCCCTTAGAACCTTTTATCTGATTTACCTGAGTAAACCATTTACCTAAAGCAAACAGAGTATCTGTACTAATATTCAGTTTTACTTCCATACTCTAACAAATCTTGAATATCATACTCATCTCTAAAACTATCATCTTGCTTGATATTAGATACTAACCATTCAAATGATTCAGGATAATTTTGCATTGTTACATCATCGCCATTATCCACAGCTTCATTTAACTCTTCTAAGATATCATCAGGTATTTCGATATCTTCTAAATCAACCTCATAAGTTACACTTACATATAATCTTTTTACTTTAGTCATGGTACTCATATTTAAAAGTTATACCAAAGTGAATACTTAAAAATTCTTCAAAATCTACAAGATGATATTTACTAATATGGTTATCATCCATTTGATTATAGACAGCAAATTCGCCTTTGAATAGATAAGGATACTTGATTGACTTTTTCTTCTTTATTTTTGATTCAGTCAATACTTTTAAAATCCCTCTCTCACGTTTACTACATCTTCGTAAATCTATTGCTGTATTCTTAATTGTTTTATCCATCTATTTTACCACTTCTAATCCAAGTGGGAAGCTTTACACAAAAATCTTATAATCCTTTAATCCTAAAAATCTTGGTTCAGACATCTATTACCTTATCAACCACTTGACCACAACAGTCACACACAACGTCTAAATGAACTACAGTACAATATACTTCCTGTACTTCACTATGCTTCTTCAGATGCTTACAGTCAACCGTAAACTGTTCACTGTTCACCTTACTATCACTCATCATCACCCAATAACCACCCTGTAAAAAACATCCCAATGATAAAGCCTATAACTAAAGCTCCACATACACAACCTAAAAAGAACAACACCTCCATAATCAATCCCATCTTTTCTGTGTCATTTTCTGTAATGCTCCAATTATTCGACTAACTTCCATCTTAGTCATTTTCTTTAAAGGTTTTTGAACAGGACTTCGACTACTCTTTAACCACAATGCAAACCGTGTCATATCAGCCACATCACGCCCATTAACCTCATGCACAAGTTTCAATTGCCAAAGCAAGGATAAAATCGTACTATGTTGCTTATTCTTACTATCAAATACTTCCCATTCATCAATATACTTTTTCCTGTTCCTCGTTTTCTGTTCCCTGTTCCCTTCCTGAGCATTCAATATCCTCTCAGCTTGCTCATAACTCAAATCATTCAGACTCGTCTTACTATTGTCTTCAGTTGCCCATTGTACAAACTCCTCTTTAATTCCCTCATTAAAGCCACAATTCTTACGAATCCTAAACTTCTGTTGTTTCGTTGCTGTCATAATCTTCTAATGGACAATTATTAGGTATTTTGTTTTCATAGTGGTCTGGGTCACCATAACTATAATTAAGTAAAAAAGGCTCTAACGTGCTTGAGTCTCCTTGACTTTCAGAAAAAGCACAAACAAGAGCAAAGTATGTGTTTCCTCCTCGTTCTATTAATGACTTTTTATGATCGCAGTCATTACAACTTGTAATAACCTTTGCTATTTTTTGCTTACTCATAACCAGTTAACTCTTGATTCAACATAATTCTCAACCTGTTCAAGTGCTTTAGATATCCCAGTCTCTGTATAAGCTATATCTATAAAAAAGACTATGTCTTTTTCTTTCATTCTACTATTATTAAATACCACAACCCTTAAAAAAAGTGAGTTAGTTATAATTAAGGTGTAATAAAACCCTTTACTGTCAAGAGTATCCAAATAACTCTGCAAAGCATTTAAACTATCTATCATAACTATCTAAGTGAAAAATAAAACTCCATTCTTTTCTCAACTCCTGGCTCAACCTCCACCAACTTATATCCCTTAGCGAACATTGATGTTCTGATATCAACAATAGAAGCCTCTATGATATCCATTCCATCGTCAAACAGCTTGCTATTCGCAACCTCACGCTTCTCATTTAGCTTTCTAACTAATTGAGGATTATAGTTACCCTGAGCATCTGTTTTCAAGAAGGTGTTTAAAAACTCCATCATTATTTTCTCATTCTGCTCATCTCCAGCAAGACTGCTCATATACTCTTTAATCTTAGCAATTCCCTCAGACTCTGTCCCATCAAATGTAGGTTTGATATTCCAACCCATTTTGATACTTGCAGTTCCATCTCGTTTGGTAAGAGTATGACTCTCTTGATCTCGCTTCTTATTGCCATAGACCTCGGCACGTGCATCGATGATAGCTTTCGCATCATCAAATAAATTGAGAATAGATCGATTCAAATCCCCCTGCAGTCCTACGAAGTTATCAATGTGTTTATCCACAACATCCTCTGTCAAATCAACTAAAGCTGCTTTATTTCGTTTTTCTCTTTCAGTATCTTCTTTTCTTTTTGCTTCAATCTGTTGTTGTAAGTCTTTAATTTGAGCAGACGTTAACTGTCCTAAATCAATTGTTTGTGCTGTATTCTCCATATCTCTTATTTTAATTGTTTAATCTCTCGCTGTCGCGGATTTGCAATCCGTGACTTTACAATCCCTTAATTTTCTTCTCTATACTCTCAGGTACCTTATACTCCCTTAATTCCTCAGAACCACCAATACTAAACAAGTACCCTCGCTCTTGATTGATACAGATACGTTCCCCTACAGTGAAGTAACCTGTCCCATTGGTCTGCTCTAAACAAGTATGTAGGACAGCTAATCGACTATGTCTGTCTGTATTTCTACTGTTCAATTCCCATTCAATTGCTTTCCAAGACTCATATTCTTGTTCAAAATCAGAAGAATCAGTATTACTAGCTAACCAAGTTCGCTTTTGCTCGTAGTCTATAACCAGCTTGTTAGTTGGTGTATATTTTAGATTAACACTACTCATATTCCTCTTGTATTAAGCGTTGTTCTAAGTCCTTTTTATCTCTAAGCACCACACCATAATTAGGATGCTGTGCATTATTAGTTAGCCAATAATCAAGCTCACTTATCTTATTTTTCAATTGTTGTTTTGTCATTAGTTCTGATTTAGTATTGGTTGTTTACTCTTTTTATGTTTAGGGATTAAAGCCCCTGGATAACTTCTAAATATCTGATTAGTGATAGTCGCATAGAACTCATTCTTAGCAGATGCATCTAATCCTTTATATCCTTGTACCTCTTTAATGAATTGTTCTTCTAAAGCAGTATAAGTAGCTTTAAAGTACCTCTGTATAGGTTTGCTTATCAATGCCTGCTGTAGTGAATATGCTGTCGTATTAAACCCCATACACCAATCCACAAAGCTGTGTAACACTATTTCATCATAATAAGTAGGCGTTACCTCCAATAATTCTATAATTGTCTTTCTCATAACTTATCTGTTTTTGCTAGCGCGGATTTGCAATCCGTGCTTACCCTTTTGATAATAACTTCATCTGATTCCTCTCATAGCCCTCTTCCCAAATAACATGAGAACCGTAAGCTTCAAATCTATTTTTTTCCATAACCGCTTCGAAGTTTTCAACCTTGACTCGGATATCACAATCATAATAGATAGCTTCAGCTACTGCACCAGCAGGAAGATTTCCCTTTATACCTGATACCCATATAAAAGTGGTATTAGGAAACTTACTAATGAAGTTGAAGTAATCTTGTACTTTACAACCTCGAAAGAAGTACTGCACACTATCTATAATCACAATTCTTGGTTGTCTTGGTCTATCAAGTCTTGCTGTCAATTCTTCTAAGGTCTCTTGACTAAATATAAATTGACTCTTAACTGATTTGATATTAGATCGTTCTAAAGCCATTTTAAAAGACTTTTTCATTCCCTCTTCTAAAGTGTTGTAATGCACGCGATAGAATACACATAACATCTTTACAAGTTGTAGGAGATAGGAGGTCTTTCCGTGTCCTGAGTCTCCATATACTATCCATTGTGAGTTACCAAGTTGAGGACTGCCAAGGTGTGCTTCCCAGTCTTCGTGAATTGTGATACTTTCAAACTTCTTACGAGATATATCTTCATAGTTATATGCACGCTTGACTTTCTTCATTAATCATAAAGTGTTTATCAATATCCCTTTTAACTCGTCTCAAATCACCTTCACAGTTATTGTATATACCAAAAGCTTGCTCTTCATCTGTGATACCATTTGCATAACAGATAGCAGTTACATCTTCAACAGTAATAGGAGATAGTTTTAAATAACTCCTACCTATTCTACTTCGCAATTCTTTATAACCTATCTTATCTAACACACAACCTCGCTCAATTCTTTTCTTCAGTGCAGGTACACCTGATATAACAAATCCACAGTGTCCATCTAATGCGTTGTAGAAGTCCATAAACAAATCAAGTGATGGGTCTTTTAACTTGTCTATTTGATCTATAATCACGAGTGGTTTGTTTAAACCTTTGATGTGATCTATAAATCTAAATATTAAAGTTTCAATAGTTCCTCCAGTCTCTAATCCACATGCACGTACTAACTCACGCATATATATTTTCTTTGTCCAGTAGTTGTTACACTCTACGAATATGACATTTCGATTCTGTTTAGTGTATTCTTTATAAGTATGTGTCTTTCCTGCTCCAGCATCATGACTGATACACACACTAATAGAACGTGTTTGAACACTGTTTAAAAGGTTTTTTAATTGCAGATAATTAGTTGTTTCTGCTGTTTGCCATCCAAAGGTGATCCCTAAATTCATTCGAACCTTATTCCACATTTCATCTTTAATCAAATCCCATTTAAGGTTTATCATTTGACTTAATGTTCCTGCACTTACTCCAGCCTTAACAGCTAATTTATTTTGAGAACTCTTAGCTGACATGACTTTCAACTGTTCTACTATCTTCTCTTTTTGTAATCTATCCATTGTACTATAGTTATAATTGGTTTAACAAACTTTCATGTGCCTCTGCGTATGCACGTCTAGCTTTAGGCACATCACCACCCATTTTTAATATAAATTCTTGCTCTTCAATTAAGGTCTCAGGTGTAATACCTGTTCTATTTCTTAAATCATTTAAAGCCTTCATATCTCGCTCTTTTTCTAATTTTCGAACAGCAAAGTCATTGTCATAGTTATCACCTGCTTTTCTAAATCCATGCAATCCATGTTTTCTCTTTGGTTCTGCATTAGCCACAAAAACTATTTTGTCTTCATAATCCTTCTCAAACAACTGGATATAGCCATCCATAAAATCAGGATCAAAGCGCACAATAAACTTCTTACCTACATTAGTTCGTCTAAACTCTAAGTCAATATTTCCATCAGCATCATACACTTCATAGATATACTTATGATCTCCCAACTGTATCCCTAATCCATGTGCTTTATAGGTAATAGGTTTTTTAGCCTCTTCTATCCACATTTTATCCACAATCTCCATAATACTTAAAGGCTCTTTTCGTGGCATTTCTTGTTGATAAACTTCATTGCGACTTAGTTCTTTGTAATGTGGGTGCTTTCTGTTGTTCCACATATTCACTACTGCACCAAATGCATCTACTAATTCATCTGTGGTCTTTAGAAAAGCTCTATTCTCATTGATGAAGTCGGGGTTCATTCGGTTGTCTGCTCTTCGCACCTTAATACTTTGTCCATCACTAAACCAAAATCGATTCACAACCTCGTCTTGAAATCTTCTGAATATGTTTTCTACAGGACCTTTACTAACCTTAGCTTTATGGGCATGGTGAAAACCTCCTGTTTTAGCAACTAACTCATCATAAAGCCCTTGCATTCGTGCTCCTATATGTCCTGATTGGTTATCGTAGGTTAAATAGTAAGGTCTACACTGTGCCTCATTGACTGCCATCTTTACTGCTCTAAAGTGTTCAATGTGATTTTCACTAAATCCTAAACTCCAGCCGATAATCTTTTCACTATAAACATCAACTACTAAATCAACCTTCAGTTTACTTCCCATTTTGTTTCCACTCTCTTCCCAAAAGTGTATCCAGTCAAGTTTACTACCATCGATGCTCCAGTAATAGTTAGGAAACAGCTCTTCTTTATCAACACTAAGAGTATGACTATACTTCTTATTGTATTCTTCAATTCCATGTCTCCCAAGCATCCATATTCGCTCTTGTTTGGGTTCCATCAGCCAACGATATACTGCACTATCTGTAAGACTTGCCCAACCTTTTAAAATTGCCATCTCTTCATATCGTTCTAACAGTTCAGGTATCTTAATCTTATTAGGCTGTGCATACATTACTAATAAATAGTCTGCGATTTCATCCTTAATGATCTGTGCATTCTTTTGTCCTTCTCCTTTATGCAAGAAGGTAGAGTACCCATCTTTTAGATAATCCTTATATTTTGCTTGTAACCGCCTTGGATTCCCTGGTAAGGAATACACAAAAGGTTTATTGTTTCCTTCTCGTACATTAACGTTCACCAAGTCATTAACAGCCTCACTAATATTCTCCCACACTTTAGTCTTCTTACTTCCAAAGGTTCGATTACTTACTCGTGTATCACTAAGGACAACTTTAATTGCATTAAGTATAAGAGCATTTGTAGTTTTTTCAATTTGCGCCTCTTCAGAGAGAGGTTTCCCATCAGGCTTTCGGTGTTCAGCAAAGAACTTAGCAGCATTAATATCAGGTTCGATGTAATCCATTAACTTATTTCTTACTACTGTCTCCTTTGGATCACCCAGCTTAGCTATACATACTTTTTTAATATCAGGTGGTAAATCATAATAACTCACCATTGCTCTATTTCCTTTACCTCTCCCTTCATTGGTTCGTATCAACTTACCTCTTCGAACATAACTTTGATAAGTGTTGTAAGCCATTAACATCCAATCTTCATACAGAAGTTGTGCTGGGATACTCAGTATGTTATTGTGATATTCATACATAAGCGTTGTGTTATTAATTAATAATACTATCTAAGACTATTTTTTGAACATCATTAAGAGCCTTTACAGCTTTGTTATAGTCTTTTTTAATTGCATCAGCTGTCAGGTTATCACGACCACCACTTAAACAGCGTCTAACATAATCCTCTGTTATTCTATACTTCTTACTAAGCTGTATAATAACTACTTGATTATATTCATTCCTCTTTTTATTTTTTTCCATACATTTACCTGTTTTTAGTTTTTGTCCCTTCGTATAGGACAAATATAGAAGATAATTTTCAACAACACCAAATCAATTGGTGATAATTTTCAACAAAGATGTATAATATTTTAGATGCTTTTATAAAAATAGCTGAAAATCAAGGAATTAGTATAACTAAACTAGAACAGCAAATAGGTGCTAGTAAAGGAGTCTTATCACGTGCAATAGCAAAAGATAGTGATATTCAGTCAAAATGGATTATGAGTTTGGTTGAAAATTATCCCCAATACAATACTGAATGGATTTTAACTGGCAAGGGGGCTATGTTAAAAAATCAAATGATGGATAATAATGTAATAGCAGAACCAACACCATCTAATCGAAAAACATCTGATCCTATACATCCAATGCAGAGAATACCTTTATATAACATCACTGCTACTATGGGACTTATTCCTCAAAATGGATTAGATTCAGAATATTTAATTGATTTCTTAAGTATTCCAGATCTTCCTCAATGTGATGGTGCTATTTATGCTTCAGGGGATTCCATGTATCCATTACTTAAAGCTGGGGATATTGTTGTATTTAAAAAGATAGAGATTGATATAGATACTATATTCTTTGGAGAAATATATGTTCTATCTATATATATTGATAGTACTAGTACAATGAAGTCTATTAAGTATATACAAAAGTCTGATAAAGGAGATGATTATATAAAGCTTGTATCTGTTAATCAACATCACAGTGATAAGGATATTCCTTTAAATAAGATAGCAGCTATGGCGCTAGTACGTGCACATATACGTATTCATAACTAGTATAAGAGGGGTGTTTTCGTGATTGTAGTATATAATTCACTGTATATCAGTGTTTTTTATTACATTTATTTACTTTATATATGTAGTTACACCCCATTCATTTACTGTTTTTATACACTTTAAGTGTATTAAGTATGTATAATTGAGTGTTCCTTTCATACTTTTTAGAGCATTATTTGCACACCTAAACGCACACCTAATGCATTTCACACGACACTTTAGAGGGTTTGAACAGTATTAGTATGAATACCCTTTATAAGCCATTTAAACGGTATTCATACATTCTTTAATAACTCATTATACACCATAAAAAAATGCCGTAATAGCCTATTTTAAAGCTATTACGGCGTTTTTTATCCTTTATACTTAGTCCTAATGGTAGTAGTACCATTCAAACGTTTAAACACTTCCTTATAAATGGTAGTCAAATGGTAGAGAATGTACCTTTCTATTTTTTATCCATCCCGACCTTTTTTATCCTAAACCCTTGATTTTATTGAACTTTACGACCTTTTTTATATCGTATATCTATGTACATTTCTATCTATGCCCTATAGTACTACAGAGTTTAGGCTTAGAAAATAATGAGCTTAAGAATTGGGAGAAAGCTTGTATAACAGACTTATTAGTGAATCTAATCAAAAAAGGAAATGGAGTACAACACTAATAATTATAACGAGATTCTTAAAGCTCTAGATTTACCTAACTATTGGGAGAACCGTTTAAAGAGTAAGGTAAATAAGAAGAGCGTACATTCTCTTAGAATGCTAGAGCATTTGGGAGACAATGTATCAGGTACTGCTATTGCTCAGAAATTGTACTCAGAGAATACACATATTAGAAAGCATGCAAAGAGCATTTTTATGAAGTTTTCGTCTCATGATTCTTTTAAGTTTTTAGAGAATGACTTTGATCGTGATTTTAATGCTTTTGATGAAGTTCGTATTCATACTTCTTTAGTGAAAAGAGCATCTACTAAACCTTTGCCATTGTTAATGAGATGGGTGAATGTAGCGAAGAATGATAAGTATCAAGCCTTCTTGATCTATGAAATAGCTTTCTTTAAACAAGTAGAGAGCGCAGCTGATTTGTTGAGGTTGTATAAACAGACTAATTCAACAGTGGTAAAGAAAGCAATTGTAGAAGCATTGGGTGACTTTGCTTATCGAGATGCTATATCTGTGTTTATAGAGGAGTTTAGTTATGTAGAACAACTTATTCAAAATGAAATTGTTATTGCCTTTGGTAAAATTGGAGGTATAGACGCTTTGTCATTTTTAGAACAGTTGTATTATGAAACTGAGAATAAAGAGTTGTTAGTAAATATTCTTTCTACAACTAAGTACACGACAAAAAACTAAAGCAATTGATATTTAAAGGGTTGTGTCCATTTTTAGAG
>NZ_BCMQ01000024.1 GCF_001485415.1 Myroides odoratimimus
CAATAGCGTCCTAAATAAATTTAAGGCATAAAATATCCTCCCATTTTAGTAGGTTATAGATGATATTTCGATAAAATTTAAAACAGAACCCCCTGTATCAATTTTGGAGGGGGTTTTTCTACCTCATTTATCGGATTATCTAACCATTTTTGCAGTTCAATTTTAACAAAAAGGTTTAGACGTATAAAAGCGACTAAATTAGATAAATGCCAACCAAATTGAGACTGAGCACGTAGAGCTTTCAGTATTAAAATAGTGATAAGTGCAGTCCAAATTTGTATCATTACAGCATTTTCTGAAGTTCCTATAAAAGACTTAATGTGTAGAAGTTGTTTAAGGTCTCTAAAGAATATTTCCACCATCCATCTACTTTTATAAAGCTCACTAATTGTATTAGCAGTCCAAGTAAATTGATTTGTGATAAGCTCTATAACTTGCTCATTTTCTTGATCCCATACCGCTACTCGTCTTAGTTTATTAGGATATAGTTGTTTTGAGTTACTATTAGTTAAAGTAATTATCTCATCTTTTAAAATATTTTGATGTCTATTCTCAGGTAGTTCCAACTCTTTAATTGTTTCAAATTTTAAGTTGTCTTTATGTCTAATGACAAAGAATACTTGTTTGCTGTCCCAAACGTTTAAAAGGCTAAAATCATTATAAAAACGATCGGCAACTATAACACTACCTTTAAGTAAAGGAATATCATAAGCTCCTTTATTATCAGCTGTTTTACCATTAGTAATATTGATATAAGCTGGTAGATTTCCATCAAAATCAAGTAATGTGTGCATTTTAACTGCTCCTTTATTGGTTTTGTATTTAGCCCAATCAAAGATGCTCAAGCATAGTGATATTGTGGTGGAGTCCAATAGTAAGATTTTTGACTTGATTCTAAACTTCACTTGTTTAAATTTGGGGTGCTGTCCTAAACTTTGAAGTAAAACAAAATAATACTCTTTAAAAAGTTTATGAGTTCTGTTTATGTTCTGATAACTTACTGAGGATTTAGATGGTGCTCTATCTATACCAAGGTGATTTAGGTTGCCTGTGGCTGAACGAAGTCCATTACTAATATCACGAACAGATTTGCTACGGGCAAAATGACAAAATAACATAGAGACAAGGTGACTCCAACTATTAAATCCTTTGTTGTGTTTGTCTGTCTGTTTTTCTTTTACGATTTTTTTGAATTTTGAACGATCAAGTTTTGCTATTATTTGTGAAAACAGTGTTATATTTACCATCGAGAGAGTCTTTTTTAGGTGTGCAACTCAAAGATAATTTGAGATCCGAAATTAACTCTCTTTTTTTGTGCCTTTTTTTAAATGTTTAGGACGCTATTGACTGAATACATAAAAGAGTATCGTTTTATCAAAGTAATAGGATAGGATAAAAATCAAAACTAAATCACAATTCTTTTGATTAACCTAGAGATAATTTTAAAGTTTAAAACCTTCTTTTCTCTTCTTCTATACCTGTATTTCTTATATCATCATCTACTTCTTTTCCCTTTGAGAAATTATAAGAAACGGATACAGAGAATGACCTTGAATTAAATTTATTATAATTGTAATTATATATACCGTTAAAATCATATTCAGTACTAGATCTAAGAGAATTAAATACATCATTAACTCCTGCATGTAAATTGAATGAACGAGATATAGGATAAGATATATTTAGATTTAAAGAATTAATATTCTTATTTTTAGTGTATAGTATTCTGTAAGCCGATGTATAAGAGTAATAAGCGTTTAATTCTATATCTAAAGGTAAATAAAAAGTATTGTTTATACTAAAATCAGCATATAGTGAACTAAACTTTTGAGTTGGTAGCTTGAGCTCTAAGTAAGCACCTGTCAATTTTGTATTGGTTTCCCACCAATCACTGATTTTATAAGGGAAAGAAACAAAGGTATATAGGTCATTTCTATACCCTATATTAGTAGGGCTAGTAATTAAGATTCCATTGGTATTTCGAGGAATTGTCAAAATATTGTTTTCTAAATAACGATATCTTAAATCTAATCGTAAATTATTCTTTAAACTATATCCTATTTGTAAACTGTATATATCTATGGGTTTTAAGTTCTCATTCCCCATATAGGCACTTAATGGGCTACTTTTAATATAAGTGGGATTAAATAGTGAGTAACTCGGTCTTGATACTCGTTGTGAAGCTGAAATATAAAGTTTATTATCCCATACTTTAGTAGAGTAGGAGATATTAGGCAATAGCCTTAAGTTATGATTATTTCCTTCTACAGAGCCATTTGTATAATAATTATAGTTATATTCAGCTCTTAGACCTAAAGATAGTTTAGATTTCTCTTTTATAGGCATAGAGAAAATAGAATAGACAGATAGAATGTACTCCTTTAGAAAAAAATCATTTGAAAAATCTGTATTGGTTATCCATTGTTCATTTTTTAAATCTAAAAAGTGAAAGCCATCCTTATTATCTACTAAAGAAGCTCTGGCTCCTAATGAAAATTCTTTTTTATCTTGATACTTCTTCTTCCTTGAAATATTAAAAGCATATATGTCATTATTGGATCTAGAGTTTTGTTGATTTTCTTCTTTTATCAGATTATAATCATTTTGAAAAGAATTCAATTGATAAAAAGGGTTAGTATAATATTTTTTAGCAATATCAATACTTGTATTGAATTTAGAACCTAAACTATCTAAAACATTAGTAAATGATAATGAGAAAGAATGCATCTTATTTATTTGATTAAAATAGGCTTTGGACAGGACTAGAGAGTCAGACTCTATAAGATGTCCAGTAATTTGAGAAGATACTTCACGTTGGTGGTCATGGTCTTGGTCATCTTCAAAGAGATAGAGAAAGCTTATACTGCTATTATCGTTGAAGTCATAGTCAGCCCCCAATGTAACATAGTCACTTTTTCTATTTAATTTACTATTTTCTGTATTTGTATAATAAAGTTGACTATTACTTCTTATCTGAGATTCATGTCCTTTTGAACTTGTTTTGTGTCTTGAGTGATAGTAATTTCCAAATACCCTAAGTTGTTCTCTTTTATAGAATAAACTTGCATCAGTAGAATAGCCACCTTTGTCATTATATAGAAGACCTTGTCTTATATTGCCGCTCCAGCCCTCTTTTTGGATAGTCGTAATCTTGATGAGGCTTGTTTTATTGCTTTGAACGCTTCCATCTACTCGATCTATAACTTCGATATTCTCTATTGTTTTAGGATTTATTGTTTCTAAAAAAGTGGAGATTCTACTTTTATCTATTTGAATATCTTTTCCATCTAATTGTATCAGAATATTATCATCTCCCAATACTTTAAGACCATTATTCGTTGATATAGTAGGAGCGTAATTTAAAATTGATATCAAATCAGGCTGATTTTGTAATCGTGTGCCTGACACATTAAGAATAACTCCTGTATCAGTTTGTTTAACAGGTTTTCTTTGACTTGTAATAATAAGTTCATCTAACTCTAGTATTTTTTCAGAAAGGGAAATAATACCTAACGAAATATCACTAGCTACATGGATAGATACTTTATAGTCATTGTAATGAATAGGGACTAGCTCTAGGCTATATAGTCCCTCTTGAATATTTTCAATTGCAAAGTTGCCACTTTCATCAGAAAGTACACTTCTGATTATTGTATCTTGTTTCTTTAGCTTAATAGCACAATTGAAGATAACTTCATTATTGTTATCTTTTAATTGCCCTGTAATGCGATACTGTGCTTTACAGGTAAATGTAAAAAGCAGAAAAAGGATAAATAAACTATACTTCATACAAAAATAATTAATTATCAATAGTGATAGGATGCACAATATCTAAGATAACCTAAGCGCTTATAGACTTTAGATTAGAGATGAATGTTTATATCAAACAAAATATTTTATTAATTTAACAAAAATAAATTATATAATTGTTAATATCAATAACTTGGGTTTCTAGAAATTCTTTTTATAAATAGGAAAGCCCGTCCTGATAAGAGTAAGAAGTACCTCAAGAATTTCAAGTTATAGTTCAAGGTCAAATCAATTTATTTTAAAAAAATTTCATTTGAAATAGAATAACTTTATATTTGACCCAATTACTAAAAGAACAAACAATGACAAATTTATCACAAGAACAATGGTGGGAAAAAGCGCAAGCTGATTCTAATGCTATTATACTAGACGTACGTACAGAAGAAGAAGTAGAAGAGAAGGCTATCCCAGGTTCTATCAATATAGATATCTATAAAGGACAAGGTTTTTTAGATGAAATAGCTAATCTAGACAAAACTAAAGCTTACTATATCTATTGTAAATCAGGTGGAAGAAGTAGCCAAGCATGTCATGTAATGGAGTCTTTAGGTTTCGAAGAGACACATAACCTTTTAGGAGGTATTACAGAATGGGAAGGTCCTATTAAATAAAGTATATTAAAGCCAATTCATTAGAGTTGGCTTTTTTGCATCTATACGGTTATTTTACCTTATCTCTAATCTATTTATAGATGAATATACTTGCACTATGCTAGGGGTATTCTTGCACATTCCTTCGAGAAAGAGGTGCTCTGGGCAAGGAAACTGCAAGAAAACCGCAAGCAATCCCCTAGAATCAGCAAGCGAGACGCTATATCTATGATGTACAGTATGCCTATAAAAAGATACGCTAACCTAAATTTTAAGGATATCATAAGTATTATGCGATATCATTATTAGAATAGCTTTGTATATTTGTATTCACATAGCGTACATACTGTACGAGCTATGATATATTTCAAATCTTATTATGAAAAAAATCTTTTTTATCGTTAATCCAATTTCTGGAAAAGGAAAGCACAATATTACTGCAGATTATATTAAAACATTCTTTGATGAAAAAGCATTTGATATACACGTACTATATTCTACTTATAAGAGACATGCTATCGAATTAACACAGCAGGCACTATCAGCAGGTGCAGATGTTATCGTAGCTTGTGGAGGGGATGGGACCATTCATGAAGTAGCTACACAAGTAGTGGGTAAGGATGTTGTATTTGGTGTAGTACCTGTAGGTTCAGGTAATGGATTAGCTTCTAATCTATCTATTCCTAAAGATATAGAGCAGGCGATAATACGTGTACGCGATGGAAAAGTAATGAATATGGATGTCGGTAGTATTAATGGAGAATATTTCTTTAGTAATATGGGATTCGGTATAGATGCTACTATTATAGATAACTATGAAAAATCAGGTAAGCGCAAATTAGGTGCTTATATCAAAGCAGCATTAAACTCTGCTCAACAGTATAAAGCGAAGAGAATGCTCGTTACGTATAAAGGGCAAACCAAAGAAGTAAATCCGCTACTATTATTTATCTCTAACTCTAATGAGATGGGATATAATATGTCTCTAACTCCGAAAGCAAGTCTGACAGATGGACTATTAGATTATCTAATGGTGCCAAAAATCAATTTATTAAAACAATTGACTTTTGGACTCTATGTGATCTTAAAGAAAACAGAGAAATTCAGAAAGACAGATTATGTTCAGTCTGATTATATTACAGTAGAGATCATAGGGCAAGAAAGAAATGGTTTTCAGATGGATGGAGAATATTATGAGTACGATACTAATCAGTTTGAGATCCGAGTTATTAAAGGAGGACTAAGAGTATTGTGCTAGTAGTGATTATTATTGATAAAATTAAGAAACTTTAAAGTTCTCTTTTTAGACTAAATTATATAAAAAGTGTAACTTTGTAAGATATATAAAAACAACAAATAAGATAATATATTATGAATTCATTTGACGTAGTTGTAATTGGTTCAGGACCTGGAGGATATGTAGCAGCAATTCGTTGTGCTCAATTAGGATTTAAAACTGCTATAGTAGAGAAATACTCTAACTTAGGAGGAACTTGTCTTAATGTAGGGTGTATTCCTTCTAAGGCATTGTTAGCATCATCTCATCACATGGAAGAGATTGCTCATTTTGCTGATCACGGAATAGAAATCACTGGAGAAGTAAAGTTCGATTTATCAAAAATGATCGAAAGAAAACAAGCAGTAGTTGATCAAACATCTTCAGGTGTTAAATATCTAATGGACAAGAACAAGATTACTGTTTTTGAAGGAGTTGGATCATTTGAGAACGCAACTACTATCAATGTAACTAAAGCAGACGGAAGTGTAGAAACATTCGAAGCTAAACATAGTATTATTGCTACAGGATCTAAACCATCTACTTTACCATTCATTACTTTAGATAAAGAAAGAGTAATTACTTCAACAGAAGCTTTAAAACTTCCTGAAGTACCTAAACACTTAATCGTAATCGGTGGTGGTGTAATCGGTCTTGAATTAGGTCAAGTATACATGAGATTAGGATCTAAAGTATCTGTAGTAGAGTATGCTGATAGAGTATTACCTACAATGGATAGCGCTGTATCTAAAGAATTAACTAAAGTGCTTAAAAAAGCAGGTATGAAGTTCTATACTTCTCACAAAGTACAAGGAGTAGTGCGTGAAGGAGATGTAGTAACAGTAACTGCAGAAGATAAAAAAGGAGAATTAGTGACTCTAGAAGGAGATTACACTTTAGTAGCTGTAGGTCGTCGTCCATATACTGATGGATTAAACGCTGACAAAGCTGGAGTTAAATTAACAGAAAGAGGACAAGTAGAGGTAAATGATCATTTACAAACTTCTGCTTCTAATATCTACGCTATCGGTGACGTAGTACGTGGTGCTATGTTAGCTCATAAAGCTGAAGAAGAAGGAGTAATGGTAGCTGAGTTCTTAGCAGGACAAAGACCTCATATTGACTATAACTTAATCCCTGGTGTAGTTTACACTTGGCCAGAAGTTGCAGCTGTTGGAAAAACAGAAGAGCAATTAAAAGCTGAAGGAATTGAGTACAAAGCTGGTAGCTTCCCATTCAAAGCTTTAGGACGTGCAAGAGCAAGTGCTGAAACAGATGGATTAGTTAAAATATTAGCTGATAAAAATACTGACGAAGTATTAGGAATACACATGGTAGGAGCTCGTGCTGCAGACTTAATCGCTGAAGCAGTAGTAGCTATGGAGTACAGAGCATCTGCAGAGGATATCTCTAGAATGTCTCACGCTCACCCTACTTTCGCAGAAGCTATTAAAGAAGCTGCGTTAGCTGCAACTGATAACAGAGCATTACACGTATAATCTGATTATACTGAAATACATAGAAAAGCCTAGATATATTCTAGGCTTTTTCTGTTTTAATAATCAACTAACGAGATCCTATGTAAAGGTAATTTAGAAGCTGATTTTCAAGCAGGATATTTAAGAATAGAAGATAAGCTATCTAATGTTTCTGAAGGGAGTCTAAATAAAGGAAAAAGCTATTTGTATTTCCATATTAAATAATAGTATAAGCGGTATTACGTTCGTTTAATACCCCTTTATTATTATCTGTAATACTAACATTATATTGGCTTTTAGATTTATTTTTTATTAGTAGATTTGTTTCAAATATATTAACCTCAGCTTCTACTTCTTTAGTACTTTTTCTACCTAATTGCATATCTCTAAGCTTAGTATAGTCAGAACTAAAAGGAGCTATATTGTTCTCTACATGTAGAGATTTACTTACTTGAGATACTCTAACCTTAGTATTAAACTTATCATATTCTTCTAAAGTATATACTAACATTTCCCTACCGTTAGTGTTTTCATCACTTTGGAAATGATCTGTAAGATATCCTAAATAACTCTTCTTATTTCCTTTATTATAGAAATTTATAACTAGTGCAGGTTTACCATTAAATGTAGTAATCTTGTTTTTAAACTCAGGATCTGTAATATCAAATCTAACATTATTACCTGTTTTAAACTTA
This sequence comes from Myroides odoratimimus, assembly GCF_001485415.1. Classification (GTDB taxonomy): domain Bacteria; phylum Bacteroidota; class Bacteroidia; order Flavobacteriales; family Flavobacteriaceae; genus Flavobacterium; species Flavobacterium odoratimimum. Next base: position 7,850 of record NZ_BCMQ01000024.1, read on the forward strand.
TCCTTATCTTTATATAATTCAAATGTAGCTAGTCCTCTAGTTGTGTAAGTAGGTTCATGTACAAATGCAGTACGTTTGTTGTCAGTAAACATATTAGCATATAAAGGTTTAACAAATCTATAGTTCTTAGGATTACGCATAGCTATATACTTTACTACATTACTTATACTAATAGACTCAGTTACACCATTTATAGTAAAAGGAGTATTATAGTCACCATTAGACAAAGCTTGTCTTACAGCTTCTAGTTTATTACCTAACCCCATTATAACTGAAGTAGAGTTAGGTATAGCTTTATATATACTATCTTTAGTAGGTCGTAATCCATTATCTAACAAAGAATACATTAAAATATCCTGCGTTATATATGGATTAATTTCCTCTAACAAACCTAACTCTGCTTTATAGGTATTAATAGATGTATCGTTTATGTTCATAGTTCCTAAAGTAATCTTACTATTTGCATCATCTAGTAATATATTTCTAAAGAAAGAACCATTAGCCCTATTCTTATAATGTGTTTTGTATTTCTTTATGTTTTTATATAAAGACTCTTTAAGAACAGCTAGATTGTCGTTATTTCTAACCATACCTATACCCATCCCTCTATATTTAAAAGGATCTAATACTTTAGATACGATATAAGAATATACAGCGTTATTTAGTTCTGCTATTCTATCTTCTTTTGTAGTAAGTGTTTCACCTAATACAGCAGATAAATCATTTATAAGGTTAATGTACCCTTTAGCTCCTTCTAATGTAAAATCTCCTAATATCTTTCTACCTAAGTTTTGAGCGTTAAATGTACTACCTAATACAGTAAATCTATCTAAGTTTTTATCTTGAAAATCATCCAGCATTTGGTATTTTTCAGATTGAGACACATCAGAGAACCCTACTAATTTATCTACTGTACCATGGAAAGCATCTTCAGCTTGAACCACTTTAAGTATGTTTCTTTTAGCCACCATTTTACCATAACTAGATCCTGTTCCTTCAGAATCAGGTTTACCTAATTTAATAGCATTACTCATTGCTTTACCTATAGGGGTAACAATACCCCACAGACCTCTTAAAGCGTCTCCCATGGTATAGTTTTCAGCTAGAACTCTATCTTCTTTTAACACACTTTCAGATGTAAATAAATCATGGAATGTTTTATTTTTTTCATTTAAGTATGCTAGTAGTCTATTCGCTTCATCTAATAGTAAGTCGGCTTTACTATCATTAACTTTTAGATTAGCTATTATAGACTTGTTATTTGTATTGTCATATGTTATCTTTTGTACGGCATCAGACGTTAATATAGAGAATACCTGTAATGGGCTTAATCCAACTCTAGTCATAAACATTGCCGCAGGAGCAGTATAAGTATTAAAGTTACCTTCAATAATATAGTTATCTTTAGCAGCATCTACAGCAGCATTCATTAACCAAGAAACAAGCATAGTTTGGTTAATATCACTAAGTTTCATATCCTTAGTTCCAATCTTAACAGTCTTATCAAATAAACCTTCTAATACTCTAGATTTATCATACTCATTTGTAAAATTTAAGAAAGAGTATTTCATCTTCTGCTTAAACAATTGAGTATAAGGAACATCGCTCATATGATTAGCCATTACAGCAACTAGATTCTTAGCCTTATCCATATCATCCTTTACTTTATGTCTAGTAATAGGAGAGAACTGTTGTAATACTCTAAGTCTAATGGACTTATCATAGCTTTCTCTTACTTTAGTTAACTCTTCTTCATTAAGTTTATTAGGTAATTTACCTGTTTCTTTATATGCGAATCTATCAAATAATGTTTTCTTAATAACACTATTTTTATAGTAATCTTCACCTAGTACAGAGTTAGAGTCTAAAGGTGTAATAAGATCAGGATATGTAGTAGCACTCTCTAATATAGAAAGATACAATTGTATAAAATCATTTTGATTACCTTTTGTATTATCACCACTAGCCATATCTATACTAGTAGTAACTTCTTCTCTAGCTAATGAGTCTAAAACTTCACTTACTCTAGTATTTCTACTTTCTATTTGTTCTATATTAAATCTAACTTTAGCTAAATAGGCATTCTCTATGTCTTCTGTTACTTCAAAAGCATCGTAATTATTACCATTACTATCTTCTAATGACTTAGAAGTATTCTCAATAGCTTCCTGTATTTCATCTAAGTTTAACATTATATCATAGAAAGGTCTATCTGATATAACTTTGCTTTTACTATTAACTATACCTTTACTTAAGAATAGATTATATAATTCAGGTATATCTGCTAATTGTGATAATATAGAAGAACCTGTAAAATTAGTATACTGCATAAATTCAGCAATACTCTTATTTTCTATACCTTCTTTCTTTAATAAATCTATTTGTTCTTTAGACTCTCCTGTTAATACATTCTTTCTATTTATCTTATAAGAAGGAAACATCAGATAAAGCTTATCAATCTCAAAGTTAGAACCTGTTTTATTAGTAATATCATGGTAAACTATAGCAGAGTCACTATGATAAGGTGGTAATATACCAACTATCTCAATACTATCGTTAGAAGATATAGCTTGGTTAGGAATACGATATGCTAATATATTACGGAATATCTCTTTATCGACTTTACCATTAGCCATTAGTAACTTAAATTGTTCCCAACTGATACCTATATTTAAATCTTTAAAAGGCATAAGTACTTTAGCCTTAGATATCCTCATTTTACCACTTTCAGGGTCAAGTGAAGGTATACCTTCCTCATTGAAATAAACAGTAGAATTTGGCTCTATTTCAGTCTCAAACGTTGATTGTAATACGTTTCTATCCGATTCAGAAAGCATACTAAATTTAACAGGAATAGGTGGAGCTAATTCTAAACTATCACCAACTTGTAATATCTCAGTCTTATCAATATCAGTAACACTACTAAGACCTATATCAGCTACCTGAACTACAGAACCTTTATTAGTATTTACTTGAGCAACTTGCTTATCGATTTTCTTAGTTATTATAGGTAATATCCATTGTGTACTACTAATCATTGTAGCGATAGGTACATTAGGATCTCTTAATAACTTAATATTATCCATGTCTTTAACAGGATCTAATTGTGTTATAACTAAGTTACGTATTTTAGCATCGTTAAGTCTATCAGAATATACACCGTATTTATCAGTATACATATCTCTTTTAAACTTATCAATTTGTTTATTGATAATAGTATTACCCATACTAGTTACCTTATCGAACATTTCCTTTGCAGTATAGTTCTTTCCTTTATAGGTATAGTTCTTCTCCTCAGAGGAAATATCTAAGTTAGCTAATATGTTTTTCATAGCTTGTTTAGGAGCATCACCCTCATACGCACCTTTATTTGGTGTGTCTTGTTGTCTACCTATGAAATCATTAGGTATGATGAAAGGATTTAATCTAAACTTGCCAGGAGAATAAGAGAAAGGATCCTCGTTGTAATCCATGATATCCTCATATTCATTAAACTGATTTACAGAAACTAAGTTAGTAGGCGTAACTGAATTAGTCTTAACAGCTGATTCAAACGATACTAGCTCAACTCCTTGTCCTTCCATAGCTTTTAATATCTCATTACCTCTAGTACCTGACATAAGAGCAGGGAATAAGAAGTAGAAAGATGTTTTAAGCATCAAAGGTGTATTATTAAAGAAAGCATCATCTCCCTCTTTATAGTTATACTTACTATCTAATAAACCATAACCAAATGGTTTTTCAGTACCTGCAAGGAAGTTACCTGTTACCTTTAACCATTCCTTTACTTCCTTATCTATTTTATAGTTAGGATCCATAAGCTTATTATACATAGCTTCATCGTGAGATGTCCAACCATTTTTTATAGAAGTAATCCATTTTTTATAGAAAGCAGGTGAAGCAAATGTTTGGGCATCCGCTATATTAGAAATATAACTAGATAACTTAGTTGCTTTCTTAATATCATTTATGTACTTAGATTGTACTTCAACATCCTTAACTATAGCTAAAGTTGTGAAAGCATTTCTATTAACACTAGTAACAGTTCCATTATAAGATACAACATCTCGTATATCAGGTTCACTGCTGAAGTTATTAACCATACGGTCTAACTCTTTCATTGGTGAAGGAGAACGTTTACCGTAATCCACAGTATCTAATATAATAGAACTGTAATCTACAGTACCGTCTTCTTTTATTTTAACTTTCGGTTGTTTGTATTTATCAAAACCACCATTAAACATATCAGTAAACTCTGTGTTATATATAATAGTATTGAATATATAATTCTTCCAACCTTTCTCTACCATGGTAAGTCTATCTAACCCTTCAGTCTTATCTATACCACGCATTGTATCTAACGCTATCTCTCCTAGACGGAACTCATTCCCTTTAGTATCATTAGCTACAACTATATCCTTTATTTTACCATACTCAGAGTCAACTACATTAAGTATTTCACTTTTAATAAGTTCATGTAAATCTAAGAATAACTCATTCTCATTTATAACGTCAGTATTAGATACAGCACTAGTATCCGTTTCCAATACAGGTAACAGAGAATGTAAAGATTGACTCATTTGTGGATATTTAATACTTGCAGTAGCTTTTAGTCTAATATCTTTATAAAGCATATAAGGTTCGCTGTCTACTAGTTCTTTATTATCTAGTGAACTAAAGAACTCTTGAGTACTTTCTCTTAATATATCGTTTAAATGCCCCCCTCTGTGGTATGTACCGCCTAAGAAGTCTTTATAGTCTAACTTTACTTTAGGATCATCTAAGTTCTTATTAGTTGCATAGTGATATCCTCTATCTAGATTACGCAAATGATAGTCTTGACGTAAGACATTTCTCTTATCTTCTATTGGCATTTCAATAGGAAGAATAAGGTTAGCTTCTACAAGTTTACTGTCAATTTCTTCTGCAGATAGATTATCTATATTAACATAGTCTTCTATAAGAACTTCAGCTCTACGTATTCTCTCTAATACTTGAGATAATTTCTTTTTAGAATAAGCCTTCATAAGTACTTCATTAGTCTGAATAGTACCATCTGCATCTATTCTAAAGTAATTATTGGTTTTTAATAAAGTACCATTATTACCTCTATCTATACCTGTAAATACAATAGACATATTACCATCTGCAGCGATAGGTAAATGATATATATCTGTATTTTTAGGGTTAGCATCATCATCTTTACTACTATAGTAACTATTTTCACTATTTGTAAACCTAAGATAATTTACTACTAATTTATCTAGAACAGAACTATCGGTAGTAGACACTACTTGTTCATCTTCTTCCTTCATAGCAGTATCATCAAGCATAGTTATCTCTCTAGCCCTAATAGCTTTTGCTTTATTAATTCTACCTTCAGAGAATAAACTACCTGAGTCTCCTTCGTCTAATGCGTTAAAGTACTCATAAAGAGCATTATGCGTACCTTTGAATCCCTTAAGAATACCTTCTGACGTACCTTCTTTTATATCACCTAATACTAAATTTAAGAAGCTAGTACCGCTATAACCATATAAGTTTTTATTACCTAATACAAATGTATTATGCTGTTCTTTCCTTCTTGAGTCATTAAGGACATTAACTATAGTACCGAATAAGTTATTATTAGTATTCTTCTTAGTAAGATACTCAGCTAATAACTTTTTAGTCTCAGGATCTGAACTTGTCATATAATCATCTAATAACTTAGATATCTTAACATTAGCTTGATAAGAAGAACCATCATAACCTATAGCTTTACTAGGAAGTACTGTTAGTGATTCATTAACTATAAGTTCTAATTCATAATCAGTTAATCCTAGGCCTAATACGTTGTCTAATGACTTCTTAATAGTAGCTATATCTATTCTTTCTGCACTTTTACTAGAATGGTATTTTATAATATGAGAAGCAGCAACATCTAGCTTACTCATATCAAATAACTTCCTACCTCTTTTATCCTCTATAAGAGAACTAGCAGGTAAAGAAGATACTATACTACTTAACATTTCAGATCTTAAGTCACTAAGAGTATCGAAATTACTCATAGTAAGTCTTATCTTAGATTTACTGTAATCTTTAAATGAGTCACTTGTATTTGTTTCAGGATGTACTACATCTACTATAGATACACTGTAGTTTTTAGTGTTAAGTGAGAAAGAGCTTACAAATTCTTTTTTAAAGTCTTCAAATAATTCCATACTAGAGTCATCTTCCTCAGCTTTATTTCTCATATCATCTATTTTAGATAATACTTCACCTATTGTATAGTCATTATTTTCCTGATTATAGTTATATAACTTGTCTACCATAACTTCAAAGAAATCTGTAACTTCTACAGATGACATTGCCGATAGAGGAATATTGACAGTTGTCGTCACCCTATGTGAGTTAGCTAATATATTAAGTACTTTAGACTCTATATTTCTAGGATTTTCATATAAGTATATCTCAGGTATAGCTTCATTATAAACATAAGCATCACCTTCTATTACAGGTATACCTATGAATAGTCTTTGTACTAAAGGGTTTATACCATAAAGAGGATTAACATAATCCATTCTCTTATCGTATTGTTCACCTATTGTAATTTCATTTGTAATTTTATCGTCTTCCTCTGACTCTATTAAGTTATTATCTTCATCTGTAGTTTGCTCTACTTCAGGGTTCATTTCGAATTTATAGTCTTTTAAAATAGTACCTAATCTAGACTCTAGTAGTTCCCAAGCATCTTCATTAGTTTCTAACAAGTCAGCTATACTAACAAGTTGGTCTAACTCTATGTACTCCTCATTCTCTTCTAATGCTTCCTCTACTAATTCAGCTAGCTCAGAACCATTAGTTTTTAAACTAGGATTTTCAGCTAATAAGTCTTCTTTAACTTGTTTCTCTATAGCACTTACTTTGTCTCTAGTACCTTCTACAAGTACGCGTTTAACTTCATCCCTGAAATAATCTTTAACAGGCATGTTTACATTAGATAAGAAGTAATTAGATAACACAAAGTTAATTACACTATCGCTAAATTGAGGTTTCATAAGAGAAGTAACACTAGGATCTAAGAAAGATTTTTTACCATTAAGATTTAAATAGAAAGAACCTAAGTTAGAATCATATAATTTAGGTAAGTTATAATGATCTAATATTACTATATCTTTAGTTCTTTCTACCTCTCTTACTGCTTCTACACCTTCTCTAGTTCTAAAGTCAATTCCAAATGTAAGAGTAAGTATATCATTATCACCTAGCTCTGCTTTAAATTTATTAGCTGTAGTTTCTCCTACAGAATTAGCTAAATCCTTAAGAGCTTCTTCTAAATAAGTAGAAGGTTTATCTACTAAATACTTAGCGAAGTTATTTATATCAGCATCTGTCATTATAGCAGTATCGTCCTCTTGGGTTTTTCTAAACTCAATATACATTCTAGTAAGTTCTACTAATCTGTTACTATAGTTCTCCCCAGTGGCCTTACTGATTCTATCTAAATAAGGTTTATGCTGAAAAGGAGAGAGTAGATCCTGTAGCTCTACTCCCTTTTCTTTATGATAAATGGCTTTCTCTAAAGGTGGAAAGCTGTCTGTTCTATACTTAAGCATATAAAGGTCTGCAATAGCTTCTACTGTTTTCTCTGATAAAGAAGAGAACTCTGCAGCAGCCTTTATAAACTCTGTATGGTTTTTATTAATACAACCCATAATTTATTAACATTCGTAATTGTTAGACATAAGTTTTAATAACATAACCTTACTACTATTAAACATTTCTTTATCTTTTTTAATTTTATCAAAATTTTCAGCTCTATAACAATAAAAATCATCAACTTCCAAGCCTTTCAACTAGATACAGTTGTGTCAAATCTATTGAATAAAAAACGAAAGCTTTCTAACCAAACATTCGTTCTTTCAATAGCATAACTTTCTTTCTATAGTTGTTCATCCAAGTAGCTTTCTTCATTAGCTTGACCATTTCGCTTATTAGAACTGACGTTAGCTATTATTTCTTTATCACTTAAGATTTTCTAAGTTTCTGTCAATCAAATCCTGCATCAACATTAATAAATAACCTAACTAATGGTATTTCTGCTTTAGTTACTTGTTTGGTTATATCTTCAAAAGACATTTCAATATTAAATAAATCATTGTGATTACCTGCTACTAGATCCGACATAGCTAATGGTAGACCTTGACGAGCTGTTGAGTATTATATACTAGTTGTTTTAAATTTTTTATCCATTAATATTCAGTGCCTTAAAAATTAAGTGTGGCTAATATCTAAGTCACCATTACATCAATCTATGTAAGTTTTATTGTTCTTTAACAAATTCCTCCAATATAATTAGCAGATACCAGCTTTACACTATTTACGAAAATAACCAAAATCTGTCTTATAATGCAGTACTTCTGTACTAAATAAAGTTTTAACAGATAAATAACTCCATTGAATACATGTTTTGAATTTATATAATATAGTATTAACTATTTTATAAAGAGGAGATTTAGATCCTCTTTTAGTGTTGGTAAATACGGAACTATCTTTAATTTTATACTATCTTTATCAAGTACTACGTATAAATTTTGTTTGTTTAGCAACGCAAAGGTTTACAGTACTTCTTTATTCTACAAAAGTCAAGACGACCTCATAATACTAACATTATATTGGCTTTTAGATTTATTTTTTATTAGTAGATTTGTTACTATAAATACTTGAAATAAATGATCAAATTCAATAAAGAAACTAAAAAGCTTGAAATAACAGATAATCAAAAAGGACGCTTAACATCTTCTAGGATTATGTCTTCTGCTATCCTAATCTTAGGAGCGGCCAGACTATATACTGCTAACTGGCAACAACCTAAAGAGATGGATTATGTATTCTGCATTATTGTAGCTACCTTCTTATATATTACAGTAAAGAACTTCTTAATACAAACTGCTGTTGACTCTATAGACAAATATGATATTAAGTATGTGAAGATGCCAAAAGCATTAGGTACTAAAGCGGTGATAAAACTGAATAATAGAAAGACTAGAGATGTGTTTGGACTTAAAACTCCTGATGCTAAGAATGCATTCAGAAAGGTCTTAAACGATGCTAAAATAAAAGTGATTAATTAATGGCTGTTGTTAAAAAGCATTATTGTGATTTCTGTAATGAGCTACCTTTAGATTCTGACAATCCTAATAAGTACTATCACGATTATGAATATGGCTTCGAATTAACGGATGACAATGCGCTGTTTGAACGATTTGTTTTAGAAATAAACCAAGCAGGGCTGAGCTGGAATACTATTCTTCAAAAAAGGAAAAGCTTCCAAAAAGCTTATGTAGGGTTTGATATAGACAAGGTGGCTAATTTTACGCAGGTTGATATTGATCGATTATTACAAGATAGCGGGATTATTCGCAATAAACTAAAGGTTAATGCTGCCATCTATAATGCTAATCAAATCATCGTGTTACAAAAAGAATTCGGAAGCTTTAAGAATTGGTTAGACCTACATAAAGAGCATACACTAGAGGAATGGGTAAAGTTGTTTAAAAAACACTTTAAGTTTGTAGGAGGAGAGATTGTAAATGAGTTTTTAATGAGTACAGCTTATTTGCCAGGGTCACATCGAGTAGACTGTCCTATCCATAAAAATACAAGATTTTACTTAGACAAGTAAAATAGAGATACAATCACTGGAATGCAGTAGTTTAAAATTTAACTCTCAAAGTAAGTTACTTTGGGGGTTTTTTGGTTAATATTGCATGATCATTTCATTATAAAATAGCCAAATGGAGAATCAATTGGGGTTAAGAACAGTTACTGTTACTAGGTATATTATGCCACTGCGAGAAGGAGGTTCACTTCCTGCACTTGCAGATGCTGATGACGACTTTAAATATGTATTAAAATTTAGAGGAGCTGGTCATGGTATCAAAGCATTAATTGCTGAATTATTAGGTGGTTTAATCGCTAAGAAATTAGGGTTGAATGTACCTGAATTAGTCTTTGCTGAGCTAGATGAGGCTTTTGGTAGAACAGAAGCAGATGAAGAAATACAAGATCTACTACAGTTTAGTAAAGGTTTAAATCTAGGTCTTCACTTCTTATCTGGAGCTTTGACTTACGACCCTTCTGCTTTAGAGATAGAAAGTAAATTAGCTTCTCAAATTGTGTGGCTAGATGCTTTTATCACCAATGTAGACCGTACATTTAGAAATACGAATATGCTAATCTGGCATAAAGAGTTGTGGCTAATAGATCATGGCGCTTCTTTTTACTTCCATCATTCCTTTACGAATTGGGAAAAAAGTGCGTTGACTCCTTTCTCATTTATAAAGGATCACGTATTATTACCTGTGGCAAAAGAGCTAGATATAGTGGATAAAGAGTTTAAAGTATTACTTCAAGAAGAAGACCTTAAATGTATTACAGATCAGATACCTACTGATTGGTTAGAATGGGAAGAAAGCGATTTGACCCCTGAAGAGATAAGAAGTGTTTATTTCTCTTTTTTAAAGAACAGATTAGCGAATTCTGATCTATTTGTTAACGAAGCAAAAAAACATCAAGATGCAGGTATATGAGTATGCAATAATAAGGTACACTCCTAAAGTAGAACGAGAAGAGTTTATCAATATTGGGGTATTAGTATTCTGTAAGGCTAAGCGAATGTTGATCTCTTCATTTCATTTAGACAAGAAGAAGATTGAATGCTTCGAAAGCGAGTTAGACTTTGACACTTTAAAAGACCACGTAGATGCTTTTGAGCGCATCGCAAAGGGACAGTGTAAAATATCACCTATAGGAACTTTAGATGCGGCAGAACGCTTTAGATGGCTAACCGCTGTAAAGAGCTCTTGTATACAATCTTCTCGTCCACATCCTGGTATGTCTGAAGATATGGAGGAAGTGTTAACTAGACTTTTTAAAGAATTAGTATTATAAGATGCCACTGTACTACCTTAAAGATAAAATAATAAAGCAAACTACGTTCATCCTTAAAAGATTGCCTTTTTGGGTTAGTTTCATAGCGTTGTTTTTAATGATATACGATTTAGGTTTTAATACACTTAACGATTATCATTACCACTTAAATGTTTTTTACAATATTTGTTTGAGCATCGGGATGCTTGCTATCGTTAGACGTTATTTTAATAAAGATAACCACGAGACTTTAGGAGTGAAGATATTTGACTGTTTTAGTATTGTATTGTTTTTAATCTTGATTATAGCCAGATGGCAGCCTGAGCATACTATAAGGTTCTTTGACAGCAATGCTGTTATTTCGTTTGGTTTATTCCTAATGTTAGTAAGGGAGTTTTCTGTCTTACAGTTAAACTTAAAACAGACTAGAATGAACCCTGCTCAGCTATTTGTTGTCAGTTTTCTATTAATCATTTTTATAGGAGCATTCATGCTTTCTTTCCCTAAAGCGACGAATACACCAGGTAGTATGCGTTATATAGATGCTCTATTTACGGCTACGAGCGCTGTGTGTGTAACGGGGTTATCTACAGTAGATATCGGTGCGCAGTTCACTATATTTGGAAAGACGGTGATGATCTTTTTAATGGAATGTGGGGGACTTGGAATCATGACCTTAGCGAGTTACTTTAGTTTTTTCTTTAGAGGAAAAGCCTCTTATGGAAATCAATTAGTACTTAAGGATATGTCTTATATCGATAAACTAGGAGACGTATTCGCTACGCTGAAACGAATCATTATTATATCAGGTATTATACAGTTTATAGGGATGATCGCGATATTTATCAGTATACGCCATCAGCATTTTGAATCTTTGTTTGACAGAGTGTTTTTCTCTATTTTTCATGCTGTATCAGCCTTCTGTAATGCGGGATTCTCTACTTTACCAGAGAACTTGTACACTTTTGAATACCGTTTTAATTACCCATTGCATTTAATTATAGCAGGATTATTCATTATGGGAGGATTAGGATTCCCGATTGTATTTAATGTATACAAGTATGTAAAACACCTGATTATCAATAAGATTCTCCCTTTTAGCATGAAGGAAGCGAAGATTCATATTCCTCGTGTTATTAATTTAAGTACTCGTATTATCTTAATCACTACAGCTGTATTAATCGTAGGAGGTACTGCAGTAGTCTATATCTCAGAATATAATAATACGCTAGCAGAGCACAGTGGCTTCGGAAAGTTAGTCACAGCATTCTTTACAGCTACTTCACCACGTACTGCGGGTTTTGCGACAGTAGATAATAATCTATTTACTACTTCTACATTCTTGGTCGTGATTCTATTAATGTGGATTGGGGCATCACCAGTATCAACAGGAGGGGGGATTAAAACAAGTACTTTTGCTATCGCTGTCTTAAATATCTGGGCCTTAATGAAAGGTAGATCTAGAATAGAAGTATACAGAAGAGAAGTGGATCAGCTGTCTGTACAACGTGCTTTTGCGATTATATTCTTATCTTTATTTGTGATAGGAATAGCTATTTTTGCGCTCTCGTTTTTTGAGCCCAAGACAGATTTATTAAGATTAGCATATGAGGCATTCTCTGCTTATAGTACATCAGGATTAAGTACAGGGATTACAGCTCAGCTGACAGACCCTAGTAAAGTAACTCTGATTATGCTTATGTTTATTGGACGAGTGAGTATGCTTACCATTCTAATAGCAATAAGCAAAAAAGAAAAATTAACGAATTATAGATATCCAACAGAAGAGATTCTGATTAACTAATATAGGACATGAAATATATTATTATTGGTTTAGGAAATTTTGGTGCATCATTAGCACAAAAACTTACAGAACAAGGAAATGAAGTAATAGGTGTAGACAAAAGTATGGCTAGGGTAGATGCTTATAAGGATATGATATCTCATACTATCTGTCTAGACTCTACTGATCAATATATGATGTCTGGACTACCTCTAGCGAATACAGATATCGTGATCGTAGCAATAGGTGAAGATCAAGGAGCTAATATTATGACTACGGCTGTTCTAAAAAATCTAAATGTGAAAAGGCTTATCAGTAGAGCTATTAGTCCTGTACATGAGAATGTCTTACAAGCCATAGGAGTAGATGAAATCGTACACCCTGAAGAAGAAACAGCAGAGAGATGGGCGAAGAAATTATGTATAAAAGGGGTAGTAGATTCTTATGAGATTAACGGACGATACAGTATCGTAGAAATCACGGTGTCTGATCGTTTTGCTGGAAGAACATTAGGAGAGATAGGTTTTAGAACTAATTATAACTTAGTCGTTCTTACAACACTTAAAGTCAAAGAAGAAAAGAGCTTTATCGGGATGCATAAGAAAATACATGAAGTACAAGGTATTGCTTCTTATGAAACAGTATTGAATAAAGGAGATATCATGGTTATTTATGGTGATAACAGAGATATTAAAAAAATATTAGCAGAATAATCTAAAATCATAAAGAAATGGGAGAGCAAGTTTTAAACGATCTGTTTTGGTTAAAAGATAGAGCAGAGGAGATGCCAGTACTATTTGTGGGGCATGGCTCTCCTATGAATGCTATAGAGGACAATGAGTTCTCTCAATATTGGAAGAACTTAGGGAGACAATTGCCTAAGCCAGAAGCGATCTTAGTAGTCTCTGCCCATTGGTTAACAAAGGGAACACTAGTTACTGCTAATTCTACTTTAGAAACAATTCACGATTTTAGAGGTTTTCCAAAAGTGTTATTTGATGTTGAATACAATGTAAAAGGAAATCCTATTCTGGCAAATGAGATAACTCTTCTAAGCGAACATCAAGATATACACGAAGATTTAACTTGGGGATTAGATCATGGGGCATGGTCTATACTGTGTCATTTATTTCCTGAGGCAAATATTCCTGTATTGCAATTAAGCATAGATTATTACAAAGGTCCTGAATATCATCTAGAAATAGGAAAACAATTAAAAGCCCTTAGAAAAAAAGGAGTATTAATAATAGGTAGTGGAAATATCGTACACAATCTATCTGCTCTAGACTGGCATAATATGAATAAAGACAATTATGCATTTGATTGGGCAATAGAGAGTAATGAATTAGTAAAACAGGCAATCCTCGATAGATCTTTTACAGACCTATTAGATTATAAAAATAAAGGTGTAAGTATGCAATATGCAGTACCTACACCTGATCATTATTATCCGTTATTATATATTCTAGGTCTGACAAATAGTAGTGATAACATCCACATCTTTAATGATAAATATGTAGGTGGATCCTTAAGTATGACTTCTTACTTGTTTGGGTAAGTTTAGTATAAGTACATTTCCATTTCTACTTGTTCTAGATAAGGTTCTCCACCTATAGATTTAAAGAAAGAATGAATACCAAAGTTTTGTCCATCTATATTTGTGATATAGAAGTTTCTATCATTACCTATTAATTCTTTAATAAGATAAGAAGCTATTCCTTTACGTCTATATCCTTCTTTTACCCAAATTTGAAGGATTTTATTACTGCGTTGGTCATATATTAAATATCCTAATGTGGTAGTGCCATTAAGTGTTGCTTTGCGCATCGTTAGGCTAGTCTCAAAGTTATTCACACAGAACTCATTATTCTCCCATGTAGGGATAATATCTTTTTCTGCAAAATAGATAAGGTACTCATAATATGGCAAATTATTAATTTGCAAACCTTCTATTTCTTCAAACTTAGCACTTTTTACATTCGTTACCCCTTTAACTGAATTAACCACTCTCCACTTCTTAAAGCCTATTTTACGATAGGACTTACAAGCAGTTTCGTTAGAACTAATTACTTCCAGGTTAATCTTACGCATGTTAAAGCTCTTAAACAGTGGTATGGCATAATCATACATTTTAGTAGTCAAGTTATTTCCTCTAAACGAAGGTAATACTCCTGTACCCGCATTGTATAAGTAATCATTATTCTTACCATGAAGAATAAATCCAACTAATTCTTTATTACAAAAAGCCCCTACAGAAATTGTTAAATCGATTCCCTCAGCTTTAATTTTGTCTTTTAATTGTTCCAATGTTAATCGCATAGGAACAGTATAATCTGAAAAAGACTTGTTAAAAACCAATAAAAGCTCTTCTAAGTTTATATTCTTTAAAAAACGATATTGAAAACTATAAGTCATACACTTCCTTAATCAATTTATTTATAATATTTGACGATGAGTCTCTTCTGGCATAATGGGAATTAGTTCCGCACCAAAGAGAATTAAAATTATGAAATTTTTTTTGTTTTGCAAAACTTCTTAATTTTTGTGTTAAAATATTTTGAATAGGATACAAAGGTATGTTTTTATTATCATAATCTATCATTTTCACAAATTTATTAAGAATACCTCTAGCAAATTTACCAGAAAAAGACTTGGTCAAAACAGTTTCAACTGCCCCTCCTTTGTGTAAAAGATCTTTTTGATAGTCCATAGCAGTGCTTTCGTCCGCTGTAATAAATAGAGAACCATAACATACCATAGCAGCTCCCTTATCTAAATAATTTCGACCAATTAGTCCATCGTATAAACCACCTGCTACAAATAAGGGTTTCTGTACGATAGGTAATACGCTATTAAACAATTCTTCTAATGGGAGGTTATCTTCTAAAGAATCTTTCAGAAAAGTACCTCTATGACCTCCTGCTTCGATACCTTGAAGAATAATAGCATCGATACCCTTGTTATCTAAATAAATAGCTTCTTCTACTGTAGTGGCTGTACCTATTAAATATATATCTAGGTCGTGTAGTTCTTTTATCTCTTGATCTGTAAAACAGCCAAAAGTAAAAGCAAGATAGGGAAGGCCTAGTTCTTTTACTACTTCTAGATTACCTTGATACGTCTCTTGATCAAAGTCGGTAATTGTAGTATGAGAATATCCTATTTCCTTGCCTATCTCACTTAATGTATGTTGCATATCATCAATCTCTCTTTGATCAATATCAACTATAGGATTAAGAAACATATTAACGATAAAAGGCTTGTCTGTTAAAGACTGCGTTTTTCTGATTAACTCTCTGCTTAAGCCAGGAGGGAAGCCACCTAATGGAAGTGTACCTATACAACCTGAGTTACTTACTGCTGCTACCATCTCTGGTGTAGCTACTCCTAACATAGGAGCTTGGCAAATAGCATAATCTGTACCGAAAATAATGTTTGCTTTTTTCATAATCTATATTTTTAGAGTTCCATATCTCCTACGGGGTAATCTCCGAAATGATGAGAAAGATGAATAGTCTTATAGGTCAGTGTAGAATATTTATTAGAGAACAAGATGATACATACATTATCTTTAGCTAGTCTTATATATGAAGAAGTATTTCCTCTCCACCAGCCATTGTGATACGTATATATATCGCCATTGTCCATCTCTAATAATCTTATTCCTAACCCATAATTTCTATTTCCTTTTTTCTCAAAACTATATCCTTTAAACATTTCTTGTTTAAGGTCAGCACTTAGGAAATTATCAGAATATAAAGCAGTATCTAACTTCAGAAAATCTCTAGGAGTGGTATAGATGTTTTTGTCTCCATAAGTTCCATCCATATAGTCCCATCTCATTAGTTTCTTCCCTCCAGAGAAAGATTGTGTTACTTCATTCTTTTTGCTTAGATCATCGAAAACAAAACTGTGGCTCATCTCTAACGGATCAAAGATTAACTCTCTTACAGTCTCTCTAAATGTCTTCTGAGTGATTCTCTCTACAATAGACGCTAATAATACATAGTTAGTATTACTATACGTAAATCGAGTATTAGGCGTGAAGTCTAGTGATACTCTCTTTTTATTAATTACTTTTATTACATCTTCATTTGTAACAGTGGTTTTATTATCCCAGATATTCTTATAATATCCATAATACCCCAAACCACTTCTGTGACTTAACAAGGTTCTTACCGTTATCTCAGGATAAGGAAATCCTTCTATAATCTCAGATACGCTCTGGTTAAGGTCTAATCTACCACTGTCTACTAATCTTAGAATAGTAACGGCTGTGATAACCTTACCAACAGAAGCAACATGCATAGAGGTCTCGCTTCCTATAGAGTCGTTTCCACTTCTATCTGATACTCCAGAATAGTTCTCATAAATAACCTGACCATTCTTAGCCACTAGGAAACTACCTGTATATCCGTTTTTATTAATATTATCGTTATAAAAATTCTCTATAATATGAGCCTTCTCTAAAATATAATCTGTAGTAACTTCTGGAAACTCCACTTTATAAGGGTTATCCACACGTACATTATGTTCTTTTATGATAGGAATATTTGTAGCTAATTCTTTATTCTCTTGGCATGCATATAGAGATAATGCCGCCATTATTGTTATTGCAAAATATCTTTTATTAATCATTCGTTCTTCTAAGTAAAAGACCAGTTAGAGTGATTTTATAACTGGTCTTATTTTAATATCTTATAACTACTGTATTCTCAATTGTTCTTTCGTTTTTTTAAGTAATCCATCTTTGTGTAAAAGCACTGAAATAGACTTTAATTTCATGTATGGAATACTCATGTAAATATAACCATCATTTCCTACACGATCACTATTTGGTCCCCATGAATTTTTAACTTTATAGTAAATATTTCCTTTTTGATCTTTTACTTTTCCTACGATGTGCATGAGGTGATCATCTTGGGTATTAAAGTTATAAAACTCTTGTAATCTGTAATCAGCAGTAATCTCTTTCTCTTTAATAATCTCTGTTAAGCCTTTTTCTATATCAGCATTGTCATTAGGAATAAAAGCGATTCCGTATTTACCAGAGAAAGTCTTTTCTGAAACATCACAATCTAAAGAAAGTGTATAACCATTATCTAAAGCGTAATCAATATTAGCAATATACTCATCTAAAGGAAGATTATACATACTACCATTAGAGAAATTATCTGGAATATTAAGAATAAACGAAGAATAATTCTTTTTATTTTGGAAAGAAGAAATTGTTATATACTCATCAGGATTAAGGGTAGTCATTTTCAAGAAACTTTCAGGAGTATACTTTATACCTTGATAAGTAAACTCTTTAATATTACTTCCCATATACATATCTAATACGTGCTCAGTTAGTTCTTTCCAATTACTAGAAATAGGAGCGTCACTCTTAGCATAAGCATCTATTAGACTCTTTAATACCTTAAAAAGCTCTTTATGATCATAGGTTTCTTGTCCTACTAGCCCAGAATACGCTTCTACAGGAACTAATCCATAATCTCTCATACTGTTAATCACATCGTGAGCTAAACCACCTTCACCGAATTGAGTTTTACCTTGTCTTAGAATGTAGTTTTCTATTTTTTTAGGATATGTATTTCTAACGTTATACATCTCAGAAAGGTCAATGTGCTTGTTGGTTTTTCTAATTATTTCAGATTCTAAGAATGAAGAAGTACTAAAGCTCCAGCAAGTTCCTGTTTTTCCTTGACTGATAACAGGTGTACCTTGAATATCTACAATGTTTTGAAAATCATACTTTTGAGCATGTACTCCTAATCCTAAAAATAGGATAGATAGTGAGAATAGTGTTTTTTTCATGGATTATAATGTTTTGGAATGGCAATATAATGCAAAAAATAGGTTATTTTTACCCTAAATTAAAAAACATTATGAGTAAGATTCAATGGGAAACAGCTATCGAGTTTGAGGATATTACATACAAAAAGTGTGATGGAGTAGCTCGTATTGCTTTTAATAGACCGGAGGTTCGCAATGCTTTTAGACCAAAAACAACTAGTGAACTATATCGTGCATTCTATGATGCACAAGAAGATACATCTATCGGAGTAGTATTATTATCTGCAGAAGGGCCATCACCTAAAGATGGAGTTTATTCGTTCTGTAGTGGAGGAGATCAAAAGGCTAGAGGGCATCAAGGATATGTAGGAGATGATGGTATGCATCGTCTAAATATCTTAGAAGTACAACGTCTTATCAGATTTATGCCTAAGGTAGTAATCGCTGTAGTTCCAGGATGGGCTGTAGGAGGAGGGCATAGCTTACATGTAGTATGTGATATGACTCTAGCGAGTAAAGAACACGCTATCTTTAAACAAACTGATGCTGATGTAACAAGTTTTGATGGTGGATATGGTTCTGCATATTTAGCTAAAATGGTGGGTCAGAAAAAAGCAAGAGAGATCTTCTTCTTAGGTAGAAACTATTCTGCTCAAGAAGCTTTCGAAATGGGAATGGTAAATGCTGTCATTCCTCATGCAGAATTAGAAGATACTGCTTATGAATGGGCACAAGAGGTATTGGCTAAATCACCTACTTCTATCAAGATGCTTAAGTTCGCGATGAACTTAACAGACGATGGAATGGTAGGTCAACAGGTATTCGCAGGTGAGGCAACTCGTCTAGCTTATATGACTGATGAAGCTATAGAAGGAAGAAATGCATTCTTAGAAAAGAGAAAGCCTAACTTCCCTAAAAAATGGATTCCATAGTAGTTTATATCTAATAAACTCTAGAGATATAGAAGCCATCCAAATATTTGGATGGCTTTTTTATATAAGCTAAGGAGGGAAGTATACTAAAATTTAAACAAGGATGAAGTCTATAGGGTATATTTTGGTATTCTTTTCCTAAAAAGTCCAAAAACTTCCACTTTTTTCCTAAAAAGGGCATTTTAAAAAATATAACTAATTGATTTTTAGTAATATAATGTATTTCAATATCCTCTTTGTTCGGAAGGTATTCGGTAAAGTTCAGTGTTTGTTCGGAACAGAGGCCTTTTTTCCGAAGAACCCCCAAAGAGTGCCCAATGACTCTCCGAAGAAACTTTATTTAGATAGTTATTAGATCAGTATCTATAAGTACCTAACTTACTTATCAAAAACCTATTTCTTTTTTCTAAAGAACCTCATTCTTATTAAAAAAAAGAAGTGTTTATCAGCTAATTCTACTCTCTTATCTTATTCAAATCCTCTATATTAGCAATCCTATAAACTAGATTCAAGGCTTCATATTTACTTAAATTATTACTTTACATAATATGTAATATGTGCTGAAAATAAATAAGTTACAAATAATAATAAATGGTTATAACTTATTGTTATGGGGTAGAATAAAGGAATTTAAAAGAAAATAAATAGGGCAGAATACTGTTCTAAAAAGTTTTTAAATAACTTCTGACTTTATACCCTTAATTCTTGAATAACTTTTTAACTTTACTACAAACCAGGAGACAGTAGAAAATGGCAAAATTAATATTAAGAAGAAAAAAAGCATTTGTAGAGCGATTTAGAAATTATACTATTTTCTTAGATGGAGAGAAAATAGGGTCTATAGCTAATGGAACAGAAATGACTTTTGATATCTCAGAAGGAAAACATATTCTTAGTACCAAAATAGACTGGAATACATCTAATGCTATTATTTTTGAAATAGCAGAAGATCAAACTTTGACTTTCTCTGTAAAAGGAGCTAATCCACTTTATGCTTTATATTATACCTTCGCCAAACCACATAAATATCTCAAGCTAAAACTTATTGGTTAAGCTATCGTATAAATATTAGTAGATAGACTCATAGAAACGTTATCGTATCTCATAAATTCTATTTAATTTTGGCTTCTAATACCTTTCTAAATGCAATAAGCTTTTAGTATTACTTAAATATATAGATGATAAAAATTAAAGCATGGGTAGGTGCTGCAAGATTGCGTACTTTACCTCTTTCTGTTTCTGGAATAATCGTTGGTAGTGCGTGTGCATATCCTTATTTTTCTACAAATACTTCTTTTCTAAGTATCTTTTCCTTTGCAATATTGACAACTTTATTACTTCAGATTCTTTCAAATTTTGCAAATGATTATGGAGATGGAGTAAAAGGGACAGATAATGAAACTCGTATAGGCCCACAGAGAGCTTTACAGAGCGGTTTAATCACTCCTAAGGAAATGAAAAAAGGAGTAATCATTACTTCGTTATTATCGCTTATTTCTGCTTTGGTTCTAATTTATATTTCTTTTGGTAAGGATAATTTTTTCACTTCTATCTTTTTCTTTGTTTTAGGAGTAGCCTGTGTTGCAGCAGCTATTAAATATACAGTAGGATCAGGAGCATACGGATATAAAGGATTAGGAGATTTATTTGTGTTTATCTTCTTTGGTTTAGTGAGTGTGTTGGGATCTTTCTATCTATATGGTCAAGTATTTGATTATTGGGTAATCTTACCTGCTATAGCTGTAGGAAATCTAAGTATAGCTGTATTAAATATTAATAATATGCGAGATTTAGAATCTGACAAATTAGTTGGTAAAAACACATTAGCTGTAAAGTTAGGTAGACAGGGCGCTAAACAGTATCATTATTTTATTGTTCTGTTTGCTTTAATAGCTTTCATCGTTTATGGAATACATGCTAATTTCTCAATAGTAAAATATTTCTTTGTAATCGCTTATATTCCTTTATTAAAACACTTAATTTTTGTAAAGAAAAACAGAGAACCTAGAGAATTAGATTCACAAATGAAAATAGTAGCATTAAGTACTTTTTTACTTTCGGTATTATTTTCAATAGCTTTAATACTTTAAAAATTAGAATTATGGAAATTACGTATTATGGACATGCCTGTTTAGGTATTAAAATAGAAGATATTAATATCATAGTGGATCCTTTTATATCAGGGAACCCACTACCTGCCGCTAAAGGAATAGATGTAGATGCTATAAAAGTAGACTATATTCTTATCACTCATGCTCATGGAGATCATATAGCTGATGTAGAGCGTATAGCTAAGAATAATCCAGAGGCAGTTATAGTATCTAATGCAGAAATAGCAGGACATTATGAAGCAAAAGGTTTTCAGGCTCACCCTATGAACCATGGTGGGTCATGGATGTTTGACTTTGGAAAATTAAAATATACTCCAGCTATCCACTCAAGTTCTTTTCCTGATGGAAGTTATGGAGGACAACCTGGTGGGTTCGTAATAGAAAGTAAAAATAAGAATATCTATATAGCTGGTGATACATCTCTTACTATGGATATGAAGTTAATACCTATGTTTACGAATCTAGACTTGGCTATTTTGCCAATAGGAAGTAACTTCACTATGGATATAGATGAGGCTGTTATCGCTTCAGACTTTGTTAAATGTGATAAAGTCTTAGGATATCACTTTGATACATTTGGTTATATAGAGATAGATCATGAAGAAGCTAAACGTAAGTTCTTTGAGAAAGGAAAAGACCTAATGCTTTTAAATATTGGAGAAAGCTTGACTTTATAGTTATGATTGCTAGATATAAAAGACATAATTTAATATTCAAGAGACCTTCTGGTACCTCTAGAGGAATTCTTACAGAGAAAGAAACTTGGTATATTATATTAGAAGATAATAATAAGATAGGAATAGGAGAGTGCGGTATACTGCGCTCTCTTAGTTTTGATGATAGACCTGATTATGAAGAAAAGCTACAGTGGACAGTAAAAAACATTCACTTAGGTAAGGAGAAACTTTGGGAAGAACTAAGAGACTGGCCGTCTATACAGTTTGGTGTAGAACAAGCTTTTCTTTCTTTAGAAAGTAAGAATCCTTTTATCTTATTTCCTTCTGATTTTACAGAGCATAAAGATGCTATAGCCATTAATGGTTTAGTATGGATGGGAGAGGAGGCCTTCATGAAAGAACAGATAGATGAAAAACTAAAAGAAGGCTTTAATTGTGTTAAGTTAAAGATTGGCGCTATTGATTTTGATAAAGAGCTTGGTTTACTTCAGTATATAAGAAAACATTTCTCTGCAGAACAAATAGAGTTAAGAGTAGATGCTAATGGAGGCTTTCATCCTGAAGAGGCTCTATTTAAACTAGAACAGTTAAGTACATTAAATCTTCACAGTATAGAGCAACCTATAAAACAACATCAAGAATATCAAATGGAAGAGTTATGTAAAATAACTCCGCTTCCTATAGCTTTAGATGAAGAATTAATAGGCGTTACTAGTTATACTGATAAGGCAGCTCTTTTAGATAAAATTATGCCTCAATACATTATCTTAAAGCCAAGTCTAGTAGGAGGGTTTAAAGGTAGTCTTGAATGGATAAAATTAGCTAAAGAAAGAAATATTGGTTGGTGGATAACTTCTGCATTAGAAAGTAATATCGGTCTTAATGCTATAGCTCAATGGACTTATACACTTGAGTCTAATATGCCTCAAGGACTAGGAACAGGATCACTTTATATAAATAATATAAACGCTCCATTAGTAGTTAAAAATGGGGCATTGTGGTATGATGATCAAATTCAATGGGATCATTCAATCTTAGATAATTAAAAAACAAAAAAACAGCAACAAATATATTTGTCGCTGTTTTTTTGTTCATTTTTAAGCTATTATGATTTTCTGTATTCATCAGGTGATACTCCTACATATTTTTTGAAAAATCTTGAGAAATAGGAATTGTCCTTAAAACTTAGTTTATATGCTATTTCTCCAGCAGATAGGTTAGTATTAACTAATAGTCTTTTACTTTCTAATAAAATACGACTTCTTATAATTTCGCCTGCAGACTGCCCTTTAATCTTTTGACATATCGCATTTAGATAGTTAGGAGTAACGTATAATAGCTTAGCATATTCTTTAGGGAACCTGAGTTCATAGAAGTTTTTCTCAACTAAGTGTTCAAATTGTTTTATAAGGTTAGTAGGCTGTAACTGTGTATATGAAAAATTGTATTCTTCGTTTACTTGCTTCTTTATTAGAAGCAATAATTCAAGGATGTATATGCGAATTAGATTAAGATCTATACTTTCTTTTATTTGAAATTCAAAAGTTATTTTGTCAAATATGTTAACTATAGTTGAGTATTGCTTTAAGATGTTAAGTTTAGTATGTTCAGAGTTATACTCAAAAAAAGGTAATAACTGAATAAAATCTTTATTTAATAGAAAGGATGAAAAGAAGTCTGCTGTAAAATTAATAATAAACCCTTGAGTTGTTTCATTAAAATCCCATCTGTGAACTTGCCCTGGAGCCAAAAAGAAAATATCACCTTTAGTTACAGAATAAGTTCGATTATCTATATGATGAATTCCTGTACCATTGGTTATAAGTAGTATTTGATAAAAAGCATGTTGGTGTGCAATTGAAACAACATTATTCCTCATTTGAATAATTCGATGCAAGTCAAAAATCACACAATCTTTTAAAACATTATTTTGGTCTAATAGATCACAACTATTATATCTAGGTATCTTTTTCATATTACTTATAAAAGTTATCAAAACTTAAAATATTAAATATACTATAATATTTTGTACAAAATTAATAAATTTTAAACAATATAAGAACAATTAGATATACTTAGCTATTAGTTATATCTATATTAGATACTGTATTTGTATAATACATATTATGTAAAATAGATTATTTTAATGTTAATACTACTTCCTATTCTAAGTTATTATAAAGTATATTTGTATCAATTATAAATTACATCTAATGCTCTATCTTATACTTAGTATTTTAAGTAGTATTTCTGTTGGAGTTCTGTTTAAGCTTTTAAAAAAAGAAAAAACTAATATATTTCAGATAATTATCTTAAACTATATTACTACAGTACTTCTATCATTCTTCATTTTTAAACCCTCAACTGTATCTATTATTGAATTTCCAATATTTCTTATTGTGGGCTTGGGAATTTTGTTGCCAACTATATTTCTAGTACAATATTTTAGTATTAAAAATACAGGTATTATTAAAACGGATATTGCTCAAAGAATGTCCCTATTTATTCCAATATTAGCATCTGTATTTATTTTTAAAGAAAATATTTCTAATTTAAAATATCTTGCCTTATTAATAGGCTTTATTTCTATAGGTTTCATCTTAAATAAAAACGATAATAATGAAGTAAAGAGCAAAAACAATTATTTTTATTTACTTTTTGTTTTTATTGGTTTTGGAGTAATAGATGTATGTTTTAAGCAAGTCGCCTTATATAGTTCAATACCCTACACTTCTACTCTATTTTACATATTTTCTTGTTCTCTAATTCTTTCTTTAATTTCTTATAGTGCTTACTTACTTATTAAAAGAATTAATTTTAAAGTAAGTACAAGGACTTTACTATTTGGAAGCTTAGTAGGTTTATTAAACTTTATGAATATCTACTTCTACTTAAATGCACATAAAGCTTTTTCTGATAATCCGACTGTAGTCTTTGCAGGAATGAATTATGGAGTTATTCTTTTAGGTACGCTTATAGGATATTTTGCTTTTAAAGAAAAGTTATCTAAGCTTAATATTATTGGGCTATCATTAGCTGTTGTTTCAATAGCATTACTGATTTATAGTCAGCTCAACTAAAAAAGGAGGAAAACAGTTAAATGTTTTCCTCCTTTTTTATAACCATTCAATAAGGGAAATCCCTAATCCTATATTGGTTTGTTTCCAATTATAATCTATCATTGTTTCTCCATATCCTCTATTAACAACTAAAAATGCTTTTAGATTATTCTTTATTGGATATGCCCACGTAAATTCAGCAAAGCTCTTATAATGATTATTAAACTTTAAATTATTTCTAAGCATTAAAGTAAATAGCTGCCCATTCTTTTCTCTATAACCTATAGTGAATTCAGCCCTTCCTATATAATCTGATATTTTTGGATTATCATCTGACTTTCTTTTTTCAGGTAATCTAATCCACGGTTTAGCAAGAAAGGTCCAATTCTTATATTCAGCAGCTACATGCATCGTGATTCTATTCCAACTTCTAGAATAAGGTAAACTCTTACCATTAGATTGATGATTAAACCCTACACCTACCATTTTAAACTTAAACTCGTTAATAGCGTAATTTAAAGGATAGTTAAATATAATCTCAGGTTCGTAATTTAACTCTCTAAAAGGTCTCGATTCTTTATCATTATAAGCTTGCCAATTAGCTGTTTGGGTAAAACCTAACCAAATATCTCCCTTTCCTAAAATTAAACCAGTAGCGATTTTGGTTTTAAAGCTGATCTGAAATCTTATCTCTGTTTTGTTATAATCTATTGGCTCTGTAGCTGAATTATTACTATTAAAACTAGTAGGCATTTCATTAGGACGACTAGACCATCTAGCAGGTAATAAATACATCTGCTTATAAGGAGTGATGGTAAATGTTTTATTTTTAGTCTCAGGGTCTAACTCCCATCTTTCACTAATCCCTTTGACTCTTCTATCTTTTTCAAATAAAAGATCATCTCCTTCTTGAGCAAACCCTATCTGTAAGAAGCATAAACTAGCAATAATAACTTTATAATTCATAAGAAAATTATTTAAAAAAGTAATGTTTGTTGTCCATCATCATCTACTTCAGTATTTGGACCTTCTCCTAAAATAATTTCCTCTTCCTCCTCCTCTTCTTCTTCCTCTTCAATATAAGGTAAAGACTCTAGAATATTAACTTGTTTTATCTTATCTATAGAAACTTGATTACCTAAAGCCTTAATTCCTTTAATAGTTATAAATTGTTCTACATCAATTGTTTGGTTTTCTTTTTGTATCCCTTTTACTTTAGAGAATACAACTTCAAACACAGGTCTAAAGTCAGTTGATATTATTTCTAATCTTGAGTTAGGGTGCTCTGTAATAAATAACTCTTCTCTATTTTCGTTTTCAATAATAAAGCGTTTTAAGTAGTAACGAGCTTTTTCTCCATCAAAATATAAAGCAGAAATAGGTTTGTTTTCTTTCCATTTTTCAAGAACTATCATATCTTCCTCAAAGTGAGTTGTTAGTTCAGGAATAATAGTTTTCACTTTACCACTCTGATTTATAATCAATAAACGGTCTTCAGGCTTAAATTCACCTAGTAACTCTCCTCTACCATCTACATTTAATCTTTTAACAGTTTCATCAAACCATATTTTGCGAGGACGTAACGTAGATATACCTTTCTCTTTTAATTCTATCTTTTTAATTGCATATTTAGTAACCACGTTACCTTTTGCAGCTCTTCCTTTAATTAATAATTCTGCAAAGTCTAAATCAAACTTAAGCTTCTTAACATTAGTCAACTGTCTTAATAAGATAGTAACTACTTCTGCTTCTCCATTGGGATTTGCAGAGAAATAAAGTACTTGTGAACCAGGTTTATCTTGTGTCAGAGGATACATCTTGTCACGAGTTACTCCTGTTACATTAAAACGTTTGATATAAGAAGATCCTGATTTACCATCTCTATAAATCAAATTATAGATAGTACGCTTATCATTTTTATCCCAAACAGCTATGTGTATAATATCCTTTCCAACGAATTTCTTCTCGTCTACTCGAGACACCATCATAGATCCATCTCTTAAGAATACAATAACATCATCTATATCAGAACAGTCACATACATACTCATCTTTTCGAAGACCAGTACCAAAGAAACCTTCCTCTCTATTTACATAAAGCTTAGTATTTCTAAGAACTACTTTAGTTGCCTCAATGGTATCAAAGCTTCTTAATTCTGTAAGACGCTCTTTACCTTTACCATATTTCTCTTTAAGAGTAGTAAAGTATTTTATAGCGAAATCTATTAAGTGTTCTAAGTTGTATTTTACAGCTTCTATTTCACCTTCAAGAGCTTCGATATTTTGATTTGCTTTATCAATATCAAAACGAGAAATACGCTTAATACGTATCTCTGTTAATCTAATGATATCTTCTTGAGTGATAGCACGTTTTAGGTTAACAACAAAAGGCTTTAATCCTTCATCAATAGCTGTTATTACCCCTTCCCAAGTTTCTTCTTCCTCAATCGCACGGTAAATACGATTCTCAATAAAGATTCTTTCAAGAGAAAGGAAGTGCCACTTCTCTTCTAACTCATTAAGCTCTATCTCTAATTCTCTTCTCAATAGCTCTACTGTCTGATGAGTAGAATTCTTAAGCATCTCTGATACTCCTGTAAATAAAGGTTTATTATTCTGGATAACACAACCTAATGGTGCTATAGATGTCTCACATGCTGTAAAAGCATATAATGCATCTATTGTTTTATCTGGAGAAGTTCCTGCAGGTAAGTGAATTAATATTTCAACTTGAGCCGCAGTATTGTCTTCTATTTTCTTAATCTTAATTTTACCCTTCTCATTCGCTTTTAAAATACTATCTATTAAACTCGTAGTAGTAGTAGAAAAAGGAATCTCCGTAATAATTAAAGTATTTTTATCTAAGGGTGCAATTTTAGCACGTACACGAACACGCCCCCCACGAGCACCATCATTATAATTAGACACATCAGCAATTCCTTCTGTTGGGAAATCTGGGTAAATAGTAAAAGGTTTTCCTTTTAAGATTTTAATAGATGCATCTATCAACTCATTAAAGTTGTGTGGTAGTATTTTTGTAGATAGACCTACTGCAATACCTTCACCTCCTTGAGCCAATAATAAAGGGAATTTTACAGGTAGATTAATAGGTTCATTCTTTCTACCATCGTATGATGCCTGCCAGTTTGTTATTTTAGGAGAATATAATACCTCTAAAGCGAACTTGCTCAAACGTGCCTCAATATAACGAGAAGCTGCCGCACCATCCCCTGTTAGGATATTACCCCAGTTACCTTGCATATCAATAAGAAGATCCTTCTGTCCTATCTGAACCAAGGCATCACCAATACTCGCGTCACCGTGAGGGTGGTACTGCATAGTATGTCCTACGATATTAGCTACCTTGTTATAACGACCATCATCCAACTCTTTCATAGAGTGCATAATACGTCTCTGAACAGGTTTAAAACCGTCTTCTATAGCAGGTACAGCACGTTCCAAGATAACATAAGAAGCATAGTCAAGGAACCAATCCTTGTACATACCAGTTACCTTAGTGATAGTCTCCGTTACTTCTTCTTGAACATCAGAAAAATCTTCTATAGGATGCTCATTATTTATATTGTTTAACTCTTGATCTAAATTCTCTTCTTGGCTCATAATATTATTCTACAACATCAAGTTCTACTTTAAGATTATCTATGATAAATTCTTGTCTATCTGGAGTATTTTTACCCATATAGAACTCTAACATTTTATCTATAGACATTGACTTATCTAACATTACAGGATCTAATCGTATATCTTCCCCTATAAAATACTGAAATTCATCAGGAGAAATCTCTCCTAACCCTTTGAATCGAGTGATCTCCGGTTTAGGTTTTAATTTCTCAATAGCATTTATACGTTCTTCTTCACTATAACAGTAAATAGTTTCTTTCTTATTTCTCACCCTAAATAAAGGTGTCTGTAAGATGTATAAATGCCCTTCTTTAATTAATTCTGGGAAGAACTGTAAAAAGAATGTAATTAATAACAATCGAATATGCATACCATCCACATCGGCATCAGTAGCTATCACGATATTGTTATATCTTAAGTTCTCAAAGTCATCTTCTATATCTAATGCTGCCTGTAGTAAGTTAAACTCTTCATTTTCATACACGATTTTCTTCGTCATTCCATAAGAGTTTAGAGGCTTACCTCTTAAACTAAATACAGCCTGTGTATTAACATTTCTTGATTTGGTAATAGAACCAGAAGCAGAGTCTCCCTCTGTAATAAACAAAGTACTGTCTAAATACAATGGATTCTTTATATCTGTTAAGTGTACTCTACAGTCTCTTAGTTTTCTATTGTGTAAACTAGCTTTTTTAGCGCGTTCTTTAGCTATCTTTCTTATACCAGATAACTCTTTGCGCTCTTTTTCTGCTTGTAGTATTTTCTTTAATAGCGCATCTGCTATCTCCGGATTTTTGTGTAAATAGTTATCTAACTGTGTCTTCACAAAATCATTGACAAAAGTACGTACTGTAGGTAGATCTGGTCCCATATCAGTAGATCCTAGCTTTGTCTTAGTTTGAGATTCAAATACTGGCTCTTCTACTTTTACAGCTACTGCGGCTACGATAGACTTTCTAATATCTGAAGCATCGAAGTTTTTATTATAAAACTCTTTAAGTGTTCTTACTAACGCCTCTCTAAATGCAGCTAAGTGAGTTCCTCCTTGAGTAGTGTTCTGCCCGTTTACGAAAGAGTAATATTCCTCAGAATATTGACTTCTACTATGTGTTAATGCTACCTCGATATCATCACCTGATAAGTGAATAATCGGATATACTTGATCTTCTTCAGTAATATTTTCTAAAAGAAGGTCTTTAAGCCCATTTTCAGAAAAGAATTTTTCGCCATTAAACATTACTGTCAATCCTTTATTAAGATAACAGTAGTTCTTTAGCATACGCTCTATGTACTCTTTACGGTATTTATAGTTCTTAAAGATGGCTTCATCAGCTATGAAAGAAACTTTAGTTCCTTTACGTCTCGTAGTTTCTACTAATTTCTCTTCTGTTACTAAATCTCCAGCAGAGAATTCAGCTCCTTTTAGTTGTCCATCACGTACAGACTCTACGCGGAAGTAGTTTGATAAAGCGTTTACTGCTTTGGTACCGACCCCGTTTAGACCTACTGATTTCTTAAATGCCTTAGAATCATATTTACCCCCAGTGTTCATTTTAGATACTACATCTACTACTTTACCTAAGGGAATACCACGTCCGTAATCACGTACAGTGACAAGCTTATCTTTGAGTGTAACCTCAATAGTCTTACCTGTCCCCATCACGAATTCATCTATACTGTTGTCTATAACCTCTTTAATTAGAATGTAGATACCATCATCAGGAGAAGAACCATCTCCTAATTTTCCGATATACATACCAGGACGCATACGAATATGTTCCTTCCAGTCTAACGAACGAATATTATCTTCGGTATATTGATTTTGATCTTGCATAAAAACGTAGGAATTTGCGCTAATTTACTACTAATTAGCTTAAAATAAAAATTGTGAAATAACAGTTTTTTAGGATTTAATCCTCTGATGACTTTTTGATAACATTCTTCTCTATCTCAATGGAATAAGGCCCTGGTACTATTTTTCTGCCATATAAGATAGCATAATTTTTTGTAAACTCAGCACCGAAATAGAGGATCATCGCCGAATAGTATACCCATATCAACATAACTGTCACAGAACCAGCTGCTCCATAAAGTGATGATGAGGCTGTATTACCTAAATACCAACCTATTCCGAACTTTCCTATCATAAATAATACAGCTGTAAAACCTGCTCCTATAAAGGCATCTTTCCATCTCAACTTACCATTAGGTAAAGTCATGAAGATAAGCACAAATAGAATAGTTATTATTAAAAAGACCACCGCATTATTAAGTAATTTTACTAAACTAAGTGTCTCTTCGCCAAAGAAATTACCTAAATAACTATACAGAAGACTTACAATTGAATTGATCATTAGACTCACTAATAAGACAAATCCTACTGATCCTATCATAGCAAAAGATAGCAATCTGTTTTTAACCAATCTAGTGACACTTTTATTTGGTTTGGCTGCTAAGCCCCAGATATAGTTTATAGAGCTCTGTATCTCTGCAAAAACCCCTGAAGCACTAAATAATAAAATACCTACACCAATAATAGTAGTGATATAACCACTTTTTCTATTTAGCTGAACATTACTCATTGCATTCTGTATCTCAGTTGTTGTATTGGGACCTACTAGATCTCTTAATTGATCATAAAAGAAGTTAGCTACCTCTTGTTCCTCAAAAATAAATCCACTAGCAGATATAATCAATAACATTAAGGGAGGTAAAGCAAAAATGGTATAATAAGACAATGCTGCACTAAACTTCATAGCATTATCATCTAAGAAGTCAAATACGGATTGTTTAAACAATAAGATTACTTTTTTAAAACCACTCTTCTGCATAGTTAGACTATTATTAATAGATTAAGATACTAATATTTTTTAAACTTAAAGACTATTTAACTTCTAAACCACTGATTTTAAAGTCAAATGTAACAATAAGACTAATTACCTTATTGCTACTACAAAATTCTATAAAATTTTAACAATTCCTAATTTACTTTTACTAAAAATATTAGCAAAAAAAAGAGAAGCTAATTAGCTTCTCTTTTTTCTTTCCTATTTGATAGATTACACGTTAAAACGGAAGTGCATTACATCTCCATCCTTTACGATATATTCTTTTCCTTCTACTCTTAGTTTTCCAGCTTCTTTTACTTTAGCTTCAGAACCATAAGTTACATAATCATCATATCCTATTACTTCTGCACGGATAAATCCTTTTTCGAAGTCACTGTGGATTACTCCAGCTGCTTTAGGAGCAGTATCTCCAACTTTAATAGTCCAAGCTCTTACTTCTTTTACTCCAGCTGTGAAGTATGTTTGTAAGTTTAATAATTTATAAGCTGAACGAATTAATTTAGATACACCTGGCTCGTCTAATCCTAAGTCTTCTAAGAACATTTGTCTTTCTTCGAAAGTCTCTAGTTCCATAATGTCAGCCTCAGTTCCTACAGCTAATACGATTACTTCTGCGTTTTCGTCTTTTACTAGCTCTTTTACTTTTACTACATAATCATTTCCTGATACAGCAGCTCCCTCATCTACATTACATACGTATAATACAGGTTTTGTAGTGATTAATTGGAAGTCTTCTAATAACTCTTCCTCATCTACATTTTTAGGCTCTACTACACGAGCAGATTTACCTTCTAATAGCGTTACTCTAATTCTTTCTAATAAATCAGCTTCTACTTGAGCTTCTTTATTTCCAGTCTTAGCCGCTTTTTTAACTTTCTCTAATCTCTTTTCTACAGTTTCAAGATCTTTTAACTGTAATTCGATATCGATAGTTTCTTTATCTCTGATAGGATTTACATTCCCATCTACGTGAATGATATTATCATTGTCAAAACAACGTAAAACGTGAATAATAGCATTACACTCTCTAATATTTCCTAAGAATTGGTTTCCTAAACCTTCTCCTTTACTTGCTCCTTTTACTAACCCAGCAATATCTACAATCTCAACAGTAGCAGGTAATACACGTTCTGGTACTACTAACTCTTCTAATTTAGACAACCTTGGATCTGGTACATTCACAACCCCAATATTCGGTTCTATTGTACAAAATGGGAAGTTAGCACTCTGCGCCTTTGCATTAGATAAACAATTGAATAATGTTGATTTACCTACATTTGGCA
Source organism: Myroides odoratimimus (assembly GCF_001485415.1). Taxonomy (GTDB): domain Bacteria; phylum Bacteroidota; class Bacteroidia; order Flavobacteriales; family Flavobacteriaceae; genus Flavobacterium; species Flavobacterium odoratimimum. The sequence continues at coordinate 40,898 of NZ_BCMQ01000024.1, forward strand.
ATCCTACTATACCTGCTTTCATATTTTAAAATATATTGTGAATTTTTAATCGTTTGCAAATATATTGAAAATTATAGAAGTTCATAGTCTTTAGGGAAGTTTACATAAAATTAAAACCCAAATACAACATATTTAGAGTAATAAAAGTTATAAGAATAGAAAGCTTTAGATAATCATAAACAAAAACATCTTTTAGATCATAGATTATTGATGTTTTTAAACTAAATTGAAAAGTGGATATAGTACAATAAAAAAGCCACTCGCTAGGAGTGGCTTTTCTATATTTAGATTATTTTGTTAATCTTCATCGTCAGCAATTTCTAAGTCTTTTAGTGCATCTAATGAATCTTCTGGAGCTTCTACGAAATCCTCTTCATCCTCATCGAAGTTTTCAATTCTATCTGCTAACTTAGTACTTACTTTTACCAGGTATATAGTATCCTCAGTTCTAACTTCCACTGCTTCTACAGTTTCGTTTTTTACGTTTTTAAAACGTATAATGTCTGCATCATCATACCCGTCAGGAAATTTTTCAACCAATAATGTCAAAATTTCGTTCGTTAACTTTGCGTAATCAACAATTACTCTTTTCATTCTTTGTTCTTGCTTTATTTCAGTTTCAAATGTAATAGCTAAATTGTAAACTACAAATAAAATATCACATTTATTTACTGCGAAAAATTAAAAATTAATTACCAAGAATATATGCAAAAATTAATGGCGCAACAATCGTAGCATCTGACTCAACAATGAATTTAGGTGTGTCGATATCTAATTTACCCCATGTAATTTTTTCGTTAGGAACTGCTCCTGAATATGATCCGTAAGATGTAGTAGAATCAGAGATTTGGCAGAAGTATGACCAGAAAGGTACATCTTCCCACTCTAAGTCTTGGTACATCATTGGAACTACACAGATAGGGAAATCTCCAGAGATACCTCCTCCGATTTGGAAGAATCCTACTCCGTGTCCTCCTGAGTTAGCTCTATACCACTCTGTTAAGTAGATCATGTACTCGATACCTGTTTTTACAGTGTGTACATTTAATTTTCCTTTGATTACGTTTGAAGTAAAGATGTTACCACAAGTTGAATCTTCCCATCCTGGACATACGATTGGAATATTCTTCTCTGCTGCTGCAACAATCCAAGAATCTTTAGGATCAATCTCGTAGTATTGCTCTAATACACCTGAGTTAACGATTTGGTATAAGAATTCGTGTGGGAAATAACGTTTTCCTTCAGCTTCAGCTGCATGCCATACGTCTTCTAAGTGTTTTTGTAAACGACGGAATGCTTCCTCTTCTGGAATACAAGTGTCAGTTACACGGTTATAGTGGTTATCTAATAACTCTCTCTCTTGCTCTGGAGTCAAATCTCTATAATTTGGTACTCTTTTGTAGTGAGAGTGAGCAACCAAGTTCATCACGTCCTCTTCTAAGTTAGCTCCTGTACAAGAAATGATTTGTACTTTATCTTGACGAATCATCTCTGCTAAAGAAATTCCTAACTCAGCAGTACTCATCGCACCACCCATAGAGATTAACATTTTTCCTCCAGCGTCTAAGTGTGCTTCATATCCTTTTGCAGCATCCACTAACGCAGCAGCGTTAAAGTGTCTATAGTTATGCTCAATAAACTGACTAATTGGTCCTTTACTCATTTTATTTTTACTTTTTATATTAATAATTTCTTTTAATTCTTATTTGTTATATCCTAAGATATCTAATACTTGCTCTGCAGTCTGTTGTTCAGAGAATAACTCTGTAGCAATAATTCCATTCTCATCCTTATCTATTAAGATATGTTTTGGTTGTGGAATTAAGCAGTGGTGAATACCTCCAAATCCTCCGATCTGATCTTGATAAGCACCTGTATTAAAGAACCCAATATACAAAGGTTTTTCTTTATTAAACTTAGGCAAATAGATTGCGTTTAAGTTTTGCTCTGAGTTATAGTAATCATCACTATCACAAGTCAATCCTCCTAACAATATACGCTCATAAGTATCATTCCATCTATTGATAGGTAACATGATAAAACGTTTATTGATAGCCCAAGAATCTGGTAGAGTAGTAATGAATGATGAGTCGATCATATTCCATTTCTCTCTATCATTTTGTTGCTTTTGGTATAAGATTTCATAGATAGCTCCTCCACTCTCACCTACAGTATATGAACCGAATTCTGTAAAGATATTAGGTACATCCACTTCAGCTTCCTCACATACTATCTTGATTTGATTGATGATTTCATCTACCATATATTGGTAATCAAATTCAAAAGCTAATGAATCTTTAATAGGGAATCCTCCTCCGATATTTAAACTATCTAATGTAGGACATTCTTTCTTTAAAGTGATATAAACTTTCAAACATTTTACTAATTCATTCCAGTAATACGCAGTATCTCTAATACCTGTATTAATGAAGAAGTGAAGCATCTTAAGCTCTACCTTAGGATTCTCAGCAATTTGTTTTCTGTAGAATGGTAAGATACTCTTGTACCCTATTCCTAAACGTGAAGTATAAAATTCAAACTTTGGAGATTCCTCAGAAGCAATACGAATACCGATTTTAAACTTCTTGTTGATTTGTTCTTGTAATAGATCAAGCTCCTCATAGTTATCAATAATAGGAATAGTATTCTCGTGTTTATTATTGATTAGATTTGCGATATTATCAATGTATTGCGCACGTTTAAATCCGTTACATAATACGAATGTATCTTTGTTGATCTTACCAGTCTCTAATAAATTCTCTACAATGTTTACGTCAAAAGCAGAAGATGTCTCTACGTGGATATCATTCTTGAATGCTTCATTAAGTACATAAGAGAAGTGAGAACTTTTAGTACAGTAGCAGTAGTAATAGTTTGCTTTGTACTTATTCTTTTCCATCGCTTTTCTAAAGATAGTCTTTACATTGCTAATGTTCTCAGAGATTTTAGGTAAGTAAGTGAATTTTAATGGTGTTCCGTATTTTTCAACTAACCCCATTAAATCAATATTGTGAAATTGAAGATTATCTTTGTTTAATTTGAATTCTTCTTGAGGAAAATAAAAAGTTTGGTTGATTAAGTCAACATATTTTGTGTTCATGTCTTTTTCTTTTAATAATGGTTAAAAAAATTCTTTCTCAATTAACTTGATTGTCTTGCATCTAAATTAGTCAATTATTATCGGACTAGATAGTTATGCCTTCATAAAAACAATCAAAATTAAACTACATTGATTTTCAAACTCGAATATTGGCAAATACTATTGGCAACTTATCTCTGAATCTAAACGAATTAAGAGCCTCCTTAGAATACTTGATAATGCCATATACATAATTGGCCTTTTGTCTGATGACAAAACGCCTTACTTTGTGTCTTGCAGACACACAGAATCTAATATATAAAACATCTATTTTCACGACCGCAAATGTAACAAAATATTGGAATGAAAAAGGAAAAAGTAATTGTTTTTGAACCTTAATTCAAATAAGCCTCTAACCCCTTTACTACTAACTCTTTGCTCACTTCTATATCATAGATAGCAGAGCCTATTTTATCTAATAATACACAACGTATATTACCACCGTAGTTCTTTTTATCAAACTTCAACCACTCTAACGAGTTTTCGATGTCTTCACTTGACAGTTCTACAACGCCATATATAGTGTGTGTAGTTTCTTTTATATCTAAATATTCTACCTCTGTTAAATAGCCCAATTCTTTAGAAATATAAGCCTCCGCTACCATACCTAGTGCAACAGCTTCTCCATGAAGTAACGTCTCTTTATCTTCATTCATTAAGTAATAACTCTCTACGGCATGACCTACCGTATGTCCAAAGTTTAAAATCTTGCGAAGACCATGTTCCTTTGGATCCTGTGTCACCACAGTATTCTTAATGGTTACTGAATGATGAATAAGCGTTTCTAAATCATTAAAATCAACATTCGCAATATCCTTAAGATACGCATAATATTTGGCATCAAATATCAAGCCGTGCTTTAACATTTCAGCATATCCAGCCTTAATTTGTCTAGCCTCTAAAGTTTCTAAGTAATTTACATCGATGATCAGCATCTTAGGCATAGCGAATGCACCTATACAGTTCTTGATACCATTTAAGTCCACTCCAGTCTTTCCTCCCACAGAAGCATCTACCATGGCTAATAATGAAGTAGGAATGTTGATAAAGTCTATTCCACGCATAAATATAGAAGCGATAAAACCTCCCATATCTGTAATCACCCCACCTCCTACAGTGATAATGATACTCTTGCGATCTCCTCCTAGTTCTAACATAGTCTGGATCACACCAGCACAAGTATCTAATACTTTATTCTCCTCACCTGCTTCTACCTCTATTATTTCGAAGGGCACATCTGTAGGCAAGTTACTTAAAAAATAAGGCAAACAGTGTTCATAACAATTAGAATCCGTCAAGATAAAAAGCTTACTATAGCCATTGTTATTTAAATATGAACCTAAATGTTCGTATCCTTCTTGTCCGAATAAAATATCGTAATGCTCTGTTGTTATGTTTTCCATTTTATATTATTTATGCTATACAAAATAAAGTATAAATATTTGAAATATGAGTGCTAATATGTTTTTTTAACGATTTAATAGTAGAGCAAGAAAATGCTTGTGTTTTAAAGCTATTATAAATACTATTTTTTTTAAAATCACTTAAAATGTATAGTATTTATTTCTAGATATTAATAAGGATAGAGGCAAATGATAAATTAGTTTTTTTACAGCCAAATTTGTAATTTTGTCTGTATATTTAATATTATAAATTTGATTTTTTACTATAAAAATAGTTGAGTCAAAATTAAAGATCCGTTAGTGACTTTTCTTCTTAAAAGAATTCACATAAATAACTAATAGTATAATTTTTAAAACATTAAGCCATGATAACTAATGATGTATATATCGTAGAGCCTTCTACACCTGAAGAAGCTAAAGCTCTTAAGGCTTTTGCTAAGGCTTTAAAAATAAAAATTACAAAACAAAATACTGAGGACACAGATTCAAAAGAAGATATTAAAACAAATTTAAAACAAGCTGTAACAGAACTTAATTTAATAAAAGAGGGAAAACTTAAAGGGATCTCTACCAAAGATTTATTGGATGAGTTATAATATTATAGCAACTCCTAAGTTTCTAAAAGAAGCTAAAAAGCTTGGAAAGAAATACCATTCATTGAAAGAAGATCTTTCTCTTTTAATTGAAGAATTACAACAAAATCCCATGCTCGGAACTGCAATAGCTAATAATTGTTATAAAGTACGCATAGCTATAAAGTCTAAAGGTAAAGGTAAAAGTGGCGGAGCTAGAGTTATTACACATCTTGTAATCGAAAATGATAATATCTATTTGCTTTCTATTTATGACAAAAGTGAATACGACTCAATAAGTGATAGTGAGATTAAAGAGTTACTTAAACTAATAAAATAACAGCCCCCCTTTCTTAAAGAAACGTTTCTATAATATCTCTTACATTCTCAATAAACTCATTAGTATAAACACCTAAAGGATCTAAGTCTGGATCAAGTATCGCGATCTCCAATCCCACACATCTTTTATCCTGAACCAAAGGTTTAAGTATTTCTTTTAACTCCCTATAGATCAACCCGTCTTCTTGTATACAGTCTACCACAGGCATTATCTTATCGTTTAGGACATCCACATCTAAATGAATAAAGTACCCGTCTAAATCATACTCTTCAGCGCGCATCAAAAAATCTGACACAACTCTCTTTATACCATAATTTCTTAATTTAGACAAAGGATAATAAACAACCTTAGACTCTTTTATAGGCTTTTCATATTCTTCGTCATACTCTCTATTCCCAACACAAAACACGTATTTTTCTTCAATATAAGGCTTGTTGTTTTGAATATTAGTAAGACGTTCATGACCAGTATAATACCAATTCTACCTCCTACACCCTCTTTTGTCCTATCTGTTTTTTTACTACCTTTGCCTACAGTAAAGGCTTTGACTCAATGGCTATTATTGAGAATATTCTTCTATTCAAAGTCTGGTACATCTCACCAAAAAGAAAGCACAAATCACAGCTTTCAAAATCTCAACTTTAAAATTTTAACAAGTTTTTTAACATCGTAAATTCACTGCGAATCGAGTATTCATGCGGTCTCCGTTGTGGTTTGTTCGGAAGGTGTTCGGAAAACACACCCTTTTTCCGAACACTTTGCAAAGAACTTCCGAACAACGTCCAAACAACCTTTCCGAAAGCCTTGCTGTCACTAGCTTTACCACGTGCTTAGATACGCTAAAAAAAGCCTAAATGTTAATATTTTTAACAACTGTGATTTGTCCTGTTTTTAGAATTTATAGTGGTTGCAATATTCTCACAATGAGATAATTATGGCCTATTAATTTTACTAGGCATACCTAATTAAAACTAATATGTAGGCTTCCTTGGATCTTTATTGATAAATATGTTTGATTTTTTAGAGATTCTCTTCACAGATATACTAACAAAAACATGTTCTATTTCATGTCCTAAAGTTTATTTCCTAATTCTTTAGATGTATATTATTTTTCCTTAATCATTATAACCATAATATACACTTGATGTATTTTAATTTTTTGATAATAGTTTATTAAATAAAAAAGCTCCCTTCACAGGGAGCTTCTTAGGCTAATACTGTTGTTTTAGATCCAACAGTGGGGATCGGTCGAAAAAAAAAATTGATTTGTTGTTTTATTAAACTACGTATTCAAAAATTGATATTTTAAAAAGTCTAGAGTTCGATAATTATAAACTCGCTACGTCTATTTAACTGATGTTCCTCTACAGAACATGGCACTCCATTGCTACACTTATTCTGTAGCTGTGTCTCTCCATATCCTTCTCCTGTAATTCTACTTCTCTCAATGCCTTGATTCACCATCCACTCTACTGTAGACTTAGCTCTGCGATCTGATAACTTAAGGTTGTAGTCATCATTTCCTCTACTGTCAGTATGTGAGCGAACATCTATCTTCATCGTTGGGTATTCTTTTAATACCTCTACTACTTTGATTAGCTCTGCCGCTGCATCTGGGCGAATATTAGATTTGTCAAAGTCGAAGTAAATAGGATTTAGCTTAAGCTTCTTAAATAAGTCATCGTTTACTGTCACTGGTTCTAAAGTCTTCTCTAGTCCGATATCTACTCGTTTTACTCCTTGTTGACGTTCTACGATAAATACAACTTCAACTGTATTATACTCCTCTTTCTCAGCTTTAATACGGTATTTCCCTCCACAATCTAATAAATTAGACAGATAATATCCTTTTGCATCTGTGATTATCGTATCTGTCTGCTGATAAAGAGCATCTGATAAAATCACTCTAGCATTAACTAATGGCTCTTTAGTCACCTTGTCATACACTATTCCTTCAAGGGCTTGCTTACAAGGTTTTTCTTTAAAGAAATAGATATCATCTCCTCCACTAGCCCCTGGTCTATTAGAACTTATAAATCCCTTGTGAGATTTGCTGTCTATATACAAACCGAAATCGTCAGATGGACTGTTAATTGGCGTTCCCATATTAGCAACTTGACCAATGCTTCCATCTACATTAATCTTAGCTACAAACATATCTAATCCTCCTAATCCAGGATGACCATCTGATGCAAAAAACAAGAAGTAGTCCTCTGATATAAATGGAAAGGTTTCTCTACCTGCTGTATTTACTTTAGCACCGATATTCTCTACATTGCCATACTCCCCTGTAGGATAAATAGCTACTCTAAAGATATCTGATTGCCCCAATGTTCCTTTTCTGTCTGAAGAAAAATAAAGCCACTTACCATCCGGTGTCAAACTAGGATGGGCTGTATTGAAATAATCCGAGTTAAACGGAAGTTCCAATACTTGTCCCCACAAGCCATCCGCGCCTTTAGTGGCTTTATATATTTTTAATAAAGATGATTTGTCCTTATTGTTTCTTCTCTTTCCCTTTTCACTAGAGTTATTTCTAGTAAAGTACATCGTATTACCATCCTTTGTAAAGACAGCTGTTGCATCATTTACTCTAGAACTTATCTCTTTAGCGAACTGCTTAGGCTCTGAGAAAGTCCCATCAACGTTAATCGTACTACTGTACAAGGCTGTAAAACTCTCATTAGTCCACTCATGAATAGCCTTATCTACTTCTTGATTACGAGCTGATGTAAAAATTAATTCATTGCCTAATATAGCAGCTCCATAATCCGAAAACTCTGTATTAATACTCAAAGCCTTTATATTATACAAATCTTGTTTGTCTTCTATCTTTTGCAAGTAATCCTTATTCTCTTGAAAAAGTTGTGCTCTAGAATCGTTTGCCTCTAATTTAGAGAATTCCTCCATTTTTTGCTTAGACTTGTCATAACTCTCAACAGATTTAAGCGTCTGTGCATAACGATAGTAATATTCTGATGGAATTGGCTCTTTTCCTTTATCGCCATACTCTCCATCAAATAGTGTTTCATACCACTTATTAGCCTCAGGTAACTTTCCATTAAAATAATAAGCATCGGCTAACTTCTTTAGCATATCTGCATTAGTATATCCCTTGTTTGCGATGCGCTCATAAATCTTAATTGCATCTACATAAGCCTGAGTTTGATATTCCTTATTCGCTTTCTTCTCTGCTACTTTCTGTCCATAAGTACTAATACCTACGAAAAGCAACATTGTCAATAAGCTTATTTTCAATAGCTGTTTTTTCATACTTGTTTTCTTAAGTCCTCTTTTATTAGAAGAAACGAGGAGCATTAATTGTACTACGACGGTTAAATAATTCGAATCTTAAGAAGATCTCGTGTGAACCTGAGTTATAACGTTGAAGCGCAGTAGTCTCAAAGTCATAAGAATATCCTACAAATAAATTATCATTTACCTGGAATCCTGCCAAGGCGCTCACTGAAGCATCCCAACGATAAGCCGCTCCTAAAGTAAACTTGTCATACATCAAAAAGTTAGCTGTCAAATCTACTTGTAATGGTGCACCACTTACTGCCTTAACTAAAGCGGCTGGCTTAAATAATAAGTTCTCACTCACATCGAATACATATCCTCCCATTAAATAGAAGTGCATCTTCTGACGCATCGTCGTGATATCATTATCATCGTAGCGATCTGTAGTCAAGAAGTTCGGAACTGATAACCCTACATAAGCTTTGTCAGAGTATAGATAAACCCCTGCTCCAATATTTGGATTAAACTTGTTGTTTAGATTCTCTTGGCTTACAGGATCAGTAGGATTGTGGATATTAAGCTTGGTATAATCAACACTTAATAGGTTAGCAGTCGCTTTTAACCCGAATGCTAATTTATAATCAGCATTTAAGTCAATAGCATAAGCTAAATCTACAGAGATATTATTCTCATCCATCGCTCCTAGTCGATCATTGGTAAAGTTCACTCCTAGTCCTAATCCACTTTCTCCAAGAGGTGTAGACACAGATACATTCGCTGTCTTAGGTGCTCCATCTAGTCCTACCCACTGTGTTCTGTACATCCCAAACACGTTCAGTGTTCCTCTACTACCTGCATAAGCAGGGTTGATCATATTAGCATTATACATATACTGTGTATACTGTGGATCTTGTTGAGCTTGCATTTGAGAAAAGCAGCCTAAGGCGAATAGGCTGATTCCGATTTTCTTTATGTTTTGTTGAATATTCATATATTCTCTTACTTATTGCTTTCTAAATGTAGGTAACCCGATTTCTTAATCATACGCGAACCGCTAGCGTCTTTATACTCATAACTCACGATGTAGAAATAAGTACCTGTAGGTAATTTCTCACCTTTATTTACAGTAACACGTCCATCAGAGTATCCTCTAAACACATTACCTGCACTGTCATAACTCTTCGTATCAAATACCTTAACTCCCCAACGGTTATAAATCTCTACTGTATTATTAGGGAATCTGTTGATATTATCTATGATGAAGTAATCATTCTTACCATCTCCATCAGGAGAAACAAGGTTGTAAATAACGATATCTCCGTCTAAGATTAAGTCTGTATTCACAGTAGCTAATGTAAAGAATCCGTACCCCTTCACACTAGTAGGTGTTGTGATCTCTTTTTTCTCCACATCCACTACTCCTCCTTCGTCTACCCAAAGCTGTTGCTTAGCATCCCAGCGTACGATGTGTAATTCTTTCTCTGGGTTCACTAATAACTCTTTAGGTGTCGTACGCTCATCCCAACTCAGTGTCAGCATGATGTCTCCTTTACTATTATCACTTCCTTTATCTACTGTCCAGTACTCGCGCTCATCTAGTAAGTTAATCACTCCTGACTTAGCACTACGCGCTCTAAAGAAGTTCTTATCATCTAAGTTATACTTTCCTTCATACGCATCCTTTACATGATCTGGAGCAGTGATTCTAGCATAACGGTATAGTCCTTTATCTCCTTTAGGATATTGGAACTCCTCATTACCTATCTTCTCTACATATCCTTCTGCGTGGCTTCTGTCTGTAGGCTTAAGTGCTTTCGCTCCTTGGTGGAAGGTTAGCATCCCTGCTAGTGAGTCTACCTTAATAATACCATCTTTAAAGTCTACACTACCTCTTACGTTAGCCTCGTTCTTTAGGTCAAAGGCCATATCTTTAGTAGAGTTGTCTAGTACTACATCAAAGAAATTAGAAGGTTGGCTTCCAGTGATATGCTGAGCTCCTTTTGCTTCTTCAAAAGGAGTGAACACAGCTTTAGAACCTTTGGCGTTAGTGCTGTGATCATAAATATTGTCATTGTTAAAGTTGCTGTAGTAATAAACCGTTCCATCATTCTTTACATACCCTTCTTTTGTATTGTCAAAATCATAGATAGTAGACAT
>NZ_BCMQ01000025.1 GCF_001485415.1 Myroides odoratimimus
TTATCATTTTCTTGAAAGTAGATGGCTAATAATCCCAAAATACATACGATGATATTAAACCATAGATGCTCTGTCCATCCCATCTTTTCAAGTATTCCTCCACAAGAGCAAGGTATAAAGTCGCTGTAGTTTAATATCAGGTAGATGTAAATAGTAAAAACTACCATTAATCCGTAACTAAGATATAAACCTAACAGCTTGAATTGTTTTATCGTTAATAATGAAGCGATAACAAGTTCAACAATAATAACCAAATAGGCTATTATACTAGCGTAAGCGCTTAATAGTGGGGACTGGGTCAGTTGAACTTGAAATGCTTCAAAAGTGATTAATTTGCTTATCGCTGCATAAACAAAAAGTAATACAAAGAAATATTGTACAATAAGTGAGAATTTGGCTTTCATAGTACTGGCATTTTGGGATATCCAAAACTACAAATCACTTATTTTCAAAACAATACGTAATTTTACGTAATTTTAGTAGTTTGACTTCTAAAAAAGATCATCCTCTGTTATATAGTGTCTAATAATAGCATAAGCAACAGCACCTATGAAGTTATTCGCTCCTGTTTTTTGCATAATAATCTCTTTGTGCTTTTCTACAGTTCTAACACTCAAATGAAGTTTTTCAGCTATTTCTCTTCCACTGTACTGCTTAACAAATAGCTTAATGATCTCTACTTCCTTCTGGGTTAAACCAGCATCTTTTTTGTAATCTGCATCTTGTAAATGCTTTACTATATTTCTAATCTGGCTATCATAATACACTCCATCTTCAAATACATTGTAAATAGCTTTTTTTATTTGAGACTGTCCTGCATTCTTGGTTAGATATCCTGCTATCTTATATTTAAGCATTCTCTCAATGGTATAAGAATCATTAAAACTACTAAGAATAAGTATTTTTAAGTCTGGATATCTGTCATTGAGTTTGGGAGTTATCTCAAAACCATCCATAACAGGCATTTGAATATCTAAAAATAGAATATCCACCTTTTTAGTTTTTAATACCTCAAATAGCTCTATACCATTAGAGCACTGAAACACTACTTCTACTCCGTCTAACTGAGATAAAAGCAAACCAAAACTTGTTCTAAAAAGTTTATGGTCATCTACTATTCCTACTTTAATTTTCATATTTATTATTTATTTTTAATGTGGTAATATTAACCTCTTGTTGTCTTTGATGAGTAAAATCTGCTTTAATTTGCTGTACTCTTGTCTTAATATTACTAAGTCCTAAGCCAACATCCTGTCCTTTTAAATCAGCATTAAAATCATACCTTATTCCATCATCAGTTATAGATAATACAAGTTGATCCTCTGTCCATTTAAGTTCTAACTCTGTATAGGTCGCCTTGCTGTGCTTGATAATATTTTGGATTAGCTCTTGTATTATTCTATAGAGTTCTAATCTTACTAATTCACTTAGTATAAAAGTTTGTTTATCAGATTTAAAAGACATTTTTATACTTGTCGCTCTTGATATCCTGGTTAAGTAATTACTTAATATGATACTAATTGGATTATCCTTAATCAAAGGAGGTGATAAGTTATAACTCACTCTGACCGCCTCATCATAGCACAATAAAATACTCTGTTGTATATCTGAAATCGTAGATTTTATTAAATCCTTATCTTGACTAAGTTCTATAACACCTACATAATTTTTTAAAGCTGCTAAATCCCCACAAAGACCATCGTGTAACTCCTTGGCTATTCTTGCTCTTTCTTTATGCTCTACAATTAAACTGTTTCTAAGTTGCTGTTTTAGCTGTTCATTGTGGTACTTGCTTAGATTCTTCTGATAAACAATCACAAGGATAATCACGATAATGACAAGGGAAATCATAATAAAAGTCCCAAGCCAAAAGAATAATTTTATTTCATTTTCCATACGCCAATTGATAAGATGATTCTAAGTATCAAACTAGCTATAATATTCACTAACCAATAATCATTAAAATAGATGTCGTTATTATAGATATAACTTGATAACATAAAAAGTGAAATCGTCGTACTATAATAGAAGAATAGCCCCATAACTACATAAAAACTACTCTGCTTATACAGACTTAAAACCACCTTTTGATCAAAGACCTGTTTTACCCATAAAAAACTACACCACATAATAAACAAGGTCAAAAAAGACTTGTTGATGCTCTTTGCTAAGAAAGCTGAATCTTCTTCCAAACAGAAAAAAGAATAAACATAGATCAATAGAAAAAGACCTAAAAAGGTTAAAAAGAACCATTTAGGTCTTTGTACAATTAATTTTATAAAAAGATAGTATAAAGCTAAAAACTCTAATAATGAATGTATTTGATACCAAGGAATAACACTTATTTTCAATACACCACTAACTACATACTCATATATAGAAGAACCAGCAATTAACAGAATAAGAGGCAAAACATAATTGTTCTGCTTATTTAAATGATTTCCTTTTCCAATAAACATAACTATAGGAAAAAGACCTGTTAATAGCGTTACATATAAGAGTACATAATAAATCATCTACTTACTTTTTATAAGCTTGGTTGGCTTTTTAGGACACATAGGAGGACATGTGATAAGCTCATCAAGCATAATTCCATTAGTTAAATCTTCTCCTTCTTGGTCTACTGCTACTAAAACCATATTGTTTTGATTGCTTTGAGGATCTAAACCTGGATAGATTCGCAATCCAATCCCCCCTTTTTGTTGTAATAACTCATTAATCTTATCAAGACCTACAAAATAACTATTAGGTTTTTCGGGGCTGTTTTCTTGATAAGAATGTGTTAGTTCAATTGCCTTTTCAAGGCTAATTACTGTACCTGATTTTTTGTTAATCTCCATAAAGCTAAACATTTAAAAATTAATAATGTAAATATTTACAATTTCCAAATAATAAACAATACGTGTTTTCCGCATATTTACCGTGTTTTTACGTATTGATTTTAAAAGTAGTATTGCTTTATTTTAAAAGAGCTACTAATAGAAGATTCTTTCAAGGCAAACGTGTCAATAATTAACCAACCAAAACTCAATAATTATGACACAAAATGCTCTTTACAAAAGTGTATTAAAGACAATCGAATCAAAGGAAATTGAACTAAACTTAATTGATTCAACTTCAATTTCAAAAGCTTACGAGATGATTCAATTTTTAAGGCTTTTACTTATAAAGCTAAAAGAAGAAATACTTCAAGTGGGGTTCAAAAATCAAATAGATGAGATTGAATTTTTTAAAGTAATTAAGCCTCAAGTCTTAGGCAAACTAATCTTTTACAACAAACTCTATTCTATAGAAACAAGTTGCCCAATAGATATTGTTGTTAAGAATAAATACTATCATAAACATCTGGAAGAGCTAAACCTTGAGTATAAGAAGTATTTTGCTTACAATGAATTCTATAAATACTATAATGCCAAACGCATAGATAAAGACATCGAGTACTTTACCCTTGGTAAAACAGATTTACTCATCGGTATAAACAGTTTTATCTTTGAAATAGATGCTCTTTTCTCCACCTATTATGATTATAAAATAGCTCGTATAATAGCTCATGACTTACTTCAGAATTATCTTCATGAGAAAATACAAGAATATGATATTGGCAACAATTCAATATCTTCATCTAACTTAGTATGGTCAGAGTCTCAAAACGCTCTTATAGAACTTATCTACGCACTTTATCTATCAGGGTCAATTAACAATGGGAAAGGGGAAATACGGAAGATAGCGGTGTTGTTTCAGCAGGTATTTGGTATAAAGCTCTTGGATATACATCATGCTTTTCATAGAATGAAAGCAAGAGCTAAGTCAAAAACGTGTTATTTAGATAAATTAAAAGAAGCACTAGAGGAGTATATGGATAAAACATAATTCTAAAGCTAAAATAAATCACACGTTAAATTTAAGATATCTATTTAACGTGTGATATATCAATAAAAAAACATATAGATTACTTGTATCTGTTATATCAATTTACATAGTTAACTGAAAATCTAATAATATAAAACCTAATTTTAAAAATGAGTTCTAATTAGCAGAGAAAAAAATCTCTTTTTAAAATATAGAAGAAGAAGACTATAATAATACAAGAGTTAAGAAAAGATAGTTTCTATATATGTTCTTACTTTTTTGTGAGCTTCCGTGATATTGTCGCTATATTCTAGTTTATCATTCGCTTCTCCATCAAGTGTAACAACTGTAATCTTAGTTATTCCCATTACATTACAAACTCTCTTTAAATAGTTAGTTTGAAAATCTATTTGCTCATTATAGTTACCTATTTCATATCCTTGAGATCCCCTTGTTAACAATAAAACAACTTCTTTGTTCTCTAGTAATCCTATGTAAGGGTCTTGTATATTATCTGGATTATATCTCCAGGTTTGATTAACGCGAACTACCTGATCAATGTATGCTTTTAAACTACTAGGAATAGACCAATTATACATAGGACTTGCAATAACTATAATATCTGCTTCTTTTAATTCCGCAATATATTCATCACTCACCTTTAAGGCTTCTACTTCCTCATCAGTTCTATCTTCTAATGGCTTAAAGGCAGCACTAATCCATATTTCATTAATATGTGGTACATTTTCAAGACCAAGATCTCTTAATTGAATTACAGTATTACGAGTATGACTCTGCCATAGCTCTTTAAAGGTGTCAGCTAATTTTCTACTTTGTGAACGTATAGTTCTTGCACTAGCATTTATAATTAAAACCTGTTTATCTATGTCTTTCTTTACATTCATCTTTTAATATTTTAGCCAAAAGTAGTTGCTTATTGGATTATATTTGTATACCAATTAATACAAATCGCACAGCCCAGATGTTACCTTATAAAACTTTAATTAAAGTGGACAGAGATTCTATTGTTCCTTTGTATATCCAAGTGTGTAATGCTTTTATATCATTAATTACAGATGGTACATTAAAACCATCTGATATTTTACCTAGCACACGTAATTTAGCTTTATTAGTAGGCATAAATCGAAATACAGTTAAACTGGCCTATGAAGAGCTTATTAGCCAAGGATGGACAGAGTCAATAGAACGAAAAGGCGTATATGTATTGTCAACACTACCTTCCATTTCCAAAAAAAGCATTGGTAATGAACCGATTAAAAATTTAAATCAAGAAGCTTTTAAGTGGACAAACAAATTTAAAGATGTTAAGTTAGGACAAAACTTTCAGAAGACTAAACTTGCCATTGATGATGGGTTTCCAGATGTCCGCCTTGCCCCCATTGATGAGTTAATGCGTGAATACAGAAGTATTTCCAGAAAATTCTATGGTCGTAATTATTTAAAATATGGAAGTCCTCAAGGTTCAGAAAATCTAAGGGAGGCATTGTCTAATTATCTCTCTACCACTCGAGGCTTAAATGCCTCTATCGATGATTTACTAATCACAAAGGGTAGTCAAATGGGGATCTATTTATCCGCTCAATTACTTTTAGATCCAGGAGATACTATTGCCGTAGGTATGTCTAACTATCCTACAGCAGATCAGATTTTTAAACAAGCAGGTGCTAACCTTTTAAGGATACCTATAGATCACAATGGGATGGATGTAGACTATCTCGAAAACAAATTAAAAAAACAAAAAATAAAAGCTATCTATATCATTCCACATCATCATAGCCCTACTACAGTTACACTAAGTATGGAACGCAGATTAAAGTTTTTAAAATTGGCCAAAGAACATCAATTTGCAATTATAGAAGATGATTATGACTTTGATTTCCACTATGCTAATAAACCTTATTTACCTTTAGCAAGTATAGATCACAATCAAAATGTAATATATCTTGGGTCAATTACTAAGACCTTTGCCCCTGCTCTAAGAATTGGTTTTATGACTGGCCCAGCTAACTTTATACATGCAGCCACCGCCTTAAGAGAACTAATCGATAGACAAGGCGATACAACCTTAGAGGAAGCATTTGCCTCCCTTTTTAATCAGGGAGAAATGAATAGATACAACAGAAAAGCACTTAAGACCTATAAGGAAAGACGCGATACATTCTGTTCTTTATTAGATACTAATTTCGCTAATCAAATTACCTTTAAAGTTCCCGAAGGTGGATTAGCTATTTGGGCTATTTTTAATCCAGAGATAGATTTAATAAAACTATCTCACAATGCATTAAAACAAGGTTTATATCTAGACAATGGCCTGTTTTACAAGAATGAGGTATTTTCAACTAATGGCATTCGTATGGGATTTGCATCATTAGACGAAAAAGAAATGATAGAGGCTTGTGCTATTCTAAAAAAAGTAATGTATTAAAATTCACTGGGCTACCTATTATTAATAATCTGGCATGTTGAGCTTATTTGACTCTGTTTTAATTTTACCAAAAATATTAAAATATGGAAAATACATTTGAAATTAAAGCTATTGAAACAGCATCAGAGATTCAAAAATGTTTAGCTGTTGCTTTAATCTTAAGACCACATTTAAACAAAGATACTTGGCTTATTACAATTAATGAAATGCTTAAAAATGAAAAATATGCATTAAAAGGTATCTACGACAAAGAAAATATTGTTGCTTTTATTGGTTATAGAAAAATGACCACGTTACATAGTGGATATATTATTTATATCGATGATTTATGTACTGTAGAAAGCTATAGAGAAAAAGGATTTGGAGGTAAACTATTAGCCCACATAAGATCTATAGCTGAATCCGAGTCTATGGATGCTGTAGTATTAGATACTGGTTTTGACAATCACACTGCACAGAAATTATACTTTAAAAATCACTTCGAACTATCTGCAGTTCACTTACATACTTATTTAAAATAATCTATTCTATAGTTTTATTTGTAACTTATATCCTTCTAATACTTAAAAAAATTGACAAATGAAAAAACGTATTGACTTATCAAATGTAGTATCAAGTGGTTATAAAAGAATTATTGCACTTGACAGTTTTGTTCAGAATTCAGATTTAGACAAAACTCATCTTGAATTAATAAAGGTTAGAGCATCTCAAATTAATGGTTGCGCGTATTGCCTTAATTTACATACACGTGACGCTATGAATCAAGGAGAAACTGCTCAACGAATTTTCTTACTAAATGCTTGGAGAGAAACGGAACTATTCACAGAAGAAGAACGTACTATTTTAGCTATGACAGAGGAAATTACTCTAATTAGTGAGCGTGGTTTAACAGAAGAGACTTATGAAATGGCTACAAAGTTATTCAACGAAGAATACATAGGGTTCATTATTATGGCTATCATTACTATTAATGCATGGAACAGAGTCGCTGTTAGTACACATAAACCAATAGATTAATCAAGATGATAAGAAAGATTGGCTTATTTAAATTCAATAAACATACAAGTATCAATAAAATCGAATTAGACATAAAACAGCAAAAGTAAATTAACTTAGAGAGCTACTTTTTATTTAGGTGAGTCGATATTACAGAATGCGATCCGAAAGCAATAGATTATGTTTTTAACGAATTAGATATAAAAGAGATTTTCTCTCTTGTAAAAATAAAGAACCTTGCTTCAATTAGAATATTAGAAAAATATAAGATTTATTTGATAATGTTGGATATTAAGATTATTGAAAAAAGGTTTAATCCTCATTTTGTTTACATTTAGGTAACCTTTGAATATCTAATTATCATTAGTTTTACCCCCTGTTCCTATTACACAATAATGTTGAACACATCAATTGCAATAAAAACTAAAAATAGGAAGCAAAATGTCAGAAAAAGTAAGCCTAAAAGAAATAGCCAAAGTCTTTACAAAACTGGGAATTATTGGTTTTGGAGGTCCTGCAGCGCATATTGCGATGATGAGAGAGGAAGTCGTTGTACAAAGAAAATGGATGGATGAACAACACTTCTTAGATCTACTGGGAGCTACCAATTTAATCCCTGGTCCTAACAGTACAGAAATGGCCATTCACATTGGCTATGACAAAGGGGGATGGAAAGGCCTCATAATTGCAGGGCTATGTTTTATTCTTCCCGCTGTTTTTCTAACGGGTGTACTCGCCTACTTTTATAAATTGTATGGGCAATTACCGCATATACAACCTTTTATATACGGAATTAAACCAGCAATTATAGCCATTATGCTTGGAGCTGTTTTTCCACTAGCTAAAAAATCTATTAACTCCACCTTTTTAGCCTTTTTGGGGCTAATCGTCTTGGTAGCTTCTTTACTGGGGGTTAATGAAATCTTTTTATTGTTTGGGGCTGGATTTTTAGCCTATGCCCTGTTTTATATCAATACGAGAAAGCAAAATACCTTACAAAGCTTGATTGCATTGCCACTCTTACTTAGCATACAAAGTACGTTTTTCACTACAACCAATCGACAGTTATTTTGGATTTTTCTAAAAATAGGTGCTATACTTTATGGTAGTGGTTATGTGCTATTTGCCTTTTTAGATACAGAACTAGTACAAACAGGATTACTAACAAGGGAACAACTAATGGATGCAATTGCTGTAGGGCAATTCACACCAGGACCTGTTTTCTCTTCCGTTACTTTTATTGGTTTTCAAATTAATGGTTTATCTGGAGCAATTCTTTCAACTGTTGCAATTTTTTTACCATCCTTTATTCTAGTAGCCTTACTAAACCCATTGATGAAAAAACTTCGCAACTCAAAAGGATTATCTGTCTTTTTAGATGCGGTGAATGTTGCCTCTGTCGCCTTGATTGTCGCTGTTTGTATAACGATGACACGAGATGTCTTGCTCAACTGGCAAACCCTTGTTATTACCCTACTTAGTGGTATACTCGTTTTTAAATTTAAAAAAGTAAATAGTGCTTTTATTGTTTTAGTAGGAGCTTTGTTGGGGTATATACTCTACTAATCAAAATAATAAATAACTTTATTAAAAATCTTATAATCATAAACTTACATAATTAAATAGCTTAATGTATATCTATTTCATCAAATACTGTTGATTAAAGTAGTTTCTCTTAAGCTATTGATGATGATTTCTACTAAAAAAAATTATTCAGTTACTTGTTTGTAAAATATTTGTTTAAATCCATTAGACACTGCCGCGATGCTATGCAGAAATATCTTGAGATTTTTCATACTATCAAATAAAAATTAAAAAAATCTTCAGAATACAATAAAAAAGCAATAACTTTGTAACTTATGAAAAAAACAGTAAAAATATCTTCTCAAATTACTCCGCCTTGATCTTAGGCTAATAGTTTTTTTTATCCAATTATTTCCTTTGGCACTTTTGTCATGGACTTATCTTATATATACTTATAAAAGTACATATATCATATCTATTATTGCTTGTAATTAAAATTACAAAGCGTCATACTTATTTAATTTTTTTTCTATGAAGCAACTAATCAATTTATTTGATTTTAGTCAACCAATCAATTACAAAAATGAGATATTGGCTGGTTTAGCGGTATCTATGACTATGATACCTGAATCCTTATCTTTTGCTATACTAGCAGGTCTATCACCATTGACAGGTTTATATGCTGCTTTTTTAATGGGACTTGTAACAGCAATATTAGGAGGAAGGCCTGGTATGGTCTCAGGAGGAGCTGGAGCAACTGTTGTAGTTCTTATTGCTCTTGCAGCTAGTTATGGAACAGAATACCTCTTTGCTGCTGTTGTATTAGCAGGACTTTTACAACTACTTGTGGGAGTATTAAAACTCGGTAAATACATTCGGTTAATTCCTTCCTCTGTAATGTATGGATTTTTAAATGGATTAGCAATTATCATTTTTATGTCACAAATTGTTCAATTTAAAATTACTACAAATGGAGTTGAAAATTGGTTAGAAGGTTCAGCCTTATATCTTATGATTGGATTAACTTTACTTACAATTACAATAGTAATTTTACTTCCTAAAGTAACAAAAGTAATACCATCTTCTCTTGCAGCTATTATTGTTGTTTTTGCACTTGTTTACTTTTTTAATATCGATACTAAAAAAGTAATTGATATTGCCTCTGTAGGAGGCTCCTTACCTACTTTCCATATTCCAAATATTCCCTTTACCTTTGAAACTTTAAAAATCATATTCCCTTACTCTATTGTTATGGCAGGAGTTGGGCTTATTGAGAGTTTACTTACACTTAATATGGTTGATGAAATTACGAATACAAGAGGACATTCAAATAGAGAAGCAACTGCCCAAGGTATTGCTAATATTACGAATGGATTTTTTGGTGGTATGGGAGGTTGTGCTATGGTTGCACAATCCCTAGTAAATATAGGTGCTGGGGGAAGAACAAGACTCTCTGCTCTTGTAGGAGCATGTTCTATACTATTAATAATTTTAGTTGCAGGTCCTGTAATTGAGCAAATACCTATGGCTGCATTAGTTGGAGTAATGATGATGGTAGCCATTGGAACTTTTGAATGGGCTAGTTTTAAAATAATAAATAAAATGCCTCGCCACGATATCTTTGTTATTATCCTAGTAGCGAGTATAACAGTTATATTGCATAATTTAGCATTAGCTGTATTAATAGGAGTTATTGTTTCTGCTCTTGTTTTTGCGTGGGAAAGCGCTAAACGAATAAGAGCTAGAAAATATATCGATAAAAATGGAATAAAACATTATGAAATATATGGACCTTTATTTTTTGGTTCAACTACAATATTTCTTGAAAAATTTGATATAGAGAATGATCCTGATCAGATTATTATTGATTTCAAGGAAAGTCGAATTACAGATATGTCTGCAATAGAAACAATTAATAAACTTACTGAAAAATATGCTAAAGCTAATAAACAAGTTCATTTAAAACATTTAAGTTTATCCTGTAGAAGATTAATCAAAAATGCACAAGGAGTTGTTGATATAAGTATCCTCGATACCGACTATAAGCAATACAATTCCTAATATTTTACTAGAGCATACTATATTTCATGTATAAAAAACAAATACAAGCCAAATAGTTAAATTTAAAAGAACATAACTAAACTTTCCTTATTGAGTTTTATTTTCTGTTACACAAGGCTATAAAGCCAAAAAGATTTTGGAAACTAAATTTACTTTAACGTATAGTTTTAATTATAATCTGAGACCAACAAAAGCATCACACTTAAATTAGTATATCATTCTAATTCAGTGTGATGTTTTTAAAAAGTACTTCTTTATTCAACCTTTTCCATCCAAGGTATTACAACAAAATTACCTTTAGAAAGTTCATTGACTTTATTAATCCATTGTACTTCCGTTTTTGCTTTATCTTTTAAAAAAGTACTTGTTGTATCTGTGAGATATAAACTTGAGTTTATTACCCACCATTTATTGTGTATACCTGCTCTTGCAAGATCTTCTTGTAAGCGTTGTGCTTCAAATAAAGGTGTTGTTTCTGGTAACGTAACAATAACTACTTCTGTTTCTTGTTCATTTCTTAAACGTGGTAATAAATTCTGAACAGCCTCGCTAATATCTCCTTGTGTACGCTCTACTTCTTTGTGATAACTTTGAGTTGAATCTAATAACAATAAAGTATGACCTGTTGGTGCTGTATCGATAACAATTACTTCATGATCTGCTATAGCTACAATCTCAGCAAAAGCGTTAAAAACAGCTATTTCCTGTGTACAAGGAGAGCGTAAATCTTCCTCAATATAACTTAAATCACTGTTTCCCATAGTTAGTCTTGCCTTAGCTAAAACTTTCTCCTTATAGGCTTCTAACA
The DNA here is from genome assembly GCF_001485415.1 of Myroides odoratimimus. Lineage (GTDB taxonomy): Bacteria > Bacteroidota > Bacteroidia > Flavobacteriales > Flavobacteriaceae > Flavobacterium > Flavobacterium odoratimimum. The sequence goes on from NZ_BCMQ01000025.1 coordinate 11,685, forward strand.
CCTTCTTCTCATCAATATGACTAACAGTAAGCCCTTCTACCTTTGTATTTACATACTCTAAGTGATTGGCTGGATCTGTTGTACTTAGGTGAACCTTAACTCCTTTTTTAACCAGTCCTCTAGCGATTCGAGCAGCTATTGTTGTTTTCCCTACACCTCCTTTACCCATCGTGAAAACCACTTTTTTCTTAGATATAAAAAGGTCTTCTATCAATACATCAATATCTTGTAACTCGTTTTTGTCTAAGCTATTTTCAGTCAAAATTGCACTTGTATTAGAAATAAGCATATTTCTAATATTATCAATTCCAGTCATATTATACGATCTTAATGGAACATAATAGGTTGGAATATCAAGAAGCTTTTTAGTTCTATTTTCTAAAGCATTTTGCTGGCGTTTATACAACTTACTTGAAATAGAATCATTCTGATCAAAATTCTCTAGCACTCCATTGATAATTAAACGCTGAGATTGTATATCTAACTCAAGTAACTCCTTATATGAACGCTCTACTTCTTTTAATGGTGTTTCATCTGGACGACTCACCAAAAATAAAGTTGTATTATTTTTATCACTCAATGTTTTCACTGCCTGCTCATATACTACTTTACGATCACCTAATCCCGACAATTGCCCAAGACAAGAAATACCTGTTGTATTTTCATCAATAAATGTATTCCATGCTGCTGGTAGTTGTAACATTCTAAGTGTATGTCCTGTTGGTGCTGTATCAAACACAATATGGTCATATAAATCGTGTTTCTCTTTATTTGTAATTACATCTGCAAATTCATTGAAAGCAGCAATCTCCACTGTACATGATCCTGATAGTTGCTCTTCCATATTAAATAAAACAGCCTCTGGTAACTTTCCTCGATAAGGTCCTATTATGGATTCTTTATATTCTAAAGCTGCTTGCTCTGGGTTTAAATTCAAAATAGAAAGAGTGGGAATATCTTTTAACTTAGTCACTTTATTGCTCAAAGGTATATCAAATACATCCTGCAAATTTGATGCAGGGTCTGTACTAATAAGTAATATATTTTTCCCACTGTCTGCCAAGTTTAAGGAAGTAGCACATGCTATTGATGTTTTTCCTACTCCTCCTTTACCTGTAAAGAAAATATATTTTGTAAATCCTTCATTAGAGGGATTATATAGTTTAAAATTACTCATAACTACTATTTTTTTATTCAATACAATTCCTGTTCGACATACAATTAGGTATGCCGAACTAAACTGAAATTGAAAATTGGGTTAGATTATTTTGTAACAATCAAATCAGATTCTGACACTTCAAGCCATTCTGAAATTTGCTTATTACTTGGATATGATTTGGTAAGAACAATTACTCCATTTAAGGTAGTAATAGGAAAATTATCGATAGACTCTTTTTGGATAAAGTCATTAACTACTTTAGTATCTACATAAACCTGAGGATTGTCACGTAAATTAAATCGCTCAATTAAAATGCCTTTTTTCTTTAAGTTTTCTATTACAACAGCAATACGCATTAATTCAGGATCAATATTAACCCCACAAAGCCCTGTTGGACAACATAAAGCTGGATCGTAAATCTTTACTTCATTTTTCATATCTGATGTTTTTTAATTAATTCTTTTACTTCTTCTTTTGATGGAACATACCCCTTAACAGTAACTTCTCCATTAATAACCAAAGCAGGTAAAGACATAATGTCATATTTTACAATCTCTATAATATCATCCTGCTTTGTAACTTTGATATCAGAACCTAATTCTTTTACTACAGATTCTACGGTTTCTAAAGTTACCTTACACTTGGCACAACCTGTACCTAAAACTATTATTTCCAAATCTATTTTTTTTATAAATTCACATATATATAATAAACACCTACAACAATAAAAACAGCAGATATAATACGTCTGAACCATATTTCAAAACTCTTCATCTTATTGTAAAAATGCCCTACATTAGATATACTGTAAGCAAGTAAAAAAGCTATGATGATTACAGGTAACCCCGTTGCTAAAGCAAAAACTGGTGCTAATAATAATCCTGAAGCACTCGCCATAATTAAAGGAATCATCACTCCAAAAAACAATACTCCACTGTAAGGACAAAACGCTAAAGCAAATAAAACACCAAGTAAAAAAGCATTGAAGTAATTCTTCTTAAAGTTCTTTTGATTTACCTTCTGACTTAGTGATCCTACTCCTGGTATATTTAATTTAATAATATCAAGCATTAAAATACCGATAAGGATTAATCCAATCCCCAAATAAACACCACTTACATTTTGCAATAGTTTTGCTACTTGAAACTTACTTGCTCCAAAATAGAAAATAACACCTAATACAGTATAAGTAAATGCACGACCTAAGGTATAAAACAGTCCATTAAATAATACTTTACGCTTAACTGTAATATCTTTACTTAAATAAGCTGTAGCTGTAATGTTAGTAGCTAAGGGACAAGGACTAATAGCAGTCATCAGTCCCAACAAAAACGCAGTTACTATTGGAATATCAGAACTGTCTACTAATTGTTGTAGTAATTCCATCTAACATTAAAGTTTTTTGTTTACTTGTTCAACTATAAGCTCTTCTAATACCTTTGGTGTTGTTAGTGCTGTTGCAAAAGCATCTTCGGTTAGATTAATTGAATCATCGCCTTTGGCAATAATAAGTGCATTCCAAGTCACTTCATACTTCTCTACTAAATCACTATACTGCTTTTCACTTGTATCGACTTCAATAAACTTCACTAACTCATTACTAGCAAAAGCTCCTTCTACAGTTTTCTTCGTTAAGTCTCCAACTGCTAAACAAGTTTTACAACGTTGCTTTCCATGGAAATAATAAACATAAACCATTGTATTATCCGATTTTTCCTGTAAAAGCTGCTCTTGATCTAATACTTCCAAGCTCGACTCCACTAAGGGGTTTTGTTCTTGTGTCTTTTTCTTGTCTGAACATGAACTAGTTACTAAAGCCAACATACAGATAAGGCTTAAAAAGGTTGTTTTCATAAATAGTAATTTTGATGTTATTTAAATTTTTAGTTTCACTAAATGTCAATGTTCGTAATTCGTAAAACTACGAACATTGAGAGCAAATTTTTTTTATGAGCACTCAGAAGGCTTTTTAATGTCTTCAAAAAACTCATTTAATAGTTGCTTAGCAATTCGCCAATTCTCTTTATTAATACAATACTTTACTGTAGGTAAATTAATTGTTCCTTGAATCAAGCCAGCTTCTCTTAATTCTTTTAAATGTTGAGACAATGTACTTTTTGCTACAGGTAATACCTCCGACATATCTCCATGAAAACAACACTCCTGAGAAGCAAGCATTTCTAAAATGGCAACTCGTATAGGATGAGATAAAGCCTTCGTTATTCTTGCTATCTCTACTTGTTTTTTTGTTAGGTCTCTTTTCAACATACCCTTATCATTTATCAAATTAATCTATTCGTAAATATACGAACAATTTATCTAAAGTTCTTCTTACAACTTTAAAAAATCTACAACTTCTTCCACTGTACTCCTAGCAGACCTACCAACTCCAATCAATGTTGCAGAAGCAAAACCAGTCCAATCACCATAACCTACAAGCCACAAACCATTAATTCCTTCAACTTTGCTGTTACCATTGGTATTCACTCTGCCATCTGATTGAAGTATTCCTAAAGGTTCTAAATGCTTTAATGCAGGTTTAAATCCTGTGCACCAAATAACAACATCAAAGTTTTCTTCTTCTCCACTTTTCCAAACAACACCAGTTTCAGTAAAGCGCTCAACCTCTCCTTTGCTATTTAAAACACCTCTTGATCTAGCATCCACAACAGGGGGAACCATAACAATACTTCTCACATTATATTTTGCTTGTACTTGCTCATTACCCGCCTTTTGCTCATTATATTTTTGCGTTGCTACATCGAAAAGTACCCTACCATCCACATCATCAGGTAAAAAAGCTGGTGCTCCTATTGTTGACCAAGTAACAGTTGTATACTTGGAAACTTCTGCTAAAATTTGAGCTCCAGAATTACCTCCACCAATCACCAATACTTTTTTTCCTATAAAATCTGAAGCATTTTTATAATAGGCAGAATGTAATTGTTCATTTTTAAACTGATCTAAACCTTTAAAGACAGGAACAAAAGAACTCGCCCATGTTCCTGTAGCAGATATTACTGCTTTTGCTTTAAAATCGCCAATCGAAGTTTTTAAAGTAAATCCTCCCTCCTGTTTTAAAACTGATGTAACCTGAACAGATCTCTTTATAGGTAGACTATATTTTACTTGATAATCATCCATATAGGAAATAACCTCGTCTCGAACGGGATAATAGTTTTCTGATTTTGGAAACATAAATCCTGGTAAAGAGCTAAACTCAGCAGGAGAAAACAAAGACAAAGAATCCCATCCGTGAATCCAAGCTCCTCCTGGTTGAGATTGCTGATCTAAAATCAAATACTTTATTTGTGTTCTTCTTAAATAAAACCCACAAGCCAAAGCACTTTGACCACCACCGATAATGATTAAATCATAATCATTTTGATCTTCTTTATTATCATTTACAAAACTTCTCATAAAGGCTATATTTTACTTTGTATAATATTTCTTTTTCATCCACAAACTCACTCGTACAAGCAAAATCAATACTGGAACTTCAACTAAAGGTCCAATAACTCCTACAAAAGCTTGAGGAGAATGTATCCCAAATACGGCGATGGCAACAGCAATAGCTAATTCAAAATTATTACCTGATGCAGTAAAAGAAATAGCAGCATTTTTATCATAATCGACATTCATTGACTTGTTTATGAAGAAACTAACAAAAAACATCAAGACAAAATAGATAACAAGTGGAATAGCGACCTTAACTACCTGCATCGGTAATTGAACAATTTGTTCTCCTTTTAAGCTAAACATAAGCACAATGGTAAATAGTAAAGCATATAAAGTAAAGGGTGAAATAAATGGGATAAACTTACGCTTAAACCAATCTTCTCCTTTTATTTTAATTAGGTACTTATGACTTAAAAAGCCAGCTAAAAAAGGAATTCCTAAATAAATAAGCACACTTTGTACTACGTCACTCATCTTAATTGAAATAGCATAATCGGCAAACCCAAAATAAGAAGGTAATACATTGATAAAAAGCCAAACAAAAAAGCTATAAAACAGCACTTGGAACACACTATTTAATGCAATTAGTAAGGCTGCATATTCTCTATTACCCTTTGCTAAATCATTCCATACAATCACCATTGCAATACATCTTGCTAAACCAATAAGGATTAATCCTACCATATAGTCAGGTTCATCACGCATGAAAATAATAGCAAGAACAAACATTAAAACAGGTCCTACAATCCAGTTTAAGAAAAGAGATAAGCTTAAGACTTTCTTATCCTTAAAAGCCAGTGGTAATAGATTATAATCAACCTTAGCCAGTGGCGGGTACATCATGATGATTAGCCCTATGGCCAACGGAATATTGGTCGTCCCAATAGATAGTTTATCCATCACATTAGAAACACTTGGAAATACATTTCCTAAGAGAACACCAATCCCCATAGCCAAGAATATCCAAAGGGTTAAGTATCGATCTAAAAATTTCATTCTAACCTGCATAACTTACTTTTTAATTTGTGACACGATGTAAAACATTTCACTTGCAATTTCAAGGCTTCGATTAAAATATCCTATTTGTTGATTTGCTGTTCCATCAAATTCCTTAGGATCCTCGAATGTAATAGGGATTCTTCGCTCAGCACCTGCTATAAAAGGACAACCTCCATCAGCCTGTGAACAAGTCATAACAGCTGCAAAATCATCACTTGGATTAAAAGCGGCATCGTACTTCTTAGAAAAACCAATAATAGGAACTTCATTATCACCATACTTTATCGCATAAATAGGATTCTCTCCTTCTGCAATTTTGAACACCTCAAGTCCTTGTTCTTTCAGAACGGTAGCAACAATTGGATACATAGCTGTTTGTTCGGTTCCTCCTGAATAACAAGTAACATTTGGAATACCATAGTAACTAGCCGCTACTTGCATCCAAATCTGAGTCAAATGACTTCTTCTTGAATTATGTGTACAGATAAAATTGATTCGAATTGGAGATTTTGAATCAACCTTAGATTGGATATAAGCCACCAAGGGAGCCAAAACGTCTTTTCTACTATCACTTATCACTTGTGATTCAAGCATAGTGCTAATTGTAGTTGATAATGTTTTATACATCTTTTACTTTTTTAAGATTAACAACATCCAGAGTTAGGATCACAACAATTAGTTTGAGTTACCTGATTACTTGGTGTAATTCCACAAGCATCTTCAGCTAAACAAGCAGTCAATGTGTTTTTTAATAGAAAGTGAGTTCCATTAAATGCTAAGAAATACTTTCCTATTGTTTCTTTACCTTGAACTTCTACTTCAATCTCCGCATCAACAATACCTAATTTTGTTTCTGACAACCTGATAATATTTAATAATTTACCTGCTTTTAAACGGTGCTGATAATCATCCGCATTCCACAATTGGAAGCTTACCTTAACCTCTTCTCTTATTGTCCCTCCACAGTCAATAAATTTCTTTGTTACTTGACCTACTTCTGTTACATGGAAGTGCTCTGCGACAAACGTCCCATCTTCAAATTGAAAATCTACTCGATCTAAATTTCCTAAAACGACTTTTACTTCTGATAATTTCATATTATAATTCTACTTTGTTTTTGTTATAATCGCAATATTACGATGATTTTGATTAAAAAATATTAACAGCAACCCTCTGACTGAATTCTTTGAGCGAAGAACAATTCAAACTCCTTGAAAAATTCATTCCAAACTGCATCGTCAATACAATAGCAAACTGATTTACCTTCAATTGTTCCTTTGATAAGTCCACTATTCTTAAGCTCTTTTAAGTGTTGTGAAATAGTAGCTTGAGCCAATCCAAGTTCCTCTACCAAATCATTGCAAATGCAAGCATCTTGATTGATAATATACTGAAGAATGGCAAGTCTTGCTGGATGCCCTAAAACCTTAAACATAAGCGATAATCTATTCTTTTTATCACTAAATAATTCTGATTTTGTTACTCCCATTGTTTTATACTTAAATACACATCGCAATATTACGATGTATATTTAAACTGTGCAAGTTTAATTAATATTGATAGCAAATACGATAATATATTATTCTGTAATGTGATTAGGCTTCATAAACTTTGAAAAGAAAATACTCACTTCATACAATAAAACTAATGGTATAACCAAAATAACTTGACTCAATACATCTGGAGGTGTAATAATTGCTGATGCTACTAAAATCAAAACATAAGCATATCTGCGATAACCTTTGAGTGTATCTGTTGATAAAATTCCCATCTTGTATAATACTAGAATGACAACTGGCAAAACAAACACAATACCTGATGCTAGTATGGTGGTTTTAACAAGAGAAATATATGAGGTAAGATCGATTTGATTGGCAACAATACTACTAATCTCTATATTCATAAAAAAATGAATAGATAAAGGAACTATAATAAAATATCCAAACAAGACACCTATAAAAAATAAAAGACTTGTGATTGTTACAAATACAATACTGTATCTTGTCTTACTATTATATAATTTAGGTTGTACAAGTTTCCAAATTTGATACAAAATCCAAGGAAATGAAGCTATTAGTCCAAAGGTAAAACTAGTCCAAATCATAATCATTAACTGACCATCCATTTTTCGATTTTGAATATCAAAATCAATCCCTTCCATATACAATGATGAACTCAAATTAAAAAAATCTATCAAAGAACGATGCCAAATATAAATAGGAAAATTAGGGTTCTTAGGAGCAAATAATATTTGCTCAAAAATAAAGTTAGTATATAAAAACGCTATGCTACTACATAAGACGATTCCAATAAAACACTTGATTAAAAAACTTCTTAAAAGTCCAACAAAATTTAAAAATGTCTTTTTCTTAATACCTCTATCCATATCTTATTATAAAATGCTAAACTACTGCTATTTTAATTATTTAATATCCAAATTAGGGCTTGTTTTTTAGTTGCTCTAAATATAGTTGTATGTCCTTCATTTGGCTCATCTACATAGTGCCACACTAAATTTTTATTTTCATTTTCTGCTAAAATAGTAGCTAACTTATTTGTATAGGGAGAAATATCAGCAGCATTCGATCCTGCAAACCAAAGCTTTCTTTTTACCGCACTATTTTGATCTAAACTAGCTTTTGCGGTTCTAACTAAATAATGATTATTCCACCATAATGAAGGGTCAAAGGCGATATAGTTTGCAAACATGGCGGGTTCAACAAAAAAGGTTTCCATCACAAACAAACCTGAAGCAGATTCTCCTAATATCGTTTTTTCTTCTTTGGTTCTATATCTTTTATCGATTTCCTTAAATAACTCTTCTTTAATAAAGGCTCTAAACTGATTAGAACCTCCTACCTCGGGTGCAATTTCTTTATCTTTTGCAACAGTTGTAAATCCTGTCAAATCTCTTCTTCTTTGTGTATTTTCAATTCCAACTAAGATTACAGCAGGAATTTTTTGCTCATTTATAAGCTCTTCTATGGTAGATGCGATATGAGGAAAATCCTCTCCTATTCCTCCATCAGCCATATAGATTACGGGCAAAGAATCCTGAGTATTCTCATAATTTTTTGGTGTCCATACATTAATAGTTCTTTCTTCTTTTAATTGATTTGATTCTAGTTTAAAAGTATCATGTTTAGGCACTACATCCTGAATTGTACTCTTATAACCACAACTTGCTAATAAAATGGTATAGCATAAACTTAACAAAAACATAATTTTAAATTTCATTTTAGCGTATTTTTTGATTCACAAAATTATTTCAATAAAAAACAGTAATTAATACCATTAACCTATTAATTTTACTATTTTTGAATGTGAGAAATCTCATTCTTTATTTTTACTACTGTAATTCTAAATTAGATAAAAATAATTTTATTCAATATTAGAGATTTACAGCACTAAACTAGTTCTCCTTATTTACTAGTTGTCTTTAAAAGGAGAAAGTCTTTTGGGCTTTCTCTTTTTTACTACTATAGCTTAAATAAACTTAATAAAAATAAAACTGCTACGATTAAACCTGAATACCTAAAAAACTTGACAAAACGATTAAAATCATAAAATAAAGTTTGTCCGTCAATAAGATTAACAATCATTAGAATAGTACAAGTAATAATTACTATTATCAAAAATAACACAGGAGCAGCAATATAAGATATTATATTGGCTGCAGCCCGTTCATTTGTTCTACTAAAGTCCAAGAAACTAAGTAGCATTCCCAAGACACAAAGCACTGTTAAAACAATAGCTATAACATAACCCACATTTCTAAATAAACTCCCCATTTTTATTAAATTTTTCTTTGTTTATACACCATACTAGATGTACCACTATTTAAAAATCACACCCTAAATAATATATTATATATCAATAATATAGTTTAAATAAAAACTCAAAAAGATCGACCTACTTCTTTCTAACTCCTGTATTAATATCACCTAATTCAGTGAATAATATGTCTAAACAAAATATTTACTTTGATCCATAAATATTTTTTACCATTAACTGATTTATACTATTACTCAAAATCCAAAAATAATTTTAAAATCAGAAACAAAAAAAGAAAAAAAAAATAATATGTATAAGTTTATTGAATCATTACCTGAATACTATGCTACTATTCAAAGTCAAACTAACTTTCCTAAAGACTATATCAATGATTTATTTTTGATTGGAAAATGTAGCAAAGACACAAACACAGTTAAAGAAATCAGACAAACTTTAGAGCAAAATGCTAGTGAGAAAGTTATTAAAGCCTTCAAAATTCGAAAAAAACTAATCAAGTCAATTGGTATTCCCCAATGGTACGAGGTTTTAAATACCTTATTAGAATATGCAAATATATCGGATGATTTAGATGTTGATTTTATGTATAGTAAACTAGGGTTTGATGTACTTGACGTTAGGGATAGTCATGACCCAACTACTCTGATTCAAAATCCAATACTACTAGGGAGGTTCCCCTCAGTTAGAATTATCAATATTGAAACCTTAAACTTTGAACAAGGACTACCTGATGTTTTTGACAAATTTACTCAACTTGAACACTTAAGCATAGAAGGAGAATATACTAAACTTCCAAAATCAATAGAAGACATAACGACACTACAGTCTTTGGAATTGGAGCTTCCTAAATTAACACATATCAAATTTGACTTTACAAAACTAACTGCTCTAAGGTCTTTAAAGTGTATGAACACCAATTGGCCTACTCCAACACTACCTACCCTGCCTAGAAGTATAGAAACGATTGAGTTTTCTTTAGTAAGCACTCTTAATTCCATTGGAGAAGAACTAAATACACTTCCTGAGCTGAACAAAATTAAAATCATGAAATGTCCAGATTTTACTACGATAAGTGACAAGTTAAACGTACCTAGCCTAACTGTGTTGAGCCTTTGGAAAAATGATAGACTCCAGCTAATTCATCCTAAGGTAATTTTTAATGGTAAGATTACTTGTTTTTCTGGAGAATTGATCAACTTAGAACAACAATATACTTTTGATTCACTGACAAACCTAGTAGTTTCAGACCAGGCAATACTACTATATCTATCTCAAAACCCTGAGTCTTTTCCTAACTTAGATAAATTGAGCTTTTCCAATATGGAAAACCTAACGGAAATAAAAGTGCCATGGTCTAAATTCAATAAACTAACGACCGTTACATTTGAAAATTTAATTGGTGATAACTCTTTATCGCAAAATATAGAACAATGTACCTCGCTTAAACACCTTAGTTTTTTTAACTACCAAACAGTGCAACTACCTAAATCAATCGGACGTATTGAAAAGCTGATGTCTGTAACTATAGAACAATCTAATAAACTAATAATAGACACTTGTTTTCTTCCCAGTGTAATAGATGTACTAAAAATCATAAACTGTGCTGAAATTAAAGTATCTAACAAAATTATATGCGTTGGTAAAGCCTCTATTGAAAACTGCAAAGTTGAAAAGCACAGCGATTTATTCAGCTATCTATCCGTAGAAAACTTCACATACTTTCCTTTAAAAAACGATACTTATGAAGTAAATGATATCACTAACTTAATGGTTAAGCCTTATACGCTTATTAGTTTGGACACCAATTTGCCAATAGGTCTATTGACTAATGTGCTGGTTAATTGTGAAAACCTAAAAATTTTAAAAATAAACAGTAACGCAATCTTACCTGATAGTTGTCCTTGCTTATCTGTGGATCAAGAGACTAAATTGCACACCTTACAATTAGAAAACGTTGAGCTTGATAACTTAGATCAACTCTTAAGAAACAGTCCTTTAATAGAATCTATTAAATTAAGAGGATATGATCATTTCCCCACTGTTGAATTACCTTATTTAAAAATAGTTGATTTATCTTATTCAAAAATACCTACACTAGAAGGATTAGATGCTCCAAATTTAGAGGTTGTTGATCTATCTTTATGTTATGAATTTGGATTAGCTGGTGCGAATGCTTTGGTCAAATATCCTAAACTTAAAAAACTTAGGCTTCAAGGAACTAACGACTCCTTGTGCTACGTACCTCAAGAACTTACATGTTTACCGTTGCAAGAACTATACTTATCTGGCTATCAAATAGACATGATACCAACCTATATCGGTCAGTTTAAAGAATTGCGTACACTACACCTTACCAACTTTGATACAGAAGGACTACCAAACTCTTTATTAGACCTTAAAAATCTTGAACGTCTTAGTATTGAAGGATGTAATTTCAGCGAACCTATTCCTGCATCATTTAGATCACTTAAATTAAAAAAATTACAATATACTATCAGTAAATTCAGTGGAGCAAATATGAACCCTAAATATTACAACAACCTCATCACCGATGGATATACTGATTTAGTGAAGTGGTTCACTAATGAAGATTAGTCTAAAAAACAATTAGACTTCTAACTGAAAAAAAACTATTTAAAAAGATAACTAGAAGTTAAAAAACTAGTTATTCACTTCTTACTTAGCTTACCCTATGAAAACAGAATATATGCAGAATACCTAATTACAAGGATTTACTTGCAAGAAAAGGTTCTTCAGTTTGCTCATCTGTAGGAGCAAACATAATTCCAAGTACCTTAGCACTAAATTCTAAATCGTCAATAGCATAAACTGGTGTAGAAACTCTAGTCTCTAATTCACTATCTGCAATGGTCTTGACTTCTACTTTTTCAGGTTGAAAAACCATAAAAGGCTCTTCTATTCCATCTACATACATTTCAATTTTCAAAATACCTCCATCCTCTGGAAGATATGTAGAATGAGTAAAGTTTATAGTCTTGTCAAACAGTGGAGAAATATAAACCAACAACTTGTTATAACCAAATGAAAACTCATTATTTGGATCAGAAGGCGCTTTAATTCGTGTATATTCAATCACATCACAAGCATAATTGCTTACATAAGCTACCTTATCTAATTTTCTTCTATTAAACTCCTTATAGTCAATAGTACTACCTTCTGTATAAGTTTCTCCTTTAGAAGGTGTATATATAGCATAAGCTGTTTGATTTTCAACTGGCATATCAGTAGCAGGAGCCATTGCTTTTAAGTAAACAGACGCTTGATCTTGATCTTCACTGTGAAAATGATCCATCTGCCAAGTTGCTCCCTTCGCTTTAGCTAAGACTGTACTATTTTTCACATAGTAATCTGCCTTGGTCATACTCATCATTAATGCAAAAGCAGCCATAGGTTTCTTATCAAATAAATCTCCCCATGCTAAAAAAGGATTTTCATCTTTTGGCAAATTTGTCATTAGTGTTTGGAACTGTCCATATACGTCCCCTTTTGAATAATCTATTTTATCCAATAGTCCACCGACATTTATTCCCTTAGTATAAATACTCATAACCATCTTTCCTTCCACAAAAGGAGTAGTCACCACTTCACCTGGTACTTCAGGAGTTTCTTTACCAACATTTACAGCATCATTGCTCTCGGTAGAACAAGAAGTCATAATAAACAAGGCGAAAAGGCCTAAAAACATTTTTTTCATATAATACTTACTTTTTACTATTAGGTAAAAATACGTTAATCAGAAATAAATATCAAAACACAAAATAATTCAAAAACATATCTTTTAATCTTGAAAAAACAATTAACCAAACAAACAGTTTAAACTATTTATTATCAATTAATCAGTAAATAAAAAACGGTACTCTGAATCAAAGTATAAGAACTGAGCATCAATAGGAGCCGCTAATAATGAAATATTTGGGTAAACAATATCCTCTGTACTAATAGTTTGCTCATTTAACCATTTATTCTCACTCACATCTTTTAATTTTATATCCACCTTACTACCAAGTCTTTTAACATATATATAATACAAGTTATGCTGATCATCTTCATTTATATAGTTATATAATACCTCGCCTGATATTAAGTAACCCTTCTGAAAAGTTGCTTTATAGGTAATCCCATTTTTATCAGTATAGCTATAGTCACCATTCAATCGCTCAAACTGAACTTCATAACTAATAATCTCTCTTCCTTGATCATTATAGAAGATTCGTCTTATTTTTGAATCCGCAAAAAAATACTCTTTAGCAAACACTAATCCATTGTGCGCTGTATAGGTAGTTTCAATCTTTTTGCCTTTGCGATAAATATCTTCGCGTATATGACTTAATTCCTCCGTAGTTTCACTTCCGTGATACGGCTGTCCATCGCGATAGACAATATATTTCTTTCCTTTACTTATCAATTCATCGATAGCATTTGCCTCATTCGCTAAAGCATATTCTAATTCCTGTAACAGCTCCCCTTGTTCATACCATTGCTCCAAACGAAGTTTTTTGTCTTTATATACATTCTTTCGTAGAATCAAAGGTGTATTAGGATAATCTGCATAAATCTCTTGAATACCATCTATAAATCCATTGACATAAGGACTAATGACTACATTACCATCAGAAAATTCGTAAGTAGTTCCATTCCAAGGAATCCCATCTTTATACTCGACACTAGAAATTAACTCACCCTTTTGATCATAAAACCATCCCTGTCCTTGAGTATAATCAATTTCACTTAATTTATAGTGTATTCTTGTTTTTACAACGGGCTCAGTCTCTTTCAAAAAATTAATTTCCTTTAAAACCCTTCCTTCTTTCTCAGTTTTTATTTGTTTGATAAAAAAATCATCATAGAAATAAACATTTACACCTGTTTTTGTTTGTTCATTATATGTACCTAAATACTCTTCATTCTGGTTGTAATAATCACTACTTATCAAAACATTTAAATTATCTTGACTATACCAGTTTGTTACTCTGAGCTTTCCATCAGTATAATATACATTTTCCTTATAGTACTTTTCATTTTTATAAAACACCTCATGCTGCAATTGAAAAACTGCTTTAGCTTCCAAGTTAAACTTCCCTTGATAAACAATCGCTCTATCTTGATATTTTAAATAACTGACAAATCTTCCTTGTTTGTACTCATATTTATCACCGTTAAGAGGTATAAACTCACCATTATCTGTTGCATAATTTAGCTTTCCTACTACATCGCCTTTCATGTCAAAATACTGTATGGTATCTACTTTCTTAATTGCATATGGCTGGGTACTATTATTATAATAACAAGTTACTTTGATCTGTTTACCTTTTTCATAAGTGTACAAAACACCTAGATCATAGATTTCTCCTGCAAAAGGCTTCCCTTCTTTAGTAATTAAACGATAAGACTTTTTCTTCAATGAATCGAATGATTCAATACTGTATTGATTTCCTTTGTCATCATATTTGTATACTCCAGTAACCTCACCATCATGACCATAAAAAAAACGCTCTCCTTTATAAATAAAACGGAGCATATCTCTTCTTGCAAAACCTTTGGATACAATATATCCTTCAATAGTATAATCTTCAACAGCACTAAACCCTTGCTTATCCATCGGCCCTATCACTTTATAAAAATTTGCCTTTTCTGGACTGACTAACTGAAAATCATCAATAAGCTTAGTATAAAGTGTATCATTTTTCTGTGCATGAACCAGTGTACATAACAAGAAAACGCTACATATAATAATTTGTTTTAACATCAATCTTTTATCTATTATGCGTTAAAATTACAACAAAACAAATAACTTGTCGCTTAACAAATAATTTAGCTATGTAAACTCTCTGTTTATAATTAAATCTTATCTCTAGCTTCCAATTGATTAATCACCTGTTTTTTTATACTAGTAAGAGCATAATCCTTAGCCTCTGCATAAGAAACATTATATTTTCTCTTAAATAAAGCAAAATGAGAAGGAAAATTAGAAATTAATCTATCGTAATAATTATCTAATTGCTCTTGAGAAGGTAGCTCATAGTTTAGTCGTAGTTGAAACCTTCTCATTAGTGCTTGATCAATGATATCAGCGTGATTAGAGGCACATATTAAAACTGAGTTAGGTGAAAAGTAATCGATTAATTGAATGAGGGTATTGACGATTCTTCTCATCTCGCCCACATCTTTATCATCTACAGCCCTAGATTTACCTATTTGATCAAATTCATCTAGAAATAGAACAGCACGTTCTCTACTTGCTTTTTCAAACACTAGCTTAATATGTTGAGAAGTTTCTCCTAATTTTGCCGAAACAATTGTACTCAAATCTAAAATAATAATTGTTTTATTGAGTCTCTTGGCAAGAGCTTTAGCAGTAGTTGTCTTTCCACAACCTGAACTTCCGTGTAAAAATACTTTATTGTTAACAGGAAGTCCTAAATCTGTCAGTTCCGAAAAATAGGTATATTCTTTTACCAACTGATCGAGTATTATACGCTGTTTTTCATCCAAAAATACATCTTCAAAAGCTAGTGCTTCATTATCTTTAATAAGTAATTCTGATAAATTCATTCTATATGCTATATTAATTTAGTTTTTTTATTAGTCCCTCAATCATAGTTAACACCTTTGGGTTATCTGAATAATTCACCCCTAAATCTATAATCTCAACCAATTCTAGCACCTTAGTTTTTGGCCAATATTGATCTACAACAATCCCAATATCAACGCTATACCCCATTCGTTTACTAGTTGAGTAACCGTTTATCCCTACTGTTTCAGCAGTTAAGAATATCCCTACTGTTTCAAAGGTTATAAGTAAAGATTCCCACCCCATCCCGCTGGGTTGAACTTCAATAAAAAGCTGACATTCATTTAATTGGGTAGAAAAATAATTACGTTGCAAAAAAGCGTCTATTATAGTACTTGTATAATATTGAATTTGTTCAGCTCCTATTTCATTGCCGAACTTCACTTGCTTATTACGTCCATCTTTCATGCTATTATATCTGTTTTGGTGTTGAAAATAACAAACATGACTATTTCAGTAATGCTCTGTAAATTGTAGGAAAATTAAAACTGTTTCCAATTGGACACATTTGTTTTGCTTGCGCTACTACTTGCTGAAAAATAGTATTATCTAATCCTGAAATGACTGCCATAATTTCCAAATCAGCTTGTACGATAACCTCATTGTTGTAGGTGATTTCGCAATTAGTTTCTAACTCCTCTATCTTATACGATGCTTGAGTTAATAACAGGGTAAGTGTCATATTGAAACAAGCAGAATAAGCCGCTGCTATCATTTCTTCTGGTAGTGTTACAGCATAATCCTTTTGCTTTAAAAATGAGTAATTCATCTGATTCAACAACTGATTATCAGACACATAATTCCCTTTTCCTTGTTTTAAATCATCTCGCCAGATTGCCTTAATTGATACTTTCATAATATTACTTTAGTTAATTAAAATCCTTGTACACAAAAAGTAGTGCCATTTTAATTCTACAAAAGTATAAGTAATACTCATTTTCCTCAATGGAGAAAACGCCTCAATTATAGGACATTCTCTCCATACTATAATAGTAGCTCAATAAGGTCGCTTGGACAGTTCTTGATTACGTCTAAAAGCTAAGGGAGTATAACTAGTTTGAATCTTGAAATATCTATTGAAATAAGACACATCTTCATATCCTAAAGAGAAGGCAATTTCTTTTACACTTAAATCAGTATAAGCCAACAAGCGCTTTGCCTGTAGTATAAGACGATTAACAATCACGCAACTTGGAGAAATACCACAGCCTTTAGTTATCCGCTTATTTAGAACATTAGTAGTCACATTTAGAAGTGCTGCATAATCACCTACCTTATGTAAATTCATATAGTTCCGATCAACTAATTGACTAAATTTTCTTGAAAATTCTTGGTGTTCAGATAATACTCCCGTATTGTTATTTTCTCGTTTTACCCAAGTCCTAGTTGCCTCAATAATAATATATTTTATCAATATTCTAATTTTCTCTTCACTCCAACTATCTGCTAAATCTTTTTCTCTTTCAATTTCAAGAATATGATTGCACAATACCTCATTTTGTTCTTGTTTTAAATAGACATAGGGAGTTGTTAATACATTACTATACAAAATTCCGTCACATGCTAATTCCTGATCGTGAATTTCTACACAATAAAAATCAGCGTGAAAATAGATTAATTTTCCCTTTGATTGATCTAGAATTTGAAAGGCATGTTCTTCATTAAAAAAAAAGAATGCATCTTGTTCACAAGTATAATTGGTAAAATCAATTTGTATTTGGCTCCCTGCTTTCAAGAATAAAATTTTAAAAAAGCCACTATACTGTTGGTCTAGATTAGACAAGTCTGTCGTAATATCAATGGAGACAGTTCCAAAATATAAGTGTTTCATCATTAATCACTAACTAAGTGAAACAAAAATAATTTATTTTTTATCAGCGGACGTTCTACAATAGTGAAATTGTTTATTTCTCTCGGAATACACTAGTATACATACTAAGGTATCGGTTACATTCTGACTGATTACCCAATTTTTCTGTATTTATTTTTTGTCGTATTGCATAATGACTAACACTGCTATCTTTGCGCATTGAGGTAACGGGAAACTTGGTAATTAACTCTTTAAAGCTATCATAGGCTGGCTGGGCTAGATCATTTCTAAAGTATATATTTTGTTCCCAATACAACATTTGATAATCTACACTTGTTACGTCTTCTTTTTTTAACCTTTCTATTAAAGCTAATGAATACTCATATAAGGACTCATCATAAGTTGTACGCCAATAAGCTCTGGCTAGATAAAAACCTTTTTCATAGCTAAAATCAGCTGCTGCTTCGAAAGCCTTAGCCGATTCTAAATTATTACCCATAATCCAATAATATAGTGCATTCGAACGATAGTCTTCTATATCCTGTGGATCTTGAACAATCATTGCCTCTGTAACCTTAGGTAGTTGCATCTCAGAACTGCTTAAATACTCAGCATCCACCAAGTAATACAAGATAGCCTCATTACTTTTAGATAATTGATTAATCTGATGCAATTGAACAATTAATTTAGCACACTGCTCATATGCTTTCATTTCATAAAGGAATACTACATAATAATTACGCGTCTCCCAATGTTCTGGTCTTGAAACATGGAAACAAGAAAGTCTATATTGTAAAGCTTCTACAAACTTAGGTGTATCGTTCAAGTACCTACACAAGGTCATAATAAGAAAGTTAATACTCAATCGATATGGACTATCCTCCTTTAAATCCATGGCTGACTCTAATGGTTTTAAGGCTTGACGGTATTGACCTAAACCAAAGTTTCCTTTTCCTTGAAGATATAAAGATTCCCCTGTAGGGAGCGAATAAGTATGATAGGTATTCACTAAACTAAGAACATCATGATAGCTTCCCAACATGTCATAATAGTGAGCCATTTCTAAGAGATAGTTAGGCAAACTGGCTCCTTTATATGCGGCCTCTATCAAGACGCCTAATGCTGTCTCATCTTCAGGATTTCGCATCATGGTCAAAATACTTCCTTCTGTTAATAAGATACTAGGGTGTTCTTCTACAACTACCTTAGCTACATTGACATATTTCAAGGCTAGATCTAATTCATATTGATGCTTGTGATAAAGTGCTTTATAGTTATAATAATTCACAACTAACTCTCTGTCTTCACAACTATAAGATTTAAAAAAATCTTCAACGTATTGTTCTGTCAACTCTCGCATATCAACAGGTATTACTTCTTTAAAAGCTATTACTTCCATAACTTCCGCCACCTGTACTAACATACCACAGCTATAAAAACAATCAACTAGGTATATTCCCGCTTGAGCACTCAATAATGTCTTACTCCACTTTTGTTCCCATAAAGTGACACACTCCTCTAAATCAAAAATGTCTTTAGCAACATACTGCGCTATTGATAATTCATTTACTTGCTTATCAGATAAATTAAAACGACTTTGATTAAGTAAATCTTCTATGACGCTATGTACTTGTGTCTGCACAGCATAATCTACTAAAATATCAATTTCTCCTTCTTCAAGAATTTCTTTACTTAATAGTTGTTTACTATAATTCACCTGTAAATCCCATAAGCGAAGACGAAGATTATTTGCTTCTGGATAAACAGATAAAGCATGATGTAAGCACCCAATGGCTACATCATACTTTTGTATCTCTTCCATCTTATTAGCGTATCCTAAAAGCAGAGCTAAGCTATTAGGATGATAATCTAATGCTCGCTCATAAAATGCAATATCACAATATTGCTCTAACCCTCCAATAAGCTCAAACTCTCTCAGTTGTTCTGCTCCATAATACTCTAAAACAGAAAGGGCCAGCATTACTTTATCATAGTCGAAATTATCCGAACCAATAAATCGGGTAAAAAACTCAATATAAAAACGATAAAAAGAAACTTCCTCTACGCTTTCTACTGGTGATTTCTCTTCTTGATGAAGATATTCATATCCTTCAATCAACGCTTGTTCACAGGATTGATAATCTCTTTCATTAATACTCTGAGCAATAAAAGTAACTAACTCTTTAAAATTCATTTCTCTTTTTACTTTTAACTAGGATTACTATTTAGCTGATCATTTTGTAACTCGCGTACTATATTCCAATAATTTCCTTTTCGAGAAAAGCTAGTAGGGTTTGCTTGTAAAGAAGCTTCATAAAATTGAATTCCCAACATGATATTTTCCTGTAGTTCTCTTCCATTTACAAATACACGCGAAATGAATTCCGATAACTCACAATGTCTAGTATAAACTTCCTTCTCTGTTATATATCCCACTACCCCACCTATTCTACAAACTAAACTATAGAGCGCATAATTAAATCCTAAAATACCATAACCTACAATAGCATAGCGTTGTGGATATAATAAACGATATCTATTTTTCAAGTAAGCGCCTTCTAGTTGCTCTAGGTGCTTTTCAAAAGCAACCTCATCAAAGTGATATATCTCTTCAATAATATCTTTTACATTAGCATGAAAATACTCACCTTTTTTTAAATTATGTAAGAAAACACGAAACGACTTACTATTCTTGATTTGATGCATTTGCATAAACCTTCGCATATCATAAACATGTTCTTCATTATTTGGATCTAAACCGAAAGGCGTGTCTAATAAAACATCTTGAAAATAATACAACAATAAACCATTAGAAATAGATTTTGGATTATCAAGAAAACTACCTAATGCTATACATTCACTCATAATTACACTTTTAATTGATTCACTAATACACTTAATGCTTGAGAATAATCGGCTGTATAAACACCAGATTGAACCATTGCTTCTATTCCTATAGCATAAGCTCCACTATACATCGTACCATGTAACAATTGAGCAAATACCATGCGAGCCATCGCACCTATCAAAGGATAAGTACCTGATGGGGCTGTCTGTGGATCTAATACAATTAGATATAGTTTTTGATAAAACGCTATAGTTTGATCAACATTAGCAGCCAAGAACTCCTTCACACCAACCATATTGGTCAATATCGGAGAAAAGACAATTGGATTATCAATAGCGCTACGAGTGTAATCATTAAAGTGATAACTAATCATTAGTAAATTTTCTTTGTCAATCGAAAAACTCATCATTAGCCCTGCTATTTCCACATCTGACAACACTGTAGTTACTCCTTGTTGTTCCTCATCAGAAAAGTACTGTTCGTCTTCATCTACTATTGCTTGATTAGCGATCTCATCTATTTGCTCTTGCTGCTGATCACCATAAAACGAGTCTTCTTGCTTCTCTACTTCTTCAAAATGATACTTCTTCAACTCTCTAACAGCCACCTGTAAACGATCTAAGTAATTTGACCAATAACTGTTTTTTTGAATAAAATTGTCAATATAAATAACAAATTCAGGATCAAATTTCTCAGGAGGAAGTTCTTCTAGCATATCGCCAAGATTATCTACAACCAATCTAAAGACCTTTTCTGTTTGATAACTTATATCAACCATCCAATGTTCCTTACCTAGACATCGCAGTAATAAATCTGCTAAAACACTAACTTGCTCTGAAGTCAGCTCATCACTTTTCATTACCCTGAAGGCATCTTTTCTATAGTCTTTTAATAGTTTGCTCACCCAACGCTCATGCTCTCCTTCACTTAGCAAATAATCTTCCAATGCCATATACCCAGTATGTAAGGTAAACCAATTTATTGTTGATTTATCAATGCGTAAGGTAATCTCCACTTGATCACACTCATCATTTAAATCATGGCAACTATCATTCACTAAGGTTACGATATCAATACAATCTTCTAAATTATCCTCATAATAGAAGTCTTCTACAATCTTTAATATCTTCTTGGCGTATAACGACTTAAATTTAACTTCCTCGATTGTATCTAATGTAGCTACCATTTTTTTTAAATAGCCAAATAGAATACTTCTATTACTTTTATGTTGCTCTTCAGTAGGTATCTCTAAATCTTCGAATGTAATTCGTGGCGCTTGAATAAACGCCTCTAAATCACTTCCAAAATCAAGTAACACCAACAACATAAATTGATGAATAGGTTCACTTAAACTTCCCGTAGCTGTGCGATTATCTAACCAATTTAACCACTGATCAGTATTGTGAAAAACAGTTTGGACTATTTCTCGTCCTTCCATTTCTTGATTTACGCCTTTTGCCGTTAATAACCTAGGCAACTTGTATTCATAAGGGCCTATTTCAATATTTTCAAAAATCAACTCAACTAACTGATTTACAAAAGGTTTAAAAACTACTCGATCGCTATAGATAAACCATAGTGTCAAGAAACATAGAGGCAATTGTCCACTTGGCTTTTGTTGAAACTGAACAATGATATTTTTTTGAAACAACTCAGACAACAACTTTTCCTCTATATCAACAGATAGCCACGACACAAGTGCTGCATGCATTTTATACTCCAATGCTATGGGTAGATTAGCTGGGCGACGACTATAATAATACGCTTGTTGATAGTTCCATTGACTATCACAAAGTACTTCCAATAAAGGGTATTGTTTATAACTATCATAAAGACCTAACAGTTCCTGTCCTTGATCTAACACGACAAGACTCTCGATTAACACATCAGAAATAGTATTTGTTAAAGTCATATCTGCCTTTAACACATCTGCGAAGTGATTACCTGATTCACAAATCCAAAGTAGGAAGATATTATAAGGTGAGGAGTCATAGCGGTTACCAATACTCAAACTAGCATTTAACGCAGCTATAAATTCACTCCACTCTCCATTAAAAAAATCATTAATAAAAACATCTGTTGTGGCAAAAGGTCTTCTCTCAAAAGAACCATTGTCCAAACGAACACAATAATGACTATTTAAAACACTATTTTTAAGCTCCTCGTTAGGCAACCATGTATTTGACGTGTCTTCATTAATCAGCAACAGCTCTATAAGCTTAGCAGCTACTTTAAAAGAATGTCTCGGACTCTTTTGAACCAATATGCTTAATACATCAACAACCATTAAACGTATGCCATTCTCTTCCTCACTACTTGTATAATTTTTATAATTATCACCTATAAAAATAAGCATGCGATCTACCGCATCTACACTAGGGAAGTATTCCAACTCACAGACTTTGTTCCAGCCTGCAATAAGATTAAACCCGTCTAAAGTATTGTCAAATTCATTACCTATAAGATATAACTCCTTGGCAAGCTCATCTGTAAACACTAAATGCGCTGGCGCCTCTTCTAATAATTGAATTAGAGAATGACGAAGATTACGGCTAATCAATAAGCTTACAAAGCCTGAGTAATCCAATTCTACTTCCTGATGATCATAAAGACTAATAAAATCCACCCATAAGCGTATTTCATTGTCAGAAAAAGTATCTGTATGACGCTCGAATACAAAATGCGAATTAAACTTTTGAAGCAATAAACCGATGGCTTCATTTACAACTATTTGCCTCGTATATACATCTGTATTTCCTTGATCTTGTAAATACTTATTATACTCAACAAATTGCAGTAAACCATTAAGTTGATAATAATTTAAACCACTCTCTTTTAAGCTTTGAAGCATCAAGTGCTCCTCTCCATAATAAAGCAAATAGTGATACCCTGTAGTTGCTGCACCTTTATTCTTAGCTGTCAATGAAGCCAAACTATCTTGATCATCAACGATTAGTGCACTACTCATA
This sequence comes from Myroides odoratimimus, assembly GCF_001485415.1. GTDB lineage: Bacteria > Bacteroidota > Bacteroidia > Flavobacteriales > Flavobacteriaceae > Flavobacterium > Flavobacterium odoratimimum. Next base: position 35,313 of record NZ_BCMQ01000025.1, read on the forward strand.
GCTAGATCATAATCCGTATGCGCTGTATAAGCTGGTATCACATCAAAAAGACGAGTCGGCTCCTCTTCTTCTATTTGATTTAAAAAAGAATATAAATGAAGACGAGCTACATCTAAATAAGGTTTAAGTCTATTTATACCTTTTATACGATCAGTTAATTTATCGAAAACTTCAACTAAATCTTTTTCTGGTGAACTTTGCTCAAGATGTTCAAAGGCTTCGTCCACTTTAAAATTTCCAAGGAAACTATTAGGATGAGCAAACCATAAAAAGCCTTCTATACGAACAAATTCATATTCAAACACAGTAGTCAAATCTGCCCATTTCAAATGAATATTTCTATTGACCTGCTCATTGAGGGGATATTGTTTTAACTGAACTAGATTTACTAACTGTCTAACAATACGATGGATACCGTAAGTTTCCTCTTTTAACAAAGAATCCAGTGAAGCTGGCTCAGCTAGCAAATCTTCATACTCTTCTAGTATCTGCTTTGAATATGGAATAAAATTTAGAAGATCCGTTTCCATAGCTATTACAGCCTCATTTATAGGTAATAACAAATAGGGTTCTAACAACTGCAACTGTTGCTTTGCATACTGTATAACTCGATAGTTTTTATAAAACTCATCCTTATACTTTGTAATTTCTGCCTCAGAAAGCTGTTTTATTTTTTCAGGTATTTGCTCCTGATTATATCCTAAACTCTTTAAAATTCTTGCTACTCCAAAGTGTTTTTCTTCTACTACCTTACTTCCACATCCTCTACAAAAATTCCCCTGAGCAGGAGTAAGAGAAGCACACCATCCACAGCGTACATCTACACGAACGCTACCCGCACAAGCCACACATATATCCCCTGGCTGATAATCGCCCGGTTGTGGCGTAGAGCACGATTCACAATAAGTGATAACTGCCATACTATACGAACTATTTTTCTATCTACCTTTTCTAATTTTTGCCCAAATATTTTCTTTTTGAACTGCTGTCATTTCTTTAACTAACTTACCGATAGCTGACTTCGATTCACCTTCCAACTTTAATTGTAAAGCTACCTCATAATCGGAAGAAGCGACAAACTCAGCTCCACAAGAACGGCAAAACTGACCTGGTCCTGTACTCAAACACCAATAACAATTGTGAACTGGTTCTGCTTGAAGTCCACAAGACAAACACAAATCACCAACTTTATAATCCTTCGGCTGCTTAGCTTGACAATGTGCACATTTTACAACATCTGCACTCTCTACGATTACTGCCTCTTGCTTTACCACGGTTTCAGCAACTGCCAAGCTTGCTGCTTGTGTACCTAAAGCCCACTGCATAATTACATGTGCTATTTCGATATCCATAGCTGTAACTTCTATCAAAGTTCGCGTATCACCAATCATAACGAAATCCTCTTTAGATTGAATTCCAGCATCTGCTAATGCCTCAATATCTTCTGTCGTCGCTCCTTTTTTACGCAATATACTTTCTAATAGCTTTGGAAAATTTTCTATACTCATACTTCTAAATTATAGTTGTAAACTAATTAAATACTTCTATAGATATAATTAGTCACTAGGTTATTACTGACTTAGTTCACGATGATTAAAAAATAAAAAGGGAGACTCATCTAATTATGATCCCCCTTTATTATCTATCTAGTTGATATTAACTAAATCAAAAATTAAAAGTCAGACTAAAAATTTTATAAAAAGAATCCTTATATCCTTATAACTTGCTTTCTAAATACTCTCTAATCACTAAATCAGTAAAGAAACCACTATGATGTCCTCCCCAGCAAGCTGTCATTGTTAAAGTTTTTCCAGAAAGGTCTAATTTTTTATTTTCTTCAGCTCCTTCATTTACAATACAGTTTACTTCAATTTTATCCATTGACTCTTGTACTGCTTCTTTCCCAAAATTATCTTTACACACTTCTTTCATTGCATCCATTAAGCGTTGTAAACATACACTTGGCACAAACTTAATATGCTCTAATTCGAAAGTATCCCAGTTGATTTGGATAGGTAGTTCTTTACCTACAATTGCGTTCAATTCTTTTTGATACTCAGTTACGTACTGCTCTTCTATTGCTGTATAAGCTCTTTTTTCTTGTAATCCCATGATTTATATTATTACTATTATTAACATTTCAAAGGTCTTATCTTTGCTATTGGTTTCATAGACCTAAATTCGGTAATTGCGCTTATCACGGAATTCCGTGATATGAAAATTTCCAAAAGTATCTTACCTTGTATTCAAACTTTACAAAAAATGCTAAAAACACTTTTAATAATTGGGTTTTGTTTTCTATCACTAACACTAGCTGTAAATAATCTATCTCTCATTATGGGAGGTATGAGAAAGAAAAAAGCAAATCGTTTAATACAAGAATATCTTGAACATGAATTCAAGGGTCAATTAAAAGCAGTTGAAATTAGACGCTTTTTTAATGCCTCTAATATGAATCCCAATATGTTTTCGGTTATTATCTACGATCATCAATTAGCACAAGTAAGATGGGTTTTATTCTTTGACGCCAAGATTTTAAAAAATGAAAACAGAATTGAACAAGGTGTTTCCTATGCTAAACCAGTAAAAGAACAATACCAAGATGCCTTATCTGACTACTATACCAAAGAAGATATAAAACTAAAAATGATTGATTTAGATTGTCGTATTGACATTAGTTATGATTCATTAACCATGACATATCTTTTTAACCCAAATCCCAATGAGCTGAAAACGAAAACTAAAAAACTCTTATACTTACTAAATCAACAAAAGGACGCACTAAAAATCAATAGTATTTTCACAATTACTATCCATCTTCCAACCTATAATGAGGATATTTTTATGATTGTTATACATAGCATAGAGGACTCATGGCAGGTCAAAGAATGCTTACTAAAACAAGAAACTAATTATTTCAAAACTTTACAAGAAAAATTGCTGCCGAAGCGTATGGATTATTTAGCGGGATTAGACCACCTCTACAGTTCCCATGATTTTTCTTTATTATATGTAGATACAGCTTGTTTCACTAAAGCTGTGTGGGTACATCTGTTAATCGATACAAAAGAAGTAGAACAAGAAAAAAACAGCTATCACAAGACTCCTGTAACAGCTGTTTTATTAGAAACGATTAATCTTACCAACAAAGTAGTCACTCATCGAGAAATCGTACCGATTACTGAACCAAATTCGTTTATTTCTATTGTAGAAGAGATTAAACCACTATTAGCAATAAAGTATACCTTTTAATTATTCACTAATCAAATAGTCCTGATTCAATAGCAAACTTTACCGCTCCCGTAGTTGTCTTAGATCCTGTTTTCAACAAGATATTCTTGCGATGTGTCTCCACCGTATTAACTGATATAAACAGTTTCTCAGAAATTTCTTTAGAAGTCATTTCTTCTGATAAAAGTGCTAGAACTTCTTTCTCCCGTTGAGTCAATTCAATATCTTGATACTTCTTTTTATCAAATACACTTTCCATATAGCGCTGTTTAATAACTTCTGAGAAATATTGCTTGTCATTGATTAATTCCCTTACAGCAACTTGTAACTCCTGCTTATTTGTAAATTTAGGTACAAAACCATCTGCTCCTTTTTGGATTACCTTATGAACAACGCGAGGATTATCAAGCATACTCAAAATTAGAACCTTGACATCTGATTGATTACTCTTTACCCTAGTTAATAACTCTACTCCATCCATCTTGGGCATATTCAAATCGGTAATGACTAATTGTATGTCAAATTGCTCTAATAAACGTAATACTTGTGTTCCTTCTGTTGCTAAATGCACTTGTTTTACTTCCTCCATATCAAGTAATATAGTGTTTAACCCCTCTAAAAACATCAAATGATCATCTGCTATGATTATATTTACTCTACTCACTACTTATTTATTTAAAGGTATATTAATTGTTATGGAAGTCCCATATTTAACATTACTATCTATTTCTATACTTCCTTTGAGTTTTTCTAAACGCTCTCTTATATTGCGCAGTCCTATCCCTTGTTTCTTAACATTGGCAAACCCAACGCCATTATCATGAATAAGAATATTGAGGTGGTCATCGTGTTTGGTCAATTGTACCTCAGCACTTGAAGCCTTAGCATGCTTAACGATATTATTGACCAACTCTTGAACGATGCGATATGCACCAGCCAATACATCATCTGTCAACTTATTAATTTCTGTCTCTGGAAAAAAATAAGCTTTAATTGTCAAATTATTTTTCTGACTTACAGTATCGACGTATTCTTTCAAAAAACTACTAAATCCAATTGAAGAGAAAGCCAGTGGATGCAATTGATGCGATAGCAAACGCAGATCCTTACACGCATTGTTAATTGCTTCTTGCAAACGCTTAGTTTGTTCTCCCGTATCTTGCTGAGAGAAATGATGTTCAAAAGCAATCTTAATTCCTGCTAAATCACTTCCTATTCCATCGTGTAACTCTCGTGCTAATCGAGCTCTTTCTTCCTCTTGTCCTTTCTGATAGCGCTCGATCATAGAAATTTTATGATCTTTAACCATCTCATTAATCTTGTGATTCGCATTTTTCTCAACCTCCACCTGTAGTTGTCTTTGCACTTTCAAACGTTGTAGATAAAAATACATCACAATAATAAAGAGAATTGACACCAAAATAAAACCAATGATAAAAGTATTACGAAGTTGTTTCTGACGAATGACAGCTTGCTCTACTTCTCTAAGCTCTACTTCTTTTAATTCTTGCTCCTTCTCCAGCAACTCTATTTTAGTTTCCTTTAATTCCGTTTCATATTGTTGTTGCAGATCTGCTAAATGCTTCTCTTTCTCAATACTATTAAATTTTGTATTATCGATTATACTTCGATATAAATAATTATATGCTTTTTCATATTGTTTTTGATCTGCATATAGGGAACCTAAATTCAAAAAAAAGTTAGTATTATAGGCTAATATAGAACGTTCTTCAGTAATACTCAATGCTCTCTCAAAATACTTAATTGCTTTCTTTGTATTCCCTACTTTACTCTCACACACTCCTAAATCATTCAATACGATAGCCATATCAGTGACATAATTTAACTCTTCAAGAAGCTTATAAGTATTCTCCAAGTGAGGTATAGCCTCTTTAAACTTATGCTGTTCTACTAATAGTTGAGCAAGGTTAATTTTAACATAGGCCTCCACTGTTTTATTTCCTTCCTCTTGACGAAACTTTAATACAGTCATATAATGCTCCCTAGCTTGATCAAACTTACGCTGCTCTTTCAAAATATTTGCGTAGTTAAACAATGTAGTCAATACCCCATCGGTATCCTCAATAGATTTATACAAATCATTCGCTCTTTTCAAGCTCTCTATAGCCTTATCATATTCATCCTTTTGTATATATAGTGTAGCAACATTCTGATACGCATTTGCCTCTTGAAGTACATCGTCTACAGCTCTAGCTTTTTCAATACATATCATAAAGCTCTCCATTGCCTTGGAGTATAACGATAAATTCTTATAACTAAGTGCTAATAGATTATAAGCAGCAGGTAAACCTTGCTCCATTTTTAATTTCTCTAAGGATTCAATAGTCTTCAATGCATATTCTATAGACTTCTTATAATCTCCATTAATAGAATTCAAATTTCCTAAAGAATAATAAGCACGAGCTTTTTCCTTCTCTAAGTTATGCTTTTCACTTAAAGCTAACCAAGCAAATGCGGCCTTTCTAGCTTCAAGTGGTTTGGAATATACATTCTGGGAATACACTTTCGATAATGAGTCAATAGTAACTCTCACTGGTTGCTGTGCAATACCCTTTGTGAAAATAAAAAAGATTACTAATTGAAAAATTAAAGTTACTCTACTATCACGATTAGATAAATTCAAAACAATTTTGTATTAATTTCTTATTATTTGCCGCATTCTTTTTAACTAAAATAGCAAAATAAAGCAACAAAAAAACATATGCTTCTGAGGCTTTATAGAAGACAAAACTACAATTTTTAACCTTTAAAAAAATGAAAGTTTACTAGAAATAAAAACTCCAAAAACATCTTCTTTTTAATTCTCAACAACGAAAAACACAGAATAAAACCACAAAAAATACTAAATATTACGTATATTCGAAACAAAAACAATAAAACTATATTTTTAATACATAAAAACAAAAATTATGTCTAAATTTCCTAGAATACGTACAACCTTGAGTAAAGGTGTTATTCTACCAAGTTTAATTTTTATTATTGGAGTCAGTTTACTTGCTGCAATTTTTCCACAGATAACCAATGAGCTATTAAACGTAATCAAAACATTCATCTTTGTTAATCTCAATTGGATATATGTATGGTCTGTAACTATATTTATTATCTTCTTGATTTATTTAATGGCCAGTAAATACGGTAATATTCGCTTAGGAAGAAATAATAGTAAACCCGATTATTCCTTCTTTTCATGGATATCAATGTTATTCGCTGCTGGTATGGGGATTGGGCTAATGTACTTCAGTGTTGCTGAGCCGATCCAACACTATTCAAATGAAGTTTTCAGTAACAATACCGCACTACAACGCGCACAAGATGCACAGATGTACACCTTCTTTCACTGGGGAATACACGCATGGGCTATTTATGCTATTGTTGGTCTAGCACTATCTTATTTTGCTTATAGATATCGTTTACCGCTATCTCTAAGAAGTTGTTTTTATCCTCTTTTAAAAGATAAAATAAAAGGTAAATGGGGAAATATGATTGACGTATTTGCCTTGTGTAGTACCTTCTTTGGTATTACAACAACATTAGGTTTTGGTGTTGTACAGATTAACTCTGGACTTCAAACCTTAAATATTTTACCTGAAAACAGCTTTATCTATCAAGTACTTATTGTAGCTGTATTAGTATCTCTATCTATTATCTCTGCTGTTAGTGGATTAGACAAAGGTGTAAAACTACTAAGTAGTATCAATATCATTGCTGTAGTCGTATTGCTTGTTTTCGTACTCGCTTTAGGCCCTACCGTTTATTTAATTGGAAGCTTTACAGAAGGTATTGGTAATTATATATCAAACTTCTTTACCATGACTTTTAGTACACACTCCTTTAATGATAAAACACAACCCTGGTTTTATGACTGGACTATCCTATACTGGGCATGGTGGATCTCATGGTCTCCATATGTTGGATTGTTTATTGCTAAAATCTCTAAAGGACGTACTATTCGTGAATATATTGCTGCAGTATTATTACTACCGACACTATTCAACTTTATTTGGATGTCTGTATTCGGGAATAGTGCCATTTGGTTTGATATGAATGTAGCTGATGGTGCATTGAGTACTATTGCTAACAACCCAGATGCGTTGATGTTTGAGTTTTTAGCGTACTTACCTCTAAGTTCAATTACTAGCTTCTTAACTATATCAATTATCATCATATTTTTTGTTACTTCTGCAGACTCAGGAATGTTTGTAATGAACAGTATATCAACCAAGAATGCTATAATATCCCCTAAATGGCAAACTATTGGATGGGGAGTATTACTAGCTGTATTAGCTTTGTTATTGTTAAACGCAGGTGGATTAGGTGCATTACAAAGCATGACCTTAATTACAGCTCTTCCATTCTCTATTATAATGCTATTATTTATCGTAAGCTTGATCAAAGCACTAGTTATCGATAAAAAATATTATGAAACTGACTTTTCTACTACAACGGTTACGTGGTCAGGAGATTCATGGAAAGAGCGATTAAAACAAATTGTATCCTTTGACGATAAAGAATCTGTACACAAATTTATTGATACGACAGTCAAAGAAGCCTTTAAAGAGCTAGAAACCGAATTTGCTAAAAATAATATTGATGCTGTTATCAATACTTATGAAGGTCCTTATCGACTAGAAATTGAGATTAAACACGACTTGGTAAATAACTTTATTTACGGTGTCAAAACAGAGTCTAAAATGGTTTCTGATTACTTATTATCAGAAGAAAACTTACCTGATATTAACGATAATAAAACCTTTTATCCAAAAGCTTATTTTGGTGATTATAGACAAGGTTATGATGTTCACATCTTTACTAAAAATGAGCTAATTTCTGACGTATTAAAACACTATGAACGATTCCTTGAAATTATATCTGAAGAGAAAAATGAAATGTTTATCAGTAGTGATTCCAATCATCGTTTAAGATAATATATTACTAGTCAACTTATTCTAGTATCAAAAAAGAACCATATTAGCTTAAAGTTAATATGGTTCTTTTTATATATTACAAATCAATGAACTGAGTATTTGGATGAAAGCGTTTCCAAGAAAACCAATACTCATCAGACAGCCGGATGAGAACTAAATTCTGCTTTTTGTCTCCCGAGAGATACTTTCCATTCAAATCCCAACGTTGAAAACCATTATCTGCTGTAATACATCTAGCTGATAAATCTAACGCTAAATCCTGCTTGTGATCCCATCTAAAAGCAGTTACATTGTTTTGGTGAGCTACTAAAAAAAAAGCCCCCTACTCAAAAAAATAAGTAAGGAGCTCTTTGCGATGTTTTTAATTACTAAGCTACTCTTTAGTATATACAGCCGGCTGGTATGTATTCACTACTAAAACAGTATCTACTTGTAATCGAGCTTTTAACCAATTCGTGATACGTATCTTCTCCGAATTTATAGGTGCAACACTATCTTTATACATTAACACCCAATCAACTTGACTAGTTGTATCGGTTAGATTTCGCTCTACTTTACCTAAAGATACTTGTTCAAGTGATGGGAACAATACTCCGATCTCTCTCACCAAACCAGGCTCGCTCACTTTGTACTTAGCTAACTCGCGCTTTAAATCATTAATAATAACGTCTTTCTCGGATAGGTTACTATTTTGTTTATTGATTTCCTTCATGATTTCAGACTTGATATCTTGCTCATCTTGCTTGAAGGTCAAAGCTACATTATCTATCCCTTTTTCCTGTAAAAGTCGATTATACATCTCTATATTCTCTTTAGACAATTTCTTATCCAAAAAGGCTAACTCTACCTTACGTGGCGAGGTATTATAATTAATTTTTTTATAGATAACTGTTACCCCTCTAGCAGTAAACTCTGTATTGATAAACTCCTCAACAGTCTTGGTAAATTTCTTCTCATTGAATAGATTATAGGCCAAGTAAAAACTTGGTATAATCAACACTAAAATCAATAAACTAATACCGTATCGCATACGTTTCTCCTTTTTTGTATCTAGTGCAGTCGCTGTAGGATATTTCAAGTATTTAATTACTAAGAACGTCGCTATACAAATAAAGAAACAGTTAATCATATACAGATAAAATGCTCCTAAAAAATAACTAAAATTAAAAGTTGCTAAACCATATCCTGCAGTACATAAAGGAGGCATTAAGGCTGTAGCAATCGCTACTCCTGGAATAGGATTTCCTTTCTCTACTCGAGTAATTGAAATCACCCCCACTAATCCACCAAAAAAAGCAATCAACACATCATAAATCGTCGGTGCAGTACGAGCAAGTAATTCTGATTGTACATCTTTAAATGGGCTTAAATAAAAATAAACTGAAGATACAACCAAACTTACAATTGTAGCTATAACCAAGCTTTTAATAGAAATCTTCAGTAATAAAAAGTTATAGGTACCAAGTGCAAAACCAGCTCCTACAATTGGTCCCATCAATGGTGAGATCAACATAGCTCCAATTACCACCGCTGTAGAATTTACATTTAACCCTATCGACGCAATGATAATTGCACATGCCAAAATCCAAAGATTTGATCCTTTAAAAGCAATATTTGCTACTATATTTTCAAGGACTTTTTCGCCCTTCTCCTCACCTTTGTGAAGATTGATGTAATCAAAAAACTTACTAGTCATTTAAAACATTATTTCGTTGACTTACTCAATACCATATAGCCTAGCACACCACCAATGATGGATGCTACAAAAATACCTATCTTCGCTTGAGTCATGTACTCCTCATTAGTAAATGCTAACGAAGTTACAAACAAAGACATTGTGAATCCAATAGAAGCTAGCAAACCTAATCCTAATAGATTTTTCACATTCATTCCTTCAGGGAAAGGAGCTACTTTTAATTTCACTAAAAGCACTGTAAATCCAACTACTCCAACTACTTTCCCTACTAATAAGCCAAGAGCTACACCAAGAGCTACATTAGTACTAAACAAGTGATCCATATCAATATCTAAAGATACCCCAGCATTAGCTAAAGCGAATATAGGGATAATTAGATAGGTTACCATCGGATGCATCATATGTTCTAAACGTTGTAATGGAGGAGTAGCAGCACTACTTGTATGCTCAATCTCTTCTAAGATATGCAATTGTTCGTTTGTTAATGTCGGAATTTTATCATTGGGATCAATGCCTCTAAACCTATCTAACAAACCTTGCATCTTATCGCCATATACTTTCTCGCTAATTCTCACATTTGCAGGAATTGTAAAAGCAGCTAATACTGCTGCAATTGTCGCATGTACTCCTGAAAGCAAAAATGCTGTCCAAACTCCACCAATACCCAAGATTGCATAAAACATAATATTTCTAACTCCCATTTTATTTCCCAAATACATCACTAATAAAATAGCAGCACCAATGATTAAATGTAACATAGAAATCTCAGAGGTATAAAAGAATGCAATCACAAGTACCGCTCCTAAGTCATCTACAATCGCCAATGCAGTTAAGAAAACCTTTAATGTCAAGGGTATACGACTACCCAATAAATACAAGACTCCTAAGGCAAAAGCAATATCTGTTGCCATCGGAATTCCCCATCCATTAGACATCTCTCCACTTGGATTTAGAAAAAAATAAATACCCGCAGGAACAATCATTCCTCCTAATGCAGCTCCAATAGGAAGCATTGCTTTACGTGGGTTTGATAATTCTCCAGCTACAATCTCTCTTTTTAACTCTAGCCCTACAACAAAGAAAAAGATAGCCATTAACCCATCATTAATCCAGTGGTGAATACTATATTCAAAGAAGCTATTGCCTGCCCATTGAAAACCAAATTTATACTCTAATATGTGATGGTACTGTTCTTTAAATGATGTATTTGCTAATATTAACGCTATAATCACACTTATACCTAGAACGATCCCTCCAGATTTTTCTTGTTGCATAAATCGCTGTATCGGTGATACCATCCTCTCAATAGGTGTTTTGTCCAATTGCCTCATAAAAATAACTCTTCTTTTTTAATGTTATACATAGTTTACAAACTCAAAAATAGAAAATTAATTTTGTTAGCTACTATACGACAGTTATTTCTATGAATTCTTATCCTTATTTAACTTTTATAAGATTTTTACTACTTAGATTCAACTAATAAATGCAACAGCATTTATTAGTTGAATCTAAGATAGAATTAAAAATAGTTCAATCTTTTACTCCATAAAAATAGTTAACTAAAGCCAAATAGACACCCCGACAACCAAAAAACACCTTAACAAGTTTAGTATTCCATAACAAAATACATCAAATTAAATTAGTTAACTAATAATATAAAACAAATACAACAAAACACTGAAAAACAAAATAAAAATAAACAAAAGCTAAAACTAATATTTCTACTAAAATATTCGCTTCCATCAATCAAAAAAACAGATGATTATTTAACTTTTTAGTACTTTTTTAATACATTTAAAATCATTATATTTGATTTTAACCTAATTTGCTAAGGTGAGCTATTAGGTGAGTTGGTTTTTTACAAAAAAGACAATAGGTTGATTTAAAGATATTTACGAGGAGTGGTTCGAATCCTGCCACCCCGACAAAAAGGAATCACTATTAAGTGGTTCCTTTTTTATTTATAAACACTTTTCTCTCCTAGCATGAACATTAAAAACCTCCTCAATTCAATTTTTTTATCTTAAATCCTTTATTAAAATACAGTACAGCCTTTTTCTTCTGTAAAAGGGATAATAAACACTTCTCCTTTTGTATCACTTGTAACTTTTAGTTCTAATACTCTACCTTTGAAACTAAAAAAAACTCTAATCTTAGGTAGTTCTTCTTTAAGTAAACTAATTTTTTTTGTTTTTGATGATCTTTTAATCCTACTAAACAACTTGGACATCTCGCTTTCTTTATCTAATTCATCAAGTTTACAACTTACTAAAAAAATATCACTTCCAAACATGTTAGATTCTTCCCAAATATTTAAATCTAATTTGTGGCGATCAGATTTATAAGTTATCCAATAATCCACTGCCTCGGATCGTTTATCTAAATCTTTCTCATCAATAATCTCCTCTATTTTCCACAGATTTCGTATAGGATTAATTACAAAAATAAGCTCTCTATCTTCTATTGTTTCTCTATAAAAAATAGAATTTATTTTATCCTTATCTTCTACTGTAATAATGAAGTCGTCTTGACTTTTGTAAAATAAAGAAGGGTTATAGAAATTTGTGTCGCTAAACAAACAAAAACTACAACCCCGTGTACCAAGTACTCCACAAAGATAGTATAGAATTAGATATAGTACCTCACTTACCACTTCCAAAAAGAGGATTTAAATCAAAAGCTCCACTTTATGAGATAGTTAATGCTATATTGTATAAACTAAAAACAGGTATCCAGTGGAGTTATTTGCCAGTTCAAGCTTTATTTAGCACTCAAATATTAAGTCATAAAACAGTATTTGGTCATTTTCGATTACTATGATAAAAGCAAATCATTATTAATATATTTTACACCTTATTTTTGAGAATAACTCAATAAAACAAGGCATATCTAACCTGAGGATTATATCCGTATTATCCTCTATTTTTGTTTCTAATTCAATGTATGATGTTTATGCTACTTGTCGTACCTCATAAGCTTTTTTATTCCTAACACAAGAACATATACGCTGTACAAGCTTGTTTCTAACATTGTTTAAAACAAGCATCTTATGCTTACCTTCTCCAACTTTCCTCTCGTAATAAGCCCTTATCTCTGGGTCCCATCTAACAGCTGATAAAGCACAGAGATGTAAAAGTTTTTTAAGCTTTTTATTAGCCATAAAGTGTACTTTAGCTTTGCCTCTTACACTTTTACCTGAAGTATATTCAAAAGGGACAACACCACAATAAGATGCTAATTGTCGAGAGTCTTCAAATGATGTAAACGCATTGGTATAACATATTAAAAACATCGCTGTAATATCTCCAACACCTCTTACAGAAATCACACAATCAAATATCTCAGATACCTCTTGATTTTCTCTAATAAGAGTATTTAACTGTTCTTCAATCACCTTTATAGCGTTCTCTAAAGCCTTGATAATAGCCTTATCATTTTTAGACAAAACCTTGTACAGTTCATCATTAAACCCCTTAAATTCGTTGGTTCTTACTTCTATAGCTGTCTTATGAGCTATACTCATCTCTCGCTGTCCCAATAGAGCCTGAATCTTATTCAATACAGCCTTTGATGCTTTAAAGAGCTTCGCTTCTTCTTGATTTTTCTTAGCATACAATGCTATCCTTTTAGAATCTATCTTGTCATTCTTTCCTCTTTGTATTCCACTACTTCTTATAATTCTATAAGCCATTTCTACCCATAGATTACAATTCTTTGAAAGCAAAATATCTACTAAAATATTTTTATAAATACCTGTATGCTCCATACATATCAATGTTTCCTCTACACAACATCCTTCGCTTTTCATCCACTTCATAAATTGATCAACTCCCGTTTTAGTGTTTTCAAACTGATTGTGTTTACAAGAATTAGCATCTACATAAATAGCTACATCAAAATAATCTTTGGAAATATCTATTCCGATAAATTGTGTAAATTTGTCCATATGATAATTATTTAAGGCAACCTGTTACTAAAATATCATCTAAACCTTAATACTAGACCTCGACGTCTTAATTACTAGTCTGATACTCTTTAGTAAAATCAACAAAGTCCTACTCGAATTTTAGGGCGTTATCCTTGTAATTCGTCTGGTTCACTTTGTTGATTAGGTTGTTTTATTTATTCTCTACAATATTATCATATTCTCAGTTAGCAAATCTAAAGGTAATT
>NZ_BCMQ01000026.1 GCF_001485415.1 Myroides odoratimimus
CTCTAAAAATGGACACAACCCTTTAAATATCAATTGCTTTAGTTTTTTGTCGTGTACTTAGATTGGAGAGTTAAAAGATCTATTAGTTAAGCAAAACAAAGAAAGTTCTCTTGAATGGGTAAAGGCTAAAGTAGCAAGACAATTACTCAGTATCTCGCCAGCTTCACTACAAACTCTTCGAATCAGTGGTAAATTGCAGTATCGAAAAATACTTGGCTCGTATTACTACAACAGAAAAGAGATAGAGAACCTTTTTAATGAGTAGAAGTTGACTTCTACTCATTAAAAAGGTTGAAAATTGACTCCCTTAAATTTCTTGTTTGCAAATACAACAGTTGAATTGTTAGAAAGTGTAGAGAATTTAAGGGAGTTTCTATTATCCATTTAACTGATTAATAAAATTAGTTAGCAGAGCTAATTTATCAGGATTTAGCTTTTTTAAACTCTCTAATAAATCTGTGTAATTATCACTTTGCTTATTTGCTTTTCCTTCAAGCTTATCTTTTAATATCTGCATTTCAGTCTTAATAGCTTTTTCTTCTGTTAGAGCGTATTCCTCAGTCTGCTTAACAGAGTGATGTCCTAACATTTCTTTTACTACGTGAATAGGTACACCATTACCAAGAGTTACAGTACTTCCAAAAGTTCTTCTTGCTTTATGGGTGTTTAACTCACTTATCTCACATAGTGAGGCAATCTCTTTTAAGTACTCATTCATCTTTTGATTAGAACGAACTGGAAGAACGATATCTTTACCAATACAGTCAGGATGATCTTTATACTTTTCCATTATCTCTATTGCTTTTGGAAGCAGAGGGATAGTAATATTCGCATCTGTCTTTTGTCTGTTGGTTCTAATCCACAGATTGCCCTCTTCATCTTTTGTAATATCACTTTTCTTTAACTGATATACATCGATATAAGCAAGGCCAGTATAACATTGAAATACAAATACATCTCTTACCGTACTTACTCTATCATTTTGAAACTCTTTGTTCTCTAAAATAGATAGTTCCTGTTTGCTTAATGGTTTTTTGTTGAGTTTAGTCTTTTTAGGTTTGTATTGTACAAAAGGATTAGAAGATATTATTCCCTTCGCAACTGCTCGTAAAACAATCTTCTTGAAGTTTGATATATACTTTATAGCTGTGTTGTTAGAACACGCTCTAACAGTCTTTAAATAGTGCTCATAGCCAATTACAAACTCATAGTTGAGCTCTCTAAACTCTATATCTTCTTTACCATATACATAACGGATATATTCTCCAACATGTGATCTTGCTGTTACGTATCTTTCATGTGTTCCAATTGCATACTCTTTAGGCACAAGTTTAAAAACTTCATCATTGTGTTTTTGAAATTCTTCTAAAACTTTAATCCTACTAGTCCCTTTACCTTGTATATGATCCATAAGAATTGAAGCAGTAATAGGTAGTTCATTACTTAATAGCTCTAATTTGTACTTAGTAATTTTAGATACAATTGTATCTAATAGGTAGTTTAAGGTTTTAGCGTCTTCTTTAGTACCATTAGCACGACCTGCTTTTTGGTTCCATCTTTTGATATCCCATCTATGACTAAGTGAAGTCTCTTTGCGAATACCATCTACTGTGATTCGAAGGTAAACACCTCTTAAATCACTTTTCTTCCTACTTGGTTTGAGAAAGAAATTAATTGACAACTGTTTTTCTAACATAATTCAACTGTTTTTAAATATTAATAAATGTCGAATTAAAACGTTCCAAAAACACAGTTTAAAACTCTCTGGCGCCTTTTGGCGTAAGGGTTCGTTAAGTTCAAAGGTGCGCATCGCTAGAAATTTTTTTTGTGCACCGAATCTGTAACTTTTTTGGGTGCACTTTTAAAAATAATGTGATACCCCTAAAAAATAAAAAACCTATAACTCATTGTGAATCATAGGTTTTGTGCTTTTTTAATAACTTTTAAAAAGTTACTATTTATAATTTCGCGGAGAAAGAGGGATTCGAACCCCCGGACCTGTTACAGTCAACGGTTTTCAAGACCGCCGCATTCGACCACTCTGCCATTTCTCCAGAGGTCTGCATTACTTCCGTATTGCGAGTGCAAATATACTGCAAATACTGGGCTTTGCAATAGATTTTGAATAAAAAAGAACATCTTTTTTATATTGTTTTTATAACTTGTTTAAAATGAGTTGGTAGTAATTGTTTAAAAAATTATTTTTTTTGTACAAACCTGTATGAATAGGCTTTTTTATTTCTACTTACTTGACTTTTCTAAGTGTTTTTATATATTTATCAAGTTAATAAGTAAAATATGCTTTTAGAAAAGTTATTAAAAGAGTTTGAAGTCGAGTTGTCTGTATTTACTTCTTCACAATATGCTTTGTTTGATGAATACTTCGAACGAATTACCATTTCTAAAAATGAATACCTAATAAAAGAAGGAGAGGTAGAACAGTACAGTTATTTTATTTATGAAGGAATATTTAGATGTTGGACTATTGATCCTAAAGGTGTAGAACAAACATTTTGGTTTTGTAAAGAAGGAACTTTTTCTATGTCGAATATTTCTTTTTCTCTTCAAG
The DNA here is from genome assembly GCF_001485415.1 of Myroides odoratimimus. Classification (GTDB taxonomy): domain Bacteria; phylum Bacteroidota; class Bacteroidia; order Flavobacteriales; family Flavobacteriaceae; genus Flavobacterium; species Flavobacterium odoratimimum. Next base: position 2,570 of record NZ_BCMQ01000026.1, read on the forward strand.
AGCGAGCGGACTTTTCTGTACAAGCTGTTATGGACGCAGTAGTATATCGAATTAATAAAGAGCAAATAAGCGATTTATACGCTTCTATTTCTGGATTAGAGATAATGTTCGGGAAATTAACCGCAATGCTTTTAAATCGTCTCTTACAGCGTAATATAGATCTAATTAAGTATTCTTCAGAAGAATATTATTTGAGAATGCTAGAAGAATATGGATTGACATTTAATTATATCCCCTTAAAAGATATAGCTTCTTATTTAGGGATTACCCCGCAAGGGCTGAGTAGAATTCGCAAGCGAATTTTTTAACCCAGGTTCAGTAGATTGTCTCTCAAAGCTTAGAAATTTGCCCTATTAAATTTAAAATTATGATTAGAAAAGTAAAGAGTCAAGAATATCCAGTATTAGTAGAGATATGGGAAAGTGCAGTAATACATACTCATGATTTTTTAGCAAGAGAAGACTTCGAGTATTTTAAAAAGACTATTCCTAGTTATTTTGAATTCGTAGAGTTGTATGTTCATCTTAACCAAGAGGGAAGAATGACTGGCTTTATCGGTGTTGCTGATGGAAACTTAGAAATGTTGTTCATACACAATGATTTTCGTGGACAAGGAATAGGTAAATTGTTATTAAATTATGCTAAAGATAGACTTCATATTACTAAAGTAGATGTAAATGAACAAAATCAACAAGCAGTTGGATTTTATTTACACATGGGGTTCAAATCAGTAAACAGGTCTGAGACAGACGGACAAGGAAAGCCTTATCCTATCTTACATTTAAGCTTGTAATTATTCCTACGAGTAATGGAAAATGACGGTTTTTTGTATAGAAACAGGATGTTTTAAGGACTAAATCTATAGGAACTGATCTGTTTTGAGTAATATCTGTTCACTTTTTTAGTGAAATGTAGTAATGACGGTACATTCGATGCGTTTAGCTTTGGTGTATTGAAAGTGAGTGGATTAGGTGATATTTACCGTTTGGAATACAATAATGTAATAATATCAAGTGCTAAAAGAGAGAGGTAAAGTGGTAAAAAAGTCAGTAAATACTGTGTATATGTGAGATTATATTCTATTTTTGTAATACATATTTAAAATGTAAAAATTACCATGAAAGAATTAATCGAAAAAATCAACGCTGAGTTTGAAGCGTTCCAACAAGATTCAGCTTTACAATTAGAAAACGGAAATAAAGCTGCAGGTACAAGAGCACGTAAAGCTTCTTTATCTATTGAAAAACTTTTAAAAGAGTTTAGAAAAGCTTCTTTAGATGCTTCAAAACAATAATAATAAAAACTCCTACTTTACTAAGTAGGAGTTTTTTTATTCTTTAAGTTTGTGTTTTATAAAAAGAGCATGAACTATTTTATTATTGGTGATATACACGGTTGTTATCACACGTTTTGTTCTCTTCTAGAGCAGTGGGATTCTTCTAATGAGCATTTAATATTAGTAGGAGATTTAATAGACAGGGGCAATTATAGTTGGTTAGTCGTAGAGAAGTGTTTAGCCTTATTAAGTGATACAACATTATCAGTAACTGTTCTTAGGGGAAACCATGAAGCTGAACTTATTCAGTATATCAAGGATGGACGTCATGAAATATGGACATCTCAGTGTGGTTTAACCACCTTAGAAGACTTTCAAAGGCATCATGTAGATTTGCAAAACCTTTTACCACACTTAGAAAAATTACCACTTAAATTTGAGACTTCTTCATTTATTGTCACACATGCAGGAGTATGTGATACGATTAATCCTTATGATGAGTCTAATTGGGATGGGGTGTTATGGACTCGTAAGCCACTTGTCAATCTTCAGAAACTACAGGTTCACGGACATACTCCTTTAAAACAAAACCATCCTCAGTATACTTTAGATAGCCACTCGTATAATATAGATACAGGAGCTTATTATGGTTATGGGTTAACTGGTATTAAGTTAGAGCAAGTAGCTACTGTTATTGAGATTATAAATATACCTACAGATAGGCGTGATATAGCATCAGAGAATAATGAATAATTGTATCTTTGATAGAGAGTAGTTTTTATTCTACTTACAATATTGCGTGAAGTCATGAAGAATCTCTACGTACTGATTATATGAGAATGAAGGAATATAAGTATAGTGTTTTTACGGATAAAATAGAAGAGGGAATAAATAAAGGATTATTAAAGCCTGAAGATAAATTACCTTCTGTTCGTGCTATAAAAAAAGAATACAACTTAAGTATAAGTTCTGTTCAGAGTGGTTATGATTATCTTGTATTTAAGGGTTTGGTCACTAGTGTGCCTCGTTCTGGGTATATTGTATCTGATCGTCTTGCGGAACAAAATTTAGAAGTAGAATTACCTATTATCCCTCGCGATGCAGTTTTTAGAAAGAAAATACATCTTATAACGAATCCAATAAGTGATACTAGTCAGACAATACTGAATGAAGCGAGTCCATCTGATTTATTTATACCTCAAAAATTAGTTCTCAAAACAATGCAAGAGGTAATAAGAGAAAAAGGAGCTTCTTTACTTCGTTATTATCCTAATAATGGGGCAGAAGAGCTAAGAGATTTATTAGTGAAGAGAGCTGGACTTCATGGAGCTCCTATATTTTCAGATGAACTTGTGGTGACTGATGGAGCATTACAAGCACTATATATTGCTTTAAGCACTATTACTTCACCTAATGATATTATAGCAGTGGAGAGCCCATGTGTCTTCTCTATTTTAGAAGTTATTGCTAGTCTGAAGCTAAAGACAATAGAAATACCTGTTCGTGCATATGATGGTTTTGATACAGATTATTTAAGAAAAGTATGTGCGACTAATAATATAAAAGCGATTGTACTAACTCCTAACTTTCATAACCCTACAGGAATATTAATGACGGAGGAGAGTAAAAAAGCGGTTTATGAAACTGCTCTATATCACAATGTACCCATTATAGAAAATGATGTTTTTGGCTGTCTTTATTTTAAGGGAAGTAGACCAAGTAATATTCGTAACTATGATGAAGCAGGATTGGTAATGACATATTCGTCTTTTTCTAAATCGTTAGCACCAGGTATTAGGTTAGGATGGTTAGCAGCAGGACAGTTTTTTTCTGAAGCAGAGCGCTTGAAGTTCGCTCTAGGGCGTTCGGTATCTCCTATAAATCAAGAGGTAATGATAAAGCTTCTTCAATCTTCAGCTTATGATAAGCACCTTAGAGTTTTTCGTCAGCAATTAGAACGTCAAGCATTACAGTTGGTGAAGCAATTAATTCATAGTTTTTCTGATTCTATTCATGTTCAACTTCCACAAGGAGGGTATTGTACATGGGTTCAATTACCTGCGCATATAGATATGAACTTTTTCTATAAGCGATGTACAGAAGAAGGAGTGCAGTTTACACCAGGAGAGACTTTCTCCTTTACAGATGTATATGATAATTGTTTTAGAGCAGTATTCTCTAAACAACTTACTTTACACAATCTAGAAGCCATAAGAAGAGTCGGAGAGTCTATATTATAGCGATGTACCGATGCTTTTTTAGAATACTGTATCGAAACAAATGGGATAGAAAAGGGTATGTTTGTAAATAAACATGAAATAATATGGATGTAATATCAAAATTCACAATAGGAACTGAAGAGGGGCTTGGTATTCTTTTTCAATTAAGAGAAGCTCAAATAAGAGAAATGTATGCGGATACAGTGGAAATAGAGCAATTAAATCAATATATAACTCAACAATTAAATCATAAAGAAGCTGTATTAGAATTGAATAATCTAAGTACACAAATGCTAACAGTGTTTAAGAAAGAAGTACCTGTAGGGTTTGTAATGATTAAACAAGTAATGCAACCAGAAGTATTAAAGGATAAAAAAGTTATTAATCTTGAACCTTTTTATATCAATTCTGAGTATAATGAGGAAGAAGTAAGAGAGTCTTTATGGCAAAAGAGTTTATCCTTAACTCGTAATTATGATGCTATATGGATAGAGGTGTTACAGAATAACCCTTTAGTTCCCTTCTTAAAAGAGTGGGGCTTTGAGGTTAATCAAGAGTCTGTGATAGAACCTTTTAATAAGCCTTCTTATATCATGATAAGATGGAAACCTAGTGAATAAGTTCTTTTGATAAAGAGTATATTTTATAAGTTAATTTTGATTATGGCTGTGAACAATTTGTTTATGGCCATTTTTATTTCTTTTTTTGAAAGCTAAGATGTTTAAAATTAAGGCGATTATAAAGGCTTTTCTATAAAAGGTATCCTTTTTAGTTAATAAAAAGAGCCAAGTTTTCTCTAGAGAGAACTTGGCTCGCGGTATAAAAAGCTTAGAAAAAGGAAAAGTATTAATAAGGTATAAAGTCCTTACTTAGCTTACTAAGAATCTTCTTCGTAGGGGAAGATAACATGACGATTAGGATGATAAATATTAGTCCCCAAATAACCCAAGTATAGTAGTCTTGTGAAGCTCTAGTTATAATCTGTGTATTGATATGATTATTATAAATTTTAGTGGCTAGTTGAGCTCCTGTGACATAATCTTTTCCATCTAGTGTGACGTGGTGTTGTATGTTTTTAAGTGTTTCATTATTTAATGGATTGGTGGAAGTTATATATTCAGAAGCTCTATTGTAGTGTATACTTTTATTAAACAATTGAAAGTAATTGGTAATTCCTATCGTTACAGAAAAGCTTAAGAACCTAAAGCTAATTCCTAAGAATGAAACAGCATTAGATATAGCTGGTGGTATAGAGGCAGCTGCATATATTATTAAGGGAATATGTAGTGCTGCAATAGCAAATCCTTGAATAAAAAAAGGAAGTATAAAGCTTTCTCTTGTACCTGTATTAGAGAATAAGAAATAGACTTGGATGTGATAGATTAACAAAGTTCCAAAACCAAGTAATACAATATATTTAATCGCAACATCATTTAATAATAATCTGGATACAATTAGTAACCCCGCTATTGTCCCTAAGGTGTTACTGATATAAATGCTAGTCAGATGAATAGAAGATACGCCTAATGTCTGTAAATAAGAGTAAGCAAAACCTGTCGTTCCTTTAAAAAAGTAATAGATCATAATCAAGAGGATACCTAAACAAAAGTCTTTATATCTAAAAACAGCTAGATTAATAAAAGGTCTTTTAAGACTGAGCTGTCTCAAGATGAATAAGATTAACCCTACAACTGTTGTACTAGTTAGCAGTCTGATTCTACTGTGTTCTAAATAATTTAATTGTTGTCCATACACGAATATATAGCCGATAGAACAGATAATAATCGTAAAGTAAATGTAACTAATCCAATCTACTTGATATAGAGGAAGTTTTTCTCTAATGTGTACATTATTAGTAATAGTGAGTAATAGAACAGCTCCCGGTACCTGCAAGATAATCAGTAAGTAAAACATAATATTAAATGAATAGTACTGAAGTATGTAGCTACATAATATTCCACATATCGGAACAGAAACTAATAAAGTACCATAGAATATAGTATATCCTATCACTCGGGCTCTAGCAGAATTAAGTCTTGGAAAAATAAGATTAAGACAGATACTACAGAATAAAGCACATACAGCTCCTTGTATAAAACGACAGATAAAGAAGATAGTCAAGTCTCTGGTCATCGCACAGATAATATAAGTGATCGTATTAAAGACAATACCTAGTAAGAGGTATTGTCTTAAGGAAAAATACTTGACTAATCGATCATCTAGTGGTAAGAAACAAACTAAAGCGCCATACATTAATATTACCGAATACTGGACATCAGAAGCTTCGATACCATAATAACTCATCGTCTCTAGCGTATTGCTATAATAAAAAGCAAATACTGCTAAAGCAGGAAAGAGTATTAAGAAGATAGTGATACGAATAAGGTAATCTGGTACCCACTCTTTAAAAGTTGGTAGTTTTATGTTTCTCATGGTTTATCTATATATACATTGGCATTCATCCCAGCTGATAAGTTGCTAATCTTAGCTACATTATCTTTTAGTTTGATTCTTACAGGGATACGTTGAATTATTTTGACAAAGTTCCCCGTAGCGTTATCAGGAGGTAGTAAAGAATATCTAGATCCAGTAGCTGGTGAGATAGATTCTATCTCTCCTATAAATTCCATATCAGGAAAAGCGTCTATTGTTATTTTAGCAGATTGCCCTATTTTAAACTTGCCAATTTGTGTTTCTTTAAAATTCGCTATGATCCATTTACCTCTTTCTTCATTGACGATATAAGAGATTGTTTGACCAGATTGGATTAATTGTCCTTCTTGTATAATCTTCTTACCTATTCGACCAGTATAAGGTGCTGTGATAATAGTATACCCTAAGTTGAGGTTGCTTTTATCTAAAGTAGCTTCACTCAACTTTATATTAGATATAGCTGCCAGTTTCTGAGCTTTTACATCTTCTATTTTAGACAGTGCAGCTTGATAAGCTTGTTGAGCAGCTTGGTATTCTGATACTGCTATATCTAAAGCTGTTTTGATATTGTCAAATTGTTGTTGAGTAGTTGATTCCTCTTCAAGTAGATTTTTAAATCGTTTAAACTCTTGTTGTTGTCTAGTGAGCTTTGCTTTAGCTACTTCTATCTGAACTTTTGTTACTTGTGCATTAGTATGTAGTGTATTGATGTTTGCATCCAGTATGTCGATTTGAGATTGGGCACTTTGTAGAGAGGCTTTAGCTTCTTGTTGAATAGCTTTATAATCTCTGTTGTCAATTGTGATTAGTGTATCTCCAGCTTTTACCAATTGATTTTCTTCAAAGTGTATTGTTTTGATATAACCACCTACTTTGCTATTTATAGGGTTTACATATTGCTCTACTTGAGCATCATTAGTTGATTCATATCTTAAAAATTCTATTCCCAAAATCATCCCATAGACTGCTAACCCTGCGATAGCCACTAGCGCTATTATTTGAGTTATTTTAAGAATGATACGGTCTGCTTTTGTTATTTTATTATTTGTACTCATAGTTGTTTTTACTTATAAATTACCGATTACCTTTTGTATTTGATAATATTCTATTTTAGCATTGATCTCTGCTGTAGTGAGGTCGAATTGAGCTTGTAACAGTTGTGTTTCTGCATCTAATAAGTCTGTCAATAAAGACTGTTGATTAAAGTAACTATTTCTGATAATGCGCAATGTTTCTGTAGTTTGCTTGATGTTCTTTTCAGCAACAGAGATTCTTTGTAACGTTTCTGTATATTTTACATAAGATGCTCTAAGCTCATTTTTTAACTGATCTACTTTTTGTTCTCTTTCTACTTTTTGTTTTGAGATAAAGGACTGCTGGCTTATTTTCTGATGCTTGGTGTGATATAAGTTAGAGATAGGAATATTGAGTTTAAGACCTATCTGTCCCATACCGTATAAGGCATCAGCATAAGGATATGCTTTACTCTGTGGATAGTTAAAACTGTAATCAGCGAATAAACTTACCTTAGGAAGTATTTTTGCTTGGAGTTGTTTTAAATCCAATTCACTTCGTTGAATGTCATTATCTGCTATTTGCAGTTCATAAGCGTTTTGTAATGCTTTTTCTAAATAAGATTCATAAGATGATTCTAAGTTAATTTCTTCCTTTAAATCCTTATACAATGGTGTTAGAGGGGCTAGTTCATCACGACCCATTAGCAAATTAAGTTGCTGTTGGATAATCAGAATGTTGTTTTCTATTTCTGTCAATAGCATTTGATGATTAGATAAGGTCACCTCAGAACGCAACACATCACTTTTAAGAATAGTACCATTCTTGTATAGACTGTTAATCTCAGCAAGTTGTTTGTTGTCTTGTTTTATCTCTTTTTCGACAAGATCTTTATAATGTGTATGGCGTATTAGTGTATAAAAGAGTTTTGTACTTTCTAGTTTGACTTCAGCTAACGAGAGTTGGAGTAGTGAATGAATAGAGGCTAGAGCTACTTCTTGTATTTTAATCTCTCTGTTTTTGCTCAGTCCATTGTACAGTATTACATCTGTCGCTAACATCGAACTATAGTTGGTTGAGTTGATCCTAACTGTTGTAGGCTTGTTTAGAAAACCATCTTCATATAGGGGCATATCTGATAGTCTACTATAACTACCTTGTAAGTTTATAGTAGGAAGTTGGCTTGCTTTTGTATTTTTAATATTTTCTTGTTGCGCTTTTTCATTTAGTTGTATTGCTTTTATTTTTTTATGATTCTTTTGCGTAAGTTCCCATATTCTGTCTAAATCAAAAGTGTTTTTATCATCCGTAATAGATTGGGGTAGTGCTTTTTGACCTATTATGAGCAAAAAGACTATTAGGTATAAAAAGTTGTTCTGTTTCATGTATTCTATTTATTTACTGCAAAACTAGATTAGAATGATTCTAAGTGTTTTATATAACTAGCCAATATTTTACTTATTTTAGCCATTATGGAAATGTTATTACAAACAGAAAAGGAAATAGATCAATACAAGGATAGTATCTATATCATGCGAGAGCAATTAGAACATAGGTTTCCTCCTCATAAGCACAACAAGAGTCAGATACTTCTGGTATCTGGTGGGATCGCTTATTTAAAGACAAAAGAAAGAGAGTATTATATACCAGCTCAGCATTATGTATGGATACCTAAAGGTATGATACACAATGTCAAGTCTAATACTACGGATGTCGTGATTCTAAATATCTATTTCTATGAAGAAGATACTGATGTAGAGCATCGCTTTATGGAACGTTTAGGTATTTACCCAGTGAGTAATTTGATGTATGAGATGTTGATTTATGCTAGGCAGTGGAAGGGAATTATCCTACCTGATACTTGGGCTTATGAGTTTCTATCTACGATGAAGCACTACATTATGCAGCATCCAGGTAAGTCATTTTCTATTCAATTGCCTACAACAGAAGAACCTAAAATGTTGTTGATCACAGAGTATATGCAAAAGAATTTAGGTGAAGCATTAACGCTAAATGGAATAGCTGAGTTATTTGGCTATAGTGTGAGGACGTTGACAAGGTTATTTAAAACTCATTTAGATATTTCGTTTTTGCAATATTTAAAGATGGTAAGAATGATTAAGGCTATGGAGCTTCTGATGAGTACAGATAAGAATGTGAGTGAAGTAGCCTTCGATGTTGGCTATTCTAGTATTGCTGCTTTTAGCAATACTTTTCAGCAATTGTTTAATGTCAGACCAAGTGATTTCCAGATTTCAATGCACAATATAAAGTAAAAAATAAACGCTTATAGTTTATAGCTATAAGCGTTCTGTTATTTTAAGCATTTTGTTTTGTATCTGAGATGATCAGTTCTCGTAATAATACACTCTGAGGTAAGTCGTAAGCAAATTTGATAGTACGCGCTACATCAATAGCTTGAATACGGTTTGCTCCAGATGATTTCATCCACTCTTTATAGCCCTCTTTAATATCTTCACTAGTTGTGTGGCTTAAGAGCTCTGTTGCTACTGCTCCAGGCTCAACAGAAATAATACGCACATTATAAGGACTAAGTTCTAGACGAGCAGTTTGTGTTACTCCTCTTACAGCATATTTACTAGCACAGTAGGCAGCGTGATTATGAAAGGGTAATACACCAGCTATTGAGGATACATTGATAATAGTCCCTGTTTGTCTATCCTTCATATCTCCCATTACAGCTTGCATACCGTTCATGACACCTAATACATTGATATCAAGCATTTGTTTCCATTCTTGAGGATCCTGAGTAGCTAAATCACCTAATAGCATTACACCTGCGTTATTAATTAATAAGTCAGTCTTGCCATATATTGCCTCAGCTTCACGAATTGCCTTTTCGAAAGCATCTTTATCAGCTACATCTACACTTTTGCATAGTGTATTAGGTAGATTTAGAGCCTCCATCTTTTCTAATCTTCTTGCTAACAGTAAAAGTGGATGTCCACTTTGAGCAAACTCTTTCGCTAGTTCCATACCGAATCCTGAGCTAGCGCCTGTGATTACTACTAATTTCTTTTCCATTGTCAATGAATTCTTTTTATGCAATTTACTGACAATATTGGTTTTTACCTGTAATGTAGCAGCTTTTTTTTTTGATATATTTATCTAGTTATAAGGCGTGTACGATGTAGTATAAAAGGACTTATTCTTTAAAACGATTATTGTGTTTAGCTATACAAATCTTATTAAAAATATTTTAAAAAGATTGCGATTTATCAAGTTTACTAAAGAGGTTTTATAATACCTTCGTATAAAGGAGTTAAACTTATAGAGATGAGATTTATAAACGCAATAGAATTAGTACCGTTTAATTATGCTAAAAGCGACTATCAGAGTTCTATAGGCAACGCTGTAAATACCCAAAAGAATGGGCTATTTATTAAAATAAGAATTTGCCAGATAGTGATATAGAACAGATGTGGGATACTATTAAACGAGTGGACTTAATAATAGGGATAGAGTAGAGGTAAGTAATGTATAACTAAATAAATTAAGCGGTAATGAAAGAGATTTTTGATACCTTTAGTCCTAAGAATGCTTTAGTAAAGAAGTATGTGGACTATTATTACTTAGATATAAAGCCCAATAATGAGGTGAGAGAGTACCAGTGCTTTCCTCATTATAACAATACGATTTCTATCTATGCTTCTCATCAACTAGCTAGTGATGGTTCGATGGCGTTTAATGAAGGAGCAGATGATTATCAGATATTCACTCCTATTAGAGAAGATATACTTCATGTGAAGCAGGTGGGGAGAGTACAGAGAGTCGTTATCGTCTTTCATCCATTGGGGATACAGCAGTTTTATCGCCATTTAAGTTTTGTCAATCTGATTACTGATTATAAGTTTATGGAAGTAGGCGAATTAGCAAAAGTCTTCGCTACTACTGATGTAGATGTTATTACTACATTGTTAGATACAGCATTAGAGAAGAGATATAAGCTATTCTCAAATAGCCTTTTAGAACAAACAATAGAGTATATCTTCAGTGAAGAGGATAACTTCTCTGTACAAGAGTTAGCAGATAGACTAGGAGTGAGCAGACAACATCTAAATAGAGTTTTTAAGGCCAATATGGGAGTATCTCTAAAGAGATTTTATGATATCTATTTATTTAGAAGAACAGTGAACCAGAAACTCTATACCTCTCCTGAAGAGAAGTTGACTGATATTGCTTATCGCTTTAACTTTAATGATCAGTCACATCTAATAAAGACTTATAAGGCAATGACTAATAATTCTCCTAAAAACTTCTTTGAGAAAGGAACTAAACTAGGAAGTAAAGATACTTTTTGGCATCTAGAGAAATAGATGTTCCATTTGTACAATTTTAGTATTGTAGTGTTGTTTACTTTCGCTTTATTAATAATTAGAATTATGAAGGGATATCATGTATTACTAGCATTTATGTTTAGTATAGTGTCTTTTGGACAGAGTACTTACTCTAAGTTGATCAATCAAGCAGATGATTTGTTAGAAGAGCACGAGGATGAGCAAAGTAAAAGACAAGCTTTTTCTCTTTATGAAAAGGCGTTTAAGTCATTTCCAGACAGTATAACAGCAGCTGATTTATCAGAAATATCAATCATTGCCTCGGAGTTAAAAGAAGCAGATAAAGCCTTTGCTTATCTAGATCGGTTGATAAAGATAGAACGTGCACAATACGGCTTCCCTGGTTGGCAAAATGTAACAAACAAAAGTGCTTTAGAGGAATACAAGAACTTATTAGATGATCCTAGATGGGCTTCTATGATGAGTGAAGCGCATGCGTTAAAAGCTAAGTTTGATGTAAATCTAAAAGAGGCAGAGGAAGAATTCTATAAGGTGAAATCTACTAAAGAGTTAACCTCTACTAATGGAAAGAAATTATATGAAGAAATCAAAGCGTACAATCCTTATCTACCTAAGGCAAAACAAGATTATTCTATCAGCTTTGCTATAAATGATACAGTGAAGACTTCTTTCTTTATTCATTTGCCTAAGAACTATTCTCCAGAGAAGGAATACCCTGTGTTATTCTTTTTGCATGGAGCAGTTAGATATAATAATCTTCAAGAGTTTCAGACCAAAGAACTTAGTTTAGGAGGATGGAATAGATACTATACGAAATATGGAGATCTAGATGAGGTAATATTAATATTCCCAAGTGGAGGTAAGAAGTATAACTGGATGACATCTAATGATGGCTTCTTTATGATACCTGCTATGCTGAGAGAGGTTAAGAAGGCTATTAATGTAGATGATAATAAGGTGTTTATCGCAGGGCATTCTAATGGAGCGACGGGTTCATTCTCTTATCTGATGAAAGACTCTTCTCCCTTTGCAGGGTTCTATGGGTTTAATACTCAACCTAAGGTATTCACAGGAGGAACTTTTATAGAGAATATAATGAATCGTTCTTTTATCAACTTCTCTACAGATGAGGACTATTATTATCCGTCTAACGCAAATGATTCTTTTACAGCGATGATGAATGAGTTAAAGGCAGACTATAAAGAGTATCGTTATAACGGTTTTCCACATTGGTTCCCAGAGTTTGATGAGTCAGAACCAGCCTATGAGATATTGTTCAAAGACCTTAAGGAGAGACAGCGCAAGAGCTTTAATAAAGAGCTGACATGGGAGTTTGATGACAATGCTTATGGAGGTGTAGATTGGTTGACTAATATCAAATTAGATACGCTTGGTCAGAAAGCAGATTGGCATAAAGAACGAAACTTTAAAATTACCAAGTGGTTAGAGTATGATAAAGCTGAAAACCTGCAAACGATAGAGGTAGATAAGAATGCTTTCGATATGCCACGTTTATCAGGTAAGGCTGTAGCCCGTTATAAAGACAATGAATTTAGAATAGAAACATCTCGTGTTAAATCCTTATCTATTGCTATTTCTCCTGAAATGGTAAACTTGAAGAACAAGGTTAAAGTATATGTCAATGGTAAGTTGTACTATGATGAGAAAGTAGATTACGATACTGCATTCATGCTAGATAATTTTGATAAGACTAGAGACAGAAAGACGATTTGGATTAATAAGATTGATATCACAGTAAAATAAGATAATAGAGCTAGTAGAGATACTAGCTTTTTTGGATTTAATAGGTAGAAACGATGGAGAGAATGTATCAGGATGATGAATTTGTTTGTGTAGAGTTAAATGGCTTGAGAATAGAGCGCGTAATAACGTGTATGAGTGATGAACGTGATAATGTGATTGTACTTTACTTAAAAGTAGAAGCTTTAGGTTGGTTTGACTTTTTTATTGACGTGGGTATTGCAGTGATGGAAAAGATAAAAGAAATAGAAGAGGATGATAGTTATGTATACCTAGATAAATCCCAAGAATTAGAGGCCATAGGAGTGAAGATAAAAGGTATTTATTGCCAACCTATCAAAAGTAGTTGTCGTCTGACCATAGCATTAGAGAATAATACTAATCTAATTTTACAATCAAAGGACATGAGTGATTATGAAAGTGATGTAGAGTTGTTGCTTTTAGATCTTGGATAAAAGAGGGGCGGCTATCTCATCAGTGGATTAAGATATATTATCATTTATACAATACATTTTTTGTAGTACTATTTCCATCTTTCAATTATTTATTTAAATTAGCTTTGACTTTTTAGGAATAAATCATCTCTAACTTTAACAAATAATCATTAGATGAAACAAAAGATTAAAAATTATAGTATTCACTTTATTAAAGAGATTATTCCTATCGTGGCGGGTATTCTTATTGCTCTTTTTATTGATAATTGGAACGCTAATAGAAAAGACCAAGCCTATATCAATCAAGTGTTTTCGACTGTTCACAGTGAGTTAAAAGAGTCTAGAGAAGAAATAGAGTTTATTCTCCCTATACAGAAAGATTTGGTTAAAGCCTTAGAAAAGCACGCTGATAACGAAGAGAAAAGCCTACAACAGATAGTCATGGAGTCTAAGGGAATCTTTATTCCTCAGATTAAAACAACTGCCTGGCGCTCTATTGCTGCGACTAAGATTGATCTAATCGATTATGATAAGGTAGCTGCTATGACTAATATCGAAGACTTAAAGCAAATGTTAAGCAATAAAAGTGCTTTTCTAATGAATCTTTTGTATTCTAATATGGATAAGACGGATAAGAGCATCAAACAGACTTTTAAGATGGTCGTATTAGATATTATTCAGACGGAAAATACGCTAGAACAGCGTATAGAGCTGATGGAGAAAGAAGGGAATAAGAAAGGGTAACCGTGGTGTTTTATTATAATGTATAACCTAGTGAATTAACTGTTTATGAAGTATGGTTTTTCTTTTTTATTATCCCATTAGAGACAACTTTCTGAGTAAGAACCTTATTCTTGGTTTAAGAAATAATAGTGGAGGAGGGAGACAAGAGCTCTGCACAGTTTTATAACCTGTTTAAGAAGTTTAAAGGAAATATATGTACTTGTAAATTTTAATACAATTAGTAATGCAGAGCAATTCACACTAAAATTGAAGAAATTAAATAATATGATGGTATTAGGTGATAATACCAGATGGATGATTACTTATGGTAGAAATCATGCTGTAGATAAGGTAAGTCCTTCTGCTCTTTTTAGAATACATTTTACGGATCTAAATACGCATTGGCGCGAGTATTTACGCTATGAGGGAAAAGGAGTGACACCTGATTTCTATTTATCATCTACTGAAGACTGGATAGAACAGGTAGTCAGAAATTATTGTGAATGATAGCAATGTAAATAGTAGAATGTATAGATTTACTACTGTTTATAATTACTAGTTTCTCATCTTAGAACCTCTTTTATTATTAGCATAATTATAGTGCTAGATAGAGTGTGGATAGCCTCAGTTAATCTAAACTTTAAATAGGAGGACAGTCCCTGATCAATAGAAGAAGCATTCATCGACTAACGTATCTTCAGCTCCACCATTTACGGGGTATTCTCCACCAATTGTCGAGCAATTTAAGATAAACGCGCGCTATTACTGAGGTTGTAAAGACTATAGAAAACTGATTAAAATGAGTTTAAAACGATAATGTTTTATAAATCAGCAAGTTGTGTTTTTTGGTTATTAAAAAAAGTACAAGTGTTTTTTAGTTTTAAGTACCTAAATAGACTAGATATGGAGTCTTTTTCTAAAAATAGTAGAACTAAATAGTAAAATAGGGGTAGTTTAGGTCGGATAAAATGAATTTTTTTAAAAAATAGGGTAGGTTTTTTAATAGGGAAACCACCAGTGCGAAAAAGGTGCACAAGGTTATAAAAAAAGCCCGATAACGAGTGTTATCGGGCTTTTCAGCGGAGAAAGAGGGATTCGAACCCCCGGACCTGTTACAGTCAACGGTTTTCAAGACCGCCGCATTCGACCACTCTGCCATTTCTCCAGAGGTCTACATTACTTCCGTATTGCGAGTGCAAATATACTGCAAAGTCTGATGTTTGCAAGCGTTTTTGAATGAAAAAAATAAGTTTTTTGAAGTGTGTTTTTGTAACTAATTTATTTTGAGTTGGTAATGAATGAAAAAAAGTGTATATTATTTGAGATAGATATAAATCTTGATGGTCAATTTTTAAATAAGAGAGGGAAGATGTGTGTCAGGATTGGTGTTAGTAGGATTGATGTCAATCTAAACAAATGTTTTAGATAGGGAAGAAGGAACTTTAGTCTGCTTTATAGATAGCTAAGATGAGTGATTGTTTTTGCTTAAAGGTATTAAGAGTAGCGCCGAAATAATGAGATTGATAAAGTATTCTTTTTTTAATGAGGTAAGTATTAGATGCACTTTATTATTTTACTGTTAAAAAAAATGAGTTAAGCAGTGCTAAATGTTGCGATTCTATGGTAAAACCCGTATATTTGCATTTTATTTTTTAAAATTATTATGATAAAAATTACATTACCAGACGGTTCAGTGAAAGAGTTTGCTTCAGGCATAACTCCTTTCGATGTTGCAAAAAGTATAAGCGAAGGTTTAGCTAGGAATATTATTTCTGCAAACTTCAATGGTACCACCATCGAAACCACGACATCTATGACCACGGATGGTAGTCTAGTTTTATATTCATGGAATGATGATGAAGGGAAAAAAGCTTTTTGGCACTCTACTTCACACGTAATGGCGCAAGCTTTACAAGATCTATACCCTGGAATCAAGTTAACAATAGGTCCAGCTATCGCTAATGGATTCTATTATGACGTAGATTTCATGGATTATAAAGTAACAGATGCTGACTTTAAGAAAATAGAGGATAAGGTTTTAGAGATAGCGCGTGGTAAGCATGATTTTACTATGCGTTCTGCTACTAAGGCTGAAGCTTTAGAGTTTTATAAAAAAGAAGAAAACCCTTATAAAGTTGAGTTAATAGAGAACCTAGCTGATGGTACGATTACTTTCTGTGATCATGACACTTTTACAGACTTATGTCGTGGAGGTCATATTCCTAATACAGGAATTATTAAGGCATTTAAGGTATTATCTATTGCTGGTGCATACTGGAGAGGAGATGAGAAGAATAAACAGTTAACTCGTGTTTATGGTATTTCATTCCCTAAACAAAAGGATTTAACTGAGTATTTAGCTTTATTAGAAGAAGCTAAAAAACGTGATCACCGTAAATTAGGTAAAGAATTAGAATTGTTTACATTCTCTCAAAAAGTAGGACAAGGGTTACCATTATGGTTGCCAAAAGGTGCTGCGTTAAGAGATAGATTAGAGCAGTTCTTGCGTAAAGCACAGAAGAAAGCTGGATATGAGCAAGTAGTTACTCCTCATATTGGACAAAAAGAATTATATGTTACTTCTGGGCACTATGCAAAATATGGAGCAGATAGTTTCCAACCAATTCATACTCCAGTAGAGGGAGAAGAGTTCTTATTAAAACCAATGAACTGTCCTCACCACTGTGAGATTTATAATGCAAAACCATGGTCTTATAAAGATTTACCTAAGCGTTTTGCTGAGTTTGGAACAGTGTATCGTTATGAGCAATCAGGAGAATTACACGGATTAACTCGTGTAAGAGGGTTTACTCAAGATGATGCACATATTTTCTGTACACCAGAACAATTAGATGAAGAGTTTAAAAAAGTAATTGATTTAGTATTATATGTATTCGGGTCGTTAGGATTTGAGAACTTTACAGCACAAGTATCAGTACGTGATTTAAGTAACCCTGATAAGTATATCGGTAGTGTAGAGAATTGGGAAAAAGCTGAGAATGCTATTATCAATGCAGCTAAAGATAAAGGACTTAATTATGTGATCGAGAGTGGAGAAGCTGCTTTCTATGGACCTAAATTAGACTTTATGGTAAAAGATGCATTAGGTAGAAGCTGGCAGTTAGGAACCATTCAGGTTGACTATAACTTACCAGAGCGATTTGAGTTAAGTTATAAAGGATCAGATAATGAGTTGCATCGTCCAGTGATGATCCACAGAGCACCATTTGGTTCTATGGAGCGTTTTATAGCGATACTTTTAGAGCATACAGGAGGTAATTTCCCACTATGGTTAATGCCAGAGCAGGCTATAATCCTGTCTTTGAGTGAGAAATATGAAAAATATGCCGAAAAAGTTTTAAATTTGCTAGAAAATAGCGAAATTCGCGCGCTGGTAGATAACCGTAATGAGACTATCGGTAAAAAGATTAGAGAAGCTGAAGTACAAAAATTCCCTTACATGTTAATTGTAGGAGAAGATGAAGAGAAAAACGGTACGATTTCTGTAAGAAGACACGGTGATTCTGGTAAATCTAATCAGACAATGAAGATAGAAGATTTTATCGCTCAAGTACAAGAAGAGGTAAATAGTTCTATTAAACAATTTGGAGAGTAAAAATAGTATAACGCTTGGTGAACAAGCACATAAAATTTTATAGCCATAGCAATAAGACAAAACAGAGGAAGAAATCCTCGCGAAGAAAAGAAAGATGCGCATAGAATTAATAATGCCATCCGCGTTCCTGAAGTTCGTCTTGTAGGAGACAACGTCGAAACAGGTGTATATAAACTTGCTGACGCAATGCGTTTAGCAGAGGAGTTAGAATTGGATTTAGTTGAGATTTCACCAAATGCTGAACCTCCTGTTTGTAAAATTACTGATTACAACAAATTCCTTTACGAACAGAAGAAGCGTGAAAAAATGCTAAAGGCTAAATCGACTCAAATCACTGTAAAAGAGATTCGTTTCGGTCCTCAAACAGATGAGCACGATTATGAGTTCAAAAAGAAGAATGCAATGAAATTCTTGAAAGAGGGTTCTAAGTTAAAAGCATTCGTATTCTTTAAAGGACGTTCGATTATTTATAAAGATCAAGGACAAATCTTATTATTAAGATTAGCTCAAGATCTTGAGGAATTCGGGAAAGTGGAAACTATGCCAGTTTTAGAGGGTAAACGTATGACTATGTTTATCGCACCTAAAAAGAAAAAATAGTATTTAAGTATATTAAGATAGTTAAGTAAGATAATCATTAATACCTAGGAAATAATGCCTAAAATGAAAACTAAATCTAGTGCTAAGAAACGTTTCAAGTTGACTGGTTCTGGAAAAATCAAAAGAAAACACGCTTTCAAAAGTCACATTTTGACTAAAAAATCTAAAAAGCGTAAATTAGCTTTAACACACTCTGGATTAGTGTCTAAAGCAGATACAAACAGTATCAAAGATCAATTAAGATTAATCTAATCTTAATTCCGGTTAAAATTATTTAATAACCCTGGAGTGGAGCAAATGAAAGTTTAGAAGTGTTTGAAACATAACCGCCCACTACAAAAAACACATTTTTAAGAAATGGCAAGATCAGTAAACTCAGTAGCTTCAAGAGCAAGAAGAAAAAGAATTTTGAAGCAAGCCAAAGGATTCTTTGGAAGACGTAAAAACGTTTGGACAGTAGCTAAAAACGCGGTAGAAAAAGCAATGGTATATGCTTACCGTGATAGAAAACAAAAGAAAAGAAACTTCCGTTCATTATGGATCATGCGTATCAACGCTGGTGCTAGATTACACGGAATGAGCTATTCTCAATTCATGGGTAAATTAAAAGCTAACAATATCGAATTGAACCGTAAAGTTCTTGCAGATTTAGCTATGAATCACCCAGAAGCTTTCGCAGCTATCGTTAATAAAGTAAAATAATAAACGTTTGTCAAATCTGATTTATCTTACTTAATATATTTAAAAGCCTTACTGTATGCAGTGAGGCTTTTTTATTTTAATCGGTTATATTTGCTAGAACCTAAAAAGAGATAGATGGAATTACAGAATGTGGAATTTAAAGCACGTGTAGCTGACTTAGATAGCATAGAAGATAAATTAAAAGGATTAGAGCTCATTCTAGATGGGGTATATAAGCAAGTGGATACTTATTATAACGTCCCTATTGGAAGAGTGAAGCTTCGTGAGTATGATGAGTATAGTTCTTTGATTTATTATAATCGTGTAAATGGGGAGGAAGCGAAGAGTTCGGATGTTATTTATTATAAACATGAGAAAGATGCTGCGTTAGGTGCAATATTAGAATTGCAGTTTGGTATAAAAGTAAAGGTATCTAAAGTGCGTAAGGTCTTAAAGTATAAGAACGTTAGTGTTCACTTAGATCAGGTAGACGGATTGGGGTGCTTTGTGGAAGTAGAAGCTTGTAATATCGGAGTAGAAGAGGGAGTTGATTTAAAGCAACAATGTGATTGTTTTTTCAATCTAATGGAGTTGACTAAAGAAGATTTAGTTGCGGTATCGTATAGTGATCTTATTCTTCAATTAAATAAAATATAGTAGTGATTTGTCTTTTACTCTTGATTTAAATGGAGTAGGTTGAGTTAAGATAAAACAAAAAAGACTATCAATGCTGATAGTCTTTTTGTATATTAATTTTGTGATGTTCTGTGTACTACTTCGAATAGGGTACCATCGTCACATTTTAATGTTTTAGCAGGGAATTTTAATAACAAGGCATAATCATGTGTTACCATGATAATGGTTCTACCATTCTTATTAATTTTAAGTAGAAGTTCCATTACTTCAGCACTAGTTTGAGGGTCTAAGTTACCTGTTGGTTCATCAGCTAGGATTAGATCAGGATCATTTAGCAATGCTCTTGCTATAGCAATACGTTGTTGTTCCCCTCCTGATAGTTGGTGAGGCATTTTTTCGATATGTGCTAGCATATTTACATTGTCTAATACTTCGTGTATTTTTCTATCCATCGCTTCTTTTTCTGACCAACCAGTTGCTTTTAAGGCAAAGTGTAAGTTTCCATAGACTGTTCTGTCAGGAAGTAGTTTAAAGTCTTGGAATACGATGCCTAGTGATCTTCTTAGGTATGGAATATCTTTTTCTTTTAAGGTCTTCAGGTCATAGTCTACGATAGAGCCTTCGCCTACTTCTAAAGGAAGGTCTGCATACAGCGTTTTCATAAAGCTACTTTTACCTGCACCTGTCTTTCCGATTATATATAAAAATTCTCCCTTATTTACTTCTAAGTTAACATTAGAAAGTACTTTATGCTTGTTCTGGTAGATATCAACTCCTTGTAGGGATAAAACTGTTTTAGACATAATAATCGTGTATTTTGTGGTAAAAATACTAAGATAAACAATAATAAAGTATAGTTGAGCTGAAAATATCTATATCGGATGTCGTTTTTAAGAAAAAAATAGATTGAGGTCTTATTGTGGAGTGTAAATAATGTAAAATAAACTGATGTAGTAAGTAGTTAAATCAAAAGGAGAGATCTGCTGTAGATCTCTCCTTTTGTTCTAACTAACCAATTTAATCTATATTTTGTTTACATATTTTTCTTTTTGATTACATGACAAAATTGCTCTAATTTTTTGAATATAAGATTAAGTAAAAGTTACCAAAAAGCTAAGTGATTGGTTCTTGTTTATTGTTGAAGTGATGTCTTTTGGCGAGATTTGTAGTTGTTAAATAATTTATTTTTATCTGTTTTGTTTCTTTTATAGAGATTGTATTTAGTAATTTTGTGATAAATATTTAAACAAAATGAATTTAATTAAGCAGGTAGCAATCGTGATAGGTTGTCTAGCCTTTGGAGAGTTAGTGGTGTATCTCACAGGATTAAAATTACCATCAAGTATCATCGGTTTAATCACATTATGGACAATGTTAAAACTGAGGTGGGTAAAAGTAGAATCAATAGGTGGTATTACTAACTTCTTAATTAAAAACATGGGGATATTCTTTGTTCCACCTTGTGTGGCTATGTTGAACTATTTCGGAATTCTTAGTCAGTCGATTGTATCTATTGTTGTGGCTACACTGGTAAGTACAGTGATAGTGATTTTTGTAACTGGATTTACTCATCAATTATTAAGAAAAAAGAAATGAATTTTTTAGCCAATCCAACATTTTTATTATTCCTAACTTTAGCTTTATATGCTTTAGGAATAGCTTTGAGTGAAAAGAAAAAATGGATTATATTTAATCCTATTATCTTGTCTATGGTTGTCTTGATGGGGTATTTATATCTTTTAAAGATTCCTTATCAAAATTATGAAGAGGCAGGTAAGTATATTGATTTCTTTTTAAAGCCATCTATTGTAGCCTTAGCAGTTCCTTTATATGTACAGTGGGAAAAAATTAAAAAACAGTTGTTTCCTATTTTAATTAGTCAATTAATAGGATGT
The DNA here is from genome assembly GCF_001485415.1 of Myroides odoratimimus. Lineage (GTDB taxonomy): Bacteria > Bacteroidota > Bacteroidia > Flavobacteriales > Flavobacteriaceae > Flavobacterium > Flavobacterium odoratimimum. The sequence goes on from NZ_BCMQ01000026.1 coordinate 24,177, forward strand.
GTTGTGGGGGTAGTGTCAGTAGTGATACTAGCTAAGATGACAGGCGCAGATCAAGAGATTATTTTATCACTAGCTCCTAAGTCAGTTAGTACACCTATAGCCTTAGAGATATCTAAGTCAGTTAATGGTATTCCGTCTGTAACTGCCGCTGCTGTTATGATAGCGGGGATATTTGGTAGTATGGTGGGATTTAAGGTGCTTAACCTTACTCGAATAAGTAATCCAATGTCACAAGGTATTGCTATGGGGACTTCTTCTCATGCAATGGGTACGATGAAGGCAATGGAGGTGAGTAATAAGTATGGAGCCTTCGCTAGTGTGGGGATGATTTTTAATGGAATTTTTACTGCTGTATTAGCTCCTATTATCTTAGGATTGTTATCTTCCTATTTGTAATAAAGACTTTTTATATGATCCCAATTCTTTTGAATTGGGATTTTTTGTATTAAGGAGTGTTTCTTTATTATGTTTTTTGCTATTTTCTTGTGAAATGCGATTTATTAAATCTCAAAAAGATATAATTTATCATGTTTTTTTATTACTATGGAAGAGGTGTAATTTCAATTTAAATATATTTTTGATAACAATTAGGGCAATATATTGCTGAAAAATAAGTTTAAAAGAGTATAAAATGATATATTTGACGTTATATAAATCTGAATGGAAATGCACAAAAATAATAGGTTAACTTTATTAACTCTTGCACTGGGGAGTATAACTGCAAGTGCTCAACAATCAGCTGCTTATGTAGAGAGATTAGCTGATTATAATCATGCTGTAGCATTGTATAATGAAGAACAATATTTAGCTGCGCAATTATTATTCACGAAAGTAAAACAAGCTCATGTAGGCGAAAATACGGAGGTAGAGGCTGATTGTGCTTATTATATCGCGTATTGTGCTATTAAGTTAAATCAAGAAGGAGCTGAAGATAAGATAGATGAATTTGTGAAGAAGTACCCTACTAGTTCTAAGCAAAATCAGGCTTATGTAGAGGTTACAGATTATTATTTCAGCAAAGGAGATTTTCCTAAAGCCCTGCAATATGCTGTAAAAGTGAAAGAAAACGCAATTACTAATGAGAAGAAGTTAGATCGTTTTAACTTTCAGAAGGGATATAGTTACTTCTATACAAAGAATAAAAAAGAAGCAGAACGCTATTTAAAGAAAGTAAATACTCGTGGAGAATGGGGGGAGCAAGCAACATATTATCTAGGATATATTGCTTATGACTCAGATAATTTTGACGATGCAAAAAAATTGTTTGACAAAGTAGAAACTAAGTCTTCTTACCAAGAGAAGATGGGGTACTATCAAGCAGACATGAGCTTTAAGACAGGAAACTTTCAAACGGCTATAGAACAAGGAACTTCTCAAATGACAAAAGCGACTCCTGAAGAGAAATCAGAGTTGTCTAAAATAGTTGGGGAGAGTTATTTTAACTTAAAGCAATATGATAAAGCACTACCTCATTTATTAGCTTATCAAGGTAAAGGAGGGAAGTGGAGTAATACTGACTTCTATCAATTAGGGTACACTTATTATAAATCAAAAGATTATCCTAAGGCTATTGAGCAGTTTAATAAAATTATCAGTGGAGATAATGGTATTGCACAGAATGCTTATTACCACTTAGGGGAAAGTTATCTTCAAACACATAAAAAGACGCAGGCATTAAATGCATTTAAGAATGCTTCTGAAATGCGTTTTGACGCAGGTATTCAAGAGGATGCTTTCTTAAACTATGCGAAACTTAGTTATGATATTGGGAATGCTTATGAGAGTACACCTGCTGTATTAAATGCTTATATTAGTAAATATCCTAATTCGTCTTATCGCGGAGAGATAGAAGGTCTTTTAATCGACTCATATGTTTCTTCTAAAAACTATAAAGAGGCTTTAGTTCTATTAGAGAAGAATCGTTCTGTAGGAAATAAAGAGGTGTATCAACAAGTGACATTCTTGCGTGGTCAAGAATTGTTCAATGAAGGGAATTATAAGGAAGCATTAAGTCTTTTTGATAAATCTTTAGCAGAGAAGCAAAATTTAAAGTATACTGCAAAGGCTCAATATTGGAAGGGTGAGACATTGTTTTATTTAAATGACTTCAATGAGTCTATCACTCAGTTCAAAGCATTTGATCAAAATACAGCGTCTAAGGGATTGTCTGAACGTAATAATTTGTATTATAATTTAGCGTATTCATACTTCAAATTGAAAGACTATGCTACAGCAGCGGATTATTTTAAAAAATACACAGATGAAAATCCTAAAGATGAGGCGCGTCGTCTAGATGCCTATCTAAGACAAGGAGATTGTAATTTTGTTACTGGGAAGTATTGGCCTGCGATGGAGGCTTATAATAAAGTTATAGAGGCAAATAAAGCTGATGTAGAATATGCACGTTTTCAAAAGGCAATTAGCTATGGATTCGTAGATCGTAATCCTCGTAAAATAGAAGACTTAGCGAAGTTTGTGAAAGATTACCCAACTTCTAATTTGGCTGATGATGCTCAATATGAGATAGGGGTGACTTATGACGTTATGAATCAAAGTCAAAAGGCGTTAAGTGCTTTTGATAAGATGTTGAAAGATTATCCTACATCAAGTTATAAAGCAAGAGCTATCTTGAGACAAGGTTTGATTAACTATAACGACAATAAACCTGATCAAGCGTTAGCTAAATTTAAACAAGTGGTAAAAGAGTCTCCGGAATCTTCTGAGGCTATCGAAGCGGTTCAAAATGCACGACTAATCTATGTGGATAATGGAAAGGTAGATGAATATGCTGCATGGGTTAAAGGTCTTTCTTTTATTCAAGTAACCGATGCTGAACTAGATAAAGATACTTATGAGTCGGCTGAAAAACAGTATATTCAAAATAATACACAATCGGCTATAGATGGATATGAGAAATACCTAAAAAGTTTCCCAACGGGACAAAAGGCGTTACAAGCTCATTTCTATTTAGGGCAAATGTATTTTGCAGAGAATAATCTAGATAAGGCTACTGCTCATTATGAAGTTGTAATTTCTAAGGATAAGAATGAGTTCTCAGAGATTTCTCTTGCTCGTTTGGCTGAGATTTATTTGAAAAATAAAAATACTGCTAAGGCTATAACTACTTTAAAACGTTTAGATGCAGAGGCAGCACAAGAACAGAATGTAGTGTTCGCTAAGTCTAATCTAATGAAGTTGAGCTATGAGCAAAATAGCTATAGTGAAGCTCTTCAATATGCTGAAGCTGTATTAAAAATGGCTAAAACAGATAATAAAGTAAAAGGTGATGCACAAATAGTTATTGCTAGAACGGCTATGGCTACTAATGATGAAGCTAAAGCAAAGAAAGGTTATCAAGAGGTATTGAAGATAGCAAAAGGAGAGTTAGCTGCAGAGGCGATGTATTATGATGCTTACTTTAAGAATAAAGAGGCTAAGTATGAAGCGTCTAATGAGAGTGTACAGAAATTAGCAAAAGACTATTCAGGTTATAAGTATTATGGTGCTAAAGGATTAGTATTAATGGCAAAGAACTTCTATCAATTAAAAGATAGTTATCAAGCTACTTATATTTTAGAAAGCGTTACTAAAAACTTTACTGACTACCCAGATGTGGTGAAAGAAGCTAAAGAGGAACTTCAAAAAATAACAGCGCAAGAGGCTAAACGAAACTCTTCGATTGCTCAATAATTTTAATATAGAAGATATTATAATGAACAATAAGAATATATATACGATATTATCTGTTTTAACTCTAGGGGGAATAGCAGGTTATGCTCAAGATAAAAATACGGAAGCAAGTAAATTAGGTACAGAGGTTGTTAATGTAGTAAGGGCTTATGATGCAACAATTTCGGATGCTTTTAAAGTTCGTACTACAGCTAATAATGACGATGAAACTACAGGTAACAAGAAAGATGTAATTTATACTATTAGTTCTTTTCCTGTAGCATCTACTTTTGTACCTGAGAAAGGAAAAGCAGCAGAAGTAGAAAGAACAAGTAGGTTAAAAAGCTTTAATAATTATGCTCTTTTTTCTGCAGGTAATTATACTAATCTGAATGGAGAGGTGTTCTTAAGTCAACACTTAAATAAGAATAGTTTTTTAGCAGGATATGCTAGTCACTTTTCTTCTCAAGGAGGGATTAAGAATTTACTTCTAGATGATAGTTTCTCTAATACAAAAGGAGGTTTGGTTTATGGTGGACAATTAAAGAATTTTGGTTGGACAGTAGAAGCAGGTGCTAGATACCAATTGAGTAATTATTATGGATTACCAACGAAACAAATCGACTTCAATCAAGGTGATATTTCTGGAATAGACGAATCTCAACACTATAAAAATGTTTTTGTAAATGGAGCTTTAGAGTTTAGAAATAGCCCTTTTACAGGATTGGATTTTAGATATGATTATTTTTGGGATGATTTTGGAACGGTAGAAAATCGTTTTAAGATTAGACCAAATGTAAAAACAGCTTTGGACTTTGGAGAATTGAATGTAGGGGTTGTTGTTGATTATGTAGGAACATCATATAAAAACTCATTTGTAGGGGAAACAACGAAGTATAATCATTTAAACCTTGGAGCTCAACCTAGTCTTACATTTAGAGATGACAACTATTCTGTACAAGTAGGAGTTGGTGTTTTCTTTAATAATGGAGAATTAGCTGGTAAATCAGAGAATAACTTTTATATCTATCCACAAGTTAAAGCATCTTATGATTTAGTTCCTGGATTATTAGTGACTTATGCAGGAATAGAGGGAGGATTGCAACAAAACTCTTTTCAACAGTTTTCAGAAGAAAACCCTTTCATTTCCCCAGATATTCTAATTACGCCTACTGATAAGAAGTATGATATTTATCTTGGATTAAAAGGAAAATTAGATAATAATATCTCTTATAACATCAAGGGGTCTTACAAAAGAGAGAAAGACAAAGCGATGTTTTTGCACAATGAATATACTTTGAATAGAAGTAGAATACCATATATGTTTGGAAACTCATTTGGAGTGCAATATGGAGATGTTAAAACATTGAATTTATTTGGTGAATTGCGTTTTGACTTCGAAGAGAATGTTTCTATAGGAGTTCATGGAGAGTATAATAACTATAATACAAATTCTTTAGAAGCTTGGAATTTACCAAAAGTAAAAGCAGGAGCTGATTTTAAATTTGATTTTACAGAACAATGGTTTGCAGGTGTAGATGTGTTTTATGTAGGTAAGCGTAAAGATGTTTTTGTAATTGATTCTACTGGGCTTATAGGAGACTATAATACTTGGGAAGATCCATCAGTTGTAGAATTGAAAGATTATGTTGATTTAAATATGAAAGTAGGGTATAGGCCAACTAAAAATTGGACTCTATTCTTAAAAGCCAATAACTTATTTAATCAGAAATATAATCAATGGGATAACTTTAAGGTGCAAGGTGTACAGATTATGGGAGGAGCAATGTATAAATTCGATTTTTGAGATTTTGTAATCAGAAAAAAAGCTAAAAACTGATAATTTATGACTAAAATTCGCTAAAAGGTGCACAATACTGTTTTTTTTCATTGATTAATAACTTACTTTTGTCGTTACAAACAACAAAACATGTATTTTCTTTCGATTTCGCAAAGAAAGAAATTTTAAAGACGTAATGATGACATTAAAAAAGAAGTTAAAAACAATTTGTTTAGAACGGTTAAATGACAAGGTGGAAGCGTTGCAAGGAATTGTAGAAGATTTGACAATCGACGCGCAGAACGACGCCAAAAGTTCTGCAGGAGACAAACACGAGACAGGCTTGTCAATGATGCATTTAGAACAAGAAAACTTGAGTAAGAAGATTTTAGAAAATATAGCTATGCGAGATATAGTTGCTAAAATAGATGATGAAAAAGTGAGTTCTGTAGTAGAATTTGGAAGTTTAGTACAAGTAAATTCAGTGTATTTATTTTTCTCAGCAGCTTTGCCAAAAATTGTTTTAGACGACCGTTCTGTATTAGCCGTTTCTATGGATGCTCCAATCGCCAAGGAGTTATTAGGAAGAAAAGTACATGAGAGATTTACATTTAACAATTGTGAATTTACAATTCATGAATTAATGTAAAAGTCCTTTATAAAAACAAAAAAACGCAGGTGTGAAAACATCTGCGTTTTTTTGTTTTTATTTGTGAGATATATGTATTTTAGGCTTGTTTAGAGTTGATAAAGTCTTTGATAATTGTTATATTTGTACGTTAGATATTTTAGATTATTATTATTATGAGCCAAGAAACAAATAAGAATAATTATTCAGCGGATAGCATTCAAGCTCTTGAGGGAATGGAACACGTAAGGATGCGTCCTTCGATGTATATTGGTGATGTAGGAGTAAGAGGATTACACCATTTAGTATATGAAGTGGTTGATAACTCAATTGATGAGGCTTTAGCTGGTTATTGTGATACAATAAGCGTTACTATAAACGAGGATAACTCTATTACTGTAGAAGATAATGGACGTGGTATCCCAGTGGACATCCACAAAAAAGAAGGAGTGTCTGCATTAGAAGTAGTAATGACAAAGATTGGTGCTGGAGGGAAGTTTGACAAGGATTCTTATAAGGTATCTGGAGGTCTTCACGGAGTAGGGGTATCGTGTGTGAACGCACTATCTGATTTGTTAAGAGCAACTGTTTATCGTGAAGGTAAAATTTACGAACAAGAATATTCGCGTGGTAAAGCTTTATTTCCAGTAAAAGTTATTGGTGAAACAGATAAACGAGGAACATCGGTTACATTTAAACCTGACCATACTATCTTTACACAGACTCTAGAGTTTTCTTATGATACTTTAGCTGGGCGTTTAAGAGAGTTATCTTTCTTGAATAAAGGATTAAAGATAACACTTACTGATAAAAGAGTAATTGAAGAAAATGGTGAGCCTAAACATGAAGTATTTTTTTCTAAAGAAGGATTAAAAGAGTTTATTAAATTCTTAGATGGTAGTCGTGTGCCGATTATTGAAGATGTAATCTCTATGGAACTTGACAAAGGAGAAATCCCTGTTGAAGTTGCATTAGTTTATAATGATACTTATGCAGAGAATATTTATTCTTATGTGAATAATATTAATACGCATGAGGGAGGAACACACCTACAAGGATTCCGTATGGGGCTTACTAGAACATTGAAGAAATATGCAGATGCTTCAGGAATGTTAGATAAGCTTAAGTTCGAAATTACAGGTGATGACTTTAGAGAGGGGTTGACTGCAATTGTCTCTGTGAAGGTAATGGAGCCTCAATTCGAAGGACAAACAAAGACAAAACTAGGAAATAGAGAGGTTGTATCCCCTGTGAGTCAGGCTGTAGCAGAAATGCTAGAGAACTACTTAGAGGAACATCCAAATGATGCTAAGATTATTGTTCAAAAGGTTATTTTAGCTGCTCAGGCTAGACATGCTGCTAAGAAAGCACGTGAGATGGTTCAACGTAAGACTGTTATGGTCGGTGGTGGACTACCTGGAAAGTTGTCTGATTGTTCTGAACAAGATGCTTCTAAATGTGAAGTATTCCTAGTGGAGGGAGACTCTGCGGGAGGAACTGCAAAACAAGGACGTGATCGTAACTTCCAAGCAATTCTACCATTAAGAGGTAAGATTCTTAACGTAGAAAAAGCAATGGGGCACAAAGTATTCGAAAACGAAGAGATTAAGAATATCTTTACTGCTTTAGGTGTTACGATGGGAACAGAAGAGGATAGTAAAGCATTAAACCTTGAGAAATTACGTTATCATAAAGTAGTAATCATGTGTGATGCCGATGTGGACGGTAGCCACATCGCAACGTTGATTTTAACTTTCTTCTTCCGTTATATGAGAGGGTTAATAGAGAATGGATATGTTTATATTGCTACACCTCCATTATATATGGTTAAAAAAGGGCAACGTAAAGAATATGCATGGACAGATGAAGAACGTCTTGAGTTAATGGAGAAAATGGGAAGTGGATCAAGTGTTCAGCGTTATAAAGGTCTTGGAGAGATGAATGCTGAGCAATTATGGGATACTACAATGAATCCAGAACATAGAATTCTTAGACAAGTAACAATAGATAGTTTACAAGAAGCAGATAGAGTATTCTCTATGTTGATGGGAGACGAAGTTCCACCACGTAGAGATTTTATTGAGAAAAATGCTACTTATGCTAAAATTGATGCTTAGTATTTAAATATGTAAAATTATAAAGGTCAAGCATATTATATGCCTTGACCTTTTTTTAATAAAAAGATATAAAGTTATGAAAGTTACAATTATTGGAGCAGGAAATGTTGGGGCTACATGTGCTGACGTTATTGCTAATAGAAGAATCGCTAGTGAAGTAGTTTTAGTGGATATTGCAGAAGGATATGCAGAAGGTAAAGCAATGGATATCATGCAATGTGCAGCTAACTCTAAATTTGATACTATTGTTAAGGGAAGTACTAATGACTATAGTTTAACAGCTAATAGTGAGGTAGTAGTAGTTACTTCAGGAATTCCAAGAAAACCAGGGATGACTCGTGAGGAATTAATAGGTACTAATGCATCTGTAGTAAAATCGGTGATGGAAAGTGCTTTAAAATACTCTCCTAATGCTGTTTTTGTGATAGTGACTAACCCTCTTGATACAATGACTCTAGCAGCTTTAAAAATATCAGGATTAGATCGTAAGAAAGTAATAGGTATGGGAGGGGCTTTAGACTCTTCACGTTTTAAATATTTCTTATCTCAAAAACTAAACAAACCTGTTGGAGATATTGAAGGAATGGTTATTGGAGGACATGGGGATACTACAATGATTCCATTAATCAGATTAGCTACTTATAAAGGTATTCCTGTAAGTGAGATGTTGACAGCAGCAGAACAAGAAGAGGTGTGTAAATCAACAATGGTTGGTGGAGCTACTCTAACGAAGTTATTAGGAACTTCTGCATGGTATGCACCTGGAGCAGCTGTAGCTAACGTTGTGGATAGTATCTTAAATGATTTTAAGAAGTTAATCCCTTGTTCTGTATATTTACAAGGTGAATACGGGCAAGAAGGATTGTGTATAGGAGTTCCTTGTGTTATAGGAAAAGGAGGAATAGAAGAGATAGTAGAATTAAAATTAAATGAGCAAGAATCTCAGAAATTTGTAGATAGTGCAAATGCTGTTAGGGATACAAATAAGGAATTAACAATTGAATAGTAAAAGATTGTTTAATTGTTAAAATATATGTAATAGAAAAAAGCTCTTTTTGCTGATATTCTTAGTCAAAGAATTGCTTAATCATTGTCTATATCATATATTTGCTCGTTTTAAAAAAAGTAAATAATTAATTTTTAGTAATAATGCAAAACAAAGGACTCGTTAAATTTTTTGCAATTATCTTTGCATTGGTAAGTATTTACCAACTGTCATTTACCTTTGTTACCAACCATTATGAGGATAAAGCGAAAGCTTTTGCTGGTGGAGATTCGACAAAAGAATTACAATACCTTGATTCAATTGGTAACCAAACGGTATTTTTAGGACAAACATTCAATGAAGTGAGAGCTAAGCAAATCAATAAAGGATTAGACTTAGAAGGAGGTATTAATGTTACGTTGCAAATATCAATCAAAGACATTTTAAAAGGTTTAGCTAATAATTCAAAGAACGCTACGTTCAATAAAGCGTTAGCAGAAGCTGAATCACAAAGACAAGGTAATCAAAGTTACTTAGATGCTTTTTACACTGCTTTTGATAAAGAATCAAAAGGGAATGTAAAATTAGCAGCTGCAGATATTTTTGCAAACAGAAACTTAAGTGAGATTACTGTTGGAATGTCTGATAGCCAAGTAAAGTCTATCTTAGATAAAAAAGTAAAAGAATCTATAGAGAGTGCTTACCGTGTATTCAGAGAGCGTATCGACAAGTTCGGTGTTTCTCAGCCAAATATTCAAATGTTAGGGGATACAGGGCGTATCTTAGTTGAGCTTCCTGGAGCAAAAGACGTAGATCGTATTAAAAATTTATTACAAAGTACTGCTCAGTTAGAGTTTTGGGAAACTTATAAAGTAGATGAAATAGGAAACTATATCATGGCTGCTAATGAGTACTTAAAAACAACTGAAAAGCAAGCTAATCAAAAAGAGACTGCTACTGATAATACAACAACTAACTCAGATGTTGAAGCATTATTAGGTACTGTAGCAAAAGACTCTATGGGGAATGCAGCTAATAAAGAATTCAACCCTTTATTAGACTTATTCGCAATGGGTGGACAACAAGGAAGCCCAATCTTAGGTTATTTCCAAACGAAAGATACAGTTAAAGTAAATGCTTATTTAAACAGAGCTGACGTACGTAACTTATTACCAGCAGATCAAAAGTATGCTCGTTTTGCATGGGGTAAACCAAGTAAAAAAGCTCCTGATTTAGTTGAGTTATATGCTTTAAAAACAAATAGAGAAGGTATTCCTCCTTTAAGTGGAAGCGTTATTACTGGTGCTCAAGATGAGTATGATCAATTTAGCCGTCCTGTAGTAGGGATGACAATGAGTCCTAAGGGAGCTAAAGTATGGGAAGAGTTAACAGGAAAAGCTTATACAGAGCATTCTAATATTGCTATTGTATTAGATAATATCGTTTATTCAGCTCCAGGTGTTACTAGTGGACCTATCTCTGGTGGTAGATCATCTATCTCAGGTGACTTTACTGTTGCTGATGCGAAAGACTTAGCGAATATCTTACGTGCTGGTAAATTACCAGCAGGTGCAGATATCGTTCAATCTGAAATCGTAGGACCATCTTTAGGACAACAAGCTATCGATGCTGGTATGTTATCTGCTGTGGCTGGTTTAATTATTGTTGCTGCTTGGATGGCATTCTACTACGGTAGAGCTGGATGGTATGCAAATATTGCTTTATTAGCGAACTTATTATTCTTATTTGGTATCCTTGCTAGTTTAGGTGCTGTATTGACATTACCAGGTATTGCAGGTATCGTATTAACGATGGGTACTGCAGTGGATGCGAATATTATTATTTCTGAACGAGCAAAAGAATGTTTGCGTAAGGGAATGAGTCTTGCAGATACGATTAAAGAATCTTATAGCTGGCATGGTGCTATGCGTCCGATTGTTGATGCAAACGTTACACATATCTTAACAGGGGTTATCTTATTCGCTTTTGGATCAGGACCTATTAAAGGATTTGCTACGACATTGTTAATCGGTATTGCTACTTCATTATTTACTTCAATCTTTATCGCTCGTATCTTTATGGATAGAGACGTTAAAGCTGGTAGAACTTTAGCATTCAGTACAAGTATTACTAAAAATTGGTTTACAAACTTCAACTTTGATTTCTTAAAAATGAAGAAAGCTACTTATGGTTTATCATTAATCATTGTAGTGGTTTCTTTTGCTTCATTTGCAATCAACGGATTTGACCAAGGAACTGACTTTGTAGGAGGTAGAACTTTCCAAGTTAAGTTTGATAAAGAAGTTACAGCTAACGAAGTAAGTGGTAAGCTAGGAGAAGTATTTGGTGTAAATGTTGAAGCGAAAGTATTCGGAAATAAACAACAGTTAAAACTTACTACTAAATATAAAGTAGAAGAAGAAGGTGCTGCAGTAGACCAAGAAGTAAACGAGAAGTTATACGAAGGGTTAAAAGGGTACTATTCATCTCCTATGACTTATGAAGAGTTCGTTAATGCTACAGAAGGAAAAACATTAGGAGTTATCCAAGCTTCTAAAGTTGGACCAAGTATGGCAAAAGACGTTAAACAGAATGCATATTGGGCTGTATTAGGGTCTATGGCTGCTATCTTTATTTACTTAGTTATTTCTTTTAGAAAATGGCAGTATTCATTAGGAGCTATTGTTTCTGTTGCGCACGACGTTATCTTTGTATTAGGTATTTACTCATTAACATATAAGTTTATGCCTTGGCATATGGAGATTGATCAGCACTTCATCGCTGCAATCTTAACTGTTATTGGTTATTCTATGAATGATACCGTAATTGTATTTGACCGTGTACGTGAGTACATCGCAGGTAAAACAAAAGGTGATTTCAATAAGATCGTTAATGATTCAGTAAATACTACATTATCTAGAACTATTAATACTTCGCTTACTTTAATCCTAGTATTATTAATCATGTTCGTATTCGGAGGTGATTCAATCAGAGGATTTATCTTTGCGATGTTAATCGGTATTATTGTAGGTACTTATTCTTCATTATTCTTAGCTACTCCAGTATTAGTGGATACTATGCCAAGAAAAGATAAAGAAGAAATCGAAAGAAGACATAAAGAAGCTCAAGAGGAAATGTTAGTTGAGAAAAACTAATTCTATCTTAGAACTTGTATTTATAAAAAAAGCCACTCCGCAAGGAGTGGCTTTTTTATTTTAGGACTAGTCAATGAGTAGTGTTAGTTAGGCTAGTAATCTAATCGTTATTATTGTTGACTATGATGTAAGCGACATAATGCTATTAAAAGATGAGCATCAACTATCTTGTCTAGGTTATTCATCAGGTCATTTATTTCTACCCAATGTAGTGTATCAGTAAGCTGGTCTAGATGGATAATATATGGATATACTTGTTCGGGTGTAATGCCTATAGTAGGAAAGTACTTTTCTCCTAACTTTGAATATCCAATTACATTGCTATTGCCAAACTTCAGGGTATTCAGATATTGTTCTAGGTCATAGTAGTTTCTAACCTCTTTAGATAGCCGAAATGCTGGTGCCGTTATAATCGTACTATTGTTAGTGAATATTTGTGGTACAGGAAGGCTTCTAGTTTCTAGACCTACATAAAGGGTACCATTGTTTTTAAATACAGGAAGAGTCACTACAGTATTAGTACTATAATGAGTAGGGGATACATATTCTAGTATCGCAGCGTCTTTATCAATACCTGTTGCTTCAAAAGAAGCTCTGTGTGTCTTTAAGAAACCAGCTTGACTGTCATTATGGATGTATTCTTTTGTATTTAACTGTAATAGTTTTTCTAAATCAGTTGCCTGAATCTTCTCTACATTTTGTATAGCTGTTTTTTGTCCTAACCATTTAGGTAATGGTATAGCTAACTTTAAAAATAGATTATAGATATTCAATTCTAATCTAGCTTCTACTAATGCACCTGTTTGGGCAGTATTAAGGAGTTGTACAGCATCGTATTCATGTAAATAACCAGAATCTTTAAAACCTGAATACCCTTCGTTTAATGGAGTATTTAATGAAATAGGTGAGTGTAGTTCTATGAATATAGAAGTTACCTTTTCATTGATACCACCTGGAGAGGTGTAGTAATTTAGGGAAGTACAAGTAGTTTCATATTCCCCAAGTTTTATATTAAATCTGTTCTCTATTTCTGTTTTTATATTATCTGTTTCAGCTATTGCTAGCCCTTCGGGTATATAGCCACTATATTGTTTATTATCTAAGATAGAGCTATCTGTTTTGACATTAGCTAATGGACGAGGATATCCATGTTTTGCGATTACCTTTAAGCCACTATCACTATTTCTGTAAGGGATAATATCAATTACTTTATTTGGTCGTTTTACAATATCATATAACCTATTTGTGTTTATATTTTTAAAGGTAGATAAGCTTAAGAATGGTGTATTGTTTTTTGGTAAATGTCTAGTTAATTGTAACTGTTTTCCACCAGATACTTTTTCTCCTGCAATCAAATAATTTGTGGGAGGAAAGCCTATTTCTTCTCCTGCTAAGTTATAGATTGTAAACTGGTCTTCATAGCGATTATTAATGATCCATTGATTGTAGATAGGAGTAGATATAATGATTCGCAATCCTAATTCCTTAAAGATTGTTTCAAATTCTTGTTGTGTATAATATCCATACTCTTCTTGTAACTCAATGTCCCAATTCGCATAATAATCTTTGCGACGAATAAACTCTACTACATCAGTATAAAATGCATGAAATCGCCTTGTATTAGGTTTTAGAGGCTCTATTTCTTCAATCGGAAAACCTTTTTCTGTTGCTAATGATCTAGCCGTTTGAGAAAATTGAATGAACAACTCTGCATCACTAGGATTGTCCTCTTTAGCTAAAGTAGATAGCTCTAGTATAACCTCTTGTTGTTCTACTTTGACAAAATCGCGGATGACAAGCACTCCTTTATCTTTCAATAACTCTACTTGTCTGCGAAGTGTATTATATGCTCTGTTATTGTCATAGTCGTTATATGAAGTAATATGGTGAATGGCAGAACAATTAAAGAATCCACTAATTGTATTCTTTTCAAAAGTCAATAGTTTTTCGCCATCATCTTCTTGGAATGAGAGATTCGGAAGGTTATACGTTTCTTCAGCGATTTGAACCATTTTAGGATTGATATCAATACCTATTATTTGAAGGTTAGGAAATAGTTGAGCTAATATAGCTGTACTCGTCCCTGAGGCCATTCCTACATCTACTAATACATTTCCCTCTTTGGCCTCAAAGAACACACTTGCAGAAGCCACCTTCTCGATAGCTATCGTGTCCATTGCTTCTAAATATTGCTGGTAGTCTTTTTTATTTCCTCTATCCTGAGTCGTATAGTTCTTATCCATTGAATGCCTTGTTTACATTCAGAAAAGTAGTGATTTTATCTGTGAAATTGTTCGTTAAAAAGAAAAGAATATCCAATAATATTGATGTTACTAACTAAAACATTTTTATCCTTAGTTAAAAATAGGGTACGTTAGAATCAGCCAAAACAATATAGAATTATTTCGAGGTGTAATGTTAAACCCACATTATGCATTAACCAAATACTACAAAGCAATTCTACTTCATAGTTCTTTCATTAGCTCTAAAACCATACTATAGTATGCTTTTATCACTAATTCAGACCTATTTTGTATAATTACTTTTCGTTTATACGTTTATTGCATAATCTGGGTTTAATTGATTATCTTAGAATGAACTAATTACAATATTATGAAACGAATTGAATATAAAACAATTGAAGTAGTGACTAGTGGATTCTTTGCAAAAATGGAAATGAAGGAGACCGATGATACACTAAATGATCTAGGGAGTCAAGGATGGGAGCTAGTGTCTACAGCTCCTTGTATTATGGGGAGTACAACACAAAGGATCTATTATACTTTCAAGAGAGAAATATAAAAAAAAGAGAGCTAATCTAGATTGATTAGCTCTCTGTATATTTATGATTCGTATACTCTATTCTTGGCAGTAACCCATAAGTAAATCCCTACGATGATAAATGGAATACTTAACCATTGTCCTGTTGATAAAATATTGCCTAGTTGATCTTCAAAACCTCCTTGACTTTCTTTCATATATTCTACTATAAATCTTACCATCCACAGTAGTACTAAGAACACTCCAAAGATATAACCTAACTTTTTGCGTGCATCTGTCTTCCAATACATATAGTAAACAATAATGAACACAAGTATATATCCAAATGCCTCATAAAGTTGAGTAGGGTGTTTAGCTACCACTAGGTTTAAAGCTTCTGCAAACTGTGGATTATGAGCTATCGCGTCATAAGCTTGGTTATAATCAGGAATTCCTGTAATCTCCATTGCTTCTCTAGGTGAGAATTTATCTCTTAAAAATCGAATACCTAAAGCATTTGTAGTTTCATGTCCTATAATTTCTGAGTTAAAGAAGTTTCCTAAACGAACAAAAACTCCCCCTATTGCTACAGGGATAATTACTCTATCTAGTATCCAAAGTACAGGTTTTTGAATAATCTTTTTACTGTAAAAATACATAACAGTGATAATAGCAATAGCTGCACCATGACTTGCTAATCCACTAAAACCAACGATTTCAAACTTAGGAGTGAAACGCACTGGTGATATAATCTCAAATAAGTGATCTTTATAATAATCCCAATCGTAAAAGAATACATGCCCTAGACGAGCTCCTATTAAAGTTGCTAATACAGTATAGATAAATAATTTGTCTAGTTTCTCAACACTTAGTCCTTCGCGATCATATATCTTTTTCATTAAGAACCATCCTAAACCAAATGCGATTACAAACATAAGACTGTAATATCTCAGTTTAATAAATCCTAAATCTAACCCTTCTGACGGGTTCCAAATCATATGTAATGAATGTATCATAGTTTTTTATACTGTTAGATGATAAATGTATGAAATAATCTTTATTCTCAAAAGAGTAATTGTGGTTTACACCCAAGAGTACTTCATTGTTTTTTGTTTTCTATTTCAGTTACTAGCTCCCTGTTTTGTGTTCCTCAGTTCCTAGTTTACTTAAATAATAATTAAGGCACTGGATCATATCCTTTACCTCCCCATGGTCCACAACTAGCGATTCGCTTTATAGCTAACCAACCACCTTTAAAAAGTCCATGTTTTTTTAGTGCTTCTAAGGTGTATTGTGAGCAAGTAGGACTGTATCGACAAGCAGGAGGGAAGAATGGTGAAATAGCCAGCTGATAAAAACGGACTAATATTACAAATGGGAATATTAATATTTTCTTTAGCATAGTAACAGAAATATGAAAGTGTACAAATGTACGATGAGTTTAATTATAGTGCTAAAAGTAAGAAATTCTAGGTTAGAAATGAGTAGAAGGAATTAGTTTTAGCAAGACTATTTTATAATCACAAAAAATAAACTTAACTATTGTAGGTGAGGTATGTATAAAAAAAGAGGCTATTCATAGAATAACCTCTTTTGTGTATTTATAGAGAGAAAGAAGTACCTTCTTTACCATCTTTTAGTTGAATACCGATTTTAGCTAGTTCATCTCGAATGTGGTCTGACATTGCGAAATCTTTGTTTGCTCTAGCCTCGTTGCGCATTCCGATAAGCATATTGACTAAACCTTCTAGTTTTTCGTTATTAGCACTTGCTGTTTCAGTGTTTTCTAAACCTAATACATCAAATACAAATGCGCTCATACTATTAATTAAAGTATCTAAATCTGTAGCCGAAATAGTCTCTTTATTATCCTTAATTAGGTTAATGAATTTAACTGCTTCAAATAAGTTTGCAATTAAAATCGGACTGTTAAAGTCGTCATTCATTGCATCATAGCACGATTGTCTCCATTTTGTGATATCAACAGAAGAGTTGCTAGAAGTTTTCAAATCTTTTAGAGATTTGATAGCTTCCATTAATCTTTGATATCCTCTTTCAGACGCTAAGATAGCATCATCAGAGAAGTCTAAGATACTTCTATAGTGCGCTTGTAAGATAAAGAATCTTGCTACAGCAGGAGCAAACCCTTTGCTAAGGATATTGTTCTCGCCAGAGAATAATTCATCAGGAAGAATATTATTCCCTGTAGATTTAGCCATTTTCTTACCGTTTAGAGTAAGCATATTAGCATGCATCCAGTAGTTTACAGGTGAGTTACCTGTAGAAGCTTCATTCTGTGCAATCTCACATTCGTGGTGAGGGAATTTTAAATCCATTCCACCTCCGTGTATATCGAAGTGTTTACCTAAGTATTTTGTACTCATAGCAGTACACTCTAGATGCCATCCAGGGAATCCATCTCCCCATGGTGAAGGCCATCTCATGATATGCTGAGGCTCTGCATTTTTCCAAAGTGCAAAGTCTAGTGGATTGCGCTTGTCAGATTGTCCATCTAAATCTCTTGTATTAGATAACATATCTTCTATCTTACGGCCACTTAATATTCCATAGTTATGAGACTGATTGTATTTCTCTACATCGAAGTACACAGATCCATTCACCTCATAAGCAAAACCATTGTTGATGATCGCTTGTATGATTTCTATTTGCTCAATGATATGCCCAGTAGCCGTTGGTTCAATGCTAGGAGGTAGGTTATTGAACTGTTTTAGAATATTGTGAAAGTTCAAAGTATATTTTTGAACAATCTCCATTGGTTCTATCTGCTCAATACGCGCTCTTTTAGCGATTTTATCTTCTCCTTCATCTACATCGTCTACCATATGTCCTACGTCAGTAATATTACGAACGTAACGCACAGCATATCCTAAGTGTTTTAAATAACGATATACCAAGTCAAAAGATATAAAAGTACGACAGTTCCCAAGGTGTACATAGTTGTAGACTGTTGGTCCACATACATACATACCCACTTTACCCTCATGGATAGGTTTGAAAACTTCTTTCTCTCCAGTGATGGAGTTGTACATTTTTAATTGCTGTTCTTGATATAAAGGCATAATATAATTTGTAATGTTTAGAACTTAGTCTCTAATTGGATATAGTTTAAGAACTCCTTACGAACGTTCTCATCTTGGAATTTTCCTCCGAACTCAGCAGTTACAGTACTACTTTCGATATCGCGGATTCCTCTTGAGTTTACACATAAGTGTTTTGCATCGATGATACATGCCACATCTTCTGTGTTTAATACACGTTTTAATTCATTTACAATCTGAATAGTTAAACGCTCTTGTACCTGAGGTCTCTTTGCATAAAAATCAACGATACGGTTCATCTTAGAAAGACCTACTACAGTACCATTAGATATATATGCTACGTGAGCACGCCCAACGATAGGTAGTAAGTGATGTTCACAAGTAGAATAAACTACAATGTTCTTTTCTACCAACATCTCGTTGTATTTATATTTATTGTCAAATGTAGAAGCACTTGGCTTTTTAGCAGGATTTAATCCTCCAAACATCTCTTTTACAAACATTTTAGCTACACGGTTAGGTGTACCCTTAAGACTGTCATCTGTTAAGTCTAATCCTAAAGTGTTAAGAATGTTTTCTACATCTTTTTTTATCAATTCTATTTTTTCGTCATCTGTGCGGTCAAATGCATCACTTCTAAGTGGAGTTGCATCACTAGATGCGATGTGGTTGTCTCCCATTTCGTCGTGAAACTTTTCGTCTGTATTCATTCTATTTCTTTTTAATACATATTGTTATAACTCGCTACAAATATAAATAATAATTATAGATAAACTCTGACACTTATTTATAAATAATCTACCTCTAAGTGCTGGAATTAGTTAAAGTTTGTCACTTCTGATTTTTAAGGAGTAGGTGAGGAGAGAGAATGTAAAACCTCTAGTAATAAAGAGTTCTAAATTAGAACAAGAAATCGAATCAATACAAAATCTAATTTATAGCAATTCAATATGATGTAACTTTAAAAATCATCAGCAAACCACTCTTCTTCTAGATCATCATCTTCATCATGGATTGTATTTGTATTGAGTTGAAGTCTATCTATAAAGTTTTCAAAACTATTCGCTATCAGATATAAACTATTAGTAGGTAAATCATCATGAGCATAATAATAGATACTTCCATTGGACATATTGATTAAGATATAATCTCCTGGGTTTCCTTCAGCAAACACAAAATAATGTTTGTCAATCTGATCTAGTAATGACTTTCTTGTGTTTTGTAGAGATTCGTCATCAGCTCCCCAACCATAAATGAAAGATACAGGGATTGTATTATCGCTATAGCCTACAGGGATTCTATCAATACTTTTGACAACGATATCATTATTAAATAGACCATAACCATAACGAGTGGAGAATGTAAGATATGCTTTAGGTAACTGTAAATTATTATATTTAATATACTGCGCTATATCCAAATTATGATCATTCAGTTTTATAAAAGTGGATAGTATTTCTACCCCTCCCAGCTTGTTTAATTTATCCTCCCAGTTCATAAGTGACTTTATATATGTAAGAATGGTTTAAATAGCGAGTACTAATTTAAAAGCTATTCGCTATTAAGATAATGCGTAAGTGCCTTAAATTATTGTGATATACTCTACTAGATTTAAAGAATAATGTGCTGTGAATTAGCCTTTGCTATTTCACTCTCTCTGTTCCTTTTCAGCCTTTAGTGCTTCTAAGACATATCGCACTTCATAAATAACCCCTTCATGCTTATTATCTCTAGTAGAATACTCTCTTGACTTTATTTCTTTTATGATTTTCTTTCTGACTTGACGAATGAGTCCAGGCGGTAGTTCTTTTTTAGTTATGGACTCTTCTTCCATAAGTGGGATAGGAAGAGAGGATTCACTTACATTATCCGTTATAGGAACAAGTGTTCCCTCGTTTCCAGTCTCCATGTTATCTGTTTCTCTGTTCCCAGTTTCCTTATTCTCAGTTTCCCTGTTATCTGTTTCCCTGTTATCTGTTTCTCGGTTCCCTGTTCCCTCATATCCAGCCCCCTCAATATCCATTTCTAATGTTCCATGAAAGCAACTTGTACTATGTACACTACCATCTTCTGCTTTCCACATACTCCACAGATAGACTTTCCCCTCTTGCCATTCCTTAGGTAAAGAGAAGTGAGTATATCTATCTTTGCGTTGCCCGATATTAGAGATGGTCGTGAATTTATCTAATTCTTCGTGATACGCCATAATCGTTAGTACGTCTGTATCTAGCGTCAGGGGATTGATCAGATGATTATCCCATTGTACTTTTAGCTTACCTGTTTTGAGTGTGCTGATTTTCTTAATCACAGCAGGAGCTAGGGTTCCAATAGAGAGCAGCACCTTGTCTATTTGTACATATTGCTCTCCTTCATGTATTGCGATGCCTTGTTTCATCAGTCTAGAAATCATTTGTTCTTTTCCTGTCATCCATTTCTCTCCGTTGTAGACCGCAGGGCAATGCGCATTGACAAAATCCTTGAACTTACTAGCGAAGGTAGAGACGAGACTCATCTTATTCCATTGTTTTAGCTGAGCCTCTGTCGCTTTTTTACTTGATTTTAGCGGCTTAGCGCGGAGTATATTTCTCCCTCTCCACAGTACGCCCACTACGGTTCCTACTTTTCCTACTACAGCACCTAATATTCCTTCTTTGATTTCTGCCATGATTATCTCGTTTTTTGGTTATTACAAGATATAAAATACTGATATATGATTATTTAACTGTTCAAACAATCGATAAAAGAAGTTGTCCTAATGTACATCACACTTTATAAAAATGAGGACATGAAATGAAGAATATCAAAGCGAATGATTTCGCCTTCTATAGAGCTTATTTTTAATGCTGTATGATCATATTAAGTTTTCATAAAAGAAGAGTAGAAGAAGTATAAAAGGAGTATTATTGGGCAAAAGTTGCTTTAACCCCGTTATTGTCCTAGTATTCTCCAACTATTGTCCAAGGAAAGGCTCTTGTAGTGTATTTTTACTGACCTTGTCAAGTAGTTGGTATAATTAGGATTTCTAATAAATAACTGATATACAACTTATAATGTTTTTGTGCAATTAAAAAAAATTAGAAAAAAGGAACCTTTTAGCAGGATTGGTTTTCTTCAAGAGGAGACAAGTGAAGGAAAGAAGAGAAATTAGAGAGGGTATTCTTATTTTTTGACTGTAATCAGAACGAAAAGAAGAAAAAGTGTTTTTAAGTTTTGGGGTAATTCTGTGAGGGTAGTGTATGTAATTATCTCACTAGTATTTCTCTATAGGATGAGATTCTTCGCAGGCTCAGAATGGACATTAGGAGTGGATGTATAGGATGGTATTCTTCGTAGACTCAGAATGATTACAACTGGAAATATTAATTGTTAATCATATAACACGGAACTACTAATCCGTTATCTATGTCATACTTACGATAGGAAGGGTCTCACAGGTAACTCTACAATCATGTAGGATGGGATTCTTCGCAAGCTCAGAATGACAAAAGAGGTGTAGTAGGATTTACTGAGATTATTAAAAAAAGAAAGGTTGAACTCAGTGATGAGATTCAACCTTTCGGAAGTATAAACAGAAAGTAAAAAATTATTTGATGATGAAGTTGATAATTTTCTTTTCGTTATTGATTAGAATAACTGCGATGTATTTACCACTTTGTAAATGTGGTGGGAGGTGAACACTGTTCTCTCGGTTGGGAAGTTCTGCCTCTAATACCTTGTTTCCTAGTATAGAATATATTTCTAGTCTAGCAGGACTAAAAGTGGTTCTATCCATATCAAAAACAATATTGATTATTTTGTTCTGATCTACTGGATTTGGGAACAGTTTGACCTTGTTTGTATTATTGATCTCTATAATTTGTTTACAGGTATAGACTTTTTCTCCTTTATCCGTTGTCAGTATTAAGTGATGTTTGACTTGATTATTGTTATTGATATCACTGTACGCCCCTGCTACATAATAGTTATTTGTACTCACTAGCATATTATCTCTATACCAATTAAATGAGGTGAAGTTAAAACCTCCGTTTGTGGCTGAGTTCATATTAATGACAAAAGAATTATCAGGCTTCATTATCGCTACTTTTTCGAAAGGTACGGGTCTGATTAGTTCTATTGTGTATTCTCTAGTGAGTGTCTGTGATTCAGATTTAACTGTTACAGGAATTGTAAACGTACCTGCATAATGTAATAAGTATTCCTCTTTTATGTTGTTAGTGATAAAAGCTCCTGCACTTAATTCATTAAACTCTATTCGAGCATATTTTTCTCCACAAGGCAAGATGTATGTTATCTTATTGGTTGGGTTTTTAAACACTTGTTCATTAATAGATAATTCAACTATATCAGCTGCTTCATCATCACTTCTGATGACCAAAGTTGCTGTTATTACATAAGGCATTGGAGCATAATTACTACTTCCTTCAATGGTCGCTTTTACTTGATATTTCCCTATTTCTGTATGTGTATTGTTTTCATAAGTCACTTTTAGAGGATGGGGTAAGTTTCCTGTCAAGGTAAGTGTTTTAGGTTGACCGTCATATACAAAAGCTTGGTTAGGAAATGAAATGAATTTGTGTATATCAAGTGGCTTGATTGTAAGATTAGCTGTGCGTTTGCTAGTAATATAATTATCGCCTTCTAGTGTAACACTAGCTTTGTAAATGCCTGCGTCTGTGTGAATATTATTTTCGTAAGTGGCAGTCACTCCTTTAGGCAGTTTTCCTTTGATTAAGATCTTCTGAGGTTTACCTGTATAATCCACTATAAGTTTGCTAAATGTGATATTAGTTAGTTTAGCTTTCTCTATTGTTAATTTGGCTGTTTTAGTACCAATAAGGATTGATTTATAATAGAAAGAAGCTTTTATACTATATTCTCCTGCGTTGTCATAGTAGTTTCTGTCATATTCTACATTGACTTCATTAGGAATATTGTATGCTTCTAGTTTATGAGAGTTACCATTGTAAATAACAGATTTATCTTCAAATATAACGTTGTCCAGCATTGGTAGAGTTTCGCCTTCGTGGCTTATAGCTAATATTGCTGTCATTGTATAAGGCATAGGAGTGTAGTTACTACTTCCTTCTAATGTGGCTGTAACCGTATAGTGTCCAATGTCTGTATGCGTATTGTTTTGATAAGTAATACGTAGCCCTTGAGGTATATGCCCTTCTATATTTAAAGATTTTGGCTGTCCATCATACTTGAACGATTGATTCTTTAATCTCACTAATCTAGTCAGATCTGCTGGTCGAATGATCAATAGATTTGTACGAGTACTTGTGATATAGTTGTCTCCTTCTAATTTTACAGATGCTTTATATGTACCTGCGTTAGTAGCTTTGTTGTTTTTATAGGTAGCAGTTACTCCTAGAGGTAGTTCTCCTTCTAATAGTAGTTCGTGTTCTTTGCCATCGTAGGTTACTTCTTTTTTACTAAACTTTACTCCTGTGATACGCGCTTTCTCAATAGTAAGTGTAGCAGACTTAGTTCCTAGTAAGATATCCTTGAAATAGAATGACGCTACTACTTGATATGTACCCGTGTTGATGTACTTATTTAGGTTGTATTTTACAGTTACTAAGTCAGGAAGATTAGTTGCTTCAATCGAGATTACTTCTCCAGTGTACGTTTCTGTTTTGTGTTCAAAAATCACTTTGTCTAAAGAAGGTAATTCTTCTTGTACTTTAGTAATTGATAAAGTCGCAGATACTCTATATGGCATTGGTGTATAATTACTACTACCACTTAGTGTGGCTGTGACAGTATGGTTACCTACTTCTGTGTGTGTATTGTTAGTATAAGTAAGTGTTAGTTCTTGTGGAACTTCACCTGATATTATAAGTGACTTTGGCTTACCATCATATATAAAGGATTTACTTTTTAGTTCCACTAATTGAGTAATATCAGCAGGTAGTATGATGAGCTCATTTGATCTGGTACTTGTGATATAATTGTCTCCTTCTAATTTTAC
>NZ_BCMQ01000027.1 GCF_001485415.1 Myroides odoratimimus
TTTATTTCTTGATCTTTCTTTCTATTAAAAGGACTATACCTTCTTATCTCAGTAATAATCTCTTGTTTAAAAATCTCAAGGTCTTCTTTTGTTATAAATTCTACTTTCATAATTAATAGTATTTAGGGTTAGTTTTGATTTGTTTTAAGCTGCTATAAGCTTAGTTCTAACCCTAAATAACAATTTGTATGTCTTGGTTTAGTTCTGTTGTCTTTGGGAGGTTTAATTTGACTCTTCAAAGTTGTATTTGTGATTTTCCTGAATAAGTCTTCTTTCTCTTAGGTTGTCCATATCTTCACCCAGTTTATGTTCTAATACCTTCGCATATATCTGGGTTGTTCGAATAGCGGTATGTCCAAGCATCTTACTCACTGACTCAATTGGCACACCATTGTTTAGTGTAACGGTTGTGGCAAAGGTATGTCTGGCTAAGTGAAAAGATAGATTCTTATCTATTTCACATATGGTAGCAATTTCTTTTAAGTAACCATTCATTCGTTGGTTACTAATAACTGGAAACAGTTTACCTTTGGCAAAAGCAATAGGATGGTCTTTGTATTTTTCAATTAGTTCTAAAGCTTCAGGTAATAGCGGAACCCTTACAGGTATTTTAGTTTTCTCTCTGCTTGATATAATCCAATCTTTTCCATCGCTTCCTTTAGCTATATTTTGAGGTGCTAAGTGAAAGATGTCTATATAGGCTAAACCAGTATAACAACTAAACAAAAACATATCAAGAACGGATTGTAATCGTTCAATAGCGAAATTCTTGTTGACAAGGATTTCAAGTTCTGATTTAGTTAGGTGTCCTCTTTCTGTCTTCTCAAATTGAAGTTTATATTTGGTAAAGGGATCTTTCTCCATCCATTCCATTGTAATAGCTAAGTTGATTAACTTTTTAAATCTTTCAATGTGTTTCATAATACCATTGTTATTTAATGGTTGATGCTTGTGAATCGGTTTACAGTTTCTCAAGAAGTTTTCAAAGTCGAAGATAAATTTGTAGTTAATCTCACTTAAATAGATGTCAGTTCGATTGTGTACTTTACGCAAATAGCTTTTAAGGTACTTTTCCGTAGAGAAGTAGTTCTTTAGCGTACCATAAGCTAATTTACTTGTAGCAATCTCTCTGTGATAGTCTATAAGCTTTAAAAGTGATGATTCTGTATCATCATGTCCGAGAAAGATGTTTTTAACTGCTCCTATAGAGACAACTCTTTTTTGTTGAACTAATTGATGATAGGCATCTGTAATGAGGGAACGTACTCGCTCAATATGTGCGTTGATTCGAACCGTGTCCTCACTTTTTCCTTTTGCTTTTCCTTTAATACTATCCCAAGAAGTAGGGGATATTTTTAGTTTTAAAGAAATTTCTGTTCGTTGCCCGTTTACTGTAACCCTAGCGTATATAAGGGATGGGGCTGTTTTGTTTGAATTAGAAACACGTATAATGAAGTGTATTCCAAATGTGTTTTTTGTTTTCATATCAATCTATTTTAATGTTAACCGAACTGTTTTGATATGGTTTTAAAAAACTACTCACCTGAATAGTATTCAAACAAGACCAAAAAGCACTGAATTAAACTAAAATAAATTGTATTTAATTTGTTGAAATACAATTAGTTAAACTCGATTCGGTGAGCTAATTTACCTTTTAAAAATAGCTCACCTAATAGCTCACATTTAGATTGATTTACAATGGATTATTATGATATATTTAAAAATAAAAAAATCCGTAAGTAATTGATACTTACGGATTTAGGCACATTCTGATGCCGAAAAAGTCGGGGTGGCAGGATTCGAACCTGCGACCTCCTGCTCCCAAAGCAGGCGCGATGACCGGGCTACGCTACACCCCGCTAGACTTATTTTGTCATTGCGAGTGCAAAGGTAGTATAATTTTTTTTGTATGCAAGAAAAAAAAGGAATAAATAAAAATTATTTGACTATTTGTTTTTTCTCTTGTTTGTTGTTTTGAAACGAGGATAAAAAAACTATTTTTGTTACGCTAACAATAAAACAAATCATTATGTCTGATATAGAAAGAGTAAAGTGTTTAATTATAGGTTCTGGACCTGCTGGTTATACAGCAGCGATATATGCAGCGCGTGCTAATATGGCACCTGTACTTTATCAAGGTCTACAACCGGGAGGACAATTAACAACAACAAATGAAGTAGAGAACTTCCCTGGATATCCAGAAGGAGTTACAGGACCTGAAATGATGATGCAATTACAGGCACAAGCACAACGCTTCGGTGCTGATATCCGTGATGGATGGGTAACTAAGGCTGAACTAAAAGGAGATGTAAAGAAAGTATGGGTAAATGAAACAACGGAGATTCATGCTGATACTGTTATTATCTCTACTGGTGCTACAGCGATGTATTTAGGATTACCATCAGAGCAACACTATTTATCATTAGGAGGAGGAGTATCTGCATGTGCAGTTTGTGACGGATTCTTTTATAGAAACCAAGAAGTAGTAATCGTAGGAGCTGGAGATTCAGCTTGTGAGGAAGCTCATTACTTATCTAAATTATGTAAAAAAGTTACTATGCTAGTGCGTAGTGATAAGTTCCGTTCATCTCGTATTATGGAGGAACGTGTACGTAATACTGAAAACATCGAAATCCTAATGAATACGTCTACAGTAGATATATTAGGTGATGGTAATGTAGTAACAGGTGTTCGTGTGAAAAATAATATCACAGGTGAAGAGAAAGATATTGAAGCTACAGGTTTCTTCGTGGCTATAGGTCATAAACCTAATACGGATATCTTTAAAGAAGAATTAGAGATGGATGAAACAGGATACTTAATCACTCAAGGAAAGACTAGTAAAACGAATGTAGAAGGAGTTTTTGCTTGTGGAGATGTACAGGATAAAGATTATAGACAAGCTATTACAGCTGCAGGTTCAGGATGTATTGCAGCATTAGATGCTGAGCGTTATTTAGCTGCTAAGTAATTTGTATTGAATACAGTATATAAGGGAACCCAATAGTGGTTCCCTTTTTTATTATTAAAAGTTAATATTATATAGTGCTTAAAGGGATATTATTATATTTGTTTTTCAAAAAAAATAGAAATGCTTTTACTTAAAAATATATCATTTAGTTACTTAGAAGAAAAAACAGTTATTAATAACCTTAGCTTGGTTGTCGAAAAAGGACAGCATGTTGCTCTGTTGGGAGAAAGTGGATGTGGCAAGAGTACTTTGTTAAAATTGATTTATGGTTTACAAGATTTAGATCAAGGAGAGATTCACTGGAATAACAAGCAAGTTTTAGGGCCTGCATATCATTTGGTTCCTGGAATAGATGAAATGAGGTACCTAGCTCAAGATTTCGATTTAATGCCTTTTACTTCTGTAAAAGAAAATATAGGTAAGTATCTTTCTAACTTTTATATGGAAGAGAAAGAGCATCGTATAAAAGAGCTTTTGACATTAGTAGATTTAGATGAATATGCAGATGTAAAAGTAAAACACTTAAGTGGTGGACAACAACAACGTGTTGCTATAGCTCGTGTACTTGCATTAGAGCCAGAGATTCTATTATTAGATGAACCATTTAGTCATATTGATTATTCGAGAAGAAGTCTGCTTAGACGTAATCTATTTGCTTATTTAAAAGAAAAAGGAATTACGTGTATAGTAGCTACTCATGATAGTATAGATGCATTGAGTTTTGCTGACGAGACAATTGTATTAAAAGATGGTGAGTTAGTGGATATGGGAGAAACGAAGGATGTATATGAGTTCCCCTTGAATAAGTATGTAGCATCTTTATTCGGAGAGGTGAATGAATTATATATCTCGGACTTTACAACTTCTTTTGAAGAAGATGAATTATTGCTAATATATCCTCACCAGTTAATGCTTTCAAAACAAAAAGGACAAATAGAGGTAGAGGTACTTGATTCTTATTTTAAAGGAGATGGTTATATGATAAAAACTTTCTTTAATGAGGATAGAGTAGTATTCTTTGATCATCCTTTTAATATCGAAAAAAGGACTAAGATTAAACTAGCTTTAAAGAAATTTCAATAATAAAAAACGCCACTTTAATTAAGTGGCGTTTTTTGTATAAATCAAAAAAAGCTCAGCAATTGCTGAGCTTTTAAAATATACTATTTTTTGTTTTTTACATTTTTCTCTAAGAATTGATCTTGTTCCCATAATAGGTGGAAGATGTTTTCTTTAGCAGCATATCCATGACTTTCTTTAGGAAGGATAACCATTCTTACAGGTGCTCCTAGTCCTTTTAAAGCTTGGAAGTAACGCTCTGTTTGTAATGTAAATGTTCCAGGGTTATTATCTGCTTCACCGTGTACTAATAACATTGGAGTTTTCATTTTACTAGCATTCATGAATGGAGACATTGTATTGTATACTTCAGGAACTTCCCAATAGTTTCTTTGTTCTGTTTGGAAACCAAATGGAGTTAATGTTCTGTTGTAAGCTCCACTACGTGCAATACCAGCTGCAAATAAGTCTGAATGTGTAAGTAAGTTAGCAGTCATAAATGCTCCATAAGAGTGTCCTCCTACAGCTACTCTCTTTCTATCGATATATCCTAATGCATCTACAGCATCAATAGCTGCTTTACCATTTGCTACTAATTGTTCTACATAAGTATCATTAGGCTCTTCTTTACCTTCTCCTACGATAGGGAATGCAGCATCATCTAATACCGCGTATCCTTTCGTCACCCAGTAGATAAATGATCCATAAGAAGGGAATGTAAACTCATTAGGGTTATGTGTTACTTGTGCAGCACTATTTTTGTCTTTGTACTCAGCAGGGTAAGCCCAGATTAATAGAGGTAATTTCTCCTTCTTAGCTTTGATATCATATCCTGCAGGTAAATATAAAGTACCAGATAATTCTAAACCATCTTCTCTCTTATATTTAATCACCTCTTTGTGTACTCCGTTTAAAGAGCTGAAAGGATTTTTAAATGAAGTGATTGCTTTTAAGTCATTCTTCTTATTGATATTTCTGAAGTAGTAGTTAGGATATTCAGTAGCTGACTGAATAGCAACTAATACTAGTCCTTTCTTAACATCTTCTATAGATTGAATAGTCTCTTTTTTATCTGTGTAATTAGACTGGTACAATCTTTTTGTTTTTAATGTTTTTAAATCGAACTCATCAATGAAAGGGAATTGTCCTTTAGCAGTATAACCTTGTCCTATTAAGAAAAGTTTATTGTTTTCTTTTGCTAGTACATAACGATCAAACTCATTTCTTTTTAATTCGAATGTACCTGGATCACTGTATACGTCTTGTGAGTTTCTATCTTCTATTTTTACTGGCGCATCATTAAATTTAGAAGGATCGATAATGAACGTTCTAGTATTTCTAGTGTCATACCATTGGTCACCTACTAAAGCTAAGTTGTCGTCTCCCCAAGTGATACCACCATAACGTTGAGATAGCTTAACGATAGATTTAGGAGCATCAGTAAATGGAGCGTCCCAAGTGAATACTTCGTCTCTGAAAGGTACATCTTTAGCAGGATCACCACCATCTAGAGCTTCTACATAATAAATAGTAGCAGCTTTATCAGCTCTCCATCCCATACTTCTTTTTCCTTCACGTGTAGCCATAAAACCTTTAGGCATAATTTCATTTAAAGGAATATCATTTACTTCTTTTACTAAGTTACCCGCTTTGTCATAAACTACAGTTTTCATAGGAAAACGGTTTAGTGATACTAAGTAAGAGAATGGTTTCTGTAATGTAGTAACCATTAAATATTCTCCATCAGGAGAGAAACTAGAACCAACAAATAAATCTCCTTTTTTGAAAAGTGTTTTATTTCCTTTTAGGTCTATTTTATATAATTCAGACGTAACTAAAGTTTCGAAGTTAGCCTCGTCAGTTTTATTCTTTAATAAATCTTGGTATGTTCTGTTTTGAGAAACAACACCTTCACTTACAGATACGATAGGGCCTGTTGGTAGGTTTTTAGAAGTATCGATTAATGCAGGTCTATTAGCAGGGATTTGGTTAATCAATAAAGATTGGCTATCCTTAAACCAAGTAATAGGGTTACCGATGTTTGCATTTAAATTTGCCTCAGTAAGTTTAGTTGCTTGAGCAGTTTTTACGTCTAAGATCCAAAGTTCCACACCGTTTTCAGCAGTGTTAGTGAATGCTAATTTTGATTGATCAGGAGACCAAGTAATATTAGTAATTCTAGGATTAGCTGGTAATCCTTTTACTTGTATTTCTTGAGTATCTTTTATTTTTCTAACTTTTAGGTTAGTAATATAAGTTACTGTGCTTGAAATATTAGTGTTTACATCGATACGTAAACCAGCAAGTCTCATTTCATTTACATTCAAATCCATTAATGTTTTATATGTACTTCTATAGCTTAGAAGCATATATTCCATTTTGTTGTCCATAGATATAGCAGGTGCTCTTTCGAAGTCAGCTAATTCTAGAATTTCTTGAGATGGCTTTTGATATGTAACATTTTCTTGTGCGTACATAGAACTAATCAAAAATAGGGATAATAAGGTTGTTTTGATGATTCTCATTATGGTTAGTTTTAACGTTAGGTTGGCTAATATAAATGAAATTATTGAGTGTTCTGTTAGTGTATAGCCTTTTTGTGGCAAAAATGTTTAAGTTTTTAGTTATTAGTGTATTTTTGTAGCTCGTAAACCAATTTTTTTAAAAATGTTTAGATCAAAAATAAGCGGATTAGGATATTACGTTCCTGAGAATGTAGTGACCAATGACGACCTGGCAAAGATAATGGACACTAACCATGAATGGATTGTAGAGAGAACAGGTATACATGAAAGAAGACACAAAGCATTAGAAGAAGATACAACTTCTGGAATGGGAGTAAAGGCTGCTCGTATAGCGATGGAAAGAGCAGGAGTAGAGGCTGAGGATATTGACTTTGTCGTATTTGCTACTTTGAGCCCTGATTATTATTTCCCAGGACCAGGGGTAATGTTACAACGTGAATTAGGATTAAATACTGTTGCAGCATTAGATATTCGTGCGCAGTGTTCAGGTTTTATCTATGCTTTGTCTATAGCAGATCAGTATATTAAAACAGGGATGTATAAAAATGTACTTGTCGTAGGGTCAGAAGTACACTCTACAGGTTTAGATATGACCACTAGAGGTAGAGGTGTGTCTGTTATTTTTGGTGATGGAGCTGGAGCAGCAGTATTGACTCGCTCTGAGAATGAAGAACAAGGATTATTATCTACACATATCCACTCACAGGGAGAGCATGCAGAAGAATTAGCTTTATTAGCACCAGGAATGGGAGGTAGATGGGTAACAGATATCTTAAAAGATAATGACCCAGACGATGTTAGTTACACTCCGCATATGAATGGACAGTTTGTGTTTAAAAATGCAGTAGTTCGTTTTAGCGAGGTGATTAATGAAGGATTAGAAGCAAATGGTCTACAGATATCAGATATTAATATGTTAATCCCGCATCAAGCTAATTTAAGAATCTCTCAATTTATTCAACAGAAGTTTGGTTTATCAGATGACCAAGTATTTAATAATATCCAAAAATACGGAAACACAACCGCTGCTTCTGTGCCAATAGCTTTAACAGAAGCTTGGGAAGCGGGTAAGATTAAAGAAGGTGATTTAGTTGTATTAGCAGCTTTTGGAAGTGGATTTACTTGGGGAAGTGTTATTATTAAGTGGTAAAAAATAATTATATTAGCTTTAATTAAGTTAATGTAGTTATGAAATTTGATAAAATCCACAATAAGGGTCAGGCTAGATTATTTAAGAATCCTTATTTAGAAATGCTTACTAAGGGACATCCTGCAGTTATTTGGGGGATGTATATTCCTGTATTATCATATATAGTATATCTTGGGTATACAGATTACAACTTTTCAGTCCAGAATCTTGTTCTTCTATTCTTTGGAGGAATGATATTCTGGACTTTTTTTGAATATCTAGCACATCGTTATATTTTTCATTTAATAAGTGATAAACCGAATGCGCAGAGGTTTGCTTATATTATGCATGGCAATCATCACCATTATCCTCGAGATAGACAGCGATTGTTTATGCCTCCTGTGCCTAGTATTATATTAGCTTCTGTACTTTTTGGATTACATTATCTGATTATGGGTAGATATACATTTGGTTTTTATCCTGGTTTTATAATAGGGTATTTATTATATGCATCGATGCATTATGCTATTCATGCATTTGCACCACCCTTTAAGTTTATGAAGCCACTATGGCGTAACCATCATTTGCATCACTATAAAGATGAAGAAATGGGCTTCGGTGTAAGTAATACTTTTTGGGATCGAGTATTCGGAACAATGTTCGATTTAGATAAGGAGAAAGAAGATAAAGAGAAGGTAAAAGAACTTATGTTTGAAAAGAAAAATAAATAAAAAAACGACTATCAATCTGATAGTCGTTTTTTTTATAAAGAGTATTATTTTTTAGCCCATTTGTTTTCTGATAACTTAAGTTTACCATTATCATTTCCCCATATTAGATTTGCTAAATAAGGGTTGTCAATAAAAGGATTTCTATTCCCTTGAGAATATTGGTTATTTGGGTTACCGTGATATTCATTACGTTTTCTCTCTATTTCAGACACAGGATCTTCTTCATTCCATTTTAAGAATAAGTCAATCATGCCATCTCTTTCACCTCTATTAAAGAACAGAATAGATCCTTCTCCAATAGCTCCTGGATGACATTGCTGTTCATATCGCACAAACATATACATCATCATTCTAGCCACATCACCTTTCCACTCTTCACCAGGGTACCAGTAGTTTCCTCTTTTACCTGAATTACCTTTACCATCTACAAATTTTAGATTACTTCTAGTATTATTCCACTCACCATTAATAGGACGAAGGTTGTGGACATCGGTTCCTGCAATCAGACCTATTTCTGTATAACCAGAATACTTATCTGTAACTAGTTTTGGATTAGCAAGTGACTTTGCATATACGTGTTCACGTTCCCATAGTTTATCTCTCAGATTAGGATTGTTTGTTCCACTTGTATTTCTGCGTTCTTTATCTAAAGATCGTGAATGTACATCTTTATTACTTTCTCCATGAGGCCAACCATAGATTAATAAAACGTTGTTTGGGTTATCTGGATCTTCATCGGTTATTTTTGAAGCATTCCATACATCAGGTGTGTACTTTAAGTGTCGATGAGTCTGAGTAACTAGTTTGTTTAAAGAAGCTTTTAATTTTAATCCTCTTAAATTTAGATCAATATCTTTATAGTAAGCTATTTCTTCCTTTGTTACTGGAATATAATTATTTGAATCATATAGATTGTTGTCTATGATCGGAGGATTTGGATCTTCAGGGATAGGTTTGTCTATTATAGCATTATCTTCTTTTGAGCAAGAAAAAGATAATATAGCAAGACATAGTATTATACTAAATCTTTTAATCATTGGTAATTATGTTTTATTGTTTCTGTTATGACAAAATTACTTAATTAAAAATGATAATGACGGAAAGTGTCCAAAATAAACCAAATAAAAAAAGGACATCTTTATATAGATGTCCTTTTGCCTTGTAGCGAAGACGGGAGTTGAACCCGTGACCTCAGGGTTATGAATCCTGCGCTCTAACCGACTGAGCTACCTCGCCATTTTTGGTCTGCATTACTTCCGTATTGCGAGTGCAAATATAGTAGTATTTATGGGTTCTCCAAACTGTTTTTACGAGTTATTTTTAAAATAAATGACACGATTAGTTTAACCTATTTAGAATGAAAAGTTTACTGAGTAAATATTTTTTTATTTTTTTTGAAATATTTTTATTCTAATCTATTTTCTATAATAAAACACCGTTTTTACGAAGTAGAATAAGGATAGATGAAATTTCTTACACTATTTTTTGTATTTTAAATAAAGTATAGGGCTATGTTTTTACATAGATTCTCAAAAGGGTACACATTGTTATAATTTTGTGAAATTTCTTTTAGAAATTGTTTTGATATATATCTTTGAGGGCATGGAACTATTAGATTATCTTTTTCACATTGATAAGTATTTGCACATCTTTATAGAGCAATACGGAACGTGGTTATACGTTATTTTGTTTTTAATCATTTTTGTTGAGACAGGCTTAGTGGTTATGCCTTTTTTACCTGGTGACTCGCTTCTCTTCGCAACAGGAATGTTAGTAGCTCAGTCAGATGAACTGAATATAGTATTAACCATTGCGATTCTTCTAGTAGCAGCCATTACAGGAGACTCTTTAAACTACTATCTTGGGCGAAAAGTAGGGATGCGTCTTACGGAGTTTAAATTGTTTGGTAAACAAGTAGTGAAACAAGAGCACCTAGATAAGACACAGTCTTTTTATGAGAAGTATGGAGAGCGCACCATCGTTATTGCTCGATTTGTCCCTATAGTTCGTACGTTAGCTCCTTTTGTAGCAGGTATTGGAAAGATGAGATACGGAATATTTATGACTTATAATGTAGTAGGAGGGATAGTATGGGTATTAGGGCTTACTTTAGCGGGATATTTCTTAGGGAATATACCTTTTGTAAAAGATAATTTCTCTAAAATTGTGCTTCTGATTATAGTAGTGTCTGTATTGCCTATTGTATATGAGTTTATAAAGGCTAAAGTACAAAGCAAAAAAGCAATTGAATAGAATATTAATTTAAATAATAAACGATAGAACCAATGTGATAAGCATTGGTTTTTTTATGTCTTTATCCAAAAAATATGTGATAGTGATGTATAAAAGAAACAATACAATACAAGATAGTCCATATTAAGACTTAAGTGCACTCTAGTATAGTTTTAGAGCTAATGAAAGAATTGTGAAGTAGAGTTGTTTTGTAGTACTGAGTTAATGTGATAGTGTAGACACTAGATATAATAAAAAAAAGCTAGAAATCATGTACTGACTTCTAGCTTTTATTTATAATAGGGTTATGCTATTTACTCCATTTGTTTTCTGCCTTAGGACCACCCCAGATACGAGTAGCTAATTCAGGGTTGTCAATGAATGGGTTACGGTTACCTTGAGAATATTTATAGTTAGGATTATTCGGGTTACCGTGGTATTCATTACGTCTTCTCTCTATTTCATCTACAGGATCTTCTGCATTCCATTTTAAGAATAAGTCAATCATTTCATCGCTTAATACACCAGCTTTAGCATCTCTAGGTATTCCTACTTTAGTAGCTTTAGTATATCCTCCTCCATTTTCGTTTTCATAGCGGATATGCATATACATCATCATACGAGCTACATCTCCTTTCCATTCATCACCAGGGAAATAGTATTCTTTACCTACTTTTTTTGAATTTCCACTACCATCTACAAATTTGTTATTACTTCTAGATGAGTTCGTAGATCTATTGATTGCACGTAAGTGATGTGCATCATGTCCAGCGATATCTTCTATTGCAGTTGGTTTATCATCAGAATATGTAGTTGTTAAGGCTTTTTGATTTTTAGCTTTATCTACAGCTAATGCTTTAGCGAATACATGTTCTCTTTCCCATTTAGAAGTAACTGGCATTGAAGGATTAGTACCATTATTCTTATGTTCTTTAGGGACAGATCTCATTTTAGTGATATCACCCTTAGTATCTTTATCTGGCCAACCATAAATCTGAAGAACATTATCTTTATTCTCTGGATCTTGATCAGTGAATTCTGTAGCTTCCCAGATACCAGGTGTATAACTCTGTGGGATATGAGTATCTTTCACTAGTTTTGCTAACTGTTGTTTTAGCTGTGTTCCCTCTTTAGTGAAGTCTAGCTTGCTGTAATACTGTTGGTATTGAGCAGGGATGATGTAGTCTCCAGGATTAGGAGTGATACTTCCTCCTTCGTCAGGTTTTTCTTCGCCACCGTTACCTGGCTTTTCTGTCGATTCAGTAGGTTCGGTAATAATAGGGTCTTTCGTACAAGAAGTAGCGAAGACGGCTAATCCTGCTAATACAAGTAATGTTTTTTTCATGTTTGGTAAGTGATTTATTATTCTGTTTTTTACAATAGAATGAATAATTATTGCGCTATTCTATTAGCTTGCAAGTTACTTATTCTATTCTCTAAGTTTAGGTGATGAAGAGGGTTTGTGA
Organism: Myroides odoratimimus; assembly: GCF_001485415.1. Taxonomy (GTDB): domain Bacteria; phylum Bacteroidota; class Bacteroidia; order Flavobacteriales; family Flavobacteriaceae; genus Flavobacterium; species Flavobacterium odoratimimum. Next base: position 12,114 of record NZ_BCMQ01000027.1, read on the forward strand.
ATATTCTTGTATATACGCAAAAATTGGAAGTATGATATTGTTATTTATTGGCAGTACGAGAAGAAATTTATTTTTTTAGGTCTTTTAGTATTAATTACTGAGGCGTTTTTAGAGGAATAAGGAAGAGATAAGACTAAAAAAAAGGACAATCCGTCAGATTGTCCTTTTTGTGTATCTAAAATTGTACAGTTATTCTTTTGTCCAGTTGTTTTTTGCTTCTGGGCCGCCCCAGATTTGAGTAGCTAGATAAGGGTTGTCTATAAAGGGATTTCTGTTTCCTTGAGCATATTTATTCTTCGTGTTAGCATGATACTCATTTCTGTATCTCTCGATTTCAGAGACAGGATCTTCAGCATTCCATTCTAGCAATAGATTAATCATATTTGGATCTATCTTATTAGTAGTACCGACTACCACACCAGCATTTCTTCCATTATTTCCTTTAGGAGTATACTTAGGGATGCATCTATTCTCATAACGGATATACATATACATCATCATACGCGCCACATCTCCTTTCCACTCATCGCCAGGATACCAATAATCTCCTACTAGTTTAGAAGTACCACTACCTTGTACGAATGGTTTATTTCCTCTAATACTATTCCATTTGACATCTGCAGCTCTTAGATGATGTGCATCTGCCCCTGGACCAGCTTCATTTAGATTAGGTGTGCCTAGAGATTTAGCATAAGTGTGTTCTCTGTTCCATTGTCCTTGACCACCACCATTACTCTGCTTACCTCTGGTATACGCTGTGGTGCCTGTGCGTACTCCTTTATGACCATATAATAGATATACCTCATTACCTTCAGGTGTTAGGTCAGTTGCTTTGGTAGCTTCCCATATTTCTTTATAGCTTAATTCTCTTACGTGTTTACGAGTGCTTAGTTCTGTTAGCTCTTGTTTTAGCGCTAGACCTGTTTTAGTGAAATCTACTCCTTGGTAATAATCTTGTTCAGACGTAGGGATAGAGAAAAAACCAGTGGTAGTAGCCTTACTGTTTTCAGTGGCTTTTACATCAGTAGTAGGTACTTCTCCAGTGGAATAAATAGGAGTAAAGTTTGTATTACTCTTTTTATCACATGCACCTAGCGTAAGTACTAAAAGAGATATTGAGGCTATAAGGAAGTTGGTTTTCATACGTCAGAAATATCAAAAGGAGTATATAAGTAAAAAGCCTGTTTTAAGGTAAAACAGGCTTTTGTTATCGGTAGGTTTATTTTTTCTCTAATAAAGCCATATAGAATCCATCAAAACCAGACTCACTAGATAGAATTTTATGATCTTCGATCAGTTTAAAGTCTTTACCAGCATCTGATTTTAAGAACTTTTCTATCTGTAGTTCATTTTCAGAAGGAAGAATAGAGCAGGTAGCATATACCATCTTACCACCAGCTTTAAGTATCTTAGAATAATCTTGTAATACTTGCTCTTGTACTTGCTTAATTTCTTCTACGAACTCAGGTCTAAGCTTCCATTTGCTATCAGGGTTTCTTTTTAATACTCCTAATCCACTACATGGTGCATCTATTAATAGACGATCAGCCTTGTCATGTAGTTTTTTAATCGTTTTAGTACCTTCTATGATTCTGTACTCGATATTAAAAGCTCCGTTTCGCTTCGCTCTGATCTTTAATTGCTTTTGTTTGCTCTCATAGATATCCATTGCTATGATTTGCCCTTTATTCTCCATAAGAGAAGCTAAGTGTAGCGTCTTACCGCCCGCACCCGCACATGTATCTACTACACGCATTCCAGGTTTTACATCTAACAGTCTAGCTACTAACTGAGAAGAAGCATCTTGTACTTCGAATAATCCTTCTTTAAAAGCATCTGTCATAAATACATTCGCTCTTTCTTTAAGGATTAATGCATCAGGATATTCTTCAGGCATAATAGTCTCTATATCTAGATCCATCAGAATACCATATAGTTTTTGTCTAGTTGTTTTTAAAGTATTCACACGTAAGATCACGCTAGCTTGTTTATTCTGAGCAGCAAGTTCTTTCGTCCATTTTTCTTCACCTAATTCTTTCACACCTAATTCATCCATCCAGTCAGGAATAGACTCTCTGAATTTACGTGTTTTGTTTAATTCGTCGAATCTACCTTTAATACGTCTTGCAGGTGTGTTTTCGAAGTATTTCCAGTCCGGTAATGTATAACCTCTAAGTACAGCCCAAACAGCGAATATTCTCCAAGCGTCATCTCTGTTTATAGGGTCTTTTACTTCTGCTATTTCAGCATATAGTCTTCTCCATCTTACGATTTCATAGATAGTCTCAGCTACGAATTTTCTATCAGCGCTTCCCCAGCGTTTATCTTTTTTCAAGGCTCTAGCTACCATTTTATCTGCATACTCACCATCGTTGAATATAGCTAAAATAGAGTCTATAACTGTAAATACAAGGTTTCTGTGTAATCTCATTATTATATTATATATAAAATAGCCCACAAATATACGTTGATTTGTGGGCTTTATAGGTATGGATTAATATTATTTTAAGTTAAATAGAATTACTTCTTGTCTTTATACTTTTTTAGGAGTTGACGGTTAAAGTCGTCTTCTGCTTTCTTTAGAATAAGAATTTTCTTTTCACCTATGATTTTTTTAGCATCTTCTACAAACTTGATTCGAGCAGAAGAATAAGATTCTTCGAAGTCTATTAGTTCCTGTACTTTTTTATTCGCTTCTTTATCACTTAGCTTGTTTAAGTCTTGTATATCTGCGTTTTTGATGTATTTAAATACATTAGTGTGTCGTAGTTCTGACATCTTCTTATCATAAGCGATGTAAATCGGTAAGAACTTTTCGGCTTGTTCGCTACTCAAGTTTAATTCGGCTGTAATATGAGCAACTTTTAATGATCTAATCTGATCATGTTTGTCTTGTGCATAAGTAGTTACACTAAACATAAGCACCATTAAAATACTTAATAATTGTTTCATTGTATTATTCATTTAAGTAATACTCGATATCAATATGTGATAACACATAATGATCTATTTGGGATTGTTTTATTTCTATATTATCTTTTAAATCGTTGAAGTCCTGTTCATCTAATGCATTGATAATGTCATTGTTTAAAGAGAAGCTTTGATTGTATTCTAAGTAACTCTCTATACTATCTTTATTTAAAGTATTAGAATCTGGAGTAAAGAAGAACGTAATACCAAACAGCAATGCAATAGCCGCTGCTGCAGCGGTCCAAATATAACGGTTTTTATACAGAGGTACTACCTTAGGAGTAGGAGTGATAGAAGAGTCAATATTAGCTAATACTCTATGCTCTAGATTAGCAAAGTAGTCTTCAGGTACTTTAAAAGTGCCTTTAGGATCTTTCGTATTTAAATATTTATTGTCCATATTCTTCTCCTTTATTAGTTAGACGATTAAAAAGTACAAAGGTTTAATTTGACTCTATAAAAAGTTCTATTTTCTTTACTGCGTGGTGATAAGAAGCTTTTAGTGCTCCTACACTAGTCTCTAAAATTTCTGATATAGTCTGGTAGTCTAGATCTTCATAGTATTTCATCTTGAAGACGAGTTGTTGTTTTTGAGGTAATGACGCTATTGCCTTTTGTAATATGAGTTCTGCTTCATCCCCATCGAATAGACTGTCTGCTTCTAGTTGATTGACTAGATACTCATTTAGCTCATCATCTTCTAGTTGCATTTTTCTACTTTTTGACTTTAGAAAATCTAGTGCTTGATTAGTCGCTATTCTATACATCCATGAGAACAATTGACTATTCCCCTTGAAGGTATCTATGTTTTGGTAGATTTTTATAAATACTTCTTGTAGCACATCATCTGTATCATCGTGATTCAACACGATAGTACGGATATGCATATATAAGCGCTGCTGATAGAGGCTTAGTAATTCACGAAATGCTTCATGCTTTGTGTCGTTATTTTGTAATCGATGTAAGAGTGAAATTTCGTCAGACAAGAGTTTTGATATTTTATAGTTTGTTTTTGGATGAGAGAAGTAAATGTAGATAAATAAAGTCAGTATATTGATATAAAGGATTATTTTTGTCAGAAAAAAAATGATCAAGACGGTTATATTTGATATGGACGGGGTGATTGTAGATACTGAGCCGGTACACCGTTATGCATATCACAGTCACTTTAAAGAATTGGGAATAGAAGTTTCAGAGCACGTATATAATTCCTTTACAGGGCACTCTACTAAGAATACGTATGAGCGCATAAAAGAAATATATGGTGTAGAAGGTAATATTCCGGACATGGTATTGAGAAAAAGAGCGTTGTTCAACGAATCTTTTGATACCAAGCCTGATCTAGAACTAATAGATGGTGTACGAGACTTGATAGAAGGATTACATGCTAAAGGGATAGAGCTTATCGTAGGATCATCAGCATCTAAGAGTACGATAGACAGAGTGTTTACTCGTTTTGGGCTGTATCCGTTCTTTACACATATCGTAAGTGGAGAGGATCTTCCTAAGTCTAAGCCAGACCCAGCGATATTCTTAAAGGCAGCTTCACTAGCGAAGTATAGTGATAAAGAGGACTGCATCGTGATAGAAGATAGTACTAATGGTATCAAGGCAGCTAATGCAGCAGGTATTAAGGTGATAGGATATAAGAGCGCTAACTCTAAACAGCAAGACTATACAGGGGCTAACTATATCGTCCATGATTTTACGACGATAGATGCAGACTATGTCATCCAACTCTAAGGTAGAGTAGATAAAAAGTCGATAAGAGAAATATAATGATTTAGGAATGTAAAGGCGTTTAATTTGACTTTCTTTTATTTTTATAATGGATAGAAATTATTAACTTTGCGTTCTTTATAATAAAAGCTTATTAAGTAGATGTTTCATAGATATATTAAATTAGGTATCGCTGCGGTATTATTCGCAGTATCAGTTTGGCAATTTGTAGAAGGTAATATTGGTAACGGTATTTTCTTATTGTTCCTTATTTCATTAGTAATATTACTTTACTATAAAAATGAGTTTATCTTATTAGCTTTCTTAAAATTGAGAAAACAAGATTTTGACGGTGCCCAAAAATGGTTGAATAAAATCAAAAATCCAGAGACAGCATTAGTGCGTAAGCAGAATGGATATTATAACTACTTAATGGGAATCATGACTTCTCAGACTAACTTAAATGCTTCAGAGAAGTATATGAAGAAGGCTGTAGAACTTGGATTAAACATGGATCAAGATTTAGCAATGGCTAAACTTCAGTTAGCAGGTATTGCGATGACGAAGAGACGTAAGCTAGAAGCTACTAAACTTCTAGGGGAAGCGCAGAAGCTTGATAAACAAGGGATGTTAAAAGACCAAATTAAAATGATGAAAGAACAAATGAAGAGATTCTAATCTTAGACTTTGTTAAAGATATAGAAAGCTACACTTCGGTGTAGCTTTTTTTGTATCTACTAGTTAGGTTCGTTTAGTTTTAGTTGCCTTGAGTCCGTTATGAGTCCGTATTGACTCCGTTATTTTAGCTAAATAAACGGAGTGACTATAGACTTAGACTAGATTGAGTATGTATTTGTTTCGATAGAGAGTGATGTGAGTGTAATAGCAGGGTGCAGGGTAAGAGGATAACAATGTGTATGTATATCAATCTGAAGTTTTTAAAAGTTGAGGAGTTACTTGTATGAAGAATATGATGTAGTTGCCACTTGGTTGTGGTATTCTCTTACCTAAGAGAAGATTGAATCAAAAAAAAATCGCTTAAGATTATCTCTTAAGCGATTTTATATTTTATAGTATATTGACTATTTAATTTCTTCTGATGTGAATGCTAGCTTCACAGTAGGGAATTTACTTTGTGTCATTTGGATAGAGAATTCACTATCTGCTAAGAATACTAGTTGCCCTGATTTATCAAAAGCTAGGAACTTCTGTTTTATACGTTTGAATTCTTTGAACTCTTCGTTTTTAGGATCTTCTGGACGTACCCAACATGCTTTATAAGCAGGGAAGTTCTCATACGTACATTTAGCTCCGTATTCGTGCTCTAAACGGTATTGGATAACCTCGTACTGAAGTGCTCCTACAGTACCGATTACTTTACGACCATTCATCTCTAGGGTGAATAACTGTGCTACCCCTTCATCCATTAACTGATCGATACCTTTCTCTAATTGTTTAGATTTAAGTGGGTCAGCGTTGTTGATATAACGGAAGTGCTCAGGTGAGAAACTAGGAATACCTGTGAACTGCATGATTTCTCCTTCAGTCAATGTGTCTCCGATCTTAAAGTTACCAGTATCGTGTAACCCTACGATATCTCCAGCATAAGATACATCTACGATTTCTTTTTTCTCAGCGAAGAAAGCATTCGGGCTAGAGAACTTAAGCTTCTTACCTTGTCTTACGTGTAAGTAAGGAGTATTTCTCTCAAATGTACCAGATACAATTTTGATGAATGCTAGACGGTCTCTGTGTTTAGGGTCCATATTAGCATGTATCTTAAATACAAATCCTGAGAATGTATTTTCTTTAGGCTCTACTACTCTTGTACTAGATTCTTTAGCACGAGGAGAAGGAGCGATTTGGATAAAACAATCTAATAGTTCACGTACCCCAAAGTTGTTTAACGCAGAACCAAAGAATACTGGTTGTAAGTTACCACTGATATACTCTTCTCTGTCAAATTCTGGGTAGATACCTTCTATGATTTCTAATTCATCACGTAGGTTATTAGCAGATTTCTCACCTACTAATTTGTCTAGTTCAGGAGATGCTAGGTCAGATACATTGATTGTTTCTTCAATGTTCTTACGGCTATCTTCACTGAATAAGTTGATATTCTTTTCCCAGATATTATAGATACCTTTAAAGTCGTACCCCATTCCGATAGGGAAACTTAAAGGAGTTACTTTTAGTTGAAGTTTTTGTTCTACTTCATCCATTAGTTCAAAAGCATCACGTCCTTCACGGTCAAGTTTGTTGATGAATACGATCATTGGTATGTTACGCATTCTACATACTTCTACAAGCTTCTCAGTCTGTTCCTCGACCCCTTTCGCAACGTCAATTACTACGATAACACTGTCTACTGCAGTCAGTGTTCTGAACGTATCTTCAGCGAAATCCTTGTGACCAGGTGTATCTAGAATATTAATCTTTTTGTCTTTATAATTAAATGCAAGAACCGAAGTTGCAACAGAAATACCACGTTGGCGTTCAATCTCCATAAAATCGGAAGTAGCTCCTTTTTTAATCTTGTTGTTTTTTACTGCACCAGCTTCTTGAATAGCTCCACCAAAAAGTAGTAACTTTTCAGTTAATGTTGTCTTACCAGCATCAGGGTGAGCAATTACACCAAATGTACGTCTACGATCTATTTCCTTTAAAAAACTCATTATTAAAAAATTTAAGGTACAAAAGTACTTATATTTTGCGGAATTAAAAGTTGTTTTTTGGAGAATGATGTATACATTTAGTTGCTATTTCATACTCAGATAGACTGATGTAATGGGATAGCGATGGTTAGAGTAGATAGTAGAACTCACGTTGATAGTATAAAAAAGCAATATTTAGAAAGGAAAGGAGTTATCCTTTATGTAAAATAATTACATAATTATTATCAATACTTCGTTAACTAGTGTAGGTACTTTAGTAAAGATTTGTATTATTGTGTGTTGGAATTTAGAAGGAGTGGGGTAGAATTAGAAAGTAACTTATTTTTGGTTATAAAACTTTGTTTTAAAATAAGTATTTTTGGGAATTAGTTTCATAAATAGAAATAGTGTATGAATAAATATCGCTTAGTAGGAACCTTGTTTTTGAGTATGTTATGTGGTGCTATGGTGGTATCTTGTGATAAGCTTGGTAGCACTGGGTCTAAGGAGAATGCTGTAGCAAGGGTAAATGATACTTATCTAGACAGAGATGAGGTACATGGTATTGTTCCTTCTAGTGCTGATAAGCAGGATAGTCTAGCTATCGTGACTCGGTTTATAGATAAGTGGGCTACTAAAAAATTATTGATAGAAGCTGCGGAGTTTAATCTATCTAGTGATAAGAAAGAAGAAATAGATAAATTAGTCGATCAATTTAAAAGTGATTTGCTAATAAAGGATTATCTAGAAAAACTAGTACAGAAGAGTATAGATACAATTATTCAAGAGAAAGACTTGAGAGTGTATTATGATAAGTATAAGAGTAATTTTCTTGTAGAAGATATGCTAGTGAGAATGTCTTATGCTAATGTCTTAAAGGATAATAGTAATTATAGTACAATCAGAAAGTACTTTAGTTCGTCTCGAAAAGAAGATCATGAGAAGTTAGATGGAATGTCTCTGCACATGAAATCGTATGCTCTAAATGACTCTATATGGGTGGATGTGAAGCAGATATATGAGAAGCTTCCTTTCTTAAATAATAACAATAAAGATAATTACTTAAAAAACAATGCCTTTTTTGAGGTAGAAGAAGAAAATAGTACTTATTTTGTAAAAGTGAATACAGTATTACCTAGAGGAAGTGTAATTCCTTTTAGTTATTTAAAGAAATCACTAAAGATGATGGTCATTAATGATCGTAAAATGGAATTACTAAAACAATACGAAGAAGATATATTAAAGGATGCTAAAAAAAATAAAAGGTATGAAGTTTTTTAATAAGAAGGTAATGGTAGCTTTAGGGCTAGCTCTTTCTTTTGTAGGATTTGCGCAAGGGCAGACTAAACAGGGTAGAAAAATAGATGGAGTAGTAGGAGTAGTAGGAGATTACATTATCTTAGAATCAGAAATTGATAAAACGTTGATAGAGCTTAAGGCACAACGTATCCCTACAGGTGATTTATCAAGATGTGATTTGTTTGAAAAACTATTGGAGGATAAATTATTTGCTCACCAGGCTGTACAAGACAGTTTAGAGGTAACAGATGCTGAGGTGACAAGTTTTATGAACGAACAAATCAACCGTATGGTGGAGGATGTAGGTTCTATAGATAAGATCATCCAGTTCTATAATAAAAAGAATGAAGAGGAGCTACGTGAGGCATTATTTGAAATTGTAAAGCAAAATAAACTGACACAGAATATGCAACAGCATATCGTGGAGAAGGTAACTATTACTCCAGAAGAAGTACGTCAGTTCTTTAACGAGATTCCTAAAGATCAGTTGCCAACTGTAGGGGATGAGGTAGAGATAGCTGAGATTGTGATTAAACCAGAGATTTCTAAAGAGCAAAAGCAAAAAGTAATCGATCGTCTGAATGAGATGAAGAAAGACGTATTAGAGAATGGTGCTAGTTTCTTTAGTAAAGCGGTACTATTCACAGATGATAGAGGGTCTGCTAGTAATGGAGGATTCTATTCTATCACTAAAAAGTCTCCTTTCGTAAAAGAGTTTAAAGAGGTAGCATTCAACATGGCAGAGGGAGAGATCTCTGAACCATTCGAGTCAGAATACGGATATCATATCATATACTTAGAGAAGATACGTGGACAACACTTAGATCTAAGACATATCTTATTAAAACCAAAACCAACTGATGCTGCATTAGAAGAAGCTAAAAAAAGGGCAGAGAATATCCGTACAAAGATTGCTAATAAGGAGATTACATTCGCAGCTGCTGCAGCGAGTGAGTCAGATGATAAGGATACAAAACAAAATGGTGGTATTATGAAAGATCCTAGATCATTAGACCCACGTTTTGAATTGAATAATATGGAAGATAGAGAACTATATTTCTTAGTGTCTAATCTAAAAGAAGGTGAAGTATCTCAAGTGGCATTAAAGAACGATATGCAAAAACAAGAGAAATACTATCGTATAGTAACAATCAATAAGAAATATGCAGAGCATAAAATTGATTTTGCAGAGGATTATACGAAGGTTAGAAATATGGCTTTAAATAAAAAACAAGCTGAAGAAGTGAATAAATGGGTATCTCGTAAGGTAAATGACGCTTATATTAACATTCAGGGGGAATTTCGTAATTGTACATTCCGTAATAATTGGCTTAAAAAATAAGAATATAATAATCTGAAGGAATGAAAACGACATTTTAGCAATAGGCTAGAATGTCGTTTTTTTTATGTTTAGGGGATAAATATCGCAATATGATATATTAAGCATTAAAAATTAATTAATTTCAGAAAAAGAGGTTCTGTTTATTAAAACTATTGAATTTAATTCAGTAAAGAAGAATGTTTGTAAATAATATTTTTTGTATTTGTAGGATTCATTAAAAACTTTTGAAAATAAATTAGTTTGCTTAAATTTGTGCTGACAAAAATTCAAAGTGATAAACTAAACATAATTATCTAAACTAAGAAGGATGAGTATGTGAGGATTAAGCTTAGAAAAAGAACTAATACAAAATAACATGTATAGGTTGATACAGGGTTCTATCCTCAACCTTTTATTAAATAGACATAACTATGAGTCTTTACAAGGATTACATCAACGAGATCGAAGAAAGAAAAACTCAAGGGCTTAATCCTAAGCCAATTGACGGTGCTGAACTATTAAGTGAAGTTATAGCACAAGTAAAAGATGCTGAGAACGAATACCATGAGGATTCTCTTAAGCTTTTTATTTATAATGTTTTACCGGGTACTACTAGTGCTGCAGGTGTTAAAGCAAAGTTTTTAAAAGAAATTATCTTAGGTGAGGTTGTAGTAAAAGAAATTACTCCAGCTTTTGCATTCGAATTATTATCTCATATGAAGGGTGGACCTTCTATTGAGGTTCTTTTAGACTTAGCATTAGGTAATAATGAAGCTATCGCTTTAGAAGCTGCTAAAGTACTTAAGACACAAGTATTCTTATACGATGCAGATACATTACGTCTAAAAGAGGCTTTCTTAGCAGGTAACGCTATTGCTAAGGATATCTTAGAGAGCTATGCTAAAGCGGAGTTCTTTACAAAACTTCCTGAAGTAGCTGAGAAAATAGAAGTAGTAACTTTCATCGCTGGTGAAGGGGATATCTCTACTGACTTATTATCTCCAGGTAACCAAGCTCACTCTCGTTCTGACCGTGAGTTACACGGACAGTGTATGATCACTCCTGCTGCTCAACAAGAGATTAAAGCGCTACAAGCTGCACATCCTGGTAAGAGTGTAATGTTAATCGCTGAGAAAGGTACTATGGGAGTAGGATCTTCAAGAATGTCTGGAGTAAATAACGTGGCTTTATGGACAGGTAAACAAGCTAGTCCTTATGTACCATTCGTAAACATTGCTCCAATCGTAGGTGGTACTAACGGTATTTCACCTATTTTCTTAACTACAGTTGATGTAACTGGAGGTATCGGACTTGACCTTAAAAACTGGGTGAAGAAAACAGATGCTAATGGAGAAGTAGTTCGCAACGAAAAAGGTGAGCCTGTATTAGAACAAGTTTACTCTGTTGAGACTGGAACTGTATTGACTATTGATACAAAAGCTAAAAAATTATATAATGGAGACCAAGAGCTTATCGATATCGCTAAAGCACTTACTCCACAAAAAATGGAGTTTATCAAAGCTGGTGGTTCTTATGCTATCGTATTTGGTAAAAAGATCCAAACTTTTGCTGCGAAAGTATTAGGAATAGAAGCTCCTGTAGTATTCGCTCCTTCAAAAGAGATTTCTGTAGAAGGACAAGGGCTTACTGCTGTTGAGAAAATCTTCAATAGAAACGCAGTAGGAGTAACTCCTGGAAAAGTGTTACACGCAGGATCAGATGTACGTGTAGAAGTTAATATCGTTGGGTCTCAAGATACAACAGGATTAATGACTGCTCAAGAGTTAGAAGCGATGGCTGCTACAGTTATTTCTCCTATCGTAGATGGTGCATACCAATCTGGATGTCACACTGCTTCTGTATGGGATAAAAAAGCACAGACTAATATCCCTAAGTTAATGAAGTTTATGAATGACTTCGGGTTAATTACAGCACGTGACCCTAAAGGAGAGTATCACTCAATGACTGACGTTATTCACAAAGTATTGAATGATATTACAATCGACGATTGGGCTATCATCATCGGTGGTGACTCTCACACTAGAATGTCTAAAGGGGTTGCTTTCGGAGCGGATTCTGGAACAGTAGCTTTAGCATTAGCAACAGGAGAGGCTTCTATGCCAATTCCTGAGTCAGTGAAAGTAACTTTCAAAGGAGATATGAAGCCACATATGGACTTCCGTGATGTAGTGCATGCTACTCAATCTCAAATGTTACAACAATTCGGAGGAGAGAACGTATTCCAAGGTAGAATTATTGAGGTTCATATCGGGACTCTTCTTGCTGACCAAGCATTTACATTTACTGACTGGACTGCAGAGATGAAAGCAAAAGCTTCTATCTGTATTTCTCAGGATGATACTTTAATCGAGTCTTTAGAGATCGCTAAGAGCCGTATCCAAATTATGATAGAGAAAGGTATGGATAACAGCAATAAAGTTCTTCAAGGATTAATAGATAAAGCAAATAAGAGAATCGAAGAGATTAGATCTGGTGAAAAACCAGCATTAACTCCAGATGCTAATGCTAAATATTATGCTGAGGTTGTGATTGACTTAGACATCATTGATGAGCCTATGATCGCTGATCCAGACGTAAATAATGATGATGTATCTAAACGTTATACTCACGATACTATTAGAGAGCTTTCTTTCTACGGAAGTGATAAGAAAGTTGATTTAGGTTTCGTAGGATCATGTATGGTTCACAAAGATGACTTAAAGATTGTTTCTCAAATGCTTAAAAACCTTGAAAAACAAAATGGTGAGGTTAAGTTTAATGCTCCATTAGTAGTGGCTGCTCCGACTTATAATATCATTGATGAGTTAAAAGCTGAAGGAGATTGGGAATATTTACAAAAATACTCTGGATTTGAGTTTAGTGATTTATTACCAAAAACAACTAACCGTACAGAATACGAAAACATTATGTACTTAGAACGTCCTGGTTGTAACTTATGTATGGGTAACCAAGAGAAAGCTGCTAAAGGTGATACAGTAATGGCTACATCTACTCGTCTGTTCCAAGGACGTGTGGTAGAAGATTCTGAACGTAAAAAAGGAGAGTCTTTATTAGCTTCTACTCCAGTAGTAGTACTTTCTGCTATCTTAGGAAGAATCCCTACTATCGAAGAGTACAAATCTTCTGTAGAAGGAATTAACTTAACGAAGTTCAAACCAATTCCTACTAAATAATATACGCTAAATAGAAATATTTAAATGTAGTTAATATAGAACGAGCCTATCTAATATTAGATAGGCTCGTTTTTTTATGGGATCACGTTAATCAATGCATTGTGCATGATGTTCTATTTCAAAATTGCAAGAATTAGCAATAAAGCAAAGTTTGTTGGCTTGAACATGTAGTTGTAGCGCTAGTTCTTTTTGTGATTCATCTCTGATGCGTACTATCGGATTTAAAACCACCTTGGTTATACGTCCACTACCATCATCATTTAGTACTAACGTAGCCTCCGAATTATCTTCATAAGCAAGCACTTCTATATCGTGTTGCTGGCATACGTATAAATACGACATCATATGACATGATGTAAGAGCGCTTAGCAATAAATCTTCTGGATTTAGCAACGTAGGGTCTCCTTTAAAGGCTTTGGCTGCTGAAATAGGTAAAATATCTTTTCCTTCTATTTTGATGGTATGGCTTTTAGCATACACCTTTTTGTTCGACTCTTTTTGCTTGTCGATAGCAATCCAATTTAGCGCAGCTTTAAAAAGATGTTTGTACATGGTGTTTGTTTTAAATAAGACGATGAATTCATAAGTAGCATTTGCTTACCTATATATCATAGTTGGCGAGTTTAGGTAAGGGCAATAATTCCTCTTATTAGTTTGATTCAAATTTAAACAAAATACTCAACTAATCATTTGTTGTGATATTATACTTAGACATAGTATTATAGTCTATTTTGTAAACTTATTTCAATTAAATAGAATCATTTTAAATATATTGTTTTAACATTTATATAGAATTTATTAGAGGTAAAAAACTGTAAATTGTCTTAATAATTTAAATTGTAAAAAAAAGAACTTTATTATGGCTTTTGATATTGAAATGATTAAAAAAGTGTATGATAAGATGCCTGACCGCGTAGCGAAAGCTCGTGAACTAGTAGGTCGTCCATTAACACTTTCAGAAAAGATTTTATATACTCACTTATGGGATGGGACACCATCACAATCATTTGAGAGAGGTAAAGACTATGTAGACTTTGCACCAGACCGTGTAGCGTGTCAAGATGCAACAGCTCAGATGGCTTTATTACAATTTATGCACGCTGGAAAAGAAAAGGTAGCCGTGCCAACTACAGTACACTGTGACCACTTAATCCAAGCAAAAGTAGGTGCTGCTACAGATCTTCAAACAGCACAAAACCAATCATCAGAGGTGTTTAACTTTTTATCTTCTGTATCTAATAAATATGGTATTGGTTTCTGGAAACCAGGAGCAGGTATTATTCATCAAATTGTACTAGAGAACTATGCTTTCCCAGGAGGATTAATGATTGGTACAGATTCACATACAGTTAATGCTGGTGGTCTAGGTATGTTAGCTATAGGTGTAGGTGGGGCTGATGCAGTAGATGTAATGTCTGGTATGGCTTGGGAATTAAAGTTTCCTAAATTAATAGGTGTGAAATTAACTGGTAAGTTAAACGGTTGGACTGCCCCTAAAGACGTTATTCTTAAAGTAGCAGATATTCTTACTGTAAAAGGAGGAACAGGAGCTATCGTAGAGTATTTCGGTGAAGGAGCTACTTCTATGTCATGTACTGGTAAAGGTACTATCTGTAATATGGGAGCAGAGATAGGAGCGACTACTTCTACATTTGGATATGATGATTCAATGAGAAGATATTTAGCAGCTACAGGTCGTCAAGATGTAGTGGATGCTGCTGATAAGGTAGCTGAACACTTAACAGCAGATGCTGAAGTGTACGCTAACCCAGAAAAATACTTTGACGAGTTAATAGAAATAAACTTATCAGAATTAGAACCACATATTAATGGGCCTTTTACACCAGATAGAGGAACTCCTGTGTCAAAAATGAGAGCAGAGGCAGAAGCTAACGGATGGCCATTAAAAGTAGAGTGGGGATTAATAGGTTCTTGTACGAACTCTTCTTATGAAGATATGTCTAGAGCGGCTTCTATTGTAGAACAAGCAGTAGCTCAAGGAATCACTCCTAAGGCAGAATTTGGTATTAACCCAGGTTCTGAACAAATTCGTTATACAATTGAAAGAGATGGTATCATTGAGACTTTTGAGAAGATGGGAACTAAAGTATTTACCAATGCTTGTGGGCCATGTATCGGTCAATGGGATCGTGAAGGAGCTGATAAACAAGAGAAAAACACTATTGTTCACTCGTTTAACCGTAACTTCTCTAAGCGTGCGGATGGTAACCCAAATACCCATGCTTTTGTAACATCTCCTGAGATGGTAGCTGCTTTAGCTATCGCTGGTGACTTAGGTTTTAACCCTATCACAGATACACTTATTAACGATAATGGAGAAGAAGTAAAATTAGTACCTCCTACAGGTGATGAATTGCCGACTAAAGGTTTTGCAGTAGAGGATCCTGGATATCAAGCACCAGCTGCTGATGGTTCAAATGTAGTAGTAGATGTAAACCCTACTTCTAGTCGTTTACAATTGTTAGAGCCATTTACTCCATGGGATGGCAAAAATATTACTGGAGCTAAATTGTTGATTAAAGCTTTTGGTAAATGTACTACAGACCATATTTCTATGGCTGGTCCTTGGTTGCGTTTCCGTGGGCACTTAGATAATATTTCTGACAATATGTTGATAGGAGCAGAGAATGCTTTTAATCACGAGACAAATAAAGTGAAGAACCAACTGACAGGTGCTTACGGAGCAGTACCTGCAGTTCAAAGAGCTTATAAAGCAGCAGGTGTACCAACTATTGTAGTAGGGGACCAAAACTATGGGGAAGGATCATCACGTGAGCACGCAGCTATGGAGCCTCGTCACTTAGGGGTAAAAGCTGTATTAGTGAAGTCTTTTGCACGTATTCATGAAACAAACCTAAAGAAACAAGGAATGTTAGCTTTAACGTTTGCTAATGAAGCTGATTATGATAAGATAAAAGAAGATGATACAATCAACTTCTTAGATTTAACTGAGTTTGCACCAGGTAAACAGTTATCATTAGAGTTTGTACATGCTGATGGATCTAAGGACATCATCATGGCTAACCATACGTATAACGCTAGTCAAATAGAATGGTTTAAAGCGGGTTCTGCATTAAACTTAATTGCAGCAGGTAAGTAATTAACTCTACAATTCTATATTATAAAGGGTATCTCAATTGAGGTACCCTTTTTTTATCTGTTTGAATAGAGATGTTATTAACTTTGAATTAACTAATTTTGCGCTCTAGTTATAACTAGTAAACAAGACAACAAATGAGTGAAATAGAGGATAAGAAAATAGTATTAGCAGTAGATGAGAAGCCTAAATTAGGGCAGTGGATTCTATTGAGTGTCCAACATTTATTTGCGATGTTTGGAGCGACAGTCTTAGTTCCTACGTTGACAGGAATGAATCCTGCTATAGCTTTAATATCGAGTGGTATTGGTACATTGGTTTTTATCTTTATAACTAGAGGGAAAGTTCCTTCATACTTAGGTTCTTCTTTTGCTTTTATAAACCCTATTATAGCAATGAAAGCTTTAGAAGCAGATCCTTCTTCAGGAATGCCCGTAGGTAGTTTTTTAGTAGGTAGTTTTCTTGTAGGAGTTGTTTATTCTTTAGTAGCATTATTAATTGCTAAGGCAGGAACTAATTGGTTAATGAGGCTATTGCCACCTATTGTAGTTGGGCCTGTTATTATGGTTATAGGATTAGGATTAGCTAGTACAGCCATCGGTATGGTGACTAATAATCCTCAAGGAGAATATGACCTAACTTATGTCATGATTGGCCTAGTAACGTTAGCCATAACGATTATTACAGCAATTTTCACACGTGGTTTTCTTAGCGTTATACCTGTACTAATAGGTATTGTAGGAGGGTATTGCTTTTCTGCAATCATGGGAGTAGTCCACTTCGAAAAAGTGATTGAAGCTAATTGGTTTGAAGTGCCTAGTTTTATGGTGCCTTTTGTACATTACGAGCCTACTGTGTCATGGTATGTTATTTTATTGATGTTACCTGTAGCTATCGTACCTATTGCAGAACATATAGGGCATCAGTTGGTATTGAGCAAAGTCATTGATAAAGATTTAATAAAAGATCCTGGATTGCATAAGAGTATGTTAGGAGATGGAGTAGCTACTATGTTAGCCTCATTGATAGGAGGACCACCTAATACTACTTATGGTGAGAATATTGGAGTATTAGCTATTACAAGAGCCTTTAGTATATATATATTTATGGGAGCAGCATGTTTTGCTATTCTGTTTGGTTTTTGTGGTAAGATATCAGCTTTGTTAAGTACGATACCTGCACCTGTGATGGGAGGTGTTTCTATTCTCTTATTTGGTATTATTGCTTCGAGTGGATTGAGAATGTTAGTTGAGAATGATGTAGACTTTAAGGTAAAGAGAAACCTGATTATTTCATCAGTTATATTGATTATCGGTATCGGAGGAGCAGCTATTCATATAGGAGAATTATTCTCATTAGAAGGAATGGCATTGGCATCTATTATAGGGATAGTATTAAATATCGTATTACCAGGAAGAGTAGATGTGGACTTTGACGATATGTTTAGAAAATCTTAGTGCAGTTTTAGATAAGTACATTTTTTGTTGTGGCGACTTCTTTATATATTTAACTCAGAATACATTATAAAAAGATAAACGAAAAGTGGTTGTACAATAATTATAACGTAGAATAGGTTTGTAGTATTTGTATAATGAGTATTCTACATTAAAATATTGAATAAAGTAAGAGTATGAGTGAGAAGAATACCAAGAAGAAAGGATGGATATCTAATGCTATATTTATTTTAGTATTAGGAGTTTTTTTATTTACTCCTTTAGGAGATAGTGCGAAGGTGTGGTTGAATAGGCTTGTGGCTATGAGTCCTAGCTTAGAGAAAGTCGAAAATCAACAAACAGTGAATTACGAGTCATGGCATTTAATAGATGAGCACGGACAAACTTTTGATTTAGATAAGACTAGGGGAAAAGTGGTTATCATTAACTTTTGGGCTACGTGGTGCCCTCCATGTTTAGCTGAGAAACCTAGCTTTCAAGAGCTTTATAACGATTATAAAGATAAAGTAGTATTTCTTTTCGTTACCTCAGAGTCTCCTGATAAGGTAAAGGCTTTTAAAGAGAAGCATCAGTATACTTTACCTATTTATTTTGAGCAGAATGCAGCTCCTGCTGTTTTATTTTCTGAATCTATACCAGCATCTTATGTAATAGATAAAAAAGGAAATATAGTAGTGCGTAAGTTCAGGGCAGCTGACTGGAATAGCTCTAAGTTTAGAGTAACACTAGACGAATTATTGAAATAAAAATGTAATACATAGAAGTATAAAAAAAGTCCAGCATTAGCTGGACTTTTTTATATATTAAGCTTACTATCTACTAATAGTAAGTATAACGTCTAACTTGAGCGATGTACTTAGCTAAGCGGATAACTTGGTGGCTATAACCATACTCGTTATCATACCATACGTACATAACTACGTTTTTACCATCTGCAGAAACGATAGTAGCTTTACTATCGAAGATAGATGGAGCAGATGTTCCTACGATATCAGATGATACTAATTCGTTATTGATAGAATATTTAATTTGCTCTACTAAGTCTCCATTAAGAGCAGCTTTGCGCATTACTTCATTTAAATCTTCTACAGAAGTTTCTTTACCAACTTCTAAGTTTAATACTACAAGTGATCCATTAGGTACTGGTACACGGATAGCGTTAGAAGTAAGTTTACCAGCTAATGATGGTAACGCTTTAGCTACAGCACTTCCTGCACCTGTCTCAGTGATAACCATGTTTAATGCAGCAGCTCTACCACGACGGTATTTCTTGTGCATATTATCTACTAAGTTTTGGTCATTTGTATATGCGTGGATAGTCTCTAAGTGTCCTTTTACTACACCGAAGTTATCTTCCATTACTTTTAAGATAGGAGTAATAGCATTCGTAGTACAAGAAGCAGCAGACCAGATATCTACTTGGTTTGGATCATACTCAGTGTGGTTAACACCGTGAACGATGTTTGGTACACCTTTTCCAGGAGCTGTCAATAATACTTTAGAAGCACCTTTAGAAGTTAAGTGACGTTTTAAATCTTCATCAGTTTTAAAAGCACCTGTATTATCGATGATTAAAGCATTCTCAATGTCGTATTGAGTATAGTCGATTTCTTCTGGAGCATTAGCAGAAATCATGTGTACTGTAGTACCGTTGATGATTAAAGCATTGTTTTCAGGATCAGCGATTACTGAACCTTCGAAGTCTCCGTGTACTGAATCATATTTAAGTAAAGAAGCACGTTTTTCTAAAAGAACTGCATCGTTTTTATCACGAGTTACAATTGCTCTTAAACGCATTTGTTGTCCTTTACCGATTTTATTCATTAACTCTCTAGCTAATAAACGTCCGATACGTCCGAATCCGTAAAGTACTACGTCTTTAGGTACTAATTCTTCTGTTTCTTTAGCATCTTTTAATTTAGAAATAACAAAGTCTAAAGCATTGCTGTGCTTGTTGTCTTCTAAGTGATATTCATAAGTTAAACGACCGATATCGATTCTAGAAGGTGGTAAGTCAGCTCGTTGAATCGCTTCAGCTATTTCTACAGAATCAAAAATATTGATTGGTTTCCCAACAAATTTTGCAGCATACTCATGTAAGTTAATGATATCGCTAACGCTACGGTCGATAAGTTGGTTACGGAACATTAATAGTTCAATAGACTTGTCATACCATAGGTCACTAATAATCTTAATAAACTCTACGCATGCTTTTCTACGATCTGCTTGAAAAGCTAATTCTTTCTCGTAAAGACTAGTATTTTTCATATATTAAATTGTGTTGTGATAAATTACTGCAAAAGTCTGTTTTTTTAATGAATTAATCAAGTTGTAAAGTTTAAAATACTCTTTTTAGTGTATTTATTGGGTGAACCTTACGATTATATTAGTAAACGAAGGTATTCTCCGTTTTTATTCATTAAAGTGAGCTTTATTTTTTGATTTTGATTAATCTGAGAGTCGATATTTTTAATTTGATTGATGTTAGAAACTTTGAGATCATTGATAGAAAGGAGAATACTACCGATCAAATCGTCTTCATATTTCGCAAAATCCTTGTCTAATATCTTCGTTATTTTAAATCCGTAGTTGATGTTTAATTCTTCTTTTTCGGCTGTATCTAGTTCTTGTAATTCTAATCCTCTAAACTCTATTTTGCGAGGTTCATTCTTACCAAGTGTTATAGAGGTACTATGTGTATCGTTACCCCTTAGATATTCTATTGCTACTATATCTTTAGGGCGTTTAGTATTAATGATTGAGCGGAGGTCTACAAAGGTCTTAATCTCTTTATTATTAATCTTAGTGATAATATCTCCATTTTTTAATCCAGCCTGAGCCGCACCGGAGTTCGTTATTATATCTTGAATATAAAAACCAAAAGAAGTATTGCTAATGTTGAGCTCTTTGACGATTTGAGGAGTTAATTCATATCCAGATACCCCTAGAGTAGCATTCTGTACATTTCCATATTCTAATAAATCCTCAACTATCTTACGCGTTACATTAGAAGGCACAGCAAAGGCGTACCCTACATAAGCACCTGTGTTAGACGAGATCATGGTGTTAATACCGATTAATTCTCCTTTAGTATTGACTAAGGCACCACCACTATTACCAGGGTTGATAGCGGCATCTGTTTGTATAAAAGATTGAATACTTGTCTTAGATAGATTACGAGCTTTAGCAGATACGATACCTGCTGTCACTGTAGAGGTTAAGTTATAAGGATTACCTACAGCGATAACCCATTCTCCTAGTTGAATGTCGTCAGAATCTCCAAATACGATATAAGATAATTTCTCTTTTGGTTCTATTTTTAATAGTGCGATATCCATTTCTTTGTCCGTACCGATTAGTCTCGCTTTATACGTTTCATTATTCGAGAGTGTCACTTCTAGTTCAGAAGCATTAGCGATCACATGGTTATTCGTAACGATATAACCATCTTCAGTAATGATAACACCTGACCCTGTTCCTATCTGAGGTTTTGGCGAAGGCTTATACCCATAGAATAGTTCCATGATAGGGTTAGAACGAGAAGATACATAGCTTAGATTTTTGACGTGAACTACTGTATTTACAGTATTTTCAGCAGCTTCAACGAAATCAATAGACGAATTTGGGATAATAGAAGATTTGGTAGTAGAAATTGCAGAGGGTACATCCTCTAGTTTACTTAGTTCAGTATTGTTTTGATTTTCAAAAAAATACTTATAACCAGCTAGTGTCATACTACCACTTAATAAACAAATTAAAAAAACACCTAAGATCTTTTTCATATATAAATCTATTAATTAAATAAGACTAAAATTACTAAATAAAAATTTGAACAAAATGATGTTTAACCATCACTTAACACCGTGTTTTAACATACATTATTTGTATTTTTACCACTTTAAGTAAGATTAGCTATATGTTGAGATTTTATAAGTATCAGGGAACTGGTAACGATTTCGTAATGATAGATAACCGCACTAGTTTTTTTCCTAAAGAAGACAAGGAATTAGTAGCACATTTATGTCATAGACGCTTTGGAATAGGTGGAGACGGTTTGATTTTGTTAGAAGAAGCAGAAGGATATGATTTTAGAATGGTCTATTATAATGCAGATGGAAGTGAGAGTACCATGTGTGGTAATGGAGGTAGATGTCTAGTAGCCTTTGCGAAACAGTTAAAAATAATTAATGACAATTGCCGTTTTATAGCTATAGATGGAGAACATACTGCTACCATTAGTAGTGAGGGTATAGTATCGCTACAGATGATCAATGTGTCAGGGATAGAGATAGAGAAGTCATACAGCTTTTTAAATACAGGATCACCTCATCATGTACAGGTAGTGAGAGATTTAGGAAGTTATGATGTATTCGGTATAGGACAAGAGATAAGAGAGAGTGAATTATACGCACCAGGAGGAACTAATGTAAACTTCGTAGAGCAGGAAGGACCTAATCATTTTAGAATACGCACATTCGAGAGAGGGGTAGAAGACGAGACGTTATCTTGTGGTACAGGAGCTACTGCAGTAGCTATCTCGATGTATGCTCAGGGGAAGTGTGATCACAATGAAGTGAAGATAGATGTAGAGGGAGGAAGTCTGATGATTAGTTTTGAGACAGAGGATCGTATTAGTTATAGAAATGTAGTATTAAGCGGACCAGCCAAACTAGCGTTTGAAGGGACAATACAAATATAAAAAAGATGTTACATATTCGTGGGAATGCTATATTTTTACGTGCTTTAGAGCCAGAAGATTTAGAATTTATCTATCAGATAGAGAATGATGTTGATCTATGGGAAGTTAGTAATACGGTGACACCTTATAGTCGCTTTTTGATTCGACAGTATTTAGAGAATGCTCATCTCGATATCTATGAAGTAAAGCAGTTGCGATTAGTAATCTGTGATATAGATACAGAGCAGACATTAGGACTGATTGATCTATTTGAGTTTGATCCTAAGAACAATAGAGCAGGTGTAGGAATTGTGATCCAACACCAAGAGGATAGAGGGAAAGGAGCAGGAGCAGAAGCATTAGAATTAGTTATTAATTATGGTAAAGAAGTATTAGGTTTGCACCAGCTGTATGCTAATATTTCGGTAGATAATTATCCTAGTCAACAACTGTTTTTAAAATACGGTTTTAAACTAGTAGGTATAAAGAAAGATTGGGAAAGAGTTGGCGGAGTTTATAAAGACGAAGCGTTGTATCAATTATTATTTTAAATAAAATTATGAAGTTAAAAAACATCTTAGTTATTCTAGTTGTTCTAGGGGGATTTGGACTATTAGGATACTTGTATATATGGTATGGTAAGGCGTTTTCGCCTAATTTAAAAGGTTGGGATGAAGAACAGTTTATCTACATTAAGCAAGAAGATAACTTTCATTCTGTATTAAAGGTATTAGAACCTTATCTAAATGATAAAGAAGGTTTCGTAGAAATAGCAGAACAACGCAGTTATCCGTCTAATGTATTCAGTGGTCGTTTTAAACTTAGAAACGGAATGAATACCTATGACATCATCGAGGCACTTAGAAAGAATGTACCTGTGCGTTTAACGTATAATAACCTTGAGCGAATAGAAGATTTCGCAGGGAGATTAGGTTCTATGTTTGAGACGGATAGTATAGGTTTCTTAGAGACGTTCTATGAACCTAGTTTCTTAGAAGAAAACGGATTTACTAAAGAAAGTGTATTAGTCTCTTTCTTACCTGAGACATATGAATTCTATTGGAATGTAAGCCCTTTGAAAATCCGTAATAAGATGCATAAGGAGTACATCCGATTCTGGAACGCTGAGCGTCAAGAGAAAGCAAAAGCTCTAGGGCTAACACCTGTAGAGGTATCTATCTTAGCTTCTATTGTTCAGAAAGAAACGAGTAAAGCAGACGAGAAAGAAAAAGTAGCAGGAGTGTACCTAAATAGAATTAAGTTAGGAATGCCATTACAAGCAGACCCTACTGTAGTATATGCTAAGAAACTACATACTAACGATTTTAAACAAGTGATCAAAAGAGTGTATCTAAAGGATACTCAGATACCATCACCTTATAATACGTATCAGAATACAGGACTACCTCCAGGACCTATCTTTATGTCAGATCAGTCTAGTATAGATGCAGTGTTAAATGCAGAGAAACACGATTATGTGTACTTCTGTGCAAGTGTAGATAGATTAGGATATCACGAGTTTGCGGTGACACTAGCTCAGCATAATGCTAACAGTAGAAAGTATAGTGCATGGCTAAACCAAGCAGGTATCAATTAAAAAAATAATAGAAGTAAGCTGTCTAATTTTGGACAGCTTTTTTTATATTTATACTTCTGAAGTGGAATATAAATATAGTTTATAGGGATTTAATGTTGTATGACTTTACTATAAGTACTCATGCTGTTTTGTTTCGAATGAGTCCGTAGTGAGTCCGTTATGAGTCCGTAGCAAGTCCGTTAATGTGTATAAAATAACGGAGTGAGTATGGACATACGATATAAGTACTAATGAGGTATTCGCAATCTAGGTACAATCTAGCTAAAATAAGAGTAATAGAAAAGGCTGTCCACGGACAGCCTTTTCTGGTATAGATTATAAGAGTATAAATGTGGAGTACTATTTCCATCCACCACCAAGAGCTTGGTATAGTTTTACTCTTGAAATTAGTTTGTTCTGTTTTAATTTGTTTAGGTTCAGCTCACTATCTAGCATATTCTTTTGTGCATTGATAATCTCTATATAGTTGGCATATCCACTGTTAAATAGTAAGTTAGATTGCTTTACACCTAATCTAGAAGTTGCTACTTGCTCTTCAGCGATCTCTATCTGCTCTTTCACTGTCTCTAATGTGATTAAGGCATCAGATACTTCTGTGATAGCTGTATAGACAGACTTCTGAAGGTCTATTTCTGCTTTTTCTCTTTCTATTTTAGCTACTTCATAATCTGTTTTTAGTTTTCGCTTATTAAATAGAGGAGCGGCTACATCACCTATTAGCCCACCGAATAAAGAACCAGGTATATTAAACCAATTCTTACCTAACATACTATTTAATCCTCCCGTTACATCTATTGTAAGAGAAGGGTATCTGCTAGTCTGTGCTACACCTACTCTTGCATTACTCGCTTTTAGAGCTAGCTCTGCTTGTTGTACATCAGGACGCTGACTCACTAAGTATAGTGGTACTCCTGTTGTCAGTGTTTCTTGGTAGTTGACCTCTGCTAACTTAGTATCTCGCTCGATAGCATCTGGTAGCTGTCCTGTAAGCAGTGATAGCGCATTCTCCTGAACTGCTATTTGCTGTTTTAGAGAAGGAATTAACGCCTTTGCTACTAGCATTTGGTTACGCGTCTGTTGAATAGCAAGAGAGGTGGTCTGACCTGCATCTCGTTGTAGTTCAACTATCTTTAGGGTATTCTTCGTCAATTCATAGTTAGACTGAGCTACTTCCATCTGAGCATCTAGCAGTAGTAAGTTATAATATCCTTCTGCTATATTAGCGATTAGAGTAGTCTGTACTGCTTTGCGAGCTTCGTGAGTCTGTAGATAGTTCGCTAGAGCTTCAGCACTCATGCTCTTCATCTTTCCCCAGACGTCTAATTCCCAGCTTATACCTAGAGAAGAGACGTATTGAGCAGAGTTTACATACATATTCTCAGGAGCGTCTTTCCCTTTATTTTCGTAGTATTTACTTGCTGCTGATCCATAGTAATTAGAAGAGCGATACTGATAAGCTACATTGCCAAGTGTCATATCTACTGATGGCAGCCATTCTAGCTTAGCTTGTCTAGCCTTTTGGTCAGCTATTTCGATATTCTTTATAGCATTAGCCATATCGAAGTTGTGTTCTAATCCACTGTTGATTAATTCAATCAACTTCTCATCTTCAAAGAACGTCTTCCAATCAATATCAGCTATTCCTACTGAATCTCTAGTATTGTTGATAGAGTCTAGTTGACCTCTATACTGTTCTGGCAATTCGAATTCAGGTGCTTTATAGTTAGACTGTGGAGCACAAGAATGTAAGGCTAAAGCTGCGGAAACCACCGATACATATAAAGTGCTTGTTATAATTCTTTTTGTGTTCATGGTTTCTATCTTTTATTCATTAGTAAGTTTAGATTTAAGTTTTTCGTCCCAAGTCTGGAAGATATAGAATAATACTGGGATAATAAATATACCTGCAATTACTCCAAATATCATACCACCAGCAGCACTGAAGCTGATCGAGTGGTTTCCTTGAGCTGATGGTCCTACTGTAAACATCAACGGTATTAAACCTGCTACGAAAGCAAATGATGTCATTAGGATAGGTCTTAGACGCATTTTAGCTCCTTCTACGGCAGCATCGAATATCGACAATCCGTTTTTGCGCTGTTGTAGAGCGAACTCTACGATAAGGATGGCATTCTTCGCTAATAACCCGATCAACATAATCAATCCTACTTGTACATAGATATTGTTTTGTAATCCAGCAAGGTTAACGAATAGGGCTACCCCTAATAATCCTGTCGGTACTGTCAATAGAATCGCTACTGGTAACAAGTAACTCTCATACTGAGCACATAATAAGAAGTACACAAAGATGATACTCAGCCCAAAGATGATAATCGCTTGGTTACCCGAATCTTTTTCTTCTAATGACATACCTGTGTACTCATAAGAGTAGTTACCAGGTAGTTGTTCTGTTACTTCTTCTATCGCTTTCATCGCATCTCCTGTACTATATCCTGGTGCAGGATTAGCTTTGATAGAGATAGAGTTATATAAGTTATATCTAGTTACGGTCTCTGGACCTAATACTTTCTTCAGTTTAATCAAGGTATTAGCAGGTAGCATTTCTCCATCTTTGTTTTTTACATAGATAGAAGAGAAGGACTGTGGACTCTCTCTAAATGGGATGTCTGCCTGCATATATACACGGTACGTTCTACCGAATCTATTAAAGTCTCCTGCTTTTACACGACCATAGTAGTTCTTGATAGTAGTCATTAGGTCTTTTACACTTACACCTAACGATTTTGCTTTTACATAGTCGATCTCAAGTAAATACTGAGGGTAGTTTGCTTTAAATGAAGTAAAGGCATTAGATATTTCTTCTCTTTCATTTAATTGTTTAATTACCTCATCACTCACTTGGTTGAACTCTGTAAATCCACCTCCCATACGGTCTTGTAACACGAACTCAATTCCTCCGAAATCACCAAAACCAGAAATAGTAGGTCTAGGGAATACGTTAAAAGAAGCCTCGTGTATCTGTGATAAATCGCTTTGTATCTCTGCGATAATCTTGTCTATATTCTTTACTTTACCTCTTTCTTTATACGGTTTAAGGTTAATATACCCTACCGCAAATGATGGGCTGGCATTACCATCTATCGTATTATATCCTGAGATAGCTGTCATCCCTTCGATATCCGTACGCTGTTTTAAGATACTATCTGCTTTTGCTAATACTACCTTAGTACGTGCTAATGAAGCCCCAGGAGGCATGGCTAGAGAGTAAGTGATATAACTATCATCTTCTCTAGGGATAAATGAAGAAGGGGTCTTGTATAGATAAAGAACTCCAACTCCTATGATTAGAGCTAATCCTGCGATAGCTACCTTCTTGTTCGTAATTAACTTTTTGATCGTTACGACATACTTCTCTGTAAAACTGTCAAATGCAGTATTAAATGCAAAGAAGAACTTATTGCGTATTCTCTTAAAGCCTGCTTGAGGTTTCTGAGCAGCATATTCTTCTCCTGATGGTTGCTTTAAGAATAATGCACATAGTGCAGGACTCAGCGTCAAGGCATTCACAGCAGAAATCAAAATAGCGAAGGCTAGGGTATAAGCGAACTGCTTATAGAATATCCCTGCAGGCCCTTGCATAAATCCTACTGGTAAGAATACTGCTGACATGACTAACGTAATAGAGATAATAGCTCTCGTAATTTCGTTCATCGTCGTGATTGTCGCTTCTTTTGCCTTCATTCCTGTATGATGCATCTTCTCGTGGATGGCTTCCACTACTACGATGGCATCATCCACCACAATACCAATGGCTAGTACTAAGGCAAACATGGTCAATATATTAATAGAGAATCCCATTAAATAAATAAAGAACAAAGTACCTACTAGCGAGATAGGAATAGCAATAACTGGAATAATCGTAGAACGGAAATCCTGTAAGAACAAGTAAACAATAATAAACACTAAGAAGAATGCCTCGAATAGTGTACTTCTTACTTGACTAATAGATTCGTCTATCTGCGCTTTTACAGAGTAGCTAATTTCATAATGCACTCCTTGTGGGAATGATTTAGACAGTCTTTCTAATGTTTTGCGCACTGCGATATCGATATCACGTGCGTTAGAACCGTTGGTCTGTGTAATATTCATCGTTAGACCAGGGTACCCGTTCACACTGTTATCACTACCTACGTTAGAGGCTCCGAACTCTACTCTAGCTACATCTTTTAGCAGTAGAACAGAACCGTCTTTATTCGTTTTAATAACGATGTTCTCGTATTGTTCAGGTAAGTTAAATCTCCCTTTGTGCTTTAAAGCAGTCTCAAAGGCTTCATCAGATGTCTCCCCAAAGCTACCTGGTGCAATCTCAAAGTTTTGATCTTTGATCGCACTGATGACATCTTGTGGAGTTAAACTATATAAGGCAAGCTTATCAGGGTTTAACCATGTTCTCATAGAGTAGTCACGAGCACCAATACGGCTCACAGAAGCTACTCCTGGTACACGAAGTAATTCACGGTTAATATTAATCTGTGTATAAGCTTGTAAGAAAGTTTCGTCATATACTTCTTCTGGGTGATCACTGTAGAAGTTGATCGTCATAATGTTACCACTAAGACGAGGAGTCACAGATATACCGTTCTCATTCACTTCTGATGGTAGATCACCAGCAGCTTTACTTACTCTGTTCTGTACGTTTACCGCAGCTTGATCAGGGTCAGTACCTGCTTTAAAGAATACGTTGATTGTTCCTGATCCACTGTTACTCGCTTTAGAGCTAATGTAGGTCATATTGTCTACCCCGTTAATAGATTCTTCTATCGGAAGTAAAACACTCTGAGCAACAGTCTCTGCATTGGCACCAGGGTAAGAAGTTGATACACTTACACTAGGAGGTGCAATCTCTGGGAACCTTGTAATTGGCAGTAAGGTAAGCCCTACTAGTCCTAGTAACACAAACATAATTGAGATTACAGTGGCTAATATGGGGCGTTCTATAATGGCTTTTAACATATTAAATTGTTTTGTAAGGCGAGTACAAATACTCTAAATTCTGTTTTTGTCTTTTGAATAGTACTTTGTCTAGTTTAAAGGTTTTACATACATCCCTTCAGTAAGTTTATCAAAACCTGTTTTGATAATTCTATCTCCGATTTGTAATCCTTCAGATACGATAAAGTTATTTCCTGACACTCCATTTAATTCGATAGACTGTAATTTTACTTTGTCTTCTTTATCTAAGATATAAACAAAAGTCTTGTCTTGTATAGAAGTAGTTACTTCTTGTGGAATAAGAATAACACGAGGATTTGTTTCTTTTAGTTTGATCGTTCCTGTATTACCTGATCTCATCACGTCTTTAGAGTTTGGGAATGATGCTCTTAAAGAAATAGAACCTGTTGTTCTGTTTACTTGTCCATTGATCATATCTACTTTACCTTTCTCAGGGTATTCGTGTCCATCTGCTAAGATTAGAGAAACGTCTGGTAAGTAATGACCGTTGCTGATACTAGCTGTATCTGTTTTCTTATTGTCTTTGCTGAAGTATAAGAAGTCAGACTCACTCATTCCGAAGTACACATATACCTCACTCACGTCTGATAGTACAGTTAGCGGTTCTTTATCCCCTTTAGACACTAAGTTACCGATACGCTTAGGCATACGTCCGATGTATCCACTTACAGGTGCTTTTATAATAGTGTAGTCAAGACTAATCTTAGCACTATTAACAGCAGCAGTAGCTTTAGCCAAAGAAGCTTTCGCGATATCGTAGTTAGACTTTGCTGTTTCTAATTGTACCTGAGCGATAACCTCATTATCGATAAGAGGCTTTAGGCGGTCTATTTCTAGTTTTGCGTTTTTAAGTTTTGCTTTCTCTACATTTTCAGTAGCGATCATATTGTTTAAAACTTCTTGGTAAGGTAGTGGGTCTATTTGGAATAAAGGTTGCCCTTCTTTTACGAAAGCACCTTCATCTACGAAAATCTTTTCAAGTATACCTTCTACTTGAGGTCTGATTTCTACGTTTACTTTTCCCTCTATATTTCCTATATAATCTTTGATTGTAATTGCAGTTGTTGTATCTACTTTTATGATAGGTAAGGCTAAAGCATTTTCTTTAGGATCTAGTGTTTTAGATGAACCTATATTGCAGCTGTTAATTCCTATCAATGTACCAAACATAATCAACGCTGAAAATGCTACTAAAACTGTTTTTCTACTTGTAATCATAATTCTTTAAATACTATTTGTTGTTGTAGGTGAGAGTCTATCTCCACAGTAACCTTACTCAATACTAATGCCAAAACGACTTTATTTGTAATCAAAAACTAATTTAATAAATATAAATGTTTGATTTGTAGGTTTTTGTATTTGTTTTGTGTTATTGAGTAATAGTCATTATTGTTTAAATTTAACTAATCTTATTTATAAAAGTTGTTGCTTTTTGTGGTATCGCTCCACATATTGGCAAAGATAATGTTTTTAGAATAGTAAGAAATGATTGAATTTATTAGGTAAATATTAATTAATACTCATAAATTATGTTAACAAAGGTGTTTGGGAGCGCTGTATTTGGGATTGAAGCTACAACTATCACAGTAGAGGTACACATAGATGGAGGAGTAGGATATCACTTAGTAGGGCTACCTGATAATGCGATAAAAGAGAGCAGCTATAGGATAGCCGCAGCATTGAAGAATAACAGTTATAAGTTTCCAGGGAGGAAGATAACAATCAACTTAGCACCTGCTAATTTGCGTAAGGAAGGTTCTGCTTATGACCTAGTGATTGCTATTGGTATTTTGGCAGCTTCTAACCAGATGTCATTACAAGAAGAGTTGTCGGATTATATTATTATGGGAGAGCTATCCTTAGATGGTACTGTACAGTGTATTAATGGAGCACTCCCTATCGCTATAAAGGCAAAAGAAGAAGGGTATAAAGGAATTATAATTCCAAAAGAGAATGAGAAGGAAGCCGCTATAGTAGAAGGATTAGAGGTATATGGTGTCAGTAATATAAAAGAAGTGATAGACTTCTTAGAGGGAAAGGGGGAGTTAGTACCAGTGGAGTTAGACTTCACTAAGATGTTTAGTGAAGAGTCTGAGCATCACCTAGAGATAGACTTTAAGGATGTGAAGGGACAAGAGAGTATCAAGAGAGCGATGGAGATAGCTGCAGCTGGTGGGCATAATATCATCTTAATAGGTCCTCCAGGTTCTGGAAAGACAATGCTCGCCAAAAGACTACCAAGTATACTGCCTCCGATGACACTAGAAGAAGCATTAGAGACAACTAAAATTCACAGTGTAGTAGGAAAGGCAAAAGACTGTGGGCTGATGAGGTCTAGGCCCTTTAGAAGTCCTCACCACACTGCGTCATCTGTTTCTCTAGTAGGAGGGGGAAGTTATCCACAACCTGGTGAGATATCTCTGGCGCATAATGGGGTACTGTTTTTAGATGAGTTGCCTGAGTTTAAAAGAGAGGTATTAGAAGTGATGAGACAACCACTAGAAGATAGGGAGGTGACTATCTCACGGGCAAAGTTTACAATAACGTATCCTTCCTCATTTATGCTAGTGGCAAGTATGAATCCGAGTCCGAGTGGCTATTTTAATGATCCTAGTGCACCTGTCAAGTCTACACCACTAGAGATGCAACGGTACTTAAGCAAGGTGTCTGGTCCTCTGCTAGACCGAATAGATATACATATAGAAGGGTGGATTCAAGTATTAAATGCAACAGTAACCATTAGGTTTAATTTTTCTGTAAAAATTTCGTTAGGCGATTTAAAACCAAATCTCTTTCTTGGTCTGTTGTTTAAAATATTTACAGCCTTGTCAATTGCTGCTTGTGTAATTAAATCGAAATTAGTCATTTTAGGGAAATATTGTCTTACTAATCCATTTAAATTTTCATTAGCTCCTCTTTCCCAACTGTGATAAGGCTTTGCGAAGTAGTAATCAAGCTCTAGAGTGTTAGCTATATTTTGATGGTTTGCAAACTCTTTTCCGTTATCAGAAGTCATAGTATGAAGTAACGGTTTGAAGTCTTTTAAGAGTTCTATAATTTTAGCTTCTACAACGTGAGCTTCCTTTGATTCTATCTTTCCCATCCATAAAACCCCTGTAGCTCTATCGTTTATAGTAAGCAGTGCTCCACGATGATTTTTCCCTATTACTAAATCTATTTCAAGATCACCTATTCTATATTTATCATCAACTATACTAGGTCTTTTTTCAATATCTACTCTATTACTTATCAAGCCTCTACTGTCTTTGCATGCACCTCTTTTTCTATATTTTTTACCTTTAGTTCTAAGATGCTTATAAAGCTTTCCTCCTTGTTTTTTGTTCTGCCAAATGAATTGATAAATACATTCAACAGAGACCATTTCTTTTGCTTCAAGTTTACTTCTACCTACTATTTGTTCTGGACTATAATCTTGATTAAGATAGTCTATAATAGTTGTTTTTACGTTTTCAGTTAAGCGTATTCTCTTGCGTTTTTCTTTGTGTCGTTGAGCTGTCTTTCTTTGTCCAAGATTAGCTTTATAAACACCATTTCTTTCGTCTGAATTGCGCTTAAGCTCTCTGCTAACAACAGACTTGTCTTTGCCTATATAACAAGCAATTTCAGTAAGTGATTTACCTGCCTTTTTATATGCTTCTATTTTATATCTTTGTTCTAACGTTAAATGTGACATCTTTTTGGGTGTGTAGGAACCTCAAAAGTAGATGTTTTTTTTCGCCAACGGCGGAGAACATTTGCTCCATGGAGCAAATGTTCTCCGCCGTTTTTTAAATGCTGTTGCATTTATTAGTTGAATCTAAG
>NZ_BCMQ01000028.1 GCF_001485415.1 Myroides odoratimimus
CAAATAATCCTTTCCTTTATTTCTCTTAAAATCAACTGTTTAATAATTTTGTCGTGTACTAAGGCTTTTGATATGTATTTAAAAGTATTTGAAGACGAGATATCAGGATATTACTATTATCTAAATAATGGAACTTTTATTGATATTAATGGAACTGTGAGTCATGGAATTTTAGAGTTTAAAGAAGAGTTTGGTAATACATTCAGAGGGCACTTTGATTATGATAAAGGAGAGGTAGTAGGTGAATGGACTAATGTGAGCAATGGTGCTGTAATGCCTTTTGTAATGGCTAACCCTAAAGGTAAGGGGTACCCTCAGAAACAGTATAAAGCGTTTTTAAATAAAACTGATTATTCGAACGATACTTATAATGTAACTGAGATAGCTGAAATAAGTGATAAACATGAGGTTAAACGAATAGAAATTGAGTCTGTATTTTGGTATTATAAGGACGAACCTAATTTTAAGATTTATTTACAAGATTATAATTTTGATGGTTATTTAGATATTTCAGCATTTCATTTTTTACCAGCGTATCCACCAGTCAAATTTCAATTCTTATTGTATAATTCCAATAGTAAAGAGTATGTTTTTGATGAAGTATATAATGATTCTATTTATACCTCTGTACCTGGAACAGATTTTAGAAAGAAGTTATTATACGAATATGGAGAAGGTAGAGGAGGAACTGAAAAAGTTTATAAGTTACATGAGAATAAGCTCTATGCTGTTTTTGGAACCTATATTGGAACAAGAGAAATAGATGATTCTTTTAATCCGCCAACATGGTATTATAAGATAAAGAATGGGAAAGAAATAGAAATAACAGAAGAAGAGTTTAATCAAGTTTATGGTAAGAATGTTTTAAAGTTTTTTGAAAGTAAGTATTGTTATGAGTTGTAAAAGTGATTATAGAATAATGTAATTACTTGTTTAGAATTAATTTGTTTAGTAGGGGCAAATGCTTATTTTTAGAGTCTATTAAACCAATTATGAAACAATTACATTACGACCGAAAAAACTTAACAGACCAAGAGTTACTTGGACTTTATAAAAAATTACTCAAACCTAGAATGGTAGAGGAAAAGATGCTTATCCTGATCAGACAGGGCAAAGTATCTAAATGGTTCTCCGGAATAGGGCAAGAGGCTATCAGTGTAGGAGTGACTGCTAGTTTAGAGCAGGACGAATACATTCTGCCTATGCACCGAAACTTAGGGGTGTTTACCTCTAGAGATATTCCTTTACACCGCTTGTTCTCTCAATGGCAAGGAAAGGCAAATGGGTTCACTAAGGGACGTGAGCGCTCTTTTCACTTCGGTACTCAAGAGTATCATATCGTGGGGATGATTTCTCATCTAGGGCCTCAGTTGGGTGTAGCAGATGGTATTGCCCTAGCGCATACCTTGAGAAATGAGAATAAGATAACAGCAGTATTTACAGGTGAAGGAGCTACTTCTGAAGGAGACTTCCACGAGGCGCTGAATATTGCTTCTGTGTGGGACTTACCTGTTCTTTTTGTAATCGAGAATAATGGTTATGGACTGTCGACTCCTACGAATGAGCAGTATAGATGTGAGCATCTAGCAGATCGTGCGATAGGATATGGGATGGAAAGTCATATTATAGATGGGAATAATATCTTAGAAGTATACCAGCGGATCAGTGCACTGGCACAATCTATGCGTGAGAATCCTCGTCCTGTATTGATAGAGTTCTTGACCTTTAGAATGCGTGGGCACGAAGAAGCTAGTGGTACAAAGTATGTGCCTCAAGAACTGATGGATATGTGGCAACTAAAAGACCCTGTGGAGAATTACAGAGCTTATCTAAAAGAAATAGGCGTACTGACAGATGCTTTAGACGAACAGATTAGAGAAGAGTTTAAACAAGAGATAGACAAGGACTGGAAGGCAACACAAGAAGAGCCTGCTATAGTAGCGGACTTGGCTACAGAGCTGAATGATATGTATGCTCCTTATCAGTATGAAGATATACAACCAACAGCAGAAGTAGCTAATATTCGACTGATAGATGCGATATCAGAAGGGTTAAAACAATCTTTTGAACGCCATGATAACTTAATCATCATGGGGCAAGATATTGCAGAATACGGAGGTGCATTTAAAGTAACAGATGGTTTCGTAGAGCAGTTTGGCAAAGGGCGTATTCGCAATACACCTATCTGTGAGAGCGCAGTAGTCTCTGCCGCGATGGGGTATTCTATCAATGGAGGAAAAGCGATTATGGAGATGCAGTTTGGCGATTTTGTATCTACTGGGTTTAATCCGATTGTAAACTATTTGGCAAAGATACATTACAGATGGAATGAGAAGGCAGATGTGGTCGTGCGTATGCCGTGTGGTGGTGGTACACAAGCAGGCCCATTCCACTCACAGACCAATGAAGCTTGGTTTACAAAAACACCAGGACTTAAGGTAGTGTACCCTGCTTTTCCGTATGATGCAAAAGGGCTAATGGCTACTGCTATTAATGACCCTAATCCTGTGATCTTCTTTGAGCACAAACTGTTGTATAGGAGTATTTATCAGGATGTACCTAAGGATTATTATACACTGCCGTTTGGAAAGGCGAGTGTGTTGAGAGAAGGGGCAGATGTGACCGTAGTGACCTTTGGAGCAGGAGTGCATTGGGCGATGGAAGTGCTAGACAAGCACTCTGATATTAAGGCTGATTTGATAGATTTACGAACTTTACAACCTTTAGATGAGGAAACTGTATTTAAATCAGTGAAAAAAACAAATAAAGTTATAATTTTGCAGGAAGATTCCTTATTCGGAGGAATTGCAAGTGATATGTCGGCGATGATTATGGAGAATTGTTTTGAAGACTTAGATGCACCTGTAAGAAGGGTAGCCAGTTTAGAGACAGCCATACCATTTGTGAAAGCTTTAGAAGATCAATATCTGCCTAAGGACAGATTTGAAACAGCGCTATTAGATTTGATAGCCTACTAGAATAGAAAAGAACTACACAACTATAACAAGAATATGAATAACACAATCACAAAAACGGGTTTTGAGTTTCCAAATCAAAAGTCAGTTTACCGCGGAAAAGTAAGAGAAGTTTATAATATAGCAGACGACTTATTAGTTATGGTTGCTACAGATAGATTATCGGCTTTTGACGTTATTATGCCTAAGGGAATTCCCTTTAAAGGACAAATCCTAAATCAGATAGCAACCAAGTTTATGGAGATGACAAGTGACATCGTTCCTAACTGGTTAGTAGCTACACCTGATCCTAATGTAGCGGTGGGGCATGTATGTGAGCCGTTTAAGGTGGAGATGGTGATCAGAGGTTATCTAGCTGGGCATGCTGCTCGTGAGTATGCAGAAGGAAAGAGAGTGTTATGCGGAGTGACCTTGCCTGAAGGGGTAAAAGAGAATGATCAATTGCCATCACCTATTATCACTCCATCTACTAAAGAAGATTTAGGAGCTCATGATGTAGATATCTCGAGAGAAGATATCTTGGCAAGAGGGATTGTCTCTGAAGAAGATTATTTGGTATTAGAGCAATACACACACGCACTGTATCAGAGAGGAAGTGAGATAGCAGCAGAGCGCGGTTTGATCTTAGTGGATACTAAATATGAATTTGGGAAGACTAAAGACGGAAAGATTGTGTTAATCGATGAGATACATACGCCAGATTCTTCTAGATACTTCTATGCAGAGGGCTATGAAGAAAGACAAGCAAAAGGGGAGGCTCAAAAGCAATTGTCTAAAGAGTTCGTCAGACAATGGTTAATCAGCAATGGCTTTCAAGGAAAAGAAGGACAGGCAATACCAGAGATGACGGATGAGTATATCAATAGTGTATCAGATAGATATATAGAGCTATATGAGAAGATTATAGGAGAACCATTTGTGAAGGCTGATATCTCTAATATTAATGAACGTATAGAGAATAATGTTTTAGCTTTTTTGGCTAAGAGATAATTAATAAATTATGGAGTTACTAAAGAGTTTACAGTGGCGTTATGCTACTAAGAAATATAATAGTTCAGTTAAGATAGCAGACGAAAAAGTAATGCAGATCATCGAGGCAGCTCGTATGGCACCTACTTCTTCTGGGTTACAACCTTTCGAGATGATCTTAATCAAGAATCAAGAGTTAAAAGAGAAGCTATTACCTGTGATTATGAATCAAAGTCAGGTGGTGGATAGTTCACATGTTTTGGTTTTTGCTGCTTGGGATGCTTATACAGAAGAGCGCATTGATGCTGTATTCGATAATGTAGAGAAGACGAGAGAGTTAGCTCCTGGTGCTATGAATGATTATAAAGGATTTATCAAAGGTAACTTTGCAGCAATGTCACAAGAGAAGCAAGCAGAGCATGCAGCTCGTCAGGCTTATATTGCTTTTGGTATGGCTATTGCAGCTGCGGCTGAGTTAAGAGTAGATGCTTCACCTATGGAGGGCTTCTATAATGATCAGTTAGATGAGGCATTAGGTTTAGATAAGAAAGGACTGAGAAGTGTAACTATTTTAGCGATAGGAGAAAGAGATCATGAAAATGATTGGTTATTACCTATGAAGAAAGTACGTTTTGCACTAGAAGATATTTTAACAATTATCGAATAATAGATATCCCCTCTTTGTAGGGGATATTTTTTTATATGTGATTACGAAATTCATAATATCGTTTTGTTAAAAATACTTTAATTTTTACTTAGTGTAATTTTTTTACTGTTTTTTTGATTGATTATCAAAAGATGTATGTATTAATTCAATATAATGAAGAAGTATGTACTAGCTTTTTTAGTGATATTATTTTATATTCGTAACAAGTAAATTAGTGTATTTTACAATGAGTCAAAAAGAAACAAAAACGGCTCTTTCTTACGATGATTTTAAGAAAGAAGTAATTCAAGATTATAAGATTGCGAAACTAAGTAGAGAATGTAGTTTACTTGGTAGACGTGAAGTGCTTACTGGAAAAGCGAAGTTTGGAATTTTTGGAGATGGAAAAGAGGTGCCACAGCTTGCTATGGCGAAGGCTTTTCAGAATGGAGACTTTAGATCTGGATATTACCGCGATCAGACTTTTATGATGGCGATAGGACAATTGACAGTAGAACAATTTTTTGCAGGACTTTTTGGACATGCTGATTTAGAGAATGATCCGATGTCTGGAGGTCGTCAGATGGGAGGGCACTTCGCTACTCACAGCTTAGACGAGAACGGAAATTGGAAA
The DNA here is from genome assembly GCF_001485415.1 of Myroides odoratimimus. Taxonomy (GTDB): domain Bacteria; phylum Bacteroidota; class Bacteroidia; order Flavobacteriales; family Flavobacteriaceae; genus Flavobacterium; species Flavobacterium odoratimimum. Next base: position 5,225 of record NZ_BCMQ01000028.1, read on the forward strand.
AAATTAGTTGACCAAAAAAACTCAAGTGCAGATATATCACCTACAGCTGGGCAAATGCCTAGATTATTAGGATTAGCTCAAGCTTCTAAATTTTATAGAGAGTTTGCAGATGCTGATAAGGAAGGAAACTTTTCTGTAAATGGTAATGAGGTAGCATGGGGTACGATAGGTAATGCTTCTACTTCAGAAGGATTATTCTTCGAGACTATCAATGCTGCTGGGGTATTACAAGTACCTATGGTAATGAATGTGTGGGATGACCAATACGGTATCTCTGTACACGCAAAATACCAAACTACAAAAGAGAATATCTCTGAGATATTAAAAGGATTCCAAAGAGATGAGCATGGTAATGGATATGAAATCTTACGTGTGAAAGGATGGGATTATGTAGCTTTAGTAGATACTTATAACCAAGCTTCTAAAATAGCTAGAGAAGAGCACGTACCTGTATTAGTACACGTACAAGAGTTAACTCAACCTCAAGGACACTCTACATCGGGTTCTCATGAGAGATATAAGAGTCCAGAGCGTTTAGCTTGGGAAGTAGAGCACGATTGTATCGTTCAGATGAGAAACTGGATGATTACTTCTGATATTGCTACTGCGGAAGAGTTAGATGAGCTAGATAAACAACTTAAAAAAGAAGTACTAGAAGGCAAAAAAGCTGCTTGGAAAGCTTATGTAGATCCAATCATCGCTGAGCGTAATGAATTAGTAGCTTTATTAGGTACTGTAGCTGCATCTAGTGCAAATAGAGTATTTATAGAGAAGATGGCTAATGATTTAGCTGGTATTAAAGAGCCAATCAGAAGAGATGTAATCACTACAGCTCGTAAGGTACTGAGAATGGTGATTAAAGAATCAGGTAAAGGTGCATTAGTGCAGTATATCGATGATTTCTTCGCTAAGAACCAACCTAGATATAGCTCTCACCTAATGACGGGTACAGCTACAGCTATTGAAGAGGTACTGCCTACTTATGATGCAGATGCTACAGAAGTAGATGCTCGTGTAGTACTAAGAGATAACTTCGATACTATCTTAGAAAATCATAAAAATGTGATGATCTTCGGAGAGGATTCTGGTAATATCGGTGACGTAAACCAAGGATTAGAAGGACTTCAAGAGAAACATGGATTAAATAGAGTAACAGATACTGGTATTAGAGAGGCTACTATCTTAGGTCAAGGTATCGGTATGGCAATGCGTGGGCTAAGACCTATCGCTGAGATTCAGTACTTAGATTACTTATTATATGCTATCCAAATCATGAGTGATGATTTAGCTACTCTTCAATATAGAACAGTAGGTCGCCAAAAAGCTCCATTGATTGTTAGAACACGTGGTCATAGATTAGAAGGTATCTGGCATTCAGGATCTCCTATGGGGATGATTATAAATGCAATCAGAGGAATGCATGTATTAGTTCCAAGAGATATGACAAAAGCAGCAGGATTCTACAATACTTTATTAGAGAGTGATGAGCCTGCTTTATTAATCGAGTGTCTTAATGGATACCGCTTAAAAGAGAAAATGCCTAATAACTTAGGGCAGTTTAAAACTCCTATCGGTGTAGTAGAGACAATCAAAGAAGGAAAAGATATGACAATCGTATCTTATGGTTCTACCTTAAGAATTATAGAGCAAGCTGCAAAAGAGTTGTTAGAAGTAGGAATAGATGTTGAGATTATAGATGCTCAGTCTTTATTGCCATTTGACTTGAACCACGATATCGTGAAGAGTCTTGCTAAAACAAATCGCCTGTTAGTTATCGATGAAGATGTGCCAGGTGGTGCTTCTGCTTATATCCTTCAAAAAGTGTTAGAAGAACAAAAAGGATACCGTCACTTAGATAGCGATCCTCAAACATTGACTTCTAAAGCACACAGACCTGCTTATGGTACAGACGGAGATTACTTCTCTAAGCCATCATCAGAAGATGTTTTTGAAAAAGTTTATGCAATGATGAATGAGGTAAATCCTAATTTATACCCTGCATTATATTAAAAATATGAAGTAAAAACCTCCCATATTGGGAGGTTTTTATTTTAAAAACACTTTTCATTAGATGTTTTGTGAAAAAAATGGTCATTTTGTTCGCGTTTTTATATTGAGATATTATATGTAAAATGCATTTAATACTATCACAGTTAGAGGGGTTTCGGTTCAAATAGTTCCCTATTTATTATGAAAGCATACAAAATATCATTATTTTTGCAATTGTTTTTTTAAACATAGTTATATTATGGTAAACGATTTATTTGACAGAATACAGAAAAATAAAGGGCCTTTAGGAAAATGGGCATCTCAAGCGGAAGGATATTATGTGTTTCCTAAGCTAGAGGGACCTTTGTCAAATCGTATGATGTTTCATGGAAAAGAAGTTATTAACTGGAGTATCAATGATTATTTAGGTTTATCTAATCACCCAGAAGTTAGAAAAGTAGATGCTGAAGCAGCTGCTGAATATGGAGCAGCTTATCCAATGGGTGCTCGTATGATGTCTGGACATACTACAATGCACGAGCAATTACAAAATGAATTAGCAGCATTCGTACAAAAAGAAGCAGCTTATTTATTAAACTTTGGTTACCAAGGGATGGTTTCTATCATCGACGCTTTAGTAACGAAGAATGATGTAATCGTATACGATGTAGATTCTCACGCTTGTATTATTGATGGTGTTCGTTTACATATGGGTAAACGTTTTACTTATAAACACAATGATATCGAAAGTATCGAAAAGAACTTAGAGAGAGCAACTAAAATGGCTGAAACTACAGGTGGAGGTATCTTAGTGATCACTGAGGGGGTATTCGGTATGAGAGGTCAACAAGGTAAATTAAAAGAAATAGTAGCTCTTAAAGAGAAATACAACTTCCGTTTATTAGTTGATGATGCTCATGGATTCGGTACTCTAGGTGCTACAGGAGCAGGAGCAGGTGAGGAGCAAGGATGTCAAGATGGTATCGATGTGTACTTCTCTACTTTTGCTAAGTCTATGGCTTCTATCGGAGCTTTCGTAGCAGCAGATAAAGATATTATTGATTATTTAAAATATAATTTACGTTCTCAAATGTTCGCAAAATCATTACCAATGATTTTCACTAAAGGAGCATTAAAACGTTTAGAGCTTTTAAGAACTAATCCTGAGTTAAAAGCGAAGTTATGGGAGAATGTAAACTTACTTCAGAATGGATTAAAAGACAGAGGATTCAACATCGGTGATACAAATACTTGTGTTACTCCTGTGTACTTAGAAGGAAGTATTCCTGAGGCAATGGTTATGGTAAATGACTTGAGAGAGAACTATAATATTTTCTTATCAATCGTTGTTTATCCAGTTATTCCTAAAGGAATTATCTTATTGAGAATGATTCCTACAGCAACTCATACTAAAGAGGATATCGATGAGACATTAAAAGCTTATGAAGCTATCCGCGAGAAGTTAGAGAATGGTACTTACAAACAAATTGCAGAAGCAACTACTGTAGATGTATCTAACGCATAATATGTAGATAGAATATATAAAAAAAAGGAACCTAAATATTTAGGTTCCTTTTTTTGTGTCTATTATTTTGAACTTTTTGTCAATCGGTAGGCTATGTATATTAGTGGAATAGTTCCGGTCATAACTAATACAGTAGTAAATAAAGCGTCTTCTGTAAATAGAGAAACTATGGAGCTAGCGATAAAACACATTCCTAATTGAATAGTGTTTTGCAGAGCAGCTGCTTTACCTGAGTTATTAGGATATAGCTTTAAAGCTTCTGAAACTACAATAGGGTATGATGCTCCATTGACAAAAGCCATTAAACAAAACGGGATTAATAAGGTAGTCAGGGTAGGAGTAGTAAACACTGCTAATGCTGTAAGTGAACTAATAGCGATAACAAATAATGCTATAAAGAAAGGCATTAATACGTCTCCATTTACTCTAGAAGATAGTGTTCTGTATCCAAAGCCACCTACTAAGAAGGCAATGGTCTGAGGTACAAAACTAAAGCCTATTTCGCTTTCATTGTATCCCATTTCTTTTAAGAAGAAAGGTGATCCTGTCAGCCATGCAAAGAAGGCAGCAGAGCACAATGCATAGATAAGTACATTACCTACGTATTTTTTTGACTTAAGTATTTCGAAATAAGAAATACTCTTTGCTTCAACTTGTACTGTTTCTTCTACTTTCTTTTCTTCTTTTATAGTGAAAGTGTATAAAATCAGAAGAACAGATATAATTGCTAATGTGATAAAGATAGATCTCCATCCGAAATGATCTAATAAGTATACTCCTAATAAAGGCGCTAGAGCGGGTGATAGGGCTACTAAAGGCATAATAGATGCAAATACCTTATTCGTCTCGCTAGAAGGATATTTTTCTATAACTAAGGCTTGCCAGCTAACAGCAGCAGCACATACTCCGATAGCTTGTATTAGTCTTAATACGATAAAGGCGATTACGCTATCTGTAAAGAAAATTGCTAAAGAGGAAATAGTGAATATACTAAGACCTATTATAATGGTTTTTGGTTTACCGACTTTGTCAGATATTGGTCCCCACATTAGTTGTGCGATAGCGTATCCAGCAAGGAATAAACTTAAGGTAGCGCTAATATTACTTTTAGTGGTGTCAAGATCAATACGCATCTTGTCAAATGCTGGTAAGTACATATCTGTTGCTAAAAACCCTATGATACTTAACCCTACTAGATATACTAAAAAGAAAAAACTATTCTTATGTTGTTGTGGCATATATTAAAAATTTTAGAATCGGCAAAAGTACACTAATTATATACGCGACAAGGGGGTTATTTGTCTAAGAAGGATAAATTAACAGAGACTATGAAGGGATTGATAGGGTAGTTGTTTGATAATGAGGTTTATTGAAGTAGGGAGGAAATAAAAAAAGGATTACCTCTTGTAGAGATAATCCTTATAATATCCAGTTTCTAGCATCGTTTGCGATATCTTGTATGTCTTGTAAGAACATGGAAGTGTGATATCCGTCTGCTATAGCATGATTGACATATATAGATAATGGTATTAAAACCTTATCATGCTCTTGATAATACTTGCCAAAACGAATAATTGGCTTTAAAAAATCAGAGTCATGAGAAGTATCTTGACTAATGCTCTCAAAGCTAATCCAAGGAACGCAAGAGATGGGAACAAAATTAGCAGGTAGACCTTCTTTTATCTTTATTCCTTTAACATCCTTGTACTTCTCGATATCAGAGATGATATTGTGGTGAAAAGCTTTAAAGTCATCAGCGTGTTCACTCCATAAATCAGAAAATGTTTTGTCATCTTCGTGAAAGAGGGTGTATTGTGGGGCTAAAAAATTCCATGTGCCTAGTTGACCTTCATGTATACAAGTGCGAAGCTCCTCACTGTTGTTAAGTGCTTTCATGATGATATATAAGAAGGTAGGAAAGAACTTGTATCCTTTACTTTTGTATAGACTGAATACTTCTGTAATTTCTATTTTAATACTTACCGTATATTTTGTCTTTAGAATATTTCGGTAATATTCATAGTAAGGAGTCCTGTTCCACGATTCTAAGTCGATAGGGGTGAATTTAGCTTCCTTTGCCATTGTTTGTTATTTTGTGTAGAAAGGAGTGGCGTGATTATAGAAATAATCGCTAAAGTTTCCATTCTTTTCTAACTTGATAATATCTATATATTCCTCTTTCGTTAAATGAGGTTTACAGAAGTTAGAGATTAAATCTGCTACTTCTTTAAAATCAGTTAATTCTTTAGCGCACTCTATCGCGAATACATAATGAGCATTTTTATCTAAGATCTCATTAAATGTCCAACCGATATAAGCTGCGTTAATAAGTTCGTGCTCAGAAAAGGCAGTTTTTAACTCTTCTAATAAAACAGTAGGTTCAGTCTCTGGTGCTCCTATTTTTACATTCATCTGAGCTTTTAATACAGGGCTACTTAAGGTGTTGAATATACTACCGTTCAGCATTTCTGCTATTTCTTCTACGACTAATTCTTTGTATACTTTAGAAAAAGGATTGACAATGATAGTAGCTCCTAGTGTCATTTCTAAGAAGTCATTTCCTCTTACTTTCATATAATCCATTTCTTGATGTATAGCACTAGCATCGTATATTCTATCTGGATGTGTAAATACAGGAATACAGTTGTTCTCAAAAGCAATAATAGGAGGTGTAGGATCCATGCTACCATCAGTCTTACCTTCTAAAGCTCCTTTTTCAACGAGCACATAAATATCATCTTTTAAAAAACGATTGTAAAATACAATTCTATATTCTGGATTGGTACCTGCTTGCTCAATGATTTGTGCAAGAGTTAAGTTTGTATTTAGTTTTGCAACTTTATTTTTGTTGCGATTGTAATTGGACATTATCTAAATGTATTTTTATTCAAAGATAGAGGATTTAATCATATTCCTTTGATTTGTTTGTATAAAATTGGTAGATAATTCATAAAAAATAAGGCAGCGAATGGCTGCCTTACTATGTTATTTAAAGTACGAAAAAGTTTCGTTATTCTCTATTTTAAGTAGTGTTTCGTAGATTAGTTTGATTGTGTTTTCAACATCATCTCTGTGAACCATCTCTACTGTAGTATGCATATATCTTAGAGGAAGAGAGATAAGTGCTGAAGCAACACCTCCATTGCTATAAGCAAAGGCATCTGTATCTGTACCTGTTACTCTGCTCATGGCATTGCGTTGGAAAGGAATATTGTTATACTCAGCTGTTTCTTCGATTAACTCTCTTAAGTTATTTTGGATAGCAGGAGCATATCCTACTACAGGACCTCTACCAATCTTATTATCCCCTTCGATATTCTTGTCTACCATCGGTGTATTAGAATCATGACAAACATCTGTTACGATAGCTACATTAGGTTTAATCGTTTGTGTGATCATTTCAGCACCTCTTAATCCTACTTCTTCTTGAACTGCGTTTACGATATAAAGTCCAAAAGGTAGTGCCTTGTTATTCTCCTTTAATAAACGAGCTACTTGTGCAATCATAAAACCACCCATTCTGTTGTCAATAGCACGACATACAAAACGATTATTGTTTAAGATAGTGAAAGTGTCAGGGTATGTAATCACACAACCTACATGTACTCCTAATGCTTCTACTTCAGCCTTAGAGTCACATCCTAGGTCAATAAAGTTTGTTTCTATTTTTGGAGATTCTTCTTTTCCAGCTCTATTTCTGATGTGTATAGCAGGCCATCCGAATACACCTTCTACAATTCCTTTTTTAGTATGGATATGTACTCGTTTAGAAGGGGCGATCATGTGATCACTACCACCATTTCTAACTACGTGAATAAAACCTTCTTCAGTGATATACTTAACGTACCAAGAGATTTCGTCAGCGTGTCCTTCTATCACAACTTTATAAGGAGCATCAGGATTGATTATTCCTACAGCAGTACCATAAGTGTCTGTAATAAAAGTGTCTACATAAGGTTTTAGATATTCCATCCAAGTCTTTTGGTTATTTGACTCATGTCCAGTAGGAGATGGGTTATTTAAATATGTTTCTAAAAAAGCTAGTGAACTGTCATCTAGAATTGTCTTTGTACTCATGATTTTATTTTTTTGCTAATTTACCTAATACTATTATTATTACTCAACAAAAAGAGATAATTTTGGAGTATAATTTAGGTTATGAAAAAGCTTTTAGTAATTAGTTTTGTGTTTTTTGTGCAATACCTTATTGCACAAGATAAGAAGCTAGTTGAAGTACCAGAGATACCGCATGAACTCATAATAGAAGGAGATACTATACAGGAATATACTATTCCTGAGATTTATATTGGGGTAGATATTAAAGACGAGAAGTATCGACGTGATATGATTATTCTTCGCAATAGATTGCGTAGAGTATATCCTTATGCAAAGGCAACAGCAGAGAATCTAGTGATTCTTAATGCAAACCTAGATAAGATGACTAGTAATAGTGATAAGCGTAAATATATAAAACGCTCTCAGAAATATCTAGAAGAACAGTTTACAGCGAGATTAAAGAAACTGTCTCGTAATGATGGGAAAGTGCTGATTAAGCTTATTGATCGTCAGACAGGACAGACTGTATATAAATTGATTAAGGAGTTTAAAAGTGGGTGGAAGGCTTTTTGGTCTAATACTGCCGCCCGAACATTCAGTTTAGATTTGAAGTCGGAGTATCATCCAGAACTTTATTTGGATGACTTTTATATAGAAGTACAGTTACAGTATTTGTTTTATACTTTTGAGTTAGAAAGCAGAGAGCCTCATAAGCCTATTCACTTAAATGAACTTAGAAAACAGTGGTCAAACAAGATAGGTAAAGATGAGTTTTTCCCTGCTGAGTTAAGAGAATAATTTCTGTATTCTAAAAAATAAACTACCTTTGCGATAATAAGAGACCTATGGAACAATTTATCGTATCTGCCCGAAAATATAGACCCCAAACATTTAGAGATGTAGTAGGCCAACAAGCTATTACAAGTACTCTAGTTAATGCTATTGAGAGTAATCACTTAGCACAGGCTTTGTTATTTACAGGACCTAGAGGAGTAGGTAAGACGACATGTGCTCGTATTTTAGCTAGAAAGATAAACCAAGAGGGATATGATGATCCAAATGAGGACTTTGCATTTAATGTATTTGAATTAGATGCTGCGTCTAATAACTCAGTGGATGATATCAGAAGTCTTATTGATCAAGTGCGTATACCACCACAGACTGGAAAGTATAAGGTGTATATTATAGATGAGGTGCACATGCTATCTTCTGCAGCGTTTAATGCTTTCTTAAAAACATTAGAAGAACCGCCTCGTCATGCTATTTTTATATTAGCAACTACCGAGAAGCATAAGATCATACCAACTATCTTATCTAGATGTCAGATATTTGATTTTAAACGAATCACTATTGCTGATGCGGCTAATCACTTAGCTGATGTTGCTAGAAGTCAAGGAGTCAACTTTGAGGATGATGCCTTGCGTATTATAGCGCAGAAAGCTGATGGTGCTATGCGTGATGCATTATCTATATTTGATAGAGTTGTTTCTTATTGTGGTAGAAACTTAACAAGACAAGCTGTTGCTGAAAATCTTAATGTATTAGACTTTGAATATTATATTCGTATCACTGATTTTGTTTTACAGAATAATATTCCTGCATTATTACTAGCGTATAATGATATCTTATCTAAAGGATTTGATGGACACCATTTTGTATCTGGATTGGCTTCTCACTTTAGAGATTTGATGGTTTGTAAAACACCTGAGACAATCAATCTATTAGAGATTGGAGATCATGGAAAACAATTGTTTTATAATCAGTCACAACAAACATCAATGCCTTTCTTGTTACAAGCAATAGAGATAGCGAATGATTGTGATTTAAAGTATAAATCAAGTCAAAACCAGAGATTACTAGTAGAATTGTGTCTAATGCAGTTAGCGTCTTTATCTTTTGAAGGCGAAAAAAAAAAGATAAACAATTTATAATACCAGCTTTAGCGCTTAAAGAATTACTTCATAATAGACAATTTACAAGTAATTTAGATGAGTTAAATGCTTTGGCAAGTGTAAGTAAAAACACATCTGTACAAGAGGTAAATAGTATTCACCAATCAGCTCAAAACATACAAGTGCCTAATAATGTACCTGTAGTAGAGCAAGGTGGTTATGCTCAAAGTGTAAATAATCAATATGATAATACAGTTGCTCCTCAAGGAGCTCAAACTGTTGAGTCAAATCATCTAGTACAACCTCAGGCAAGTGAGTCATTAAATAATCAGTCACTCAATATAGAAAGTAATACTAATCCTATAGCAGAACAACCTAAAAGAGCTTCTGCCTTATCGTTGACTAGTATTCGAAACAGAAAAGAGTTGGCTTCGTCTCTAGAAAAAGTTGTAATTAACCCTGATGACTTACCTAAACAGGCTTTTACCTATGATCAGTTAATGGGAGAATGGAACTATTATATAGATCGTTTGACTAGAGCAGGATTAATGCTAATGGCTTCTTTAATGCGAATGGCTCAACCTACTTTGTATGAAGCTCGTATTGAATTAGAATTGCCAAATGAGGGTTCTAAATTGAGTTTTGAAGAGAATAAGTATGACTTGGTTAATTACCTTCGCAAAAAATTACAGAACTTTGCAATTGAATTAAATATTACTGTAAACGAAGAGATTAAGCTAGTTAAGAGAGTATTAGACTCAAAAGATAAGTACCAACATTTTATAGAGATTAATCCTGAAGTAGAGGTATTGAAGGACATTTTTGACTTAGAATTAAAGTAAAAGTGAACTTAAGTTCACAATATAAAAGATATACAAGAATATGATTAAAATAGGAGATGATAATAAATTAAAGGTTGCTCGTTTAGCGGGTATTGGACTTTATTTAACAGATGGTGAAACAGATATTCTTTTACCTAGTAAATACGAACCTGAGAATATTAGAGTTGGAGATGAGATGATTGTCTTTGTTTACTTAGATCAAGAAGAAAGACCAGTAGCTACTACTTTAGAGCCTAAAATATATGTAAATGAGTTTGCGTTATTAAAAGTAAGCTACATTAATGAATATGGAGCCTTTATGGATATGGGGTTAGAAAAGGATTTGTTCGTTCCATTTAGAGAACAAGCCCGTCCTATGAAAGAAGGGAATAGATATCTGATCTATATGTATCTTGATGATCAAAGTAAGCGATTGGTAGGTTCTAGTAAATTAAAGCAGTTTGTCGATAATAAGGATATTACTGTAGAAGAAGGAGAAGAAGTAGAACTAGTTGTATCTCATATTACAGATTTAGGTATTAATGTAATTATCAATGAAAAACATGCTGGTCTTATGTATAAGAATGAAGTGTTTGAAGAGTTACACACAGGAGATCGTATCATAGGGTATATTAAATCTATTCGTCCTGATGGAAAAATAGACGTTAGTAGAAACAAATTAGGTTTTGATGGAGTAGTAGACAGTGCTACAATTATTATCAGAGAATTAGAGCACAACAGAGGTTTCTTAGGGCTGAATGATAATAGTCATCCAGAAGATATCAAGACAGTTCTAAACATGAGTAAAAAGACCTTTAAAAAGGCAATAGGAACTCTTTATAAAGAGAAGAAGATAGAGATAAAAGAAGATGGTATTTATCTAGTGAGATAGTATCTGAGTTATATAGTATAAGAAGAGGGAGTCATGGGTAAAGTGACTCCTTTTTTATACCTGTATATTGTGGTTAGTAGTTTCTTTACTCAATAAATTACTTGCTTTACTTTTTTTTAGATTATGAAGATTGGTAAATTAATATGTTTGTAATGTTCTTTTAGATGAGCGAATTGTTTTTTAATTAGGAGCGAACATTGTATAGAAGTATCATTACTATCAACCATACTTAGTATAGAACGTGCATATTGTGAGTTGTATAACTTGTGATGCAATTTCTAGTAGAGTGTTGGCTAGCTAAGAATTTAGAGTGTCCCCATAGCGTCTATATTTAAAATAGACGCTATTTTTATTAATAAAGGTGTAATCAAATAACCTTATCGTTGCCTGATTTAAGCTATTTATAAATGTGTTAATACATAGTTGAAGTAGCTGGTTATGAATAAATATTTCAACTATTCTCAAATTGAGATTACTGGGCTTAACTAAGAAAAAAGACACTTTCACCCAATTTTTGAATACCTTGTATTATAATAGGATTACTTTTGTATCCCAATTAGATAGTTTTTTTTATTAGAGAAAAAAGCTAATTTAGTTATTTATAAAAAACACAACTATCACTTAATTTTAATTGGGGTTAAAATGAAGAAATTACGCTATTATTTTTTGGTATTAAATTACCTGAATCAAAATCATTATCCTTCGCGGGAAAAGCTTTTAGAGTACTTAGCAAGTTATGACATTGATATTAGTGAACGTACACTGTATCGCGCACTTAGTGACTTGTCTACAGAGTTTGGGGTAGAGGTATCACTAGATAATGCTAAAAAAGGGTATTATATTGCTCCTAAATATTTGGCAAGAGCAAATCAAGTTTTATTACATTTAAAAGATCTGGTAACTACAGATATACTTAATTCGAGTAATGGATCTAGGGAGTCAGCTTCTACTTATATCGATCCAGTATCTAAGAAAGGAGTATTGCCAATAGATACGATTAGAATGATCTATACAGCAATGACGAAAAATCAAAAAATATCTTTTACTTATACTAATCAGTCAGAAGGAGAGCCATATCGTGTGAAAATAGCACCTATACTGTTTAAAGAATTTGAAGATGCGTGGTATGTTGTTGCGTTAGAAGATAATGATTACCATACTTACTTTTTAGATACTATATCAGATGTGATGATTGAGAACGAACGTTTTAAAGGATGCTCAGAGTCAGCTAGAACTAAGTTTAGTGAAATTATAGGCTTAAACTTTACCGATCAAGATGTTCACGAAGTAGTCCTTTCATTTGATAAGAGTCAAAGAGCTGTTTTAAATTCTTGCCCACTTCACTCATCTCAGGTAATTACAGAGAGTGTATGTGGAGAACGTATTTTAGCTACTTTATTAGTAAAACCAAATTATGAGTTGAAGCAACAAATCATGAAGTTTGGTAAATATGTGAAAGTCGTTTCACCAGAAAGACTAAAGGAAGAAGTTATTGAAGAATTGCGTTTTGCTTTAGAGCAACACCAAGACGAATATATAAAAATACATTAGTTTGGGGGAATTAATGTAGAAGTTGTAACTGTATATGATAAGTTATTATTAAGTCAAAATATACAGATATAACGGTTAGTTTGTTTCGAAAACAATAGCAGGTGGGGGCCTGCTATTGTTGATTTATACTTTAGAGTATGAATCGAGGTTTATTGTAAATGAAAAAGGCTATTCTGTTTAGGAATAGCCTTTTTTAGTATTAGTATTTTAACGCTGGATTAGCTTGTACTTCTTTTTGTGGAATAGGTAGTTGATAGTATTCATCAAAAGCATTAATTATCGTGTTATCAGTATCTACTGCTAGATCACGTGAATCTCTTTCTAATGGCAAGCCTAATCTTTTTAAATCAAAATAGCGATGTCCTTCGAAGGATAATTCTAAGAAACGCTCTTGTAATACATCCTGTAGCGTCACAGTAGTAAAGTGAGTATTATCTTTAATTCTATTGTCTCTAAGCGTATTAATATCATTAGTAGCACTGGTATTATTACCTAGTTTTAGATATGCTTCTGCGCGTATAAGATACATTTCACTGATGCGAAATACTTTGTAATCATTAATACGATCGTTGAATGCGCTACCATCATATTTACTGATGACTGCATCATCTTCTATACCGAAGAAGTGTTCATACCTTTGGTCATTTTCTGAGTCAAAATGATCTCTTAGCTTCTGTGAAGCATAGTACAGTGTTTTACCATTGCTGAAGTCATACCAGAATATGTTAGGTCTAATGTTGTCATCATTGTTGCGCTTCAGTTTAAAAATAACCTCAGCATTAGAAGTGTCCTCCCATATTCCTTCAAACTCTTTTGCCGTTGCTAGTGGATATTTATTAATTAGCAGAGTACTATATCTTTCTGCTTTTGTATAGTCATGTGAATATAATGCCACACGTGCAGTTAAAGCTAAGATAGCATCTTGACTTAAGCGAATAGTGGTATCTTTATTAATATGCTGTTCTGCTTCCACTAGATCATTCTCTAGTTGTTTATAGAAGTCTTGTATTGTTTGTTTACCTGGCTTCCCATATACATCAGAACTCGTCTTATAAGGGATTGTATAAGCTGTCATCCCTAAGTATTCAGACTGTCCAAACATACGGTGTAGTTCGAAGTGTATTAAAGCTCTTAGACCGTGTAATTCACTCTTTAGTTCCTTTAGTTTTTCTACTTCAGCCTCATTGCTAGTAGGCACTTTATGGATGTTTTCTAGTAGTGTGTTAATCTTGTACACGCTGTGGTAGTAATCTATCCATATCTGTTGTAGAAGGTCATCGTCTGCGCTAAAAGTCCATCGGTTAAGATTGACAGCATAAGAGTTTACCCCAGCATTACTAGGAGCTAGTTTACAATCATCTGCCATGATCGAACCGATTAAGGTATTGTATTCTAGGTTTAGCTCTGTATAAGCTCCTAATACTCCAAACTCAAATTGCTTAACCGAACTGTAAATATGTTCTTCATTTACAGCATCTTTAGGGTCTATATCTAGCATACTATCACAACTCTGGAAACTAATAGCTCCTAATGCTAAGCATAGTATTGCACTGATTTTATATATGGTTGTTCTCATTGTCATTGCTTTAAAAAATTACTTTTACACCTGCTGTGATGGTACGTGGTAATGGGTATTCATATTGGTACCAGTTATTGTCATCTTCAGGATCTTGTCCTTTGAAGTTTGTCCAAGTCAATAGGTTTTGCCCTTGAGCGAATATATTGATCTCTTTCACTATTTTATTCCATTTACCGAAGTCTTTAAATCTATAGTTTACACTTAAGTTTCTAAGTTTTAAGTAATCTGCTTTTTGTAGCTCTCTATCAGTCATATAACGAGCGTATTTTGCACTAGGATTATCGCTGACATCACCAGGGTTTTGCCACATATCTAACATACTTGTAGACTGGTTATAGATACGGTAAGTTTGGTCTGCGGATGTTCTGTAAAACTCTCCTGTGTTAAGTCTATACATTCCTTTAATAAAAGAGAATAAGGCGCTTACTTCTAAGTTTTTGTATTTAAAGTTAGTTGTAAACCCTCCTTTGATAGCAGGGTCAAACCCTCCTTTAACTAATACAGCATTATCAGGATCATAAGTAGTCGTGATATTACCTTCTTTGTCATAATAGAGTGGAGCACCTGTCTGCTGATCTACACCAGCCCATTTCACCATATAGAAATGTCCTATTTGCTTGCCGACTTGATGGATAGAGTAGTCTTCTGTGATGATTTCATCCTCATCTCCTAGGCTCAAGATTTTATTCTTGTTATAAGCAAAGTTAACTCCTAAGTTAAAGGTGAAGTCTCCACTTCTTACCACATCTCCAGACAGTTTTAATTCAATACCACGGTTTCGAATTTTACCCATATTATCTGCTATGGATTCAAACCCCGATGTACTAGAAAGAGATCTATCTAAGAATAAATCACTCGTAATACGGTTATAGAAGTCTATTTCTCCAATTAATCTGTTTTCAAATAAACCGAACTCTAACCCTAAGTCTAGAATCTTATTCATTTCCCAGTTGTACTGATTGTTCCCTGGCGTTATAGGGTTAAGGGCAGTACCTCCGTTGTATTGACCAGGGCCATAAAGACGGCGGTACCCGAAGTCACTAGCGAAGCCATTAGCATTACCTGTTAATCCATAACTAGCTCTTAAACGTGCCATAGAGATAACATCTATATTCTGCATAAAGTCTTCTGTTTTCATATTCCAACTACCTCCCACAGCATAGAAGTACTTATATCTGTTATTACGAGGTACACGGGATGAACCATCTCTTCTTAAGCTCGTAGACAACGTAAATCTGTTCTCATATGAGTATCTCACTAAAGCAACTTGAGAAAGTAATAAGTTCTCAGAAGCTCTACCCTCTATCTTAGGAATGAAGTCATTCTCAGGTGTACCTGGTGTGATACCACCTGCGGTATGGTCTAGCCCATCTATTAACCCATATCCTGTAAAGCCGTGATAGTTATACTTCTGTCTATTCATCTCCATTAAGGCTATCGCTTCTATCTCGTGTGCATCCCATCTGTATTTATAGTTAGCCCCGAAGTTAGCCATTAGCCCGATGTTAGTCTGATCACCTTGACTATACATTCCTTTACCACCTTCTTCTACTAGGTCTCCGAAGTACGTATCAGGTTTGATGATATGTGTATTACTTAGCTTAGTATAATCAACCCCTATTGTACTAGTAAGTTTAAAGTCATCTGTAATATCAAAAGCAAAGTTACCTGCTAATACACCTTTCTGCTGTTTTTCTCTTCGGCTAACATCGTTATACATTGCTAAAGCATTTGTACCAAATCTATTCGTACCAGGAGTAAGTTTTCCATCTTCATCATACGGATTCTCATAAGGTAACGCGAAGTACATAGAAGCTACAGGATTTGTCTCGCTTACATCAAAGTCAGACTCTGAAGTTTGACTATTAATATTCGCTAAGTTGAAGAAGAAGTTAGTACTCAATCTACCAGACTTATGGTGAATATTACTATTCACATTGAACTTTTCTATACCTGAGTTGTATAATACACCATCTTGTTTGAAGTAGTTTAATGAAGTATAGTGTTGAGTCTTATCATCGCCCCCTTGGAAGCTTAAGTTATGAGATTGATTAATCCCTCTTCTCATTAACTTCTTTTTCCAATCAATATTAGTCTGTCTAATCTCAGCTAATCGTCTATCTCCTTCTATATAATCAACATCTGTCTTAGCTACCTGTACACCATTTACTGTCTTATAAGGGTTGTTTCTAGAATATGCCCATCCAGGTAAGTCTTGGTCTTGAAGCATTTCTTCGAACTGAAGACGTTGGTTCGTATTCATCATATCCCATTTGCTGTTATTGGCTTCAGAATACCCGTATTGAGTTTGATAAGTTACCCTTAATCCATCAGAGTCATGTGCCCCTTTCTTAGAAGTGATTACGATCACCCCATTAGCTCCTCTAGAACCATACTGAGCAGTAGCCGCTGCATCTTTTAGAACAGTGATATCTTCAAAGTCTTCAGGATTCAGAGCAGAAAATGTAGCAGGAGAGATAGGCATTCCATTTAATACATAAAGAGGATTCGTGTTCTCATCCTGAAGAGAACCGATACCGCGGATAGTCACCCTACCAGGAGTACCAGGTTGCCCAGAAGGAGAAGCCACATATAACCCAGGCACTTGTCCTTGTAAGGCTTGATCCATAGAACTCACTTGTGATTTATTGATCGCTTGAGCTTCTATTTTACTGACAGCTCCTGTTGTTTTAGAACGAGACTGTTTAGTATATCCTGTTACGACAATTCCTTCTAATAAATTATCCTCTACATCTAAGTCTATAAATGAAGGATAATCTCCCACCTTTATTGTTATTTCTTTATCTGTATATCCGATATAAGTTAGGCGTAGTTTTATCTCTTTTAAGTCTGTATTGTCTAATTCGAATTGTCCATTGTCTAAAGTAATATCTACTTTATCATTTGTAATGTCTTCGATAGTCACGCCAGGTAGCGGAATTAGCGTTTCCGCATCTCTCACCACGATAGGTGCTTTTTTATCCTGTGCATAGCTAGTCACTGTCGCTGACAGTACTAAAGCTAGGGATAACAATGATCTTTTAGTGATATGCATAAAATAAATTCTTGTCTATTTTTTTACTTTCTTTTTAACAAGGCAAACTTATTTCACGATAATTAGGACGGTCTTAAAGAGATGTGAATAGGGGATTAAAAGGAGATTAGAAAATTTTAATGTGAGATTGGGTTTAACAGTTTTCATCTGATGTTTAATAGTTAAATACTCTTAGAGGGCCTACCAAGCTCCTTCAACAAACAACTCCACAACATCACAAAAAAAACAGCGAGTATAAAATCTTATACTCGCTGTTAGGTTGAATTATAATTTAGATAATGATTGAGATGACTACTATTGATGCAGTTTCGGAATCATTAAGGTCACTTTAGTACCTACTGTTAGTTCTGATTCTATGGTCAATGTGCCTTTGTGCAATTGTACTATTTTAGAAGCTAACGATAGACCTAGTCCAGTTCCTTTTATCCCGAATGCATTACTAGAACGGTAAAAAGGAAGAAATAGTTTGTCTAGATCCTCTTTTTTTATCCCAATGCCTTTATCTTCTACTATAATAATGATATTGTGGGTATCAGTATCCAGTGTTACTTCTATAGGTGCATTGTGAGAAAACTTGTTGGCATTCAATATAATATTAGAAAGGGCTAGCTCTAATAAGTTGCCGTTGCCATTAAAGAATAGCTCGTGTAAGTCTTCTTCTGTGCTGATGGTCAGGTTTAGGTTTAAGTCTTTTTGAGCTGCTATAAGGTGGTCTATCATCGTCCACCAGAATTCTTCAAAAGCATGTCTATGTAATGGATACACAGAACTGTCTAGTTGTGATAATGCCAATAGATTATTGATCATCTGATCTATGTGTATTGCATCGTTCACTACCCCTTGTAGTACCTTTACGTACTCCTGTTCTGTTCTGCTCTGACGTAGCGCTATCTCAGCATTCCCCATAAGAGAAGCGATAGGCGTTTTTAGCTCATGCGAAGCATGAGACACGAATGCCTGTTGGTTGTCAAAGGATTCTTGTACTCGATTAAAGAGATCATTAATAGTCTCGCTTAACGTACGTATCTCGTCTTTAGACATATCCTGTGTAGGGATGGGCTGAAATAAAGTATTTATATTCTTCTTCGCGAAGTACTTATTAATTCTGGTAATCGGGATTAGAAAATAACCAGCGAATAAACGCGAGAGGAAAAAAGTAATAAGTAAGGCAATCACTAGACTGATCAGCATAACTGTTCTTAACTGTTGTAATGCTGCTACTCCTTTTTCATTAGTTGCTTTAGCCATCACGATAAAGTCCCCAGAATTATCTCTATAGAAAATACCTACCACGTACTCCTGATCAAGTTTAAAGTATATCTTCTTTTTTGCAATAACCTCTTCTAGTGTCTTTTTATCCCATTTTAGATCCCCTTCTTCTATAAAGGTTGGATCTAGATTAATATCATAGATTCTTATTTTCTCTAGAGGTAATGTACGAGGATATTTGCGCAAGACCTCATCGAACTCTGCCTTAGTGAAGTTGTCTTCTGCTAGATAGTTATGGCCTACTGTGAAGGCGCGATCTTCTAATTGTTTAAAGAAGGTATTTTGCCAATGGCTAGATACTACAAAATAGACTGCAATTAGCACTCCCAATAAGAGAATTGCAAATAAGCCAGAGAACTGTAGTGAAAGTCTATTGCGTATTTTCATTATTCTGTTTTTTTGTGAAATAGTCTTTTTGTGAAATAGTGAAACCGTGAAGGTGTGAAATCGTTTTTTTGTGATGTTGTGATGTTGTGAAACTGTTTAGGCTATTGTATCAATCATTAGACTATTACTTCATCTAAGTACATTATGCTCGTAGGGCAATACTGTAAACCGAAAACTGTAAACCGTTAACCGTTAACTGTAATCCAAAAACTATTCATCCTTTAGTATATACCCCATACCGATAACTGTATGTATCAGTTGTGTGTTGTACTCTTTGTCTATTTTGCGTCTCACATAATTTACATACACATCGATGAGGTTCGTCCCTCTATCGAATCCGATACCCCAGACCGCCTCAGCTATCTGTGTTCTCGTTAATACTCTATTCTTATTCACTAAGAAGTATTCTAGTAAGGTATATTCTTTTTGGGTTAAAACGATTTCTTTATTTGCTCTCGTTACTGTCTTTTTATACGTATTCATGATTAGATCCGCAGCTTTATACTCTAGAGTAGGCATAGCCATTGTATTACGACGGGTCAGTGCCTTTATTCTCAGCAATAATTCTTCGAAGTGAAAAGGTTTCGTCAGGTAATCATCTGCCCCCATATTAAATCCTTTGACCTTATCATTTAGCGTAGATAAGGCAGTCAACATGAGGATGGGAATATCTCCTTTGTATTTTTTTATTTGTTGACAGATTTCGAATCCGTTCATATAGGGAAGAATGACATCTAGAATAATCAAATCAAACTCTTGTTCCATCGCTAGTTGTAATCCTATCATCCCATCGTAGGCAAAAGCCACCTGATGTTGGCTCTCCTCTAGACCTTTTCTAATGAAGTTAGATACGCTTACTTCGTCTTCTATTAAAAGTATGTTCATAGCTCTGATTTTATTGCAAAACTAAATCATAAATCAAGCCATTTTTTAGGATTAGAGAAATTTAATGTTAGATGAAGTATATCTATTTTAATAGATTTAGAGCAGAGTAATGTTTATAAAAGTTCTAAATATGAGAATATTAAAAGCAATCTAAAATCTAAAAACAGGACAAATCACAGATGTTAAAAATATTAACATATCAGTGTTTTTTAGTGATTTGAAACACACGGTAAAGCCAATGATAGTAAGGCTTTTGGGAAGGTTGTTTGGGCGTTGTTCGGAAGTTCATTGCAAAGTGTTCGGAAAAAGGGGGTGTTTTCCGAACACCTTCCGAAAAAACCACAACGGAGACCGCATGAATACTCGATTCGTAGTGAATTTATGATGTTAAGAAACTTGTTAAAATTTTAAAAGCTGTGATTTGTGCTTTCTTTTTGGTGAGATGTACCAGACTTTGAATAGAAGAATATTCTCAATAATAGCCATTGAGTCAAAGCCTTTACTGTAGGCAAAGGTAGTAAAAAAATAGATAGGAGAAAAGAGGGTGTAGGAGGAAAAATGAGTAGTGTTAAATTATAGTGCTCAATTTGAATTGTGTAATTCTGATAAGGTTTTTTTAGATAACTTTATTGAAAGATAATAGTGTGAAACGAATAACATTTGGATTTGAATACCCTTAATGCAGCTATGTGAAATGGTTGTTTTATGACTTGTAGTTAATAGATATGAATGTTTATGATTGATAGTAACATGTTAATAAACGATTTTAAGGCGCTTATAGAAGAGCGTTTAACTTATGCTGTGCTCTCAATAATTAGTTTTGAAGAGTATAAGGTTTTGTGTATGCTTTTTTCACAGAATTAGATAGTATTAGAAATAGGGGATTAGAGAAAGTTTGTATAGATCAGTTTTTAAACAGTTATTATAGCTATGTGATGGTAAGCGGTGATGATGATGTGATGTTGGAGAGAAGATTCACTAGTATAATGGAAGAGTTAACAGAGCTCTGTGCATCTCCTTTCTTTTGGAAAACGGATTTCACTATATATATGGAAAAATGGGAAAGTTTTTTTAAAAGTAGTTGGTTTAAAAATGTTTAATGTGTGAGAATAAAAGAACGAATTATGAAATACTTGATTATCTTATTAGTGAGCATATCTCTATTAAGTTGTAAAAATAATAGTAATCGGTTAAAGTCCTCTAAAGAAGAAAAACTAAGTGAACTAGTAATAAAAGACAGTACTTTTAAAAGGGTGTTTGAGAAATCCATAAAAGAGATTGAGTTTGATTTGGTAGATGAGGATGTTAACCAATATATAATTGATTTTCATGTCGATTATGAAAATAGGAGTAATTTAATACTTGCTATTCGAAATTGTCCACCTACAACAGTGATTGATTTAGTGTATTTAAAGCAGTATCAAGGCAAAAAAGTTTATGTATATTATAGTAATTCTTCTAGGGTTAGACAAGCTGTTAGTAGATTTATTGATATAACTGATAAGCCTATTAAGTCAGTAACACTAGAAATACAACCTAGTGAATTTGAATGTATTTACTTAAGAGAGTTTATCGTGCATAATGACTCTTTAATTTCACTTTAAGAGTTAAGAGAATTGGGTATGAGTTAGGTAGTAATAGACTGTCTACTGTAAGGGATGCTACAGGAAATCAAGAGGGTTTTAAGCAAGTCAATACTAGTGGAGCAGATTATGGGTTTGATGACTTCGGTAACCTTACTAGTGATAAGCATAAAAAAATCAGTAAGATTAGGTATAATCACCTAAACTTACCTGTAGAGATTAACTTCGGAAGTGATAAAATAGAGTATCTTTATACAGCTAGTGGAGAGAAGGTAAAGAAGAAAGTCACAGAGAAGGGCGTCGTTACGCTAACGGATTATTTAGATGGATTTCAGTATGTAAAGGGCAAGCTTAGTTTCTTCCCTACAGCAGAGGGATTCTTTAATGCAGAGAAGAGTGCGTATGTATATCAGTACAAAGATCACTTGGGCAATGTGAGACTCTCATATAGTGATGCAAATAAGAATAACGCTATAGAGTCTAATGAGATCATTGAGGAGACGAACTATTATCCTTTTGGGTTAGCCCATAAGGGCTATAATCAGAAGAATGATGGGCTGATGAAGGATTATAAGTATCAGTTTCAAGGACAAGAGATTCAAAAAGAGTTAGGGTTAAATATTTATTTTTTCAGGTTTAGGATGTCAGATCCTTCTATAGGAAGATTTTTAAACATAGATCCTTTATCACCTAAATATTCTCAGAACTCTCCTTATGCTTTTGCTGAAAATAATGTAACAAGTGGAATAGACTTAGAAGGTTTTGAATTATCTTTTAATTTACAAGGAGACAGAGTTACGGTTCAGTATGGTCCTCGAGTTACTGGAGGTGTTAATGGAAACTATACTTCTCAAGAGTTACTAAGTTTAATGACTCAGAGACAGGTAGAGTATGATCGTATGTTTGGTAAAGTAATGGCAAACGACCCAAGGGCATTACCTAAATCTGAGATTAGATTACCAGCTAATAATCTAGATTACGTTAGATATAATGATCCTAGTTTTACTCAGGCTGATTGGGCAGGTCATGGTATGGAGTATGCTGCAAGTGGAATAGGTTTTACTTTAGCTTCTAAAGGGATTATGACAGGGGTAAAGGCATTAATGCCTAAAAAAGTGTAGGGTCTTACCTTCCTTTAGAACGAGGAAGAATAATAGAGCAAATGTTGGGGTAAATCCAGAAAAGGCTAATAATTTCCCTGTAATAGACAAAATAGAAAATGGTGTGGCTACTAGTATAAAGAGTATGGTTCTAACAGGGTATCAAGGAAAGAATGCTGTATATAATACATTGAAAGGATATATAGATAAGTTAGCTAGATTTACAAACGCAAGGCAGGGGACACTTAGTGTTAAAGAGGGAACAAGTTATACTAGTAAAACATTAGAACTTGCTGTTCAAACAGGAAAAGGAAGTACTGATCAATGGGGACAGATTAACCGTGCAATTAAATATGGATTAGATAATGACATTAATATAACAATTAGAGTTATAAGATAATGAAACAATTAGTTGATATAATTCTATTTAAAGATAAGAATAAATATATAGTACATCCTTTTTTGATAGTGAAGGATAGTTTTAATTTTACTATACCTCCATTTACCTCACTTGAAAATCCTAGTATTAGGGTACTTTTAGATACTGTTTTATATACATTGAGTTTTAGCAAGGAAGGAAAAAGACCTGAAGGAGATTTAAAAAAGATGGAACAAGAGTTTCTTGAAGGAATAGGAGTGAAGACAATGGCTAAATTATATAAAAACTCAATACTATTATCTGTATCAGCAAATGATACTGAGATTGTTTTTAGTGCTATGCATAATAAAGGAAGTAGACATGGTTTTATCGGATTAGAAAAAGATGAAAATATTATTATGTCTAAAGATTCTTCTAGAGAGGAGTTAGAGAAAGCACTTGAATTAGCGCTCAGTAGATGTATATGAGTTTTACTCCTTATTCTTATGTGGGTAATTAACTTTTAATAGCTGTAGATTCAGAAGGAAAAAAACAATTATATACAATCGATTAGAATTTAGTGGTTTGTTTAAAATTATTAAGGAGTTGAGAGAAGTTAGGCTCTGATATGGTTTTGACAGGAGCGATAGCTCTAAACTCAGAATCAGAGAAGTATCTACATAATAATAGATAGATAACTTTTCCTTTTTCATCATAATCTATTAATAGTTGCATTGGTCTATCATCAGCCTTAGGCTCATTAATTATTTTGTCCCATTCTTCGTTTCTATTCATTTTATTGTTTTCGGATTTAATATTAATGTTATCAGAATGTTATGTTTTTAGTCAGGAGTGTTTTGATGCCTTTTAATTGATTAATTTTAAGGTAACCAATACAACTACTATGAATGAGTTTTTACGTTATCGATTTCTGATAGATTCAGGAGTTGATGTGCTTTTTAAGCATGAGATAAATGGCTTAAGGCATACTTATAACTTTTCGGATGATTACTTTCGTTTTTTGTTGGTCAGTAGTCATACTGCTTTGATGAGAACTGTTGCTTCAGTGTCTTTCTTTACTTTTACTACTACAGATCATGTATTGTCTATTCAGGAGATGAATGAGGACTCTATCTTCTCTTCGTATATCTTTATTATAGGGAGATGGGATGAGCATACCTTGATAGGAGAATTGTTAATAGGGGAGCATAAAGGGGCTATTGTACTATTAGATGAGAATCAGTACTGTGATATTGATAGTGTAGAAGAACTCTTAGAAGATACAGATTTAGATATAGAATATATCCTACAAGATGATATACAGACATTAACAGCATTATTATCAGAAGAGGTAGGTGTGATTAGTGTATTAGATTATTCTTTTGTAGAATTTTTTGAGAATAGGTTAGTAGGTCTGACAGAGTTGAGATGTTAGGGTTAGAAGTGTCTTTTAATTAAATAATTTGTTTTGTTTCATTTTACCAGAGGTAGTATAGCTAGTTGATGTTATACTACTTTTTTTGTTATTATATATTTGGCAAATGGGTATGTGCTATTTGTATAAATCTCAGCTGATTTTATCTAATTGTGTTTTTTTCGTATTAATTACATGATTTTTGGAAATTAAAATGGGTAATATGGATAAAGAATACAAGTAGGTGTAGTATTTTTCCGTTTCAAGATAGGATATATCATTTTGAGTAAGGTAAGGTTCTAAATGTGGAAATATAGATTTACTTTTGTTATAGAATTTAATTAAGGAAGATGTCGACCAAGAAAGTAAAAGAGGAATCACTGTTTTTAAAACACTATCGATTAATGGTAGTGCCATTAGTTTTTTTACTTTACTTATTCTCTCATTTTTTACTTAATCCTTATGACGCAGATTGGTTCAGAATGGATGTGGAAGAGATGTGGGAGTCAGCCTTTGTTCTTTTTCTATACTGTATGGCCATTACAGAGGTGAGCCTTTGGTTGAGTAGAGCTTTGAACAAGTTTTTGCCTTGGGATAAACAACCAGTGATGCGTGTAGTAGTACAGTTCTTCTTACTACTTATATTTATCTTTACAGTGTATTTTGCTATTAATTTTGTGTATGTCTATCTATCTCCTTACGAGTCTTTTGAGTTAATAGATTTAGAGGCAAAGATAGATTTATGGCAGTCATTAATCATTAGTTTAAATACAGGGATTTTTATCAGTGCTATTCACACAGGTTATTTTTTGATTAATAATTGGAAAAAGTCCATGGTAGATGCTGCAGAGCTTAAATTAAAAGCAGAACAACTAGAACGTATCGCGAGTCAGTCAGAGTTAGAATCACTAAAGATGCAACTAGACCCTCATTTTTTATTTAATAACTTTAGTACATTATCGGAGTTAGTAATAGAAGATCAGGATATCGCTGTGAAGTTTATAGATCACTTATCACTAGTATATCGTTATATGCTATCTAATGTGAGAAAGAACACCATCAGTCTGTCAGAAGAGTTGACTTTCGTAGAATCTTATTTCTACTTAATTAAAGAAAGAATGGGGGCGAAAGTACAGTTAAATATCAATGTGCAAGAGGAGGATAAAAAAAACTTCTATGTGGCACCCATCGCTATACAGTTATTAGTAGAGAATGCTGTGAAGCACAATAGTGCTTCTAAAGAGAGTCCACTAAGAATAGATATTTATGTAGAAGAGGATTATGTTGTGATTCGCAATAATATTCAAGAGTTAGTCGTAACCTTACCTTCTTCTAAAGTAGGGTTGATGAATATTAAAGAACGCTATCGTCTGCTAAGTAAACACAAGGTTCTTATTCAGAAAGCGGATAAAGATTTTGTGGTAAGGTTGCCTTTGTTACTAAATAAGAATGATAAATAATTAGAAATAATAGCTTAAGAAAGAAAATATACATGATGAAAGTTTTGATCGTAGAGGATGAGGTAAGAAATGCTAATAAATTATCTCGTTTATTGCAGGTATTAGATTCTACAATAGAAATCGTAGCTGTAATAGAAAGTGTAAAAGAATGTATAGAATGGTTGCAGCATCATGAGGAACCGTCCTTGATCATGATGGATATTAGATTAGAAGACGGTTTGTGTTTTGAGATATTCGAGCAGATAGAGATAAAAGCACCTGTGATATTTACGACTTCTTATGATGAGTATGCTCTAAAAGCATTTAAGGTGAATAGTATAGACTATATCATGAAGCCTGTAAGGGAAGAAGAGTTAGAGCAGGCATTGAATAAGTTTAAAGCACTTAGAAGTTCTCCTGTATTAAGTGATTCGATTAAAGATATATTAGGTAGCTTACACAAGAAAGAAGCTTTTTACCGCTCTCGTTTTTTGATTCCTTATAAGGATGGTTTTAAGACTGTGAAGGTGGATGAGATTGATTTTATTTATTCAGAATTAAAGATTACACATCTAGTTTTAAAGGATAAAACTACTGTAATCGTAAGTCAGACCTTAGAGGAGTTAGAAGAAGAGCTGTCACCTGAGATATTTTTTAGAGCGAATAGACAACATATCGTGAGTGTAGATAGTATAGAGCATGTACAGAACTACTATAACGGGAAATTAAAAATAGGCTTAGTAAAAGATCCTCAGAGAGAGGTAATCGTAAGCCGTGAGAAGGCACCATTACTTAAAAATTGGTTAAATTCATAAAGCTACATTAGTAGCTTTTTTTGTGTCTATGTGTAAGTATAAGAGATAGTTTATTCAGGTAAGTAAGCCCTTTTGACGCTTCAGGTTCGAATTTTTACGCTTCGAACTAATTCTAGAAGTAGGAGCGGTATAATTTTTGATTTTTGTTGTGTAAAAAGCGTTAGAAATGAATAAAATTTATAGAAGTACGAAAGTTTTGTTTTTAGGAGGCCTATTATTTGGTTTATCTGTATTTTTCGTTAGCTGTAATAAGCAATCAAGTGAAGGAGATGCAGGGCAGCCTTCATTAGAAGTTAGAACAAGTGTAGTAGAGAAGGGTGATGCTCTTGTATTAAAAAAATATACAGCATCGTTAGAAGGAAGGGTGAATGTAGAAGTACGTGCACAAGCTTCGGGTTATATTGATAAGATTCTTGTAGAAGAAGGAAGTTATGTAAAGAAGGGGCAGGCATTAATCTTAATAGACGCTCAACCGTATCAAATACAACTAAATAATGCAAATGCTAGTCTAAAAGCAGCTCAGGCAGCTCTCGTAAATGCTCAATTAGAAAAAGATAAAGTACAGTCTTTATTAGATAATTCTTTTGTATCTCCAATACAGTTAAAAACTGCACAAGCGGTGTTAGATAACGCTAAAGCAAACGTGGCTCAGGCAGAGGCGGCTGTGGCAGAAGCAAAGTTAAACTTAAGCTACTGTACGATTAAGGCTCCTGTAGATGGATTCTTAGGACGTATTACTAAGCGTGTAGGAAACTTAGTGACAGCTGGTGAAGTAGAGGAACTAACTACGATGTCTGATATCTCTCAGATGTTCGCTTATTTCTCATTGACAGAAGCAGACTACTTTAATCTAGTAAAAGAGAATGGTGGTTCAGAGAATGTACTGAAGATGCCTATAGAATTAGAATTAAGTAATGGAGATAAGTATCCTATAAGTGGTAAGGTAGATGTAATCAATGGAGAGTTCGATGCAGGTACTAATTCTATCAGTGTACGTGCAGTATTTGATAATCCAGATCGTTTATTGAGAAATGGAGGGACAGGTATTGTGAACCTTATGGCTACACATAAAGATGCTGTACAAGTACCTATAGCTGCTACTGCAGACTTACAAGATAAGATCTTTGCTTATGTAGTGAATAAAGACAATACAGTTGATCAAAGACAACTTAAAATTATCGGAAAGAACTTGCATACTTATTTTATCGCTGATGGTGTGAAAGAAGGAGAAACCCTTGTAACAACAGGAGTAGATAAACTGCAAGATGGTATGACTGTGACGGTATTATCTGCAGCAAAAAATGCAGGAGGTAATACAAGTACAGAAACTGCTAAAGCAAGCGAGTAAGTAGGCTCAAAGATTCTTTATTTAATTAAAACAAACAGATCAAATGCTTAAAAAGATAATACATAGACCTGTATTAGCTACAGTTATATCTCTTATCATTGTTATATTAGGGGCAGTAGGACTTACACAGTTACCTATGGCACAGTTCCCTGATATTGCACCTCCGAGTGTAACTGTAATGGCTTCTTATCCGGGAGGTAATGCTGAGACAGTATTGAAATCAGTAGTGACTCCTTTAGAAGAGGTAATTAACGGGGTAGAAAATATGACTCATATAGAGTCAACAGCTAGTAATGATGGTACAGCAGCTATCACAGTATTCTTTGATTTAGAAACTGATCCTGATCAGGCGGCAGTAAACGTACAGAACAGGGTAGCTCAGGTGACAGGTATCTTACCTGCTGAGGTATTACAAGCGGGGGTAATCACTCAGAAAGAACAGAGAGGTATGATCATGGTAGTAGACCTTATCAGTGAGGATGCTGCTCTATATGATGAAACCTTCGTACAGAATTATGCTCGTATCAACTTAGTACGTGAGTTAAAACGTATTAAAGGGGTAGGTAACGTACAGCTATTCGGTGAGAAGGATTATGCTATGCGTATATGGCTAGATCCACATAAACTGGCAAATAGAGGATTAACTCCTGCTGATGTAGAGCGTTCTATCCAAAGTCAGAGTATGGAAGTAGCTGCAGGTAACTTAGGTCAGAATGCAGGAGGAGCAGTACAATATACATTGACATACCCAGGTAAATATAATACTCCTGAACAATTCGAGAATATTGTAGTACAGGCAGATAAAAGTGGTAATGTACTTTATTTAAAAGATATCGCACGCATCGAGTTTGGTGCAGTAGCGTATGATGAGGAGAATAAAATCAATGGACAAGAAGCTGTAACAATGGCTGTGTTCCAGACAAAAGGATCTAATGCAAATGAGATTCAAACTCAAGTGTACAAGGTATTAGAAGAATTAACTCCTCAGTTGCCAAAAGGGCTAAAATACAATGTAACGTTCGCTAATAAGACACAGTTAGATGAATCTATAAATCAGGTAAAAACAACATTAATAGAGGCATTCTTATTAGTATTCCTTATTGTTTATATCTTCTTACAAGATTTTAGATCAACTATTATTCCTGCGATAGCAGTACCAGTATCATTAATCGGTACCTTCTTCTTCTTGAATATGTTAGGGTTCTCGATTAATATGTTGACGTTGTTTGCATTAGTACTAGCTATTGGTATTGTAGTGGATGATGCCATTGTAGTAGTAGAGGCAGTACACAGTACGATGGAACTCGAGGGCTTAGATGCCAAAGAGGCAACTACTAAGGCCATGAGTGAAATCTCAGGAGCGATTATCTCGATTACTTTAGTAATGTCAGCAGTATTCTTACCTGTAGGGTTTATGGAAGGACCAGTGGGAGTATTCTATAAGCAATTTGCATATACACTTGCGATAGCGATTATGATTTCTGCTGTAAATGCCTTGACATTGAGCCCTGCTTTATGTGCCTTGTTATTAAAGAATCATCACCATGATTTAGAACATACGGGAGAGGTAAAGAAAGATGGGTTTAAGAGAAGGTTCTTTAGATCGTTTAATGCAGGATTTACAGCATTAACGAATAGATATATAAAAGGAGTACATTTCTTAATCAAAAGAAAAGTATTGAGTTTCTGTATTCTAGTAGGTTCTATAGTAGGAATGGTATTCTTAATGAATACAACTCCTAAAGGGTTTATTCCTAATGAAGATCAGGGATTTGCGATGTTTGCTCTATCATTACCTCCTGGGTCATCTATTGATAGAACAGCACAGGTCTTAAAAGAAGGGGATGAGATCATGAGAAAGAACCCTGCTATTAAGTCTGTAACCACTATTTCAGGATTCAACATTTTAGGTAATGCAGCCAGTCCAGCTTATGGTATGGGATTCATTTCTTTTAAAGCTTTAGAAGAAAGAGGAGAGGTAACTGACATCAATGAGTTGATTGCACAGTTAAATCAAGAATTATCATCATTAAAAGAAGGTGATTTCTATGTGTTTGCTAACCCAACAGTTCCAGGATTTGGAGATTTTGATGGATTAGAGATGGTAGTTCAGGATAGACGTGGTGGAGATATTACAGAGTTTGCAAATGTTGTAAATCAGTTTAATCAAGATCTAAGTGAGACTGATGAAGTGCTAAGTGCCTTCACAATGTTTAAAGCAAACTTCCCAATGTATAAAATCGTAGTAGATCCTGTAAAGGCAAAGATGCACGGAGTGGAAGTAAGTGATATGATGAGTGCAGTACAGTTGTTCTACGGATCAGCACAAGTAAATGACTTTAACCGTTTTGGTAAACAGTTTAAGGTATTTGTACAGGGAGATGCTCAATTTAGAGCAGATGAAGAATCTTTTAAAACTATCTATGTGACAGCTGGTTCGGGAGAGATGATTCCTATTAGTTCTTTAGCGCACTTAGAAAAAGTGTATGGACCACAAGCTATCAGTCGTCATAACTTATTTAACTCTATCGCTGTAAATGGTATTATCAACCCTGGTACAAGTACAGGGGATGCAATGGCGGCAGTAGAGAAAGTAGCGGCAGAGAAGTTACCTTCAGGATATAGTATTGAATGGTTAGGACTGAGTAAAGAAGAGAAGAAATCTGGAGGACAGATGGTGTTTATCTTTGGATTATCTATCTTGTTTATCTACTTTATTCTTTCAGCTCAGTATGAGAGTTATATCTTACCATTAGTAGTATTGTTATCACTACCAGTTGGTATTATGGGAGTATTCTTAGCCATAGGTTCAGTAGGTATTGCTAATAATATTTATGTGCAAGTAG
Source organism: Myroides odoratimimus (assembly GCF_001485415.1). Lineage (GTDB taxonomy): Bacteria > Bacteroidota > Bacteroidia > Flavobacteriales > Flavobacteriaceae > Flavobacterium > Flavobacterium odoratimimum. The sequence goes on from NZ_BCMQ01000028.1 coordinate 36,029, forward strand.
GGCTCATCATGCTGGTCGGACTGCTCGCGAAGAATGCAATTTTGATTGTAGAGTTTGCTGTTCAGAAAAGACAAGGGGGGATGAGTATTGTAGACTCAGCATTAGAAGCTTCGCGTTTACGTCTTCGTCCTATCTTGATGACATCATTTGCTTTCGTAGCAGGTCTAATTCCTTTGATGTTCGTTCAAGGTTCGTCAGCACAAGGTAACCACTCTATTAGTATTGGTACAGCAGGAGGGATGGTATTAGGAGTTATTCTAGGAGTATTCGTTATTCCTTTCCTTTATGTCGCATTCCAGTACTTACAAGAGAAAATTAGTGGTAAGCAACCGGACGTTTCTGAAGTTGTAGAAAACTAAGAGATTAATGGTAGTTCAAAACAAGAAAACAATGAGAAAAATAGTATATATAGCGATTGGTTCGACATTATTAACTGCTTGTAAAGTAGGTAAGAATTATGAAAGACCAACTGTAGACACACCAGAGCAGTTTTATCAAGAGACTGCTTCTGATACTACAGCTAATAATCTAGCGAAGTTGAGTTATTCGGAATTCTTTAAGAACACTGAATTAACGAGTTTGATTGAATCTGCATTAGAGCGTAATGCTGATTTACAAGTTGCTGTTAAAAATATCGAACAAACAAGGTTGTTATTCACTCAGTCAAAAATGGCGCTATTACCACAGTTGACAATGAATGTAGCCGGTAGTAGAACAGAGTCTTCTAAGAATAGCCAATTGGCGGCTAGTGGGGCAGGACGTGTTAATGATGATTTTACAGCAAGCCTTGATTTATCATGGGAGTTAGATATATGGGGGAAGCTTAGAAGGGAGAAGGAAGCTGCATTAGCGACTATGATGCAGACGGAAGAGGTAAAGAGAGCTATCCAAAATAGATTAGTAGCTGAGGTAGCTACTAGTTATATCAACTTACTAATGTTAGACGAACAGCTCGAAATAGCGATAGAAGGTATTGCACTTCGTGAGAGTACATACTTATTAACTAAAAAGATGTTCGAGGTAGGTAACGAGACTATTGTAGCGATGCAACAAGCAGAGGCACAGTGGTTAGAATCAAAAGAATTATTACCTCAGATAGAGCAAGAAATTGCCTTACAAGAAAGTGGATTGAATTTGCTTTTAAATAATTATCCGCAGGCTATATCTCGCTCTGTTACGATTAGTGATTTAAATTTTTCAACAGATTTAAATACAGGAGTACCTGCGGATTTTTTAAGTACTCGTCCAGATGTACAAGTAGCAGAATATGCTTTAAAAGCAGCTAATGCAAAAGTAGGAGCGGCTCAAGGGCAGATGTATCCTAATTTAATAATATCTGCTCAAGGAGGGTTAAATGCATTTGAAAGTTCACAGTGGTTTAAGACACCTGCTTCTTTATTTGGTATGTTTGGTGGTGGTTTAATACAGCCTATATTTAATCAGAAGAAGTTAAGAACAGCTTATGAAATCGCGGTTGTAGAACGAGAAAAAGCAGGTATAGAATTTAAAAATAAAGTTATAGTTGGTTTTACGGATGTACATAATGCATTGGTAAAAATCGATAAACTATCTCAAAAAGAAGAGATGATGCAAAAGCGAGTGAATATTCTAAACACTTCTTTAGCTAATATCAAATTTATGTTTGAGATGGATAAGGCATCTTACTTAGAGGTTATTAATGCACAGAGTTTAGCATTGCAGAGTAGTTTGAGTTTTGCAGAGTTAAAAAGAGATCATTTAGCGTCGCTAGTTGATTTATATAGAGCTTTGGGAGGACATTAGTATACTCTAGTAGATTTTTGATTGAGGATGAAACCAATATTGTTTACAATATTGGTTTTTTTTATTGTAATTTAGATGTTTGGATTGTTTTTTTTCAGTCCTTTGCATCAGTTAGTTATCTTTGTAAGGATAAGAGTGGGTTATGAATAAAAAAAATGTAAAACTTCAGCAGATTATAATGACACTTCTAAGTATTGTATTCTTAGTAGGGGTAGGTTATTATGGAAATAAGGATAAAGGTGAAGAAAAGGAGGTGACTGAATCTAAAACGATTGTAGCCACTGAGGAAGTAATTCAACCTGAAAAAGAAGTAGTCTTAGAAGAGGAAGAGGAGAAAACAGAAGAGGTAAAAGAGGTAGTAGCTCCTACAGTCTTAGTGTTGAATAGTAAATACCATACTTATACAAAAGAGTATACAGCTAAGGTGAAAATGAAATTTAACACACCTGTCAAGGAGTCTATAGAAGGGAAGGTAGTGTCACTTTTTATAAAAGAAGGACAGGCAGTCTCAGAAGGACAGGTAATCTATGAAGTAGAGGTGGGGAGTCTACAGGTCTCTAAGAAAGAGAAAGATAAAGAACAGAGTGAATACAAAGGGCTCAAGAAAGATTTAGAACGTGCAGAGAATAGATTACAAAAATTAGCTAGAAGAGACAGTGTCGCTTTTGTTAAACAACGTGAAGTTGTGGAAGAGTTGCGTAAGAATGTAGTTGAGCTAAGTGATAAAATAAATGCATCAGATACCAAGTATAGTAGATATGCTGTTAAGTCTGAATATAGTGGTGTAGTAAAGAATATCACTGTAAAAGTAGGCGATATATTGACAGCGAATGATAAGCATAGTTTATATACTATAGTGGGCTATGATGTGTTTTTTGAAATACCTACTAGTGATATGGTACAATGGAAACAAGGTATAACAGGACAGAATACCCTTGTAAGCTCATTTGAAACTAAGGAAGGGCAACGCATTCCTATCAAAGTAAATCTTAAGAATGATACAAATATTTTCTTTTTAGATAAATCACCTCAAGTGATAGAAGGTTTAAAACTAAATGGAGAAGGGATTGCAGAGAATAGAGTGGTGATTTCGTTAGTGTATAAAGATGTTATAGAGATACCTTATTCTGCTATAAGTTTAACTAGTGAAGGTAAACAGTTCATAACGATTAAGGGTGAGAATGGTGTGGAAAGTAAGAAGGAAATAGTTCCTATCAGAAAATATACTTCGTATGCTTTAGTTAATGATCCTGCCCTAGAAGGTGTGTCTATTGAGAATAAAAGTAATTAATTAGATAAGTTTTTTTATGTATAAACAAGCCCTTATAGATATCCTATAAGGGCTTGTTGTTTTCAGTAAATTAACGTTGGAATAGATAATTAATAAATCGTTAATGTTGGTTTGATTGGTAATTTTAGTAATTGTGTGTGGATTTGTTGAATTAAAGTATGTTTATTTAGATATATGGTTTTTTATTGATTCTATTTTCGTTTATTTTATATCTATTTTAAAATATAGTAATTTGTTTATTAATAATATTAACTAAACATTGACTTGATAGGTTGATACTAAGTTTGCTAGCAAAACTATTCAATGTTATTATTATGAAATTAAAGTACTTATTTTTCTTATTTGCAATTTGTTTTGCAATACCAATACAAGGACAAAATAATAGTGTTAAAAAAGGAATTGTGTCAGGAAGAGTAATAGACTCTGGTGATAAGAGTTCATTACCAGGTGCAGCTGTTTTATTAGATAATGGCAAGCAATATACGGTAAGTAACAATAATGGGTATTATGAATTTTTAAATATTCCAGAAGGGAAATATGTCTTATCAGTAAGTTATATTGGCTATACTTCAGTAGAACAAGAAGTAGAAGTGAGTTCAGGACATAATAAAGTTATTAATTTAAGTCTTTCAACAGATGTAGAAACCTTAGAAGGTATTGTAGTAATAGGAGAACGTTTAAAAGGACAAGCTAAAGCATTAAATCAACAGATGAATAATGCTAATGTTACTAATGTTATTTCAGCAGACCAAGTAGGGCGTTTCCCTGATTCTAATATTGGTGATGCTCTAAAACGTGTACCAGGAATCACAATGCAAAATGATCAAGGAGAAGCTCGTAATATAGTTATCCGTGGTTTAGCTCCTAGTTTAAATTCTGTTACATTAAATGGGGACCGAATTCCTTCAGCAGAAGGAGATAATAGAAATGTTCAGATGGATTTAATTCCTGCGGATATGATATCTTCTATAGAAGTAAATAAAACCTTAACACCTGATATGGATGCTGATGCCATAGGAGGATCTGTTGATTTGATTACTCGTGCTTCACCTTATGGAGAGCGTATTTCGGCAACTCTAGCAGGTGGACTTAACCCTATAAGAGACAAAGGAAATTATATAGGAAGTTTTGTGTATGGTAATCGTTTTTTAGATTCTAAATTCGGAATGATCTTAAGTGGTTCTTATAATAGTAATAATTTTGGATCAGATAATGTGGAGGGAGTATGGAGTAAGGATAAGTATGACAATATTTATATGAGCGAATATGACATTCGTAAGTACGATGTACAACGTGTTCGTCGTAGTTTCTCAGGTGCTTTTGATTATAAGATTAATGATAATCATACTATCTATGCTAGTGCAATGTATAACTGGAGAGATGACAGAGAGAATCGTTATCGTGTGCGTTACAGAGGTATTAAGCCAGAGTATGATCAAGACAACAATATCACTGGGTTTACAGGCGATATAAGAAGAGAAACAAAGGGAGGACTTGATAATAATAGAAATAAAAACACTCGTTTAGAAGATCAAAGAATCCAGAATTATGCATTAAGTGGAACGCATTTATGGTCTAGTAATTTAGATATGGATTGGTCTGTTAACTATTCACGTGCATCAGAAGATCGTCCAGGAGAACGTTATATAGATTTTCAAAATAAGAAAGTTGCAATGCAAGAAGATTTAACTAATGGAAAATATCCACTAGTAACTGCATTAGGAGATCGACCAGATAATTTTTCATTGAGAAAGTTATCAGAAAATGATAATTTCACAAAGGATAGTGAGTTTGGTGCTAAATTGAATTTTCGAGTTCCTTTTTCTGTTATTGAAGATCAAAAAGGACGTCTAAGATTCGGAGGTCGTCTTCGACTAAAAGATAAAAAGAGAGAGAATATGTTCTATGAGTTCTCTCCAATAGGAACGAATACCATTGGCAATTTAGCTACTGTACCTGGTAGTTATTATGATGGATCTGGTTTTCAACCAGGTAGTAAATATGTTCCAGGACATTTTGCTTCAAATCAATATTTAGGAGGATTAGATTTATACAATTCTAATTTATTTAAGAAGGAGGCAGTGCCAGGAGAATATTTAGCTTTAAACTATAAAGCTAAAGAAAATATATATGCAGGATATATTCGTTGGGATCAAGACTTCAATGAGAAATTATCTATGATATTGGGAGCTCGAATTGAACATACAAGTATAGATTATACAGGTAATCATATTGTAGATGAAAGCGACTTAATAGGAGAGGTTAGTAATACAAATAATTATACTAATGTATTGCCTAGTGTTACTTTTAAATATCAGACAGATTCAGATTGGATTTATAGAGCAGCCTTTACGACTGCTTTAGCTAGACCTGACTATTATGCCTTAGCTCCATATATTAATGTGGTATCTCAAGATAATATGGTATCTGCAGGTAATCCAGACTTAAAGGCAACTTATGCTTATAACTTTGATTTAATGGCAGAAAAATATTTTCAATCTGTAGGAATGTTTTCTGCTGGTGTTTTTTATAAGAACTTAAAAGATTTTATCTATAACTATAGATCTGATTCTTTTACACATGAGAACTTTAACGAGTTGTTTCCCGGACAAGTTAATCCTATTCAATCAGAGGACAAATGGAAGTTTATGCAACAAAGAAATGGAGACCAAGTAAACTTGTTTGGAGTAGAGGTGGCTTTTCAAAGACAATTTGATTTTATACCTGGTAAATTTTGGAAAGGTCTAGGAGTCTATGTGAATTATACTTATACATATACAGAAGCTAAGGGAATAGCTAATGAAGATGGAGAGATAAGAAAAAACATGGAGTTACCTGGTGCAGCGCCGCATATGTTTAATGGTTCGTTGTCTTGGGAGAATGATCGTTTCTCAGCCCGTGTATCATTAAATTACTCTTCAGATTATTTAGATGCATTAGGAGGAAATAGTTTTGAAGATAGTTATTATGATAAACAATTATTCTTGGATGCAAATGCTTCGTATAAAATAACTTCATATTTACGTGTGTTTGCTGAAGCAAATAACTTGACTAATCAACCCCTAAGATATTATCAAGGAGTGAGTCATAGAGTAAAACAAATGGAGTATTACCAACCTAAATTTACTTTAGGACTTAAGTTTGATTTCTAATAAATAAATATCTATAGAAATTAGGGCGAAGAATATTCGCCCTAGTTTTATTATACAATCTATCATGAAAAAAATAATATATAGTTTATTATTAGCAGTTTGTACTGCTACAATACAAGCACAGACTCCTTTTGAATATGAAAAAAGTACGGGGTATACAGGAAGTAATATTCCAAGTTTAACTCACAAAGAGAATAGTTTTAACTTTATTGTCATGGGAGATTTTGGACGTGTAGGGGATTATTACCAGAAAGATGTGGCTAGAGAAATGGGAAATGCAATGGTAGTATTAGATGGTGAATTTGTAGTATCAGTAGGTGATAATTTTTACCCAAATGGAGTTGCTAGCACAAGCGATTATCATTGGATATCTTCGTTTGAGAGTATATATACTAATCCATCTTTATATGCTGATTGGTATGTAGCTTTGGGAAATCATGATTATTTAGGTAATGTTCAAGCACAAATAGATTATACTAATATTAGTAGACGTTGGAATATGCCAGACCGTTATTATAGTAAAGAGTTTAAATTAGATAATGGTGAGAAGGTATTGTTAGTAGTAATGGATACAAATCCATTTATAGAAAGTTATCACAAGAGAAGTAAATACGGTGATTTACGACAACAAGACACCGAACAACAAATGAAATGGCTTGAAGAAACTTTAGGTAAAGAAGATGATACTATAAAATGGAAGATTGTAGTAGGACATCATCCAATGTACAGTGGAGGAAAGCGTAAAGAAAATAAAGATACACAAGGTTTTGCTTTAAAGTTTGCGGATTTTTTTGATAGACATAAAGTAGATGCTTATATATGTGGACATGAACATGACCTGCAAATTATCAAGCCTAAACATCGTTATACCACACAATTTCTTTCTGGTGCAGCGAGTGAAGTTCGAGCTTCTGGAGATATGGAGCATACCATTTTTGCCGCTGCAGAACCAGGTTTTATGACTTTCACTATTTTAGATAATGAATTAATAGTTCAGGTAGTTCAAGCAGGTAAGAAAGAAGCAAAGGTTTTATTTACACATCAAATAAAAAAGTAGAAATAATGAAATATAGATTTTTATACTCTTTAGCGGTCTTAGGATTATTGAGTAGTTGTAAAGATAAGTTAGCTCCTATAGCCCCAGATGCTATTCAGCCAACAATTGTTACAGAGCAAACAGTTTTTGATACAGATGATCCTGCTATTTGGATTAATCCAATAGATCAATCTAAAAGCTTAATTATAGGAACAGACAAAGAAGATGGAGGAGGAGTATATGCATATGACTTACAAGGTAAAATCGTACATAAGTTTATTGATATGGCACGTCCAAATAATGTTGATATTGCTTATGGTTTTTTGTATAAAGATATGGTGATTGATATTGCTGTTGTTACAGAGAGAAATGCAAATGCAATAAGAATTTTTAAATTGCCAGAGTTAACGCCAATTGATCAAGGTGGTTTAAAAGTTTTTGAAGGAGAAGTAGAGGATGGGTATAATGAACCAATGGGAATCGCTTTATATGAAAAGAAAGAGGATGATAATAAGCAAATCTATGCTATTGTAGGACGTAAAAGTGGCCCTTCTAATGAGTATTTATGGCAATATGCTCTGCAAGCGAATAAGGAAGGTCAGATAAATTTGGTGTTAAAAAGAAAGTTTGGTGTTTATAGCGGAAAAAAAGAAATAGAAGCTATTGCAGTAGACCAGGAGCTAGGTTACGTCTATTACTCTGATGAAACAGCAGGATTGCGCAAATACTATGCTGATCCAGAAAAAGGAAATGAAGAGTTGGCTTTCTTTGTTAAAGGTGATGCTAAGAGAGATCATGAAGGAATAGCTATTTATAAAAAAGATGCTAATTCGGGGTATATTATTGTTTCAGATCAACAAGATAATTCAATTTTAATTTATCCTAGGGAAGGTGAACAGGGAAACCCTCATGAACACAGATTAATTGCTAAGATACCTGTTTCTGCAATTGAATGTGATGGCTTAGAGGTAACTTCTTTAGGGGTGAGTAATATTTTTAATCAAGGTATGCTGGTAATGATGAGTAACGGTAAAGTATTTCATTATTATGATTGGAAAGATATTCAAGAGAGAATAAATAAAGTAAGTAAAAAAGAAACTAATTAAGTATAAAATTGAAAAACTCGTTTTAGTAAGGGATTTTCAATGCTGCTTTGAATACAACAAAAACGTCAGCTTATTTATGTTAGGCTGACGTTTTTTTATTCAGTTAAATTTATTCATAATAAAGGGATCAACGTTAAAAGTTGGGGAGGAAAGTGTAAAATAATATCTTTGTGCTATGATGGATA
>NZ_BCMQ01000029.1 GCF_001485415.1 Myroides odoratimimus
CTCCCCTCTTGTAAGTGATGAAAAGTTACTTTGACTTTTAATTCGCTCTTTAGTGGTCTTAGTAATAAATAGATAACAGCTGTGATTAAGATAGGGACGCTCATTAAAATGCCTTTCAAAACTTCTACTTAGATAGCTTTGCTCTGCATCTTTAAAATCCGCCTCATAGCTTTCTTTTACAAACCAATCTTGCTTGTGAATCACAGTAAACTCAGGCAATGTTTTAATAGCCTTATGCCACACGCTGTGAATAGTTTCATACTCCTTATCTGAGATAGTAAATATCTCAGGTAAGATTACCTTATAACAAACCGTGATATCTCCTTGTTTAGAGACAATACAGTTATTCTCAACTGAGAGAATCGGAAACATCCGCTCAAGGGTATTTGTCTTAGCTGTATTTCTCATAGTGTCTTAGTTTTAAGTTTCTACTTAAATACCCTCTAAGATCCTTTCTTGAGATGATATACCTTGGAAAGTATTTTCTAGCTTGAAGCTTCATAAGACCATACTGACCGTATTTCTTGTTCATTGAAAATACTTTGTAAACAAGATAGCCTGATAGTCCAAGACCAAGGGTTAAACAAATCAGATTATTTAACCCTGCCATATACAAAACCATAACTAGAATAAGATTCCCTAATAGTCCACCTGCAAAATAAAACAGGTACTGAGCCTTGAGTCCTTTAAACTCAACACTAGCTCCAATGCCTTTATTGATACTATACTTTTTCATATTAAGTATCTTTTAAAGGAAAAATGATCTTAGAATAGTAGCCGCTACAATTAAGAAGATACAAGCTCCAAACCAGCTTGCTGCTGTCTTGCTTGTATCGGGATCACCACTTGAGAATTTGTTATAAACCTTTACTCCTCCAATAAGACCAACCACTGCTCCAATAGCGTAGATCAGTTTAGTGGCTGGATCAAAGTAAGAAGTAACCATCTGGGTTGCTTCTGTGATTCCTGCTGCTCCGTTTCCTTGAGCTAAGAGTGGCAAACTACTTAGTACAACTAATAGTAATAATAGCCTTTGTTTGATTGTTTTTGTTTTCATAAGAATGACATTTAATAAGTTATAATCATGCCCTTTACATGATACTTGGGTAAATGTCTTTGGAAAACAGCTTGAGGGATTGATTGTGGAAGTTTGGGGTTGCAGATGGCGATAAGATGCAATGAAGAAACAAAATGAAACTTATGGATGTCAATCCGTAAAAAGTTTCATTTTTACAGTCAAAAGTTTCGATATACATAAACAGTATATACTAATTTTGTATTTTAGTACGTATTAGATTTTTTGATGTGAATAAAACATTTAACATACCTTCTTTTCTTAAATATATCAATGTCAATGGTTCGACAAATGATGCTATACAAGTTATTCATTATGATCAACATAAAGATATCTTATTAAAATCCTTACCTGTGGAACTTGAATTTTATCTGATGGCAATAAAAAAGAACATTGCTGTAGATCCACCTATACAAGAGATGTCAAATTCTTATATTTTTCTTGACAAACCAGGGAATTTAATGGAATGGGATTTATCTTCTCCTTTTAATGGTTATGGTATTTTTGTAAATGCAAAACTGTTAGATAAATTTGCTAAAGATTACACCTTTACAGGTTATACCCACCATGAAGCACTATATCTTACAGAAAGAGAAAGTGACATCTTATATGATCTTTTTATAAAAGCCTATGAGGAATTTCAAAGAGATAATTTCTCACAAGACGTACTTGTTTCATATGCAACGCTTATTCTTTCTTATACTCAAACTTTTTATGAACGTCAATTTGAAGGTCGTAGTAAAATTTACAATAAAGTTGTAGCTGATTTTTATACCCAATTAGATCAATATTTTGACTCAAACAATAAACAAGATTTTCCTACTGTAGCCTACTTTGCAACCAAGGCAAATCTTTCAGTAAATTATTTCGGTGATGTTGTCAAACACTTTACAGAACAATCTCCTATAGAGCATATTCATCAACATATTATACAAATAGCCAAGAATAAATTACTAAAAACTAAACTATCAATCAATGAAATAGCCTACAGTTTAGGTTTTGAATACCCTACTTATTTCACCCGTTTCTTTCGTAAGAAAACAGGTATTTCACCTAAAGTATTTAGAAATCAGTAAAATGTTTCACTTTTAACGTATTTTGTTTTCAAATGTAGCCTTAAGCTCAGCCTACCTTTGTTCTATTAATTCATTGAATATTAAATCATAATAAAAAAATAGAATGATGAAAAAAACAATAAAATTTAAGGCCCTTTATTGGGATATCGCAGCAGATTTATTTTTCCCTGCAAATTTTGATGAAAACAAAAAATACCCAGTAATCATAAGTACGCATCCTATCGGTAGTTGTAAAGAACAAACCTCAGGAAATATCTATGGTCAAGCACTTGCTGATGCAGGTTTTATAGTATTAGTTCCAGATGCCTCTTTTCAAGGAGAAAGCGGTGGAAATCTAAGATATTTAGAAGATCCTTCTTTTCGTGTAGAAGATTACAGCTATGCTTGTGACTATTTAGTAACCTTGCCGTTTGTAGATGAAAATCGTATCGGTGCATTAGGCATTTGTGGAGCAGGTGGATATGTCATCAATGCAACGATGAAAGAACGTCGTATCAAAGCTGTAGCTACCCTAACAGGAGCAAATTATGGTCGTGTAATGCGTGAGTTTGGAGATCCTATTGCAAACTTAGAAGCTATCGCAGCTCAAAGAACCGCTGAAGCAAGAGGAGAAACCTTAAGAATTGATCAAGGACTCTACCCAACCTATGAGATGGCCAAAGAAGCTCATGCAGATATTGATATCTTAGAAGCTACGGAATATTACCGTACTTCACGTGGAGAAAAGACCAATGGAGTGAATAAAACCTTGTTTTCTCATAACGCAACAGCTATAACTTGGGACGCCTATAATTTAGCAGAAAAACTATTGACACAACCTTTATTGGTTATTGTTGGAAGCAAACCTGGAGCTTTCGGAGCATATAGAGATGGATTTGAAATCATCAGACGTGCCGCTTCAAAAAAGAAGGAACTAGTGGTTGTTAATGGATGGTCTCATTATGATTTATACGACAAACCAGAACCTGTTAAAATTGCATTGGACAAACTAATCCCATTTTACAAAGAAAACTTGTAATTATCTAATTTAAAATTTTAAAAAAATGAAGACAAAAGTTTTAATATTAGGAGCCACTGGGGCAATTGCACAGCATGTTATTGGTTTCCTACAAGAAAATAAAGATATCGAATTAACACTACTAGCAAGAGATTCTAGCCAAATAAAACAATACGGGAAGAATATTAATCTAATCAGCAGTGATGTACTAAATAATGAAGATTTGATCCATGCTATTAAAGACCAAGATATAGTATACGCTAACCTAGCAGGAGATGTAGACAAGATGGCTACAGCCATTTGTGAAGCAATGGTACAGCAAGGTATAAAGCGTCTGATTTTTGTTACCTGTCTTGGTGTTTACAATGAAGTTGCAGGAAAATTCGGAGAATGGAATAATCGAATGATTGGGTCTGAGTTAGTACGCTATGCAAAAGCAACTAGAATTATAGAACAGTCTGCTTTAGATTATACAATCGTGCGTCCATCATGGCTTACTGACAAGGATGAAACAGATTATGAAACTACGCAAAAAGGAGAAGAATTTCATGGTACAGAAGTTTCTAGAAAAGCTGTTGGAACTTATATAACTGATATTATCCTAAATCCAGCAAAAGATATAAAATCAAGCATAGGAATCAATAAACCAGGAGTTTATGGAGATAAACCTGCATTTTATTAAATTTAATGAATATAGATTTTAAAACTAGTTTACATTACAACATCTTGGTTTTGCTAAACTAAATAACATAGAGTTTGAAATCTAAAAGATAATAAAAGGCGTTAAGTACTAGTTACTATAACGCCTTTTATAATTCTTCTTTACACAAAATCATTAATATTAAAATCTTCACTATCTATCATTTCCTCTTTTTTTGGTGTTTTGACACTTAATGATTGGTCTAATAGTTTTGCTATGGTTTGAGCTGAATCTGGCATTGCCTCTTGAAGTAACTTAAGTAAATCAGACCCTTCAATCTTTTTAACTGTTTTGATTGTAGTATCACTAATTAACTCTTCTTCAATAGAGTTCACAAACCTACTAAGCTCGTCTATACTTACTCTCTCTGTAAACTCATTATCTAAAGGTTGTAAGTCATTACTTAGCTCTTTTTCTTCCTCCTCTAAATCAAGTTCATCTTCTTTAGTTAGATATAGTGATTGCTTTAGTACGACTGGTTTACTTTCTCCCATAATACTTACAGGATTATCTTGTTTAAAGGGTAGCTCTTCTGTCTTAGTTGGATTCTCTTGTTTAATGGTTTTATTTAATAACAGAAGAGCTATAATAATAACAAGACTGATTATTATTACTATTTCCATAGATTAAAAGATAGGTTTATACTTCTGGTTAAACTCTTCTACAATCGTTTGTGAAAACTCCTCAAAATGGTTGTCTAATAGATTATCTAAATAAGCATAAATAGAAACCTTGTCTTCTCCTATTACCTGAATAATACGAGTGAGTTTTTCATGAAACTCAGGCCTTATATAAACCGTTTTACCATCTCTGGCTCTGGTTGATGTTTCTTTTAAAAAAGTCTCTACATAATTCTCTTTGCTTTTAGTAACTTGTACTGGAGCAGATTTTCTAAAGTGTTTGAATTTTCTCATTATAAAATAGGTTTAAATTTGTCATTAAAATATTGGGTAATCTCTTGGCTATACTCTTTTAAATGCTGTTTTAAAATATTGTCTAAGTAAGAATAAAGCGTTGTTTTTTCTTCTTTAGCTAATTGCGTTATACGAAGTAGTACTTCGTGATACTCAGGTCTTATATAAACAACCTTCCCTGCTCTTGTTGATGGGAAGTCATTAATCAAAAAGAGTTCTTGATATTTAGTAATTGAAGTCTCTTTCTTTGTTTTTTTCTCTTTTGTTTGTGATGCTTGTTTTTGTATTACAGGTTCTACTTCAGTTGTCTTTTTGGTTTTTGTTGTAGCCTCTACTTTTATATCACCACTCATAATATTCATTAGATAGTCCTCATCTACTAATTCTTTCTGAGATTCTTGTTTGGATGTGTTTTGCTCTTTCATTGGTTGAGAGTTTAAAGATTAGTAATAGTTAAAAACTCCTCTATAAATGCTGATAGATTAGTTGTTTTCATAAGATTAGTGTCAGCAGGTAGCAAGCTAGATCGAAACACATACCTGCCTTTAGCTTCTGTTTCTTTTCTAAAGCGTTTACTGTCTTTTATCCTCGCTGTCATAATAGGAAGATTCAATTGATTAATGACTGTTTCATAGTTATCATATAAATCAGTCTTTTCCCTCCCATCTACTTGATTCCAGAAAAGCCAGAGTTCTTGTTTAACAGAACTTTGCTTGTTTTTTTGGTAATTCTCCAAAAGCTTTAGTAAAACCTAAAGTACTTTCCACAACTAATCTATCAGCGATAATTGGGCTAAAGATGTAATCCATACTATTTAATGTAGATAATACACCTTTGGTGTTAGCCGTTCCTGGTAAATCAAAAAATACAATATCAAAGACTTGATCCAATTCTTTCATTGTTTCTTTAGCTATTTCTAAAGCGTCATCAGCTTTACACTTTACAATGGAGTATGCTTTCTTTTTAAGTGTCTGAAACTGCTTAATAGCAACTTGTTTGTAATATTCATTTTGCATGATACTATCCTTATCACGCTCTCTCATATGAACTAAACTGTTCTGAGGGAAATCACAGTCTAAGACAAGTACATTATAGCCTAATCGATAATGTAGTTGACTTGCTAAGAGTGTTGTTAAAGTAGATTTACCTACTCCGCCTTTTTGTGTATAAAAGCTAATTTTTAAAGGTTGTTTTACTGTTTCCATATTGTACATTTTTAATGGTTTACATTTTTCGTTATGGATAGTTGTAAGTTTTTGATCGTTTAAAACGTTATTTGTAGTTTTAAATAAGTGATGCTCGTTTTAATGCTTTGCTCGTTTTAATGCTTTGCTTGTTTAAAACTTTACATCGTGTTTTAAATAGGTATTATTTACCATTAAGCTGGGCTTGTACAAAACGATTTTTCCTACTTTGCAAAAACAATATTTACTTTAAACTTTAGCTTCTTCGTTTTTTTACAACCTTTTAAACAGGTTCCTTTAAAAAACATAAACTGTAAAAACAGTTTTATGTTTTTCAAACTTTACACTTTTAATTTTTTACTAAAAAATCATTTTAAAAAAGCTTTAAAGCGCTATTTAAAAGACAATTGCAAAACTTACTTTACTATCTTACAGCAAAGAAAGTTTATATACAGATTGAAAACTTTAAATGGAATTTTAAGGTTGCTCTTGGCACTTTATTGTCAAATAGTAGGTGATTTACTAATATGAAATCACTTTAGATTTTACAAAGTAAAATTGGTGGATTTAGTTACCGAAAAGGTAACAGCAAGTTATGTTTTGAGGCACTCGAAATTGAGATTCGAGCTTTCAAAACTACTTGCTCTCGCAGAGGGCTGGAAAACTACTCCGAAGTCGTTGGTTTTTTGTTGAAATAGTAGATAGACTCAAAATATTAAAGGGTTTACTGATTTCCTTAATTGAATTAACAAAAATTTTTATATGTTTGATTTTGTTTAATAAAATTAGGTAAATAGTTATATAATTGACTACTTATAAAATTAAATTCATTAATATAAAATGTACAAGACTGAACACGGAAATTTTGATGGAAATTCTTGGGAAGAGTTTTGCCAAGTATGTTTTAAAATAAAATATGAAGCAGATGGGTATCAAGAAATGCCTGCTTGGCAAGGAGATTTAGGTATTGAAGGATTTACTAGAAAAGGTGTTTTATTTCAATGTTATTGCCCAAACGAAGAGTATAATCCTGATAAGTTGTATGAAGAACAAAGAGATAAGATAACAAATGACTTAAAAAAATTAATTATATATGAAAAAGAATTAAAAAGCTATTTAAAATCTGTCAAAGTTAAACAATGGATTTTTGTTACTCCAGGATATAAGAAAAAAGATATAGTAAAGCATTGTCAAGATAAAGCTGAAGAATACCGCAATAAGAAACTTTCTATACTTGATAGCAATTTTGATGTTCTAATTTACGATATTGATTTTTTTGCAACAGAAATTCCAATAGTACTTAATTATAGAAACAGAAAAATTGAAATTAATCCCACAACAGAAAATACTGATGTTGAAATAGCTGATTGGAAGACTCAACAAATTTCTCTTGTTGATAATGCGATAAGGAAACATGGCCAAAGAATTAATGACGCTGCTCCAAATAAAGATAACAAAATTAATATATTAACCCAAAATTCTATTGAACATTTTCTTAATGGTAATATTGCAGTTAAAATTATGCAAGAGAAATTTCCTTTAGATTATGAGAAATTTGTTAGAGTTATTAGTTTGTTTGAAAAAAAATTAACTGAAATATGTATTTTAAATACTGAAGATAATAATACACTCTACAAAAAAATTGAGAATGATTTAGAATTAAAACTAAAAGAAGCATTTAGCTATATAGACCAGACTACTATAGATAGATTAAAAGAACAAGTTTTAGCAGACTGGATTTTAAGATGCCCTATAAACTTTGATTAATGGAAGAAAAAGAATTAAACATACGAAAGTTATCATTTACGAAGCGCCCCATCCCTATTCCAGCGGATTATAGACCTATGTATAAAATAGCTATAATTGTTTTAACACTTCGCATTTGTTGTAGAGCAGAAACCTCAAATCTTTTAAAATTACATCTTTTCTCTTGGGCTCTATCTTCTGACAAGAATATTACCAAACTAAAAGAGTATGTAGTAAGTAATTTTAAGACTGACTTTTCTGTTTGGAGTATAGATCCTGCATTAAATAGAGCTTTACAATATGCTATTGCAGAAAACATATGTGAAATTGTTGGTGGAAAAAACTATAAATTAACTGAAAAAGGACATAAATTTTATCAAATGATACACTCTGATAATGAACTTTTTGATAAGGAGAAAATATTCCTGAACTTTATTGGTAAAAGTAAAATAACAGATAGACGAATTAATGCAATGTCAAACCAATGGAAAATAGATTATGTTGAAGATTAGAGCTATTAAAATTGAAATTAATACTGTTGACGGTTTATATGGTGCAGAATTTAATTTTTCTGATGGATTAAATATTATACGAGGAGACAACACAACTGGAAAGAGTAGTTTGTTTCAGTCAATAATATATGGTTTAGGATTTGAAGAACTTCTTGGAGGTAAAAATGAAAAGACAATGCAATCCGTTCTTAAAGATCAGGTAGAGTTTCCAAGAGGAACTAAGCATCGTATTAATCAATCTTTTATCTATCTTGAAATTGAAAATAAAGAAATAATTACAATTAAACGATGTATTGCTAGTTCATCAAGAAAAGCACAATTAGTTGATGTTTATTTTGGCGGATTAATTACTGGTGTAAATAAAACTTTAGAATCACATCAAATGTACGTACATGATGCAGGTTCTGCATCGGATGAACTTTACGGATTTCACTTATACTTGACAGAATTTCTTGAAATAAGTCTACCAGAAGTTGTAACATCTAATGGAGAGTTAAAAAAATTATATATTCAACAACTTGCACCTGCATTTATCATTGAACAAAAAACTGGTTGGAGCGATTTTTTTGCAACAATGCCTTATTTTGGCATGAGAAATACGGAACAAAGAGTTATTGAGTTTTTACTTAACCTTGATGTATTTGAAAACGAAAAGAAAAAACAACAACTTAATGTTATAAAGCAAAACATTAATAATAGATGGTTGAATTTATATTCAAAATTTCAAAACTTAGCTGAAAGAAGTGGTGGTAAAATTATAGGAATAGATAATAAACCTGAAATAAAAAACAATTTTAATCATATTCATATTTTAGTAATAAAAGATGATAAATCAATAAGTTTGGTTGAACAAAATGAAATTCAAAAAAGTGAATTATCAGCAGTTGAAAACGAACAAAACACAACAGTTGGTTCGAATATAAATAAAAATGAAACGCGGCTTAATGAATTGAATAATAAACTAAATCAAATTTCTTTAAATTTTGATTTATTGTCACCTGAATTAAATTTTGACAAAGAAAAACTTAAGCAATACGAGAAACAAATAATCACTATTCGAGAAGATTTAAGAAAAAATAAAGGTGCTCTAAAAATTAATAAATTAGGGGGTGAATTACCTACTGAAATCGCGAAAAATGTGTGTCCTACTTGTGAACAAGATTTAAAAGACTCCCTTTTACCAACAGACATCCAACACATTCCTATGAGAATTGAGGATAATATTTATTATCTAGATGCACAAGAAAAAATGATACAAGTATATATTGATGGTCAAAAGAATACTATTCAAGAAAAAGAATCAAAATTAAAGTTCTATCAAAATTCTATTATTGAAGTTCGCCAAGAAATTAGAGATCTAAAAAAGGAGCTTATTCAAGATGAAAGATTACCATCTATCATTGAAATAGAAAGAAGAATTGAGTTAAAAAAAAGAGTAGAGTTTTTTAACAAAATAATTGAAAATTTTAATTTATTAATTGAAGAATTAAAGGACTTATCTTCTGAATATTCAAAACTATTAAGTGATGAAAGTAAGTTACCAAAAGATTTCTTTTCAGATTTAGACAGACGAAAACTTGATACTTTAAAAACAAATTTCATAAACTATTTACAAATTTTCTCATATCAGAGCAAGCCATTTGAAGCCATTAAAATTTCTCCCGAAAC
Source organism: Myroides odoratimimus (assembly GCF_001485415.1). Classification (GTDB taxonomy): domain Bacteria; phylum Bacteroidota; class Bacteroidia; order Flavobacteriales; family Flavobacteriaceae; genus Flavobacterium; species Flavobacterium odoratimimum. Next base: position 9,873 of record NZ_BCMQ01000029.1, read on the forward strand.
TTACTTACCACTAGCTCAAAAAAGTGATGCGGAACAATTCTATAATATAAAGTTTGATTCATCTGCGAGTGACTTTATAAGATGTATTTGGGCTTACACAACTGCTTTGCTTAAAACTTCCATAAGTTTTAAAACTAATCATCCAAGGCTTGTGATATTTGATGAACCGAAACAGCAAGATATGTCAAAAGAAAGTTTTAGAAGTTTGTTAACTGAACTTTCAAAATTTACTAATGAACAAATTTTAGTATTTGCATCTTTCGAAAACTCAGATACATCGTTTGATGAAGCAACAGAAGGATTAGCTTTCAAATACAACAAAATTGAACAATTAATGATAACTCCAACTAAATAAAAAGGTACAAATATTAACTTACGAAATTCAATTCTTCTAGTTTAGATCGATTAAATTTAAAAATCCGTTGAAAGTAATTATAGGAATATTCCTTACATAATGTTGAGTACTTAGGGTATCTATAAGATATACAAACTGTATTCTAATCTTTCTCTTTTAATAGATATAAAAACCTACAACTAAAAATAATATGTAGGTTTTTATATTTAATTCAAGGAAAGGTTTTACAAAGTTCCTTTTTTCTTTATGTTTTTTATGCTTTTTTCAAAAATTAACTCTTCATAATCTATTTCTTGGTTATTACTTAAAAGATTAAATAATGGTACAAACTCTTCATTATTAAAATTGGTACTCTCAGAATACAAGTACTCAAATATGGGATGTATTTCAATAGGTTTATTTGTTTTAGTCTGTTGAAAAGGTGTTAAAGTTGACTTGGTACGATCTTCTGTGTCATTCCATTTCTCATTCAGCCTATTAGCAGACAGCTCTTTACTTAAATCAGAGCCTTTATAGATACTTTTTGAGTTATGATCGATAAAAGTTACACCATAGATTCGATTGTCTTTGTTTTGGAAGATAACGACGTTTATTCCATGATTTAAAAGTTCTTCTTTAAATTCTTGTAATGAGCTTGTTGTGTTTAGAGCTACTTCAATGGTTTGTTTTAGATTAGTTTTACTTGATGAGGTTCTTAGTTTTTCTCTTGAAGATTTAAAGTGGCTTTCAAGCTTTTGATAGCTTGCCTTTTTTCCAAACAGTGAAGCCTTAAAAGGATTACTGACCTTCTCCCCTATTTCGTTTATTGCAAAATAAACTAAACCTTGTTTTAGTTGTTCATTATAAGTTGCTTCAACCTTTTCTGCTCTTATATTAAAGAGTGATAATAAAGCATTATAGCTTGTTAGACTATCATAATGATAGTACTTAGGTAAATAGCGTATAACTGAGGTTATTTGAGTTTTTAAATTGTGTTTGGTGTGATCAACTGGTGTAAATTGGATTTGTTTAGATTCTTTGAGTGTCTGATTAACTGAAGAAGTTAGGTTAAACTGTTTTTCAATTTGACGACAAGCTTTCATTGATTTTAGATGATCGTATTTATCGTCAATTTTCTTTCCTTGTAAATCTGTACAAACTGTAACGATATGGATGTGTTCTCTTTCTATATCACTGTGCTTATAGACAATATAAGGCTGATTTGTATAGCCCATATGTTCCATATACTGCTTAGCTATTTCGCCTAAGGTGTCATCTGATAATTTATCATTAGGATTTGGATTTAAAGAAATATGCCTTACAATCTTTTCTGTCTTGTTATTTAAAAGTAAATAGGGTTCAAAGTGTTTGTAAAGCTGAGTGGTGTAGTTTGAAGTCATACTGGGGTCAGGTAGGTTGTTTGTTGATAAAACAGTCCCTTGTCCTTTCTCAACTTTTAATTGATTGTAGGACAAAGCTCCTATAAGATTACTTCCTTTACCAATCTTTGCAATCATAACTTATAGGTTAGTGTTAAGATGCTTGTCTTCAAACTCTTTGGTTAGTTTGATAATGTAATAGCAAAGTTTTGATAAGTCCTTGGTATATTCTTCAAGTTTTGAAATAGAACGTTTTACTCTATTTTCAGAGAAGTACTGGTTGCATAGCTTTACCATCTGGTTGTAGTTCACCCCTACTGCTCTAAACTGATTAAATAGTTTGGTAAGAGTTGCATGATATTGCAAGGCGGCAACATCTACTTTCACTGTTTTAATTTGTCTGTCTAAAAGCATAGAAACAAGAAAGCTTGCTTTGTTTGTCTGTCCTGATAATGTAAACAAAGCAAGCAACTGTTTGTTTTCAGATTCAGTGAGTCTGAAAACATGTCTATATTTTTTAGGATTAGATTTTATCTTTCTTCCTCCTTTGTTCTTATTTGTGTTTTGCATAGTGTCTTATTTTGGTCAGTATCAAAATAAGCATTACCTCTACTGCTAAACTTCTAATGACTTTAAGTGGTTGTATTTGGAATTTAATAATACTACTTTTATGAAAAGTGTTTTTATACAAAGGGTATGGATAAAGAATGGGTTAGTTTATTTATAAATAATGAGTTTGAAGGAGCTAGAACAAAATTTGAAAAAATTTGTGAAAGCTTGTTCAAAAAAATAAATCCAAATAAAACAGTAAGAGCTATAGATCCAAATCCTGGGGATGAAGGAATAGACGTACATATTGGAGAAATCGGAATAGAAGAAATCGATGTAATACAATGCAAATTTTTTAGTTTGGGAAGGATTAATACTTCTCAAAAAAATCAAATTAAGAGTTCTTTTAAAACTGCATTACAATCAGAGAAATATACTCCTAAAAGTTGGACTTTATGTGTTAATGTACTATTAGATATTAATGAATCTAAATGGTGGAGTCAATGGAAGAAAGCTAGTGAACAAAAATATAATCTATCACCTAACTTTATTCAGTTAGTAGATAGTCGCACATTAATAGATCTTCTGCGAGAACATCGTTTATATAATACTGTATTTGAGTTAGATCAAAAAAATAAAATAGATAAAATCCATCAATTAGTAGCTGGTAAAGCTACTCTTATGCATAATAATTTTGATCTAAAATCAGAACTAAAAAATACATCTTATGCACTTTTACAAGTAAAAAATCATATTGAAGACAACATAAAAACCCATATTACAAGAAGTGAAACAACAGAAATTATCAATTGGATAGAAACAGATCTAGCAAACAATCAAAATAACGTTTTAATATTAACAGGTGACAAAGGAACCGGAAAATCTGGCATTCTTAAAGATGTTTATCATCAACTGAGTATAAAGGAAAACTACATACTAGGAATAAAAGCAGATAAATATTATTGTACATCACTTAATGAATTAGAAATAAAACTATTTGATAATAATTTTACATTTGATAATCTTTTAACTTCTAGCTTAGAAGCGAAAGAACCATTAGTCATATTAATAGATCAAATAGATGCATTATCATTATCTCTTTCTTCTAATAGAGAATTCATTGAGACATATAACAAGCTTGTGTTTAAATTACAACAATTTCCACATGTTAAAGTTATAATATCTTGTCGCACTTTTGATTTACAATATGATGCTGAATTAAATAAGTATAACTCACAAAACTATAAAAAATTAGACGTAAAATTACTTCCAATTAAAGATGTCATAGAAACGTTATCTTATTTCGAAATATCCAAACCTAATGACAAAACTATCGTATTATTAAGAACACCTAATCACTTAGATATTTATTGTCGAATTTTTCATAACCAGCCAACTATCAATCTAGAGTCTATCTTTACTCTAAAAGATCTATATGATCAGTTATGGAAAAAATACATTTCTCCAATGAGTGAACTAAAGCTAAAAAAGGTAATTAATAAAGTTGCTCAAAGAATGTATAAAGAACAGAAAATATCTGTGGGTAATATATACGAGGATGATTTCTACAAAGAAATAGCATACTTGAAATCAAACAATCTACTAGTTGAATATGATAATGAGATTCAATTTTCACATCAAACATTCTATGAATATTCATTTGCAAAATGGTTTGTTGAAAAAGGGAAAAAACTTGAAGACTATATTCTTGAAAATAGACAGAGTCTTTATGTAAGGTCAGTTCTTAAAATGGTCATTGATTACCAAAGGGACTATAATCTTCCTAAATACATAAAAACTATATCTAACATTCTAAACTCTAACAAATATAGATTCCATGTAAAATCCTTAATAATTGCCAATCTTGGTAGTATTAAAAAACCTTCAATAGAAGAAAAAAAAATACTTAAAGATATTATAATAGGAAATGAGGACTTTGAAGACATCTTTTTTAATTCAACATACTCAATTGATTGGGTAGAATTCTTAATTTCAGAAGATCTTCCTTTTAAAAAATTTTCAATAAATAGTGCTGATTATGACGATGAAATTAAATATAATTTTATTAAAAATAAATATGCAAATCACAACTGGTCATTATTTATAAACAACATAGATTATGATCCAATATTAATTCTAGACTACTTATCTTCTAAGATATTTGACAATAAAGAAAATTTCATCTCAGGTTTAATATCTTTTAATTCTAATTGGGAAGATAAGAGGTTACTAAACTATTTTGAAAAATATATTCCTTATGCTGAAGAATCTAATAAGAAAGAAGATAACTTTAGTTACTATAATGTCTTAGAAAAGATATTTATCCATTGGGAAGATTATGGCATTCAAATGTTAAAAAAACCTATTATTGATAACCTTAAAAAAGTATCATATAATTCTTTAAATAGTCATTTAGCAGATATAATTAAAGATTTTTTCAATAAAAACCCTAAAAAAACTTTTGATTTATTATTCAGTATCTATCAAGAAATAGTTATGGATACCACAGTTCCATATTTCTACAATAATGAAATAATTTCTCCTCTATATAAAAGTTCTTTAATAAAAGAACCTAGTAATTCAATATTAGACAATAGTAATCAAGAAATCCTATTCTATATAGACAAATATATACAAGAGCTTAGTATAGAATCATTTGAAGAGTTCTTTTTAGGCTATAAAGACAGTAATGATGTATTACTATTAGCTAGTCTAACTAAAAAACTAGCTTCAAATCCCTATATCTACAAAAATCATGTTTTTGACTTTTTACTAATATTAATTGCAAAAAACACATTTAGAGGACATGATAAAAATCTACAATTAGAACTTAGATTACTTATTGGTAAAACATATTCATATTTCGAAATAGATCAAAAAGACTACATTAATAACTTTTTATTAGGCTTTTCGAGCTATTATGATTATATGATTTGGACTGATTCAAATGGTATAAAAAAACTAAATCTTAAAAGTTTTGGTAAACAGAAGTATTTATTTATAAAAACACTCCACATCGATATCATTAGAAGCAACAAAAATCTAAACAGAACTTACAATGAATTAAAAAGAAAGTTTGGAGAGATTAATGAGAAAGTAGCTAATTATTCTTCCATAGGTCGAGGAGGACATGTAAAGCCTCCATTACCATTAAAAGCGTACAAAAAAATGTCCTTAAAACAATGGAAAAATAGCATGTATAAATACAATGAAAGCTTTGTATCTAAAGAATTTCTATCAGGTAATATTGTTGAACATTCTAATTCCTTTAGCAGTGCAGTTTGTCAAAACCCTACAGGCTTTTATGTATTCATACAGGAAATACTTTATGATATAAAAATTTCTAAGCAATATCCATTAAAAGGAATTAATGGGCTTATTGATGCTAAATATAGTCCTGAAAAAATAAAAGAACTCTTTTTAAATTTCATCACTACAAATTCCACTTTATCTAAATATGAAGTACATATGTTATGCTATTATAGTAGGTACTTCATTGAAAATAAAAATATAGATGTAAAGATTGTGATATTCTTGAAAAACATTTCTATAGATAAAAACTACTATCTAAAAGAAAAAGAATATCCTTATCTTAACAATACAGATTTAGTTAATAACGCTGAAAGCACAATTCAAGGTTTAGCTATTTCTAGGTTAATGGAATGTTATGATAATAAAGCTTTTGAGGATATTATTTTTTCCACCTTAGAGACAATTATTAAAAACACATTATGTAGTGATTCTATAAAAGCATTAATTATATCTAAATTAGCTTATCTAAATCACCTAAATATAGAGAAATCATTTGCTTTGTTTAAAGAAATAAGCAATACAAATAATATTGAAATTCTTAAACATTCTATAAAATCAGCTCAATACTTTAACTTTAAATATCATACAGAACTAGGCTTCTATTTTAATAGAATATTAGAAGCCAAAGAAATACACAAAGAATGTTATCCAATGATCACTAGTTGGCTACATGATTTAGATCCTCATAAAGAACTCTATAATAAATTCATAAACACTGGAAAAAGTGCAAAATTATGCGCTCTTCATGTTGCTGAAAAATTTTTAATTGATAACAAAAAAATTAATAATAAAGCATTAACTATTCTTTTTGAATTTTTGACAGAAAAGGATGATGATATTGCATTGGAATATGCTTCAATAATTCTAAGAAAGTTCAAAACTAAAAATTTTGAAGAATTAGTTCCATTTTTAAACGAATACTCTTCTTCTTTACTTTGTAGAAAACGCCCAAATTATTTTATCGAATACCTAATAAAATGTTCAAATATAAACGCAATAGAAACCCTGTTTCTTGTTGAAAATATAGATTTCAGAATTACACCAGATGTTCACGAGACATATCATTACAATAGAGAGCCTATTCAATTAATTCTTAGTATTTATAGTAAACTTGTTTCTGAAGTTGATAAAGATTATATCCTTATAGATAAAGCTTTAAATATTTTTGATAATATGTTAACTCATAAATATCTAAGACGCACTGCTAATGATGCAATTGAAGCTTTAAAATAATTAATATCCGCACAAGAGCCTAAAACAACCACGCAAGGCCAATAAAGAATATTAAGGTTTTACTATAATTATTTTAATAGTTAACCTTAATATTCTAAAATTATGCAATCAGAAGACGATTTAAAAGCGCTTGCTAAAATCTTAGCATTTATACGAGCAGTAAGTATTATAATAATACTTATGCACCTATACTGGTACTGTTATTCTTTCTTTTTAAGTATTGGAATAACACACAGAGTTGTAGATAGAATACTGGTCAACTTTAATCAAACAGCAGGACTGTTTTCTCATTTACTTTATACTAAACTCTTTTGTTTGGTTTTACTCTCTTTAAGCCTGTGGGGAGGCAAAGGCGTAAAACATGAAAAGATAACCGTTTCTAAAATAACTCTTGTTTTTACAGTTGGTGTTAATTTGTTCTTTTTCAATTTCTTCTTACTTGATTTTAACTACTCTTGGAGCGCTGTTCTTTATATATCAAGTACCTTTTTAGGTTATATTTTACTTCTTGTATCCGGAGCTTGGATTAGTAGGCTACTAAACGATAACCTTATGCAAGATGTATTCAATTTTGAAAACGAAAGTTTTATGCAGGAGACCAAGTTTATTGAAAATGAATACTCCGTAAACCTACCTTCAAGATTCTACTACAAAGGAAAATGGAATAATGGTTGGATAAACATTGTTAATCCATTTAGGGCAACTATTGTGCTTGGAACTCCTGGTTCAGGTAAATCTTATGCTGTGGTAAATAGCTTTATCAAGCAACAAATTGAAAAAGGATTCTCCATGTATATCTATGATTTTAAATTCGATGATTTATCAACCATCGCTTATAATCATCTATTACTTCACAAAGATAAATACGCTATTGCACCTAAGTTTTATGTCATAAACTTTGATGATCCAAGTCAGAGTCATCGCTGCAATCCGATTAATCCGTCTTTTATGACAGATATATCTGATGCTTATGAATCAGCTTATACGATCATGCTGAATCTAAACCGCTCCTGGATACAAAAACAAGGGGATTTCTTTGTAGAGTCGCCTATTATTTTACTGGCTGCTATTATATGGTTTTTAAAGCTTTACCAAAATGGAAAATACTGCACTTTTCCTCATGCTATTGAGCTACTTAATAAAAAATATGCAGATGTGTTTACCATACTTACCTCTTATTCTGATTTAGAAAATTACCTATCCCCTTTTATGGATGCTTGGGAAGGTGGAGCGCAGGATCAGTTACAAGGGCAAATAGCTTCTGCTAAAATACCGCTATCTCGTATGATATCTCCATCGCTGTATTGGGTAATGACAGGAGATGATTTTACGTTGGATATCAATAATCCAGCAGCACCTAAAATACTATGTGTAGGTAACAATCCTGATCGTCAAAATATATATTCTGCGGCACTTGGACTTTATAACTCACGTATTGTAAAACTAATCAATAAAAAGGGACAGCTTAAAAGTTCTGTCATCATAGATGAATTACCAACCATTTACTTTAGAGGACTTGATAACCTTATTGCTACAGCTCGTAGCAATAAAGTAGCGGTGTGTTTAGGGTTTCAAGATTTCTCACAGCTTAATAGAGATTACGGAGATAAAGAAAGTAAGGTAATTCAAAACACCGTTGGGAATATCTTCTCAGGTCAAGTTGTTGGAGATACTGCGAAAGCCTTATCAGAACGCTTTGGTAAAATCCTTCAAAAACGACAAAGCATATCCATTAATAGAAACGACCGCTCTACCTCCTTCTCTACCCAGCTTGATACCCTTATTCCTGCATCTAAAATAGCCACTCTTACCCAAGGAATGTTTGTAGGGGCTGTATCTGATAACTTTGATGAGCGTATAGAACAAAAGATATTTCACTCAGAGATAGTGGTTGATAATGACAAAGTTTCTAAAGAAATGAAAGGCTACCAAAAGATACCTCAGATAACTTCTTTCTTAGATGCTAAGGGAAATAATACCTTAGATGAAACGATTCAAGCTAATTACAGACAAGTTAAACTTGATATTGAATCAATTATTGAATCAGAGCTAAAACGCATTCAAAACGATTCTGAATTGGTTCATTTGATTAATAAGAAGTGATAAGTATTTCGTTTCAATTTGTGCCAGTATTTTTGACGTACACTTTGGTCTTAAGATTACAATGATGGTTGGTGTTTTATAGTTATAACAGTAGTTGGTGTTTTTATTTTTTATCAATTACCTCACTAAGCTAGGTAAGGCCTCGCGGTTCGCTAGCCAAAAAATTCCCCCATAAATGCTTGACCTTGTCTTCGCTTTATTGCGTTGCTTTTTGAGCTTGCTTAAGCTTTACCTATAGCTGCTCCATAATTAATTTAAAAAATATAATATTATGGAAACTACAGTTTTAAAAAGCAATTGGTTAGTAGCATCAGAAGTTGAACTAATCTACAGAACAAAAATTAAAGCGTCTGAAAGACCACTAATTGATTCATCATATAGCGCTTTTAAAGTAGCATTAGAAGCGTGGAATCTAGATAAGATAGAACTACTTGAACAATTCAAAGTACTTATGCTTTCTAATAACAATAGAGTACTTGGAGTTTATGAAATGTCATCAGGTGGTATTACCGGTACAGTTGTAGATGTGAGATTGCTATTCGCTGCCTTACTAAAATCTAAGAGCACGGCTTGCATCCTAGTACACAATCACCCCTCTGGGAAATTACAACCAAGTGAAGCTGATAAGCAGATAACAGCTAAGATTAAACAAGCAAGTCAATTGCTTGATATTGCTCTTTTAGATCATTTAATAATAACACCTGAGAGTTATTACTCTTTTGCAGATGAAGGCGTCTTATGACGCTTTCATTTAATTACAACATAGTGTATTTCTTTGGCTTTACTCCTATGTGTTTTTCAAAAACTTGTGAAAAATGACTCAAATTAGTAAAGCCTAAATAATAACCTACCTCTGACACTGAAAGCTTTTCCTCTTTTAATAAGCGAGCAGCTTCTTTAATACGGAACTCCTGGTAATAATTAAACAATGTACTACCAAAAACTTGTTTAAACAAACGTTGTAACTTTGATAAACTCATATTAGATATCTCCACCAATTCCTTCAATTGAGGAGCTCGAGTGAGATCCTTTAGAATCAAATCTCTGATATTGTAAATAGTTTGAATATCATGATTATTTAAAGCATATAAATATCTATTATCTCTCTTTTCAAGTTGATATAATAAACTACAGATAATTTGCTCTGCTTTGATTTTTAAATAAAATAACTCAAAGCTTTCATATACACTTGAATCCATAATCTCCTTTAGTATAATACTAAGATCAGGATACAATAATTGTTCAAAGAGCAAAGGCTGATTGTTTTCAAGTAGTCCTTTAATAATAGGTGAATGCTCTTCTCTTCCCAATTGATTTTTTAAATAGTTGGCATCTATTTCAATATTTATTGAGCTATCACAATCAATTACAATTGTATCTTCTGTATTTATTCTACTTGTTGCTATTAATACACGTGGAATATCTTTTACTTTTCCTTCTAAAGTACTATCACTTAATATTCCCTGAAATTTAAACAGTATAATCTTATTTTCTGACAACAATTCTGGATTATTAATCGATATCTCTTTGTTTAATTTATAATCCGTTATCAGTATTCTTATGTTTTCATTTAAATAATAACCAATGCAATAGCCAACTCCTTTATCAGAAGGAATATCAATACGTCCTTTTTCTATTTGTATATCTAAATACTTAGCCAACTCAGTAAAAACTCGAGGTACAGTTATAGTCATCTTCTTAATTTGAAATTATACAGCTATTTTATGCTATAATACAACTATTTTACTCCAAAAACAACATTTAATTTTGTCCAGAAGTTTGATTGTCAAAATAAATCAAACAAATCCATTCATCATTAAATCATCATTAAACATGAAATTAAAACTAAATAAACTTTGGATAGTAATATTAATTGTAGCCTTAAATTCAATTGGTTTTTCGATTGTAATTCCTATTCTTCCCTTTCTTTTAGATAGTTATTTAACGCCTGAGAAAATCGTTTTTGGAATGGGATTTTTATTTTCTATATATGCTATATGTTCATTTATTGCCGCTCCTATTCTTGGTGCATTAAGTGATAAATATGGCAGAAAACCTATTCTTATTATTAGCCTTTTAGGTTCAGTTCTTGGATATATCTTCTTAGGAATTGGCGGGGCGCTCTGGGTACTTTTTCTAGGCCGTATTATAGATGGATTAACCGCTGGAAATATAAGTGTACTATTTGCTTATATATCAGACAATACAAAATATGAAGAACGTTCTAAATGGTATGGATATATTGGTGCCGCTATGGGAATAGGCAAAATTGGAGGGCCTACTCTAGGAGCCTTTCTAAGTAATATCTCTATGGCTTTACCCTTTTATCTAACAGCTCTTTTATTGTTTATCTCAACATTAGCAGTTTATTTCTTCCTACCTGAATCAGTATCAATTGAGCAGAAAAATCAAAAATTAGAATTAAACAATCTTAACCCATTTAAACTATTAGTAAATACATTGTCTATAAAATCAGTAAAGAATTTACTTATAATAGGTGTACTGTTCTATATAACAATTACAGTATTTCAATTCAATATGACACTTTTTCTAAAAGACATTTATTCATTAAATACCTTGTACATAGGTATACTCTTAGCTATAGTAGGAATTATTGAAATTTTATCAAGAGGTATACTACTTCCTTGGCTAATAAAAATTTATCCTCAAAAAAGAGTAACAATAATAGGTTTAATTACTCTGGCACTTGGTTTCACATGTATTGTTTGCAGTATATATGTATATTCTCTTGCCTTAATTAGTATAGCAGTAATCTTAATAATATTAGGTGAAGGGCTTTTTGAACCTACTTACCTGACTAACCTCTCAGAACAAACATCAGAAAATGATCAAGGTAAAATACAAGGCGTTAATCAGAGTTTACAGTCTCTAATTAATATTGCAATTCCTATTTTAGCAAGTTCAATTTATTTTTACAGCGCTAGTCTACTTTATATAAGCGCAATAGCAATTCTTATTATAGCCTTACTATTATTCAATAGAAAATCACAATTATAAAACATACTGATTTACAGTACAATAAAAAGAAGTTATCTAGAGATTAGATAACTTCTTTACTTTGTTTACATGTGATTACTTATTTTTTAAATTCAAAACCAGTTGTATAATCTTCTTTTAAAACGATAAAGGCATCAAAGCTATTACCTGACTTACTTACTAAGCCTTTAAGGAGTTTAGTCTTTCTATGCTCTAGTAAATCTGTTATATCATCTACTGAGAGTTTAATTCCGCATATCTCTCTAAACAATATCCAATCGCATTCTATATCTAAACATTTAACCACCTTTTCTCTTATCTGAAGTATATTTTGTTTACACTTAGGACAAGATAGATGATCTGTTTCACTGTTTTGACTAATTAATAGGAGCTCTGCTGTAATCTCTGTGGTATAATCTTCAATTTGCCTGTGGAAGTCTTCCATATTGGTTTTATTCTCTTCAATGGCTTTAAAATCAGATTCCCATTTAGCTGTTAACAGTACATCAGAGATAAGTTTATCTTTGACAATCTCATATACTTTAAGACCTTTCTCTGTTGGAACAAGTGACTTTGCTTTTCTTGTAATATACTCTCTTTTTAAAAGCGTTTCAATAATAGAAGCCCTTGTAGCTGCTGTTCCAATACCTGTATCTTTTATAACGCTTTGAAGCGATTTATCTTCTACTTCTCTAGAAGCATTTTCCATAGCTGACAGAAGTGTACTTTCTGTATAAAGAGGTTTAGGTCGTGTGGATTTTTCAAGAGTTTTGACTTCTCTTATTTTTAGTTTATTGCCTTGTTTTAAATCAGGTAAATCAGCAAGTATCTCTTTTTCATTATTTACTAACTCTTTTCTTATCTCTCGCCATCCAAGTTCCATAATTGAAATGGATTTAAAACTAAACTCATAATCTAAGACGCTTAAACTAACTTCCGTTTGTTGTTTGTAACAAGGTTCAGACACCGACTCCCATACGCGTTGCGCAATCAAATGATAAATACTCTCTTCCTTATTGCTAATAGCTGAAGGAAGTCTGTCTGTGGTTAATAGTCCGTGATGATCGGTAACCTTTACATCATTAACAATCTTTTTGTTAAGCCTTGTTATTTTTAATTTTAAAAGATTATTACTATACCTTTTATCATCAGAGAGTATTTGTAAAAGTTTGGGGATTTCAGTCCATAAATCCTCTGGAATATACTTACTCGAGGTTCTCGGATAAGTGATGAACTTCTTTTCATATAAACTCTGAGCAATACTAAGAGTCTCATCTGCTGAGAACCCAAAGAGTTCATTGGCTCTTTTTTGAAGTGAGGTTAAATCAAAAAGCAGTGGAGACTCTTCTTTAATTGTCTTTGTTTCTACTTTTTCAATTTTAACCTCACTTTGTTTTTCAATAAGTTTGAGCGCTTGTTCTGCCTTTTGTTTGTCTTCCCACTTTTCATTTGAGTATGATTTAAATATGATCCCTTCTTTTTGATGTTGAAGTTCTATTTGATAGAACAGTTTCTTTTTAAAGGACATATTCTCTAAATACCGTTTACAAATGAGACTGAGCGTTGGGGTTTGTACTCTACCGAGTGAATACACTGAATCATTCATTGATACGGTAAGCGCCTGAGAGGCATTAATCCCAACAAGCCAATCAGCTCTACTTCTACTGTGTCCCGCTCTAAAAAGCCCATCAAATTCACTTCCTTCTTTTAGGTTTTGAAGTCCAACATTTATAGCTTTTTCAGTAAGTGAACTTATCCAAAGTCTTTTAAAGGGTTTAGTACAGTTTAGGTATTGAAGAATATATCTAGCGATTAGCTCTCCTTCCCTACCTGCATCAGTGGCTATGATAATCTCCTTACACGCTTTAAAGAGTGTATCAATTACTTTAAGCTGTTTTAAAGCTCCAGGATCTGAAGTGTATTTGTTCCCTTTTTTAATCTTTCTTGGAAGTAACAAATAAGAACGAGGTAAGATTGGCAGAGCTTCTCTTTTAAAACCCTGAAAACCATAGTCCTCAGGCATAGCCAGCGATACTAAATGTCCAATAGCCCAGGTAACACAGTAACCGTTTCCTTCAATATATCCATCCTTTTTTGTTTTAGCTCCAACAAGCATCGCTATCTCCCTAGCTACACTTGGTTTTTCTGCAAGAATTACAATCATAGTCTTCAATTTTAAATTTTACGTCCCTTTGATTTTTTAGGTTCATCCACTTGTTTTTCTGACTGCGATTGAGCTTTTGATTGTTCCTCTTTATTTGGATTTTGAAACGAGAAGTCAGCCTGTTTAGTTTCTTTGTTATACGTTACATAGCCTTGATACGTGTTTCCTCTTTTATCCAACAAATCTTTAATGTAAACAGCTTTGCCTTCCAATAAATCGCTTTGCTGTTTTTCAGTAAGCTCTTTACCTCTAAAGGTTTTCAGGTCATCTGATAACTGAGATTGATTTTGACTTTGCGATTGGCTATGACTTCGTTTGTTCGTGTTATCAAATAAAAACTCAATATGCCCTTTAGCTGCGTTAAACTGAATCTCAGCATTAAATAAATTCCCTTTAGCAGAAGTCATTCCTTCTACACGTAGAGGTTTACCTTCTTTTAAGGTTTGGAGCTGTTCTTCACTTAGTACAATACCTTTTACTTCTTTAGGGAGTTGCATCTTTTCAACTCTAGTCACAACAAGGTTATTGGTTAATCTATCCACACTTACAACCGATGGAATCATTTCCTTGGTAGTTGGATGAACAAGATCCACTACCCTACCCATATTACCAGTTTTTAAAAGGTTGTGCTTATCTTGTTTAGAAAACTCATGTCCATAAAGTGGTACATTTAAGTTTGGATATTTCTTTACGCCTTCTAGCGCCATAACTACTTTACCTTCTTCGTTTTTCTGTAAAGACAATCTTGCATCAAGTGAAAATACAGCTGAACCTAAATCTAAATTTACAGCTACTAAATCATTTGTTTTATAACCTTGTAAAAGTGGTTCTAATAAATCCATTTCTTGAAGCTTCTCTTTTGAAAGCCCAAGCCTTGAGAGTGAATCCCAATCAATGTCCTTGATGTCAAACTTATTGGAGCTATACTGCTCCTGCTCCTTTGTTGGTTCAGCAACTTTATTCTCTTTCTTAGGCACGTTTCCTATCTCTGTTATTTGATGTTTTAAAAACAACTCGTGCGCAGGTCCTGATTGCTTAAGTTCCTTTTGCATTTGGTTAGCCATTTTGATGGTCAATAGCTCCGGAACTCTAAAAAAAGTAAACTGAGTTGGGTTTTTAAGTTGACTGAAAAAATTAGAAAAGAAGTTGGAAAAGAAATCCCCATGTCGATCAACTTTTAAAAATTGATTTTGATTCTTTTTAGTTGGTGGGACTGTTTCAAGTTTTCCATCTTTATCTAATCCTTTTACTACCTGAATCTTATTCTTTGTTTTGTCATTAACAAGAAGCACATCATGCTCTACTTGTCTTTCTGTAGTTTCTGTACTCATAATACCTAGTTTTAAATGATTAAAAACTTAAAACTAAAGCCAAGAGACCTTGATAAGTAAATAGCATGCTTTAATGGTTACTCTTGGCCTTTAGCTGCTATTTACTTCTTCTTACTGGGTTTTTAAAGCATTCTCTGATAAACTGATTGACATCAGAACGTTTATAGTAGAGTTTACCACTAATAGTGTAGTATGGGAGTTTACCATCTGAGCGGTAACGCTGTAATGAGCGAGGGCTTATTTTAAAAAGTGCCATTACATCTTGACTGTCTAAAAGCTCTTCTCCATCTATAGTTTGAGTTTTTATAGGGAGGTCTTTTATATGTTCTGACAAATGATCGAAGCGTGTCATAATACGCTCCATCCATAAAAGGAATTCTATACGATCTATATTCATAATGTTAGAATTTAATGGGTTAATTAAATTTGTTAGCTAACGTTACAAATGAACAGAGCTTGGTAGAATAAATCTGCCAAGCTCTGCCAATGGGTTAATTATTTACATTATACTCTTTTGAGTAAATCAACTAATCTATCATATTGTGCCCCTAAATTCCCCATCATATTATTGAATTGATCCTTTATTCCTTGTAAAGAGTTAAAATCATTTACTTCAAACTCATTCAGTTTAAAATAATCATATGAATATTTACCTTTTGGGGTAATTGGTTTATATTTAGTAAATGTTTTATCATTCTTAATTTTTACATAATATTTCATATTAGAAAAATAATCATCAAAATTGGGATGAATAAAGTAATACTGATTTGATAATCGAAAATTGGCTGTAATAGTGTTTACATTAACTATGAAATCCATATTGCTTCCTTTAATTTTCATATTACATTTTTTACAAGAAACATTTAAATTTTCTATAGTAAACATATATTGAGGAAAAGCTTCTTTAGGTAAAATATGCTCTATATCTATTACCATATTAAACTCTGCCAACAAATTTCGTTTACAATAACAACATCTACTAGTCCCAATACGTAAATAATAATCTTTTATTTTTCGTTTGATAGCAAGTAGTTGAGTTGAACTCCACTTTTCTCCATTAGACAAATTAGAATTACTAATAAATGTAATAGTATTCATTTCATCTTGTGTAAATACTAGACTCATATAAACTTAATTTGAACTAATCTCTCTACTAACCTCTATTATTTGCTTAAGTGCATCTATTTGAACTTCATCATAAGAATTTAAAATTAATTTTTCTATATCATTTTCAAAGTCATCATTAGTGATTTTTTGCTCATCTAAGGCATTAAGTTTGTTTACTACATATTGAGAAATATATCTGTTTTCTGGCGTTGTAATATCAAAATAGTCTTCATAGATTTCCTCAACATTCTTAAGTTCTTTTTCTTTCTTTCTAAATTGCCTGAATGTATTTCCCTTAAAAATATTCAATTTATCAGTTGTAACTTCTGCACCATTTATTATTAAAGGTGAATGAGTAGCTAATATAATCTTTGGCTTATATAAATGGAATAAGTCTAAAAATTGTTTTACATACTCAACTTGCCATTTAGGATGTAAACTATTTTCAGGTTCATCTATTAAAACAATACTATTTTCTTTTATATGTAAACTAACAAAAAACAAGGAAGCTATCAATGATAACTCTCCTGAACTACCTTCATTTAAGGAGAAACTCTGAGAATCTTTATACAATACAATATCAATTCTCTTTAGTACTTTAAGTTTTTTTAGTTTTTTTTCAAATCGAATAATATTTAAATAAAAAACATCTTTCATTGATTTAAAACTACTAGAATCCAAGTTCAAACGATAGACATTATTAATTTCACTATTTCTTGCAATAATGTCTTTATTAAGCATATTAATAAAAAAAATTATATCATTTTTTTCATCCCTTTCAAACTCATTACATTCGTTGATTAATCTCTCATAATCTAAATGTAATCCTTTTATAGATAATCCTATTTCTAATTCAAATCTTATATACTGAAGTATTTTCCTAATATTCTCAATAATTTTCGAATCATTCTTAGTTAATTTAAGAAGTACTTGATCAAATACGTTTTTTAACATAGATTTCCCATAGTTACTTTTAAGTTTATGAGCTGTTGGACTTCCTCTAAAAGAAAACTTATCATAAATAGTATTACTTATAACAATAACATTGTTTTTATTTTTTATATGAAACTTTGCTAATTCATTTAAAGTAGTACTTTTTCCAACACCATTAACTCCTACGAGTATATTAACATCCTCGTTAGCCTCCTTATTTAGAGTTAAGTCAGAATAATGATCAAAAAAAAAGAAAAACATAGGTACTATAATTTATACATTATTAATTAGGAATATTAGGGTATTGCATTTCAAATTTTAAAAAGAAATCCTTTAAAACTACCTTTTCATATCTAAGTATATTATAAATAGTCGAAAATGGAATATCATATCCCTTTCCATTATTTATTTTAGAAATAGTTGATGAAGCCAAATTACAATTTTTAGCATATTGGTTTAAAGGTATCTCATCTCCCTTCTCATTTTTAAAAGGATTAAAAAATTCTTTAGAAATAAATTCACAAATGCTTCTATTCAAAACAAAGTTTTTTTCTCCCATTACAGATTTATTATGTCATATAATCAAAATAAGTCTATTTCTAACTTTTTACTGTTCGCGTTAGCGAATGATTTGTTTTTTCATTACATTTGCTTTATATCTAATTTAAAAAAAGATGTAAACATTGTCTTAATGACATATATGATATAAGCTAAAGCTTATTTATTTCTCTAACAGAAAACTGGCACTTTTCAATAATGTACAATGAGAAAATAAGTATCTTAGCCCATGACCTAGGCATGGGCTCACTTATTCGTTGTACAGGTATGCCAGTACCTCTGTTTGGATAATGTGAGTACCCATGCCAACTTATTTTATATAAGTTTGTCATTTACTTCTCACTTTATTGAAATTCTTAAGTTTCACTTTATATTAAACATACTGCAACCTTTATTCATACCGTCTCCCAATTAGGTATATAGAGGTTTTAAAACAAACAAGGTGGATTTGTTTAGTGTTCGTTGCTTTAATAATGAATGCTTACAATACCTTATCTATCCTTAATGGACTTATCGAATGTTCTATTCGAGATTTTTTCAATTATTAATTATTTATCACAAACAACCAATTAGTAACTAAACTCACATTTAGCCTATGATTACATTTTAGTTTAACTAAATCTTATCGTTGTAGATTAATTTGACATTACTTGTTTAATGTTGGATGGCTACCCTATTACCTATTTAGTTAGAGTTATAACACATTTTACGCTAGGTCTAAAAACAGTTTTTAGATGCGTACAGGATAACTATTGCCTTTATCACACATAAATATAGCTCGTTCATCCATTCGACTAAAAGGCAATATAGATTAGTTAGTAAGGAAAAAAGCTATGAAATAAGTCTCTCCTACTGTGCTATTTATTAATCACCCTTTAAAACTATTAATTATGGAGAAAAACCGCTTGCTATAGGGCTTTAGCCTAGTGGTTAATTATAGGCTTAGTCCTTAGTAGGCATTTTAAACACAACAAAAAGTATGGCTTAAAGGGATTTTAAGTCATGCTAAAAGTCCATGACTATCTCCTTGCTCTAGTTTGCATTTTGGGAGACGTGCTTTAGAGCTTGGAGATAGTTTTTTAAAAAAATATGTAGAATATAAATTACCAATTAACTAACCTTTTGATATATAGCTTATTTAAGTACTACGGCAATAAAAATCTTAATGATTTAAAAGCGTCTTATATCAAATCAATTATAAACATTATGAAAACTCAATTTAAAACCATAACTGGTTATAGGATAGCTCTGTCACTACTCTTTTTAGTTGGCTTGTTAAGCTGTCCAATTTATGCCGTATCAAATGATAAACATTTGTCTTTTAGTGTATCTGACTTGCTACAAGATACAAAACAAAAACCAACTATAAAACTAACAGGAACTGTAAAGGATTCCTTTGGTGCTCTTGGGGGTGTTATAGTGACAGTTGGGACTAAAGTAATTACAACTGATTTAGAAGGAAAATACACCATCAATATTACTTCTGGTGATAAGATAACCTTTTCAATGATGGGGTATAAAGATCAGTCTATTGTTTTTGTGGGTGGTAATGTTCTTAATATTACACTTAGTGAGGATAATAATACTCTTGACGAGATTGTAGTTAATGCAGGATATTATACTGTTAAAGATCGAGAGCGTACAGGTAGTATAGCACGAGTAGCAGCTAAAGATATCGAGTTTCAGCCAGTGACTAATCCTCTGCAAGCTTTACAAGGAAGAATGGCAGGTGTTAGTATTACTCAATTATCAGGTGTCCCAGGTAGCTCTATTGATATACAAATACGTGGTAAAAACAGTCTACAAAGCAACACTAATCAATTCATGGCAAATGTACCTTTATATGTAATTGATGGTATACATATGCCTAGTGACCGCAGTTCAAGTACAGGATTATCTGCTACTATTTTGTTACAAGGTCACAATAATCCTCTTAATTCAATTAATCCTAATGATATAGAAAGTATCGAGATCTTAAAAGATGCCGATGCTACAGCTATATATGGCTCAAAAGGAGCTAATGGTGTAGTTTTAATAACAACCAAAAAAGGAACAAAAGGAAAAGTAAGACTAACCTTCTCAAACTATCTTGCCAATAGTAAAGTAGTAAACTTTGCCAAGTTATTAAACACTCAGCAATACTTACAAATGAGAGAACAAGCCTTTATTAATGATAACATTACTACTTACCCTACTAACGCTTATGATATAAATGGAACATGGGATAGAAACAGATATACAGATTGGCAAAAAGAGTTAATTGGAGGTACAGCTACTACAACCAATACTGAACTAGGTTTAAGTGGAGGGAGTGAAAATACATCCTTTAACTTAAATGCTTCTCACAATAAACAAACAACTGTTTTTCCAGTAGATAAAGGTTTTAAAAGAGATAATATAAGCTTTACTTTTAATCATACAACAGATAAGCTAAAAATAGCAACAGCAACAACCTACTCGAGGCAAAAGAATGAACTCATACAAACTGATCTTACTTCAACAGCATTAAGTCTTGTTCCTAATGCTCCAAAATTATACAAAGAAGACGGTACTTTGAATTGGGAAAATGGAACATTTAATAATCCCTTAGCGGCATTACAAGCAAGTTACAATTATGAAAATACAGCTTTTGTTTTCAATACTAATATTAGCTATCAATTACACAATAACATTAGTTTAATACTGAATAGTGGGTTAGCGACAAATAACTTCAACGAAAGTCATTTAACCCCTCATACAGTAAATAATCCTAACTTAGGTAGAACAAGTGCTCATTCAACAGCTCAAATTTCATATACTAATTCTAAATCGTATATTTTAGAACCTCAAATATCGTGGACAAAAGAGTATGGAAAACATCGTCTTAATTTTTTAATTGGTACAACCTATCAAACAAGTAATCGAACTGCTATACATCTATACGGTTATGGATTTCCTTCTAACTCACAAATAACCAATATAGCAAGCGCTAGTTCTCAATCTATTCGTCAGCTAACTGACACGCAGTATAAATACTCAGGTTCATTTACAAGACTCAATTATACTTATGACAATAAATATATTATCAATCTTACAGGAAGAAGAGATGGCTCTTCTAGATTTGGAGACAATTACAAGTTTGGTAATTTCGGAGCTATTGGTGCGGCTTGGTTATTCTCAGAAGAACCTGTCTTAAAAGATATCTCTTGGTTAGACCTTGGAAAAATAAGAACAAGTTATGGTATAACAGGTAGTGATCAAATTGGAGATTACCAATACTTAGATACTTACTCTACTGGTTCGGCAAAGTATGATGATATCGTTGGCTTTATTCCATCAAGGCTATACAACCCTAATTTCAGTTGGGAAAAGACAACCAAAGCAGAAATAGCAATGGAACTGAGTTTATTTAATTCAACAATAAACTCAAGTATAGCATACTATAACAACAGATCATCTAACCAATTACTAGGTACTCCTCTACCGTATACAACTGGGTTTGATCAGATAATAAATAACTCAGCCGCTACAGTAGAAAATTCAGGATGGGAGTTTACATTAAACACCAATAATATTAAATCTACTTCTTGGAAGTGGACAACAAGTTTTAATATTTCTTTTCCCAAAAATAAACTTGTCTCTTTTCCAAATCTTGAAAACTCCACATACGCAAATAGATATGTTATAGGTAAATCAATAAGTGTATTAAAACTATACCACTATGAAGGTATTGATCCTACAACAGGTCAATTTAAATTTAAAGATTTTAACCAAGATGGCAAAATCACTCCTTTAGAGGATAAACAAAGCATACAAGAAGTTAATGTAAAATATCATGGTGGAATATCAAATAGCATTAGTTATAAAAATTTTGGAATGGATTTTTTATTTCAATTTGTTAAGCAAAGAGGCTATAATTATTTTCAACGAATGATCCTACCAGGTGTGGCAAGAAACCAACCTATAGAAGTTTTAAATAGTTTCTCTACAAACAATCCTAATGCTGAGTTTCCCTACTTCTCAACAGGTATGAAAGGTGATGTTCTAAGCAATTTTTTACTTATTCAAGAAAGTGATCATGCTATAAGTGATGCTTCCTATTTACGTCTAAAAAATCTTAATATTTGGTATGATATCCCATTGTCAAAGGCAAGGTTACGTCTGTATGCCCAAGGTCAAAACTTATTAACCTTTACTAATTATTTTGGAATGGACCCTGAAAATATATACCCAGGAAATCTTCCTGTTCTAAGAACATTCTCTTTTGGATTACAACTAACTCTTTAAAAAGCAAAATATGAAAACTAAACATCTATTTATACTATATCTATTTGTACTTCCAATATTAAGTACATCGTGTGAAAATGCTATCCAAGTGGATATGCCAAATAATCAAATGGGAACTGATGATATCTATAAAGATATCTCTACAACAAAAGCTGCATTAGCAACTTTATACTCAAATTTTCGAGATGCTTCCATTTTTACAGGACAAAGCACTGGTTTAGGTACTGTTATGTCAATGTATACTGATGAACTAACAAGTTTTAGTGAGATAAATTCTAGTCTAGGAACTTTTGATATTTTTAATAATTCAATTAGAGCAAATAATCCAACTATTAACTCTCTTTGGAACAGTTCTTACAAAAACATATATGCTATTAATTCCTTTATCCAAGGAGTTACTCTATCAAAGCATTTAAATATAAATGACAAGGATCCCTTAATTGCAAAGGCCTTATTACTTAGATCTATTTACTATCAAAATCTTGTACAACTATTTGGAGATATTCCTTATACTACTACAACTGATTATCAATCAAATATAATTATTAAAAAGACGCCATATTTACAAGTGCTTAGCTTAATCGAATTAGATTTAAAGCATAGCTTAACTATTTTAAGTGATACATTTGAAAAACAAAATAGAATTTATCCCAATAAAGCTGCTGCAGAGCTTCTATTGGCTCAAAACTATTTACTTCAGCATAAATATGATTTAGCACAGAACTTAAGTTCTTTAGTTACATCAAATCCATTATTTGCATTAGAAACAGATATTACAAAAGTCTTTAAAAACAATGCAAAGAGTACAATTTGGCAACTTATTCCTAGTAATTCTGGTCTTAGCACTTGGGAAGCAAGAACATACTATTTTAATATTACACCACCTACAAACCACGCTCTAAGCCAGGATCTGATCAAAAGTTTTTCTATTAATGATCTACGTCTTAAACACTGGGTAAGGGAAGTAAGTGGTAACAATAAGACCTTTTATCACAGCTACAAATACAAGAATATTTCCAATAATACAGATGAATACTCTATTGTATTTCGTGTTGAGCAAGCTTACTTTGTTTTAATTGAGTCATTGATATATCAAGACAATACAGTCGAGGCAATTAAATATTTGAACCTCTTAAAAAAAAGAGCCAACATATCACTTCTACCAAACACTTTAACTAAAGAAGAGTGTATAAAGGAAATGCTTATTGAAAGTCAAAAAGAGTTCTTTACAGAACAAGGACATCGCTTCTTTGATTTAAAAAGAAATAATCAACTCCATATCTTAAATAAGGTTAAACCTAATTGGAAAACTAATCACAGACTGTTGCCATATCCTGAAAAGGAAATCTCTTTAAATAATAATCTATTACCTCAAAATGATGGATACTAATATTCTAAAAAAAGTAATTTACCTTATTCTACTTTTAAGTTTTTCTAACTCAAAGGCTCAAGTAGACTCTATAAGTATTAGTCCCCTTTGGTTCAAACTACAAAATATTAGTATTTCTAACAGTGGAAAATGGTTAATTACACAAGAGACAAATAATGAATTCGTAAAAAGATGTATAAGCAACGCAGATACAAAGAAAGAAATCTGTTTTGAAGACACAGGTTTCATCTATTTTATAGATGATATAAAGATAGCCTATCAAAAGAAAAATCAACTCTATATAGTGAATCTGCAAAATCATAAGCAGACCGTAATAGATCAAGTAAATTCTTTTGAAATAATAGCTAACAATAGAATCTTTATTCTAACTGATCAGAAAACTGCATTACTTCTAGATACATCAAATAACATTGATAAAAAATGGGAACAAAAATCAATAAAACAATACTTTATCTCTCCATCAAGGCAACAGATGATGTATTTACAGGGTGATCAATTCTTTTCATTAGACCTTAAAAATCTAAAAAACTCATCTTTAACTGGTTCTTTTCAATTAGATTCCTTATCCAATCCAATATGGGACGATAAGCAGAATCATCTTATTGTTAAGACAACCAGGAATGAGGTAATACATATTGATTTAAAGAAGAAGGTATATTTTAGAATTGAACCTACAAAACAAAATCAAAACTTAATTAATACTTCTTATGAATTTGTGACTGATAATAACATCCTAATAAAATACCTTTACTTACATAAAACTCAAAGTCCTATAGTAGACATTTGGTACACTAATGATTACAATTTAGAGGCTAAAAAAAACACTCTAAAGGGAGATAGTTTTGTTGTCAATAATCTCTTATATAACATCGAGAATAAGCAAACAACTCCTATAATAGACAATGAAATTATAAGTTTTATTAATAACAATGAGTATCTAACCTATGATTCTAAAGCATATAAAGATTATAGTAAAAACAGCTCTACCGTATCAGTATACAAACATAATATTCTTAAAAATTCAAACAGTAAGCTATTAGATTCTCTAAGTAATTATGCTTTGACAATTTCAAATGATAAAAATAAATTCGCTTATAAATCTAATAACAAGTGGCATTTATACAACTTAAAAAATAATAAGACTACAACTATTAGCAATTTAGAAAATCAGCAAAATTTTTATTGGACTACAAATCCTAACAAAGTACTAATCACTAATAGTTCAAACCTCTGGTTATTTGATACTAATAGCCAGAGATTAAATAGACTAACTAACAATGAGACAATTAATAGTTTAGAGATTAATATTCTAAACCATCAATCTATCTCAAGCCTAGACACAAACTTCAAACCAAGTGCAATAGTCGATTTAAATAAGTCCATAATAATACAAACCTTAAACGTAAGTAATAATAGAAGCTCATTACACATAATAGATGAAAATAATATCATTAAACCAATCATAGAAAGTACTTCAGATAAAATTACTCAGGTGCTATTGTCTAATCAAAAAGAACAAATTAGTTTTTTAACCGAAAACTATAATATGTCCTATAGATTAAATTCCTATAAAGACAAGCAGCTAAGCATAGTAAAAACTAGTTCTATTGCTGACTCTTTATTTAATTGGAGAAAACAAGTGATAATTAAGTTCAAGACAGTTCAAGGTAAACAACTTAAAGGAATACTCTACTACCCTAAGAACTTTTCCGAATTAAAAAAATATCCTATGATTACCCATTTATATGAAACTCAAAATCATTTACAAAATGTATTTAGAATTCCTAAACTTGAAAATGATACAGGATACAACAATGCACTACTTACAGAACAAGGTTATTTTGTATTTGAGCCTGATACTTATGTTAGTGAGAAAGGTCCAGGAGTTACCGCTCTAGAATGCGTTGAGGCAGCAATACAAGAAGTACAAAAAAAAGTAAAACAAATTGACAGTGAAAACCTTGGAATAATGGGACAATCCTTCGGTGGATATCTAGTTAACTATATTATTACACAAGTTGATATCTTTAAAGTAGCAATAAGTGGATCCTCTCGTTCGGAATTAATAGTGGATAGCTATGGTTTTAATTACTACTTAAATAGAATGAGCTATGCCAAAATAGAAGATGCTCAATATAAGTTAAAAAGACCCTATGCGGAAAAACAAAAGGAATACTTTGCAAATTCTCCTATTTACTACTCACAAAATATTCAAACTCCAATCCTATTATGGGCTGGGAATCTTGATGAAAACGTACCTTGGAGACACACTATGAACTTATATGGTGCATTAAGGCGCTATAATAAACAAGCTATCGCTCTATTTTACACTAAAGATGGGCATAGTTTAGCTGATAAAACCAACCAAAAAGACTTAACAATAAGATCCCTTAATTGGTTATCCTATTTTCTTAAAGACACAAAAAATATTGATTGGATTAAACAAGGTCTAAATTAAAACAAGCTGTCTCCTTGCAGAGACAGCTTTTCTATTAAGGTTGCTTTTGATACAACACAGTTGGACATTGCATTGTTAACTCATCTTTTTCATAAAGAGTTCGTTCCTGATTATTCACAGCGTCATACCATGTACAAATTGGACCATCACTTATTGTTGAACAAGTAATATTTGTTTGAACACATGAAAACTCATTCTCTGAATCTAATTCATAATGACCTATACGGTCAGTAGAATTTAGTTCAACATTTTTCATTGCATTTGTTGCAAATGCACTCCCGATAGCAA
>NZ_BCMQ01000030.1 GCF_001485415.1 Myroides odoratimimus
ATGTCTACTATCTATGATTTTGACAATACAAAAGAAGGGTATGTAAAGAATGATGGAACGGTTTATTACTACAGCAACTTTAACAATGACAATATTTATGATCACAGCACTAACGCCAAAGGTTCTAAAGCTGTGTTCACTCCTTTTGAAGAAGCAAAAGGAGCTCAGCATATCACTGGAAGCCAACCTTCTAATTTCTTTGATGTAGTACTAGACAACTCTACTAAAGATATGGCCTTTGACCTAAAGAACGAGGCTAACGTAAGAGGTAGTGTAGACTTTAAAGATGGTATTATTAAGGTAGACTCACTAGCAGGGATGCTAACCTTCCACCAAGGAGCGAAAGCACTTAAGCCTACAGACAGAAGCCACGCAGAAGGATATGTAGAGAAGATAGGTAATGAGGAGTTCCAATATCCTAAAGGAGATAAAGGACTATACCGTTATGCTAGAATCACTGCTCCAGATCATGTAAAGGATGCGTATGAAGGAAAGTATAACTTAGATGATAAGAACTTCTTTAGAGCGCGTAGTGCTAAGTCAGGAGTGATTAACTTACTAGATGAGCGCGAGTACTGGACAGTAGATAAAGGAAGTGATAATAGTAAAGGAGACATCATGCTGACACTGAGTTGGGATGAGCGTACGACACCTAAAGAGTTATTAGTGAACCCAGAGAAAGAATTACACATCGTACGCTGGGATGCTAAGCAACAGCTTTGGGTAGACGAAGGAGGAGTAGTGGATGTGGAGAAAAAAGAGATCACAACACCTACTAGTGTGAAGGGGTACGGATTCTTTACATTAGCTACTGTGAATACAGACTTAATCTTAGACGGAGATATCGTTATTTACAACCTTGTTTCTCCTGATGGAGATGGTAAGAATGATTACTTCATCATAGATAATATCAACAGATTCCCTAATAATACAGTAGAGATTTATAACCGTTGGGGAGTTAAGGTATTTGATACGAAGAGTTATGACAGTGCAGGTAATGTGTTTAGAGGATACTCTGATGGACGTGTTACTGTAAATAAAGGTGAGAAATTACCTACAGGTACTTATTTCTACATCGTGAGTTATGAGTATAAAGACGCTAGCGGTTCGCGTATGATTAAGAAATCGGGTTACCTACATTTAGAAAGCAATAAGTAAGAGAATATATGAATATTCAACAAAACATAAAGAAAATCGGAATCAGCCTATTCGCCTTAGGCTGCTTTTCTCAAATGCAAGCTCAACAAGATCCACAGTATACACAGTATATGTATAATGCTAATATGATCAACCCTGCTTATGCAGGTAGTAGAGGAACACTGAACGTGTTTGGGATGTACAGAACACAGTGGGTAGGACTAGATGGAGCACCTAAGACAGCGAATGTATCTGTGTCTACACCTCTTGGAGAAAGTGGATTAGGACTAGGAGTGAACTTTACCAATGATCGACTAGGAGCGATGGATGAGAATAATATCTCTGTAGATTTAGCTTATGCTATTGACTTAAATGCTGATTATAAATTAGCATTCGGGTTAAAAGCGACTGCTAACCTATTAAGTGTTGATTATACCAAGCTTAATATCCACAATCCTACTGATCCTGTAAGCCAAGAGAATCTAAACAACAAGTTTAATCCAAATATTGGAGCAGGGGTTTATCTATACTCTGACAAAGCTTATGTAGGGTTATCAGTTCCGAACTTCTTGACTACAGATCGCTACGATGATAATGATATCACGACGATGCGTCAGAAGATGCACTTCTATTTAATGGGAGGATATGTATTCGATGTGAGTGAGAACTTATTATTTAAGCCAGCCGCTTTAGTTAAGGCAGTAAGTGGTGCACCATTACAAGTAGATTTGACAGCTAACTTTTTGATGTATGACAAGTTTACTTTAGGAGCGGCTTATCGTTGGGATGCTTCAGTGAGCGCCTTGGCAGGATTCCAGGTAAATGATAATTTATTTGTAGGATATTCTTATGACTTTGAGACTACTGCGCTTCAACGTTATAACTCAGGTTCACACGAGATCTTCTTAAGATTCGAATTATTTAACCGTCGTAGTACAATTAATGCTCCTCGTTTCTTCTAATAAAAGAGGACTTAAGAAAACAAGTATGAAAAAACAGCTATTGAAAATAAGCTTATTGACAATGTTGCTTTTCGTAGGTATTAGTACTTATGGACAGAAAGTAGCAGAGAAGAAAGCGGATAAAGAATATCAAACCCAAGCTTACGTAGATGCTATTAAGATCTATGAACGCATAGCTAGCAAAGGATACACCAATGCTGATATGCTGAAGAAGTTGGCTGATGCATATTACTTTAATGGAAAATTAATAGAAGCAAATCAGTGGTATACTGAATTGTTTGAAGGTCAATACGAAGATAAAGGCAAAGAAGTGTTACCATCAGAATATTATTATCGTTACGCACAGACCCTAAAAGCTGTAGAAAACTATGATAAGTCAAAACTGATGATGGAAGAGTTCTCTAAATTAGAGGCAAACGATTCTAGAGCACAGCTTTTTGAATCTAGTAAAGACCGTTATCTAAAAGAGATAGAGAATAACTCTGATCGATACGAACTAAAGAATATAAGTGTGAACACTGCCTATTCAGATTATGGAGCAGCTTTATTAGGAAATCAATTGATTTATACTTCTGCTCGTAATACAGAACATCAGTCAGGAAAGAGATTACACGAATGGACGAACGAGAGTTTTACAAGTTTATACAGTAGTGTGATTAATGCAGACGGTACTTTTGAAGAGCCAGTGAAGTTCGCACCTGAGTTAGACACTAAAGTAAATGAAGCAACAGCTGTATTTACTTCTGATGGGAAGACGATGTATTTTACACGTAATAATACAAGTGTAAAAGGGAAGAGAAGATTAAATAAAGAGCATTCGACTTTATTAAAAATATATAAAGCGACTTTATCAGAAGAAGGTAAATGGGAGAATGTAGAAGAGTTGCCGTTTAACTCGGATAACCATAATACAGCTCACCCAGCTTTAACACCAGATGACAAATGGTTATATTTCTCTTCAGATAGAGAAGGAACTTTAGGACAATCTGATATCTTTAGAGTAGCATTATACCCTACAGGAGAATATGGTAAAGTAGAGAATATAGGGAATAAAGTAAACACAGCAGGTAGAGAAACTTTCCCATTTATATCTAAAGATCACTTCTTGTTCTTTAGTTCAGATGGGCATCCAGGACTTGGTGGTTTAGATGTCTTTGTGACGAAGATTAATGTAGATGGAAGTGTAGGTCAAGTGACGAATATGGGAACACCTATTAATAGTAGCACAGATGATTTTGCATTCTATATTGATAGTAAGACACGCAAAGGATTCGTTAGTTCTAATAGAGTGAATGGTGTAGGAGGAGATGATATTTACTTCTTTATGCAGAAAGTATGTCACCAGAGCCTAGAAGGTATTGTGTTTGATAAAGATACTCAAGAGGTATTAGCCAATGCTAAAGTAACTGTGTATGATAACTCATATAAAGTGATCGGAGAACTAATCACTGATGATAAGGGATATTATAGAATAGATGAACTAGAGTGTAGAGGGAAGTATCGCTTAAAAGCAGCAGCTGAGAAGTATAATACAGAAGAAGTAATCGTACAATTAGATGCTGTAGCTGGAGGAGTTAAAAAACAAGATATTCCTTTAGAGAAAACAGAGAAACCTATTACTAAAGATGATGATCTATTTAAGAAATTAAAACTGAATCCAATCTATTTTGATTTTGATAAATCAAATATTCGTAGAGATGCATCTATTGAATTAATGAAAGTGGTAGAAGTATTAAAAGAATACCCTACTATGAAGATAGATGTTCGTTCTCATACAGATAGTAGAGGAAACGATGATTATAACTTAAGATTGTCTGATCGCAGAGCGAAGTCTACAGTACAGTGGATTATCAGCCAAGGTATCGAGGCAAGCCGAGTGACAGGACAAGGATATGGTGAGACACAATTACAGAATAAGTGTAGTAATGGAGTGCCATGTACAGTAGAAGAACATCAGTTAAATAGACGTAGTGAATTTATTGTTACAGAATTGTAATATAATGACTTAAGTCTACGTTTATACTATATTATAAGTGTTCTTAAAAACAACAAAACAATTTTTTTTTCGACCGATCCTGCTGTAGGATTTAAAACTAACAGCATTAGCCACTAAAAGCTCCCGTAAGGGAGCTTTTTTTATTTGTAGTATTTGGTATTGATTGCTATTATAGTTTTCATTTTAGATATTGTTATTTGTAGTATTAAAGATTAATTAGGATGTATTAGAACATAAGTAGTATGGTTGCTTTCTATTATGAGATTTTGATAATGTAATTGATCATATTACATTTAATAGGATATTTATAGGTTGTTTATGGGGTAGTGGTCGCATGCTTTTGTACCTTTTTTATGCGAGCAGTATCCCATAACTATGCGACCACTATGTGATCAGTCTAATTAGGGTTGTCTCGTCCTACTATAGCTGTACAGTTTTTTTAGGACGGATTACCCCTTCATTTTTTAACCTGATGTCTTATTAGGGAGTTTATTATTGGTAGCTTATTTGGTGTGAAAGACATAAAAAGATAAAGTATTCCATTAGTTAGAAACTTATGTGCTGTTTCCTTAGGGGGGCATCTATATTTTGTTAGTCTTAGGTTTATGGATTTATACTGAGTAATGTTTTTTAGATTTTTAAGTGATTGATTGTTTGAATATTAATATACTAAACTGTATATAATGCCTTTTTTAGCTTTTTTATTTGGTTCAAGAGTTTAAAAAACAATGTTTTTCAAATATTTAAAATGTATTAAACGAGGGTTTTATGTAATTATAGAGGGTTTTCAGACTTAAGATGAGTATTGTTTTGATTTAAAATCATTAGAAGTAGAATTTTTTTGTTAATAATTGTTTAATAGATAGTGTGTTAAAAAATGTTTTTTAATTGATTATTAAATGTTAATTTTATTTTTAATTTTGTTATTTGTTATAATGTTTGCTTTTGGTATGTGTATATCTGTGAATTTTATATAAATAAGTGTAAAAAAAATGATATGAAAAAAGGGAATACATTGAAATTAATACCTGTGCTTATAACTTCTTGTGTGCTACATGCACAAGAGAAAGTAGAGCTTTATAATACAGGAGAAATGTTTGTATCTGCTAATGAAGTCTTGTTTGTAAGTGGAGAGTTTGTTAATAGTGCTCAAGGAAATTTTGTAAATTCTGGAGATATCTATTTTTTAGATGATTTTAGTAATACAGGTGCTTTTGTTTTTTCACGTTCAGTTAAGGCTAGTCAGGTATTCTTTGAACAATTGAGTGAAGCTAAAGCAAAACAAAAAATATCAGGAGGAGCAAATTCCACTTTGTTTGAAGATGTAATCTTTAATAGTAATGGAATTGATTTAGAGAATGAAATAAGTATTGCTGGTAAAGCTTATTTTGAGCGCGGTCATGTAGTTGTAAATACTCCATTATCAGGAAGTATTACCTTTTTAGAAAGCTCAAGTGTAGAGGGTGTAGGAGATGAAAGTCACGTAGTTGGTATGGCCGATCTAGATGCAAAAAAAGAAATGGAAATGCCAGTAGGAGATGGGACATATTATCGCCCAATTACCCTAGGAGAGAGTAGCGGATTACAAAATTTATTTCAAACCCAGTATAAACGTGTAAATCCTTTGGTGGGTCGAGCACATAATGTTAAAAATGCGATTATAGATATAAATAATGAGGAGTATTGGGAAGTAAAGAATGAAGCGAGTAATGGAGCTATTATATTAACTTTAAGTTGGAATGAGCAAACGACCCCTTCTTTTTTATTGACTAATCCAGAGAAGAGTTTACACATTGTTCGTTGGGATGATAAGGGCTTAAAATGGGAAGACTTAGGAGGTATAGTAGATGTATCAACAAAGACTGTAAAGACGCCTATTGTAGTAGAAGCTCAAGGTATTTTTACATTGGCATTAGTGGATTCAGATTATAATTCAGAATTAAAGATTTATAATGCAGTTTCGCCAGATGGGGATGGAAAGAACGATTATTTTATCATAGAGAATATAGATAAGTATCCAAATAATTCTGTTCAGATTGATTACTATGATAAAAGCAAATAATAATTCATAATATTTATTTCGTTTTTCTGATAATAATTCAATTATCTAAGACATAGACATGCCTGGAATAATGTATATTATCCTCTATGTTTATATCCGTTATGTATAGCTTTTGATTAAGCTACTTGTTTCATTACATACATTTTTCGGTTTTCAACGCACGCACATATACGTTGTACTAATTTGTTTCTTACATTGTTTAACACAAGCATTTTGTGCTTTCCGTCTCCCACTTTTCTCTCATAATAACTCTTGATCTCTGGATCATGCCTAATACTTGATAATGCACACATATGTAAAAGCTTTTTAAGCTTCTTATTTGACATGAAGTGTACTTTAGGCTTTCCTTTTACGCATTTGCCTGATGTATACTCAAAAGGAACTACTCCACAGTATGATGCTAACTGTCTAGCATCATCAAATGAGGTAAATCTATTAGTATAACAGATCAAGAACATTGCTGTAATAGGCCCAATACCAACTACAGATGTAACACAGTCATAAATCTCTTTAATTTCTTGATGCTCTTTTAACAGAATATCTAATTGATTATCTATTGACTTAATCATCTCTTCTAAGGCTTTTAATGAAGCTTTTTCATTAGTACATAGTATTTTATACAAATCAACATTAAAGTCCTTTAATTCATTTGTTCTTGTACTCATTGCCGTTTTATGAGCTATACTCATTTCACGTTGACCTAATAATGCTTGCATCTTATCTATTACTTGATCAGATGCTTTAAACAAAGTTGCCTCTTCTTGATTCTTTTTAGCATATAACGCTATTCTTGCTGAATCTACCTTATCATTTTTCCCCCTTTGTATTCCACTACTTCTAATAATCTTGTAAGCCATCTCTACCCAGATATTACAGTTTTTAACTTGTAATTCTCTAACTAAAATATTCTTATAAATTCCTGTATGTTCCATACAGACTAATGTATTATCAATAGAACAACCTTCACTCTTCATCCATTTCATAAATTCTAAAACACCTTTCTTTGTATTAGCAAATTGGTTGTGCTTATACTTGTTTACTTCTACATAAATTGATGCATCAAAATACTCTTTTGAAATGTCGATTCCGATAAATTGTGTAAATTTGTCCATATGATAATTATTTAAGGCAACCTATTACTAAATATCATCTAAACCTTAATACTAGACCCGAACGTCTTAATTACTAGTCTGATACCTTTTAGTAGAATCAACAAAGTCCTACTCAGTTCTTAAGTCATTAACTTTGTCAACCGTTTGGTTCACTCTGTTGATTTGGTTGCTTTATTATACTTCTATAAAATTATCATTTTCTTATTCAACAAATCTAAAGGAGATTACTATGTAGCCGTTAAAGCTAAAGGATATAAATCTGAAGAAGTATCTGTAGAAGATGTTAATAAGGATGATTCTATAGAGGTTGACTTTGAATTAGAAAGAAGTAAGGCATTTTCATCTCTTAATTATCCAACTGATGATGATAACGACTATATGGAACCTAAAAGAAAGAATGAAGGTAATCCAAGAATTGGAGATGATTTAGGTAAGCTTACAGATTTAGCACCGATATACTTTAATAATGATAGTTCTGTTATTAGAAGTGATGCACAATTAGAATTGTCTAAAGTAGCATCTATTATGATGACTAATCCTTCATTAAAATTAGAAGTTCGTTCGTACACTTCTAGTGTTGGTCCTGATGAGTATAACTTAAGATTATCAGAGCGTCGTGCAGATCAAACAGTAGATTGGTTAGTACGTCAAGGAGTGAATAGATTGAGATTAAGAGGTGTAGGATATGGAGAAAGAGGAATTATCAATCGTTGTAAAAACAATGTTCCTTGTAGTGAGAGAGAACATCAAGAGAATAGAAGAAGTGAATTTATAATCACAGATTTATAAGAAGTAAAAAAGGTTGGACATGTCCAACCTTTTTTTTATCTCATAATTAAAGTTTCTTGTTGAAGATGAGGAATTTGTAGATATGTTATTTTATAATAATAAATATGTATTGTTGTGATAAAATGCGTAATTTGCAACTTGGTTTAAATTCAACTAAGTAGAAAAAGATTTATAATGATTATACAACCTAGAACTAGAGGATTTATTTGCTTAACTTCTCATCCAGAAGGATGTGCAGAGAATGTAAAAACGCAAATCGAATATGTTAAGTCTAAAGGACAAATAGTAAACGGACCTAAAAAGGTATTAGTAATTGGAGCTTCTACAGGATTTGGATTAGCTTCACGTATTTCTGCTGCTTTTGGTTCTAATGCAGCTACAATTGGTGTGTTCTTTGAAAAACCAGGTACAGAAGGTAGACCAGGTACAGCAGGATGGTATAATTCTGCAGCTTTTGAAGAGCAAGCTAAACAGGCTGGTATTTATGCAAAGAGTATTAATGGAGATGCTTTTTCTGACGAAATTAAGAAAGAAACTATAGAGCTAATTAAAAAAGACTTAGGTCAAGTAGATTTAGTTGTTTACAGTTTAGCTTCGCCACGTAGAACTCATCCAAAGACTGGTGTAGCTTATGCTTCAGTATTAAAACCTATCGGAGAACCTTTCACTAATAAAACAGTAGACTTCCATACAGGAGTTGTATCTAATATTAGTATTGATCCTGTTAAGGAACAAAGCGATATTGATAACACTATTGCTGTAATGGGGGGAGAGGATTGGAAATTCTGGATTGAAGACTTAAAAGCAGCGGGTGTTTTAGCAAATGGAGCTAAAACAGTTGCTTATTCTTATATAGGACCTGAATTAACTTACCCTATCTATAGAAATGGTACTATAGGTATGGCTAAAAATGATTTAGAGGCTACGGTACCAGTAATTAATGATTTACTTAAAGATCTTAATGGTGTATCTTATGTTTCTGTAAATAAGGCTTTAGTTACTCAATCAAGTTCTGCTATCCCTGTTGTTCCTTTATATATTTCATTATTATATAAAGTAATGAAAGAGAAAAATATTCATGAAGGATGTATTGAGCAAATGCAACGTTTATTTGCTGATCGTTTATATGGAGGTAGTTTAGCTTTAGATACAGAAGGACGTATTCGTGTTGATGATTGGGAGATGAGAGAAGATGTACAATCTGCAGTAGCTAAGTTATGGGAAGAGGTAACTTCAGAGAATATCGAAGCTATTTCTGATTTAGCTGGATATAGAAAAGACTTCTTCAACTTGTTTGGATTTGAGTTTGATTCAATTGATTATACATTAGAATCAGATGAGCTAACAACAGTTGCTAGTTTGAAATAATAGACAAGATTATTGTTATATATAAAGCCCCTTAATATTCGTATTAAGGGGCTTTTTGATTAGTTATTCTTCTAAGTGATTCTGTTTTATCTGAGTAAGTATTAAGTTTATTTTATCTTCCAATACCTCAATATAGTTTCTTAGTTCAAGTTGAGTTTCGAAAGTTATTGTTTTATCTTCTAGTACTTCTAGAAGAGGTATAATGGATGTAATTTCAAGTTGTCTGAACATAGGTAGCATTTTATGAGCTATATTTCCAATTTGTTCTAAGTCAAAATCTTCTTCAGCATAATGCATGTCTAATAGGTTCTCTTCTGTACTTTCTATAAAGATTACTAGAAGGTTCCTTAAAGCATTAAGATCATCTCCAATAAATTGTTTTAGTGTATTCGTGTTATAAGTAGCACTTATTGTTGTTTGATTATTAGCGTCTTCAATGTTCTTTTCTTTAGTTCTAGAACTGTTTAATTGATAGTCAAGATTAAGAATATTAGAAATTAGAATTAGTAACTCTGTAAGCTGTAATGGTTTTGGGTGCGCAGAAGCAAACCCTGCTTGAGTGAATTCTTCCATTGTAATATCTCTTTTACCAGAAAGTGCTATAACAGGAATGGTCTTAAAATCAGTATTTTTCTTTAAATGACTTATAAGCTCAAATCCGTCCATCTTAGGCATCTGAATATCACTAAGTATCAAATTGTATTGATCTTCTTTTAAAATAGCTTCTATGGATGTAGGATCGAAAGTTACAGTGACTTTATTAAATAAAGGAGAAAGAATCTCTTCCATCAATTGTAACTGTACTTTATCATCATCTATAACAACTATATTTATCCTATTAAGAGATTGGAATACAGATTGTAAGTCATTGGTGTGTACAATTATATTGGTGTCTTCTTCAGCTTCTATAATAGGTATTGTAAAGGTGAAGGTAGATCCTTCATTCAATATACTCTCTACATGAATAGTTCCTCCTAATAATTCAATCATTCTTTTAGAAATATTAAGTCCTAATCCAGTACCTCCAAATTTCTTTTCTATTCCATCATGAGCTTGTTGAAACTCGTTAAAGATATTCTTAGTTTGGTTAGCTGCTATTCCTATTCCAGAATCAGAAACTTTAAAGACTATATATTCTTTTTCTTTCGTAACACTAACATTCACTCCTCCTTCTTGTGTAAACTTGATTGCGTTAGTGACTAAGTTTGTTAGTATTTGCTTTATACGATGCGGATCTGAGACAAAGTTGCTATTTAAGCTATCTTCAATTGACCAATTTAATTTTATGTTTTTGTTCTCAGCATTAGGCACTAGTATATTACATGTGTTATCTACTAGTTCTTTAGGGTTGAATGCTTTCTGTTGTATACTTATTTTGTTGTTCTCTAATCTAGAGAAATCTGTTAAGTCGTTGACTAAATTTGTGATATACTTAGAAGAAGACTTAATGTTGTTAACGTACTTCTGTTGTTTGTTATCAAGGTTTGTTTGATCTAATAAATCAGTAAAACCAATAAGTCCCCCTAGAGGAGTCTGTAAATCATGAGTTACTGTAGCGAGCAGCATAGACTTACTGCGCAGTAGCACTTCATTCTCTTTATTTAGTTTTTCTAATGCATTTCTGTATTCCTGTGTTTGATTGATATCCCTAATGATAATCCACCCTAGTATTAAAACTACGATTAGTGCAGTCCCTCCGATATACGCGATATTGGTAGAAGCAGCGCTAATTCTAGATTTTGACTCATTGATCTTTTGATAAGATAGTGTAAGTATATTTTGTTCTACATTCTGTAGGATACCTCTTAGCTGATCAGTGATAATCTTGTTTTCTTTCAGTAAACGTTGTTCTTGGTTGAGCAAGTTGTTTTGTTTGTCATTGATTTTCTCTTGTGTAGCGATAAGGATACGCTCCATTGCATTGATAATAGAGTCAGATATACTAGGATAGTTAATAGTTGTTTTAATAGTATCAGTATGATCTCCTTTGAATAACCTTGCCCAACCACTTCTTTTCTCCTTTTCTTTACTTTGGATTACGATAGGTTGTATGTTTTTCTCTATTTCTTCACGGATATTGTAGATTTCAGAGAAAGCCTCAGTGTATTTGTTTTCAGCAGAAAGATCTTTTCTAGCTTTGATAATGTTTTCAAAACTGACTTTTTTACGAGAAAGTAGGTCTTTAACAGAGTCAAGCTTCACTACTGTAATAGGATCTTGTACATGTGTTTGTACCAAGTTAATTTGCTTAACGATGGTGTCGAGCTCTTTATAATAGAGCTTGATATCTTTACTATTACCACTCAGAATAGCTGTTCTACTATAAGCTTCACTACTGTATAGGTTATTGATAGCACTAGTAACTAAGAAGATTTTATTATTTTCTTCAATTACATGCTCCTCAGGAATAGTAAATTTTTTAGCCTCTTTATAAATATACGCTCCAGAGAATAATGCAGCTGCAAATAGCGTAAAGTATAGAAAGAGAATCTTCGCTTTTATAGATTTAGGTGGCTTCATGTATAGATAAAGTTTGGTGTAAAATTACAAAAGAGAGTTCAATGATTGTGTTAAAAGCAATAGTCTTTGCTAAAGTTTATTTTTAACTGTTTTTGTTTAAGTATATCTTTTTTGGTATTAATGTTGTTTTTTGTTTTGTATTTAACTTTTTGTTTGTATTTTTGGTTTAGGTGATTAGCGGTGTTTATTGCCCTTTAAGTAGAATCGTACAGATTAAATTATATGAAAAAGAGAAAAGAAAATTCTCACGAATCAATGTTTAATACGTTTTAAACAAAGACTTACTATTTACAGTAGGTCTTTTTTTGCTTATAAGGTATTTGTTAATCTTAAAAACGCTATTTTTACATAACGTAAGTAGAAGATTATGAGTACGGTAAAATTATATTATAGCCCTTTTCATCCCAAACAAAGTGATGCTAAAATCATGTTGTTTGCTTTAGGAGTAAGTGTATTCTTATGTCTAGGTGTTATTGGTAGTTCTTATTTGTTTACTTCTGATTCTAATAGAAAAGATGAAACTATTGTATTTTGTCCCTTACTTCCTCTCTCAGATAGTAATAATGACTTAGCTAACACTGTCGAAGCTTATTATCTATTAACAAGTCCTATAATTGACTATGTACCTGTAGAAGAAATTCCTTTAGGAAACTATTTTGAAGGTCCAAGAGTTAGGTTTAACAACCAAATGCCAGCTGATATTACACAAGTAGGAGTAGTAGGAGGGGATATTATAGAATATGATACTAGTATTACTGATATAACTGTTAGTCCTGAGAAAGAAATAATTACAGCTTCTGGTGAAGAAGTTAGTTCTAACAGTGCGGATACTAATATTGAATACATGGAGGAAGAGTATGGTAAACCTTTTTTTTCTTTGATAATAGAAGCAAGTCCATATGAAGGGGAAGAGGCTTTTAGAGCAAATATGATTAATAAACTTAATTTAGATCATTATTTAAATCAAGGTGAGCAGTATCGTTTTAATGTGAACTTTACAGTAGATATAGATGGTACATTCTCTGATATTGTTATTCAGAGTATACAAGGATATCTACCACCTTATTTAAAGAGAAATATTATAGCTGTATTTCAAACAATGCCTCAGTGGCAACCTGCTTCTCAGAATGGCAGGCGTGTCCCGACAACATTTAAATTACCCATCAAGGTCAATGTACAATAAATAAGAAAAGGCTATTAACACAAGTGGTTAATAGCCTTTTTTATAAGGATTGAGTAATGCTTATTTAGCAATAGCTCTAGAAATAACGATCTTTTGAATCTCAGAAGTACCTTCATAGATTTGAGTGATCTTAGCATCACGCATCATTCTTTCTACGTGATATTCTCTTACATATCCATTACCTCCGTGGATTTGTACAGCTTCAATAGTTGTATCCATTGCTGTTTTAGAAGCGAATAACTTAGCCATAGCACCAGATAATGAAATATCTTGACCTGCATCTTTCTCAGCAGCAGCTTTGAAGCAAAGCATTCTAGCAGCAGTGATTTGAGTAGCCATATCAGCTAATTTAAATGCAACTGCTTGGTGGTTGATAATTTCAGTACCAAAAGCTTTGCGCTCTTTAGAGTATTTTAATGCTAATTCGTAAGCACCTTGAGCGATACCTAATGCTTGAGAAGCGATACCGATACGTCCTCCGTTTAATACATTCATTGCAAATGCAAATCCGAATCCGTCTTCTCCGATTCTATTTTCTTTAGGAACCTTTACGTCTGTGAACATTAATGAATGTGTATCAGATCCTCTGATTCCCATTTTTTGTTCTTTAGCTCCGATTTCAAAACCAGCCCATCCTTTTTCAACGATGAAAGCATTGATTCCTTTGTGTTTTTTCTCTACATCAGTTTGAGCGATTACGATATAGTAGTCCGCTGTACTACCATTCGTGATCCAGTTTTTAGTACCGTTTAGTACATAGTGATCTCCCATATCTACAGCAGTAGTTTTTTGAGATGTAGCATCTGAACCTGCTTCTGGCTCTGATAAACAGAATGCACCGATTACTTGTCCTGAAGCTAGAGGTACTAGGTATTTTTGTTTTTGTTCTTCACTAGCATATTTTTCTAAACCAGCACATACTAATGAGTTATTTACTGACATAACTACAGCAGCAGAAGCATCTACTTTTGCAATTTCTTCCATAGCTAATACATAAGATACGCTGTCTAATCCGCTACCTCCGTATTTAGGATCTACCATCATTCCTAAGAATCCTAGTTCACCAAGTTTTTTAACTTGTTCTGTTGGGAATTTAGAATGTTCATCTCTTTCAATTACACCTGGTAATAATTCTGTTTGAGCAAAGTCACGAGCAGCTTGCTGAATCATCAATTGCTCTTCTGTAAATTTAAAATCCATTTATAGTCTCTTAATTTTTTAGTTGTTCTAATTTTTGTAGCTCTCAAATATAATTGATTTAAAACAATTATTCAATTTAGATTCTGTTTAAATTTGATGCATAAAATGATTATAATTTATTTTTGGACGAAACAATGTTTGTTATTTTAAAGAACCTGTATTGATAAGTGAATAATGTAATGAATATTGTACTTAAACTTTTGTAGATTATAGTAAAAAACCAATCTTTATACTATGAATAAATACCAATATAATATCATCGGAGTTATGTCAGGTACTTCATTAGATGGAATAGACCTGGCTTATATCACTTTTAATTGTGAAAGTGGTAAGTGGAGCTTTGAGGTGCACTGTACCGATACTGTCGCTTATAGTGCTCAGTGGAAAGAACAATTAAAGAATGCAATCGATCTAGATAGTAAACAAATAGAAATATTAGATGTACGCTATACCACCTATTTAGCCACTGTGATTAATCAATTCATTAAAGATAAAACGATAGAGGATATAGATGCTGTATGCTCACACGGTCATACTATCTTTCATAAGCCTGAGCTAGGCTATACCTTACAGATAGGGAATATGCCTATACTAGCTGACTTAATACAGCAGAAGGTAATATGTGACTTTAGAGTACAAGATGTTCTTTTAGGAGGACAGGGAGCACCTTTAGTACCTATAGGAGATCGCTTGTTATTTAGTGAATACGAAGCTTGTCTTAATCTTGGAGGATTTGCTAATATCTCTTTTGAAGGGAGGCTTAATTATAGATTAGCCTATGATATTAGCGCAGTGAATACCTTGCTTAACGAACAAGTGGCAAAACTTGGCTTAGAGTATGACGATAAAGGAATGCTTGCTTCAGAAGGAACGATTAATGAAGACCTGCTAAGAGAATTAAATGCACTTGATTTCTATAAGCAGTCTGCGCCTAAATCATTGGGGATAGAGTTCTTAAATGCTTATATAAAACCTATTCTTAATAAATATACCTTATCTGTAGAAGATTATTTAGCTACGCTAGTAGAGCATATTGCTATCCAAATTGCAGCAGGTATCGGTATAAAAGAAGGACAACGTGTATTAGTCACAGGAGGAGGAGCTAAAAATGATTACTTAGTTAGTAGGATTAAGGCATATGCGAAGGGCGTTTTGTTTGAAAGACCTTCTGATGAAGTGATTGATTATAAAGAAGCAATAATATTTGGTTTACTAGGAGTACTAAAATTGAGAGATGAAGTGAATGTCTTAGCTAGTGTTACTGGAGCCAAGTATGATCATAGCTCAGGTAGAATACACGAGGTATATACACAGGTAAATTAGCTTATTCAGAAGAGGAAGATTATGTTTGTATGGAATTGTATACGAGTGTATTAATTAGTAGGTGAACTAGCTGGGATAATGACTAACATGAATGTTATATAAAGAATATAGCGTTTATGTATAATTATACATACAAAACATTTTATCTTTGAACTCATTTTGAACTATAATGGCAAACGATTATAAAGACAAAATCTCACTTTTTTTGATATTTTGAATATTAAATCTCATTTTTTTTCGTTATCATGGAGTAAATGAGAATATAGAATGAGAATAATCTATATCGATTTTGCACAATATAGAACAACAGAAAAAGACTTTTAAAATTTTAAAACTCAAATTATTTATGTTTCATTTCTTACAAGTGGATACAACAGCAGTAGCACAGAAATTAGCTAATGCAGCAGAAGCTGGAGAAGCAGCCGTTAAAAAAGAACTAGCTCTTAGCGAAATTATCTTTAGTGGTGGGCCAATAGGGCAGGCTATTATGATCATTATTTTTATCATGTTATTTATGGCTCTGTACCTATATTTAGAGCGTTTCTTCGCTATTAAAAATGCGTCTAACATAGATGATAACTTTATGGCTCAGATAAAAATGTTCTTATCTCAAGGAAAGATAGATCAAGCTAAACTCTTATGTGCAAATACTGATACACCTGTATCTCACCTAATCGGAAAAGGTATATCTAGAATAGGGAAACCGCTTCAGGATATTAATATTGCGATAGAGAATGCAGGGAAGTTAGAAGTGTATAAGATGGAGAAAAACATTAATCTGTTAGCAACATTATCTGGAGCAGGACCTATGACAGGATTCTTAGGAACTGTAGTAGGGATGGTGATGGCATTCCATGAGATGTCTACAGCTAGCTCTGCTCGTATAGATATGAGTGTATTATCAGAAGGAATTTATACAGCGATGATGACTACAGTATTTGGATTGATTGTAGGAATTATATCTTATGTAGGGTATAATCACCTTGTGAGTAAGATAGATAAGATTGTACATCAGTTAGAGGCAAATGCAGTAGAATTTTTAGACCTATTAAATGATCCAGCATAATGAATATAAGAGGTAGAAATAAAGTATCTGCAGAGTTTAATATGTCGTCTATGACGGACATCGTATTCTTATTGCTTATATTTTTTATGGTAGCCATTACTACGATGACGAGTACTAATGCACTAGATTTAATACTTCCTAATTCTGATGGTAAAGCTGATGTAGTAGAGACTGTAGCTGTGAGTGTAGATGACCAGTCTAGCTATTATATCAATGAACAAAAAGTGATGCCTGAAGAACTAGAAGAGGGACTGAAAAATAAATTAAATACAATAGAGAATCCTAATGTAGTATTGCATGTCGCTAAAGGTGTTCCTGTAGAGGATGCAGTATTTGTGATGGATATTGCTTATCGCAATAATTATAAGATTGTATTAGCAGTGGAACCAAAGTAGGTATGAAGATATTACAAACAGAAAGTGAAAAAAAGGCTTTTGCAATTACTTCAACAGTTTTTGTGCTTCTTTTTTTGTTGTTTTTCTTTTATAAAATTATAACTCCTGTTCAGGAAAAAGAACCTTATTTATTAGGTGGTGAGATTGCTATTAACTTTGGGAATAGTGAAGTAGGGAAAGGAGATGTACAACCAACAGAACCTATCGCTATGGAACCAGAGCCTGAAGTAGCTACTCCTGTTGAGACAACAGCTGAGCCTGTTGTTACCCAAAATAAGGTAGATGTTCCTGTAGTAAAAAAAACGGAGGATAAGCCAAAAGCAAAAGAAGAACCTAAAAAAGAAGTTGTCAAACCTAAACCTGACCCAAAACCTAGTCAAAGTACAACTGATGCGCTAGCTAGCCTTATTAATGGGCCAAAGACAGCTGGAGAAAAGTCTGAAGGACAAGGAAACTCTACTAAAGGAGGAGATCAAGGAAAGCTAGATGGAGATATGTACTCTAACTCTACTTATGGTAGCGGTAAGGGGAATGGTAGTGGTAACGGTACTAGCTGGGGACTGAATGGACGTGCATTAGCCAATAGAGGACAAGTAGTGCCTGAATGTAATGAGGTAGGAACTGTAGTAGTGGAGATAAGAGTAGATAAGAGCGGAAAGGTCGTATCTGCACAACACACTAAAGGGACAACGAACTCTGCTAAATGCCTTACAGATGCAGCTATTGCTACTGCCAAGACATTT
The DNA here is from genome assembly GCF_001485415.1 of Myroides odoratimimus. Taxonomy (GTDB): domain Bacteria; phylum Bacteroidota; class Bacteroidia; order Flavobacteriales; family Flavobacteriaceae; genus Flavobacterium; species Flavobacterium odoratimimum. The sequence continues at coordinate 17,857 of NZ_BCMQ01000030.1, forward strand.
AGATGGAAAGCAGATGACAACGCACCGAATATTCAAGTCGGATTTATAGTTATTAATTTTAAAGTAGGACAGTAGTCCTATTTTTTTGAATATGAATTATCAAGAAACCTTAGAATGGATGTTTAATCAATTGCCAATGTATCAACAAAAAGGGGCAATAGCTTATAAAGCAGATTTATCCAATACAATAAAACTAATTAATCATTTAGGCAATCCTCAAGATAGCCTGAAGACGATACATATAGCTGGTACTAATGGAAAGGGGTCTACCTCTTCTATGATTGCTTCTATTCTACAAGAAGCAGGATATAAGGTAGGGTTATACACTTCTCCACACCTAAAGGACTTTAGAGAGCGTATCAAGATTAATGGGATAGAGATATCAGAATCTTTTGTAATCGACTTTATTGGACGTAACAAACCCTTTTTTGAAGAGAACTCTTTGAGCTTTTTTGAGATGACAGTAGGTATGTGCTTTGAATACTTTAAACAGGAGCAAGTAGATGTAGCTGTAATCGAAGTGGGAATGGGAGGTCGTCTAGATGCGACTAATGTTATACATCCATTGATTTCTGTGATTACTAATATAGGTAAGGATCACACAGCATTCTTAGGAGATACACTTGAAGCTATAGCAGGTGAGAAAGCAGGTATTATAAAGAAAGGTGTACCTGTAGTGATAGGAGAGTATAATGAGCATACACAACCTGTATTTATAAGTAAGGCAAAAGAGATGTCTGCAGATATCTATTTTGCTCAAGATACCTATATAGACAGCGCATTAGTCTCAGATCTAAAAGGAGATTATCAGAAATCTAATATCCGTACCGTAAGACAAGCCATAGAATTACTAAGAAAATCATTCCATATAACAGAAAAAGCCGAAGTAGAAGGGCTTCTTCATGTGGTCTCGAACACAAAATTATTGGGTAGATGGCAAGTTTTAGGTCAGAATCCGAAGATAATTACAGACACTGCACATAATTCTCATGGGTTAACTATCGTGATGAATCAGTTAAAACACGAAAATTACCGTGATTTGTATGTTGTTTTTGGTGTAGTGAATGATAAAGATTTAGATTCTATCCTTCCTTTATTGCCAAAAGAAGCAAAATATTTTTTTGCTAAGCCAGATAATTTACGCGGGCTAGAACCTGAGATTTTAGCTGCTAAAGCGAGAGAGTTTGGTTTGATGGGAGAGGTTTGTAGTTCAATACCAAATGCTTACGCAAAAGCGAAGGAGGTAGCAGGTGCTGAGGACTTGATATATATAGGGGGAAGCACATTTGTGGTAGCTGAAATTTTATAAAAAAAATATTCAAAAAAGCTTGCAAAGTAAAATCACAGTCGTATATTTGCACCCGTAATCAACAAACGATTACACGTTCTTAAAAAGGAAATGGGCGATTAGCTCAGTTGGTTCAGAGCACCTCGTTTACACCGAGGGGGTCGGGGGTTCGAATCCCTCATCGCCCACCATTTTCAAAATATTGTTTTTATCCAAAATTGTTTAAATACTTAGGGCGATTAGCTCAGTTGGTTCAGAGCATCTCGTTTACACCGAGAGGGTCGGGGGTTCGAATCCCTCATCGCCCACAACAATACCTAGTTATTTAAAATTCTTTTGGGCGATTAGCTCAGTTGGTTCAGAGCACCTCGTTTACACCGAGGGGGTCGGGGGTTCGAATCCCTCATCGCCCACAATAACACCAAGTTATTTAAAACATTTTTGGGCGATTAGCTCAGTTGGTTCAGAGCACCTCGTTTACACCGAGGGGGTCGGGGGTTCGAATCCCTCATCGCCCACAAGACAAGTTTGTTTAAAAATAATATTTTGGGCGATTAGCTCAGTTGGTTCAGAGCATCTCGTTTACACCGAGAGGGTCGGGGGTTCGAATCCCTCATCGCCCACATCCTAAGCTTCACTATACAGTGAAGCTTTTTTTTTGACCTAATGTGTTTACTGTTCTGTCGTTTTTAGGGATTACCATACTGTACCACTCTTATGAGTTCGACCTTATAGATTTGATATATTAATCATATCAGTAATCTTCTTATAAAGTTTACTTGCTTAGAAAAATATAGACTTCCTTTTTTATTATTATCTTCTTCGTAGAGCTATATAGCCTTTAGGAATAGCTATTCTATATCCTTTTTTAATAGCTATTCTATTGATATTGTCTTTTGTATGAGAGAAAGGTAAAAAACAACTACACTTTTTTTGTACCTCTTTTTTGTTTATTGAATTGTTTTTCAATGCTATACGTTTTTTAGTGTTCTTGTTTTGTTTTACATATACATTGTTCTACCCCTTGATAAGTCTATGTTTTCCTTTAGTCCCTCGACAATCCGTGGAGTATAGTCCATAAATAGTGGATTAGAGAATTAGTAGTCGACGAATACTTCTTGTATTGATAGAGTGTTGTTCTAGAAGTAAAAGTGTAGCTAGTGTTAGCATGAATATTAATCTGTCGAAAAGAATTATTTGTTAATTGTTATTTCGAAAGTTTATTGAGGTTTATACATGATAAATAGTGTAGATCCTTTTTTAAAAGCTATTTGATTAGTTAAATAGTTGTTTCTCTGTTTTTTATATCTTGTGATAAGAAAAATAGAGAGAAGATAACTAGAGAAAGGTTGAAGACAATTGTAATTAGCCTTGACAAACTAATAATATCACAACTAAACAGTATTAATCATGGCTGAGATAAAAGATGGAATATTAGGAGGTGTACATGGTACAGTGGGCACAGTAGTAGGATTTATGTGGAGAGGGCGTTATTTTATACGTTCTAAGCCTCGTAAGTCTCATAAACTAGCTACAGAGGCTCAAGTACTTCAACGAAGTAAACTAGGGGTAGTATCTAGCTTTGTGAGTAAGTTTAAAGACTTTATAAATGAGCATTACCCACAGGCTTTATTGAATAATAAAATGGCGACAGGAAAAGAGCAACTGATCTCTATGTTGATGAAAGAAGGAATCGTTAATGTAGAAGGTGAGCCATGTATTGATATCGCTAAGGTACTAGTGTCGATAGGACCATTGCCTCCTGCTGTAATTAAGAAAATAAACCAACTTAAGACTGGACGTATAAAGGTACAATGGGATAATAGTATCACAAATGTACTGACGAAGAACACGGATAGATTATCTATTATAGCCTATAGCGAATCGTTAGATTTAGTAGCAGAGATAAGTGCGATCGCAAAGAGGGAGGATAGGTATGTTCACTTTGATTTACCTAAGGAGTGGAAAGAAGGGAAGGTTCATTTCTGGAGTGTGTGGAAATCAGCAGATGATAGAGTAATCAGCACAAGTGCGTATCACGGGATAACACAGATAGGAGGGGATAGTGAGCAGCACACTGAGGAAGGAGAACTACAAGCAGGTAACAGGGAACAGGAGGTAGAGAATGAAGAGCTAGTAGCTGAGAAAAGAGAGGTGATAAAGCTAAGTGTGTCTACTAAAAGAGAAGATGTAAAAGAGAAAGAACCACTAGATATAGAACAGCATAAAGAGCCTGAGAAAGTTGGGCTAATAGAGAATACATCTAAGAAGAAGTGGGCTCCACCTGGCTTCTATGGAAGTGAGAAGAGCAGGGATAAAGAAGTAGTACTTCTAGGTGAAAACGTAGCTCGATCTGTATTAGAAGCGATGCCTCCATCGCAGGATTCTGATTAGGATTTTTTGTATCAATACTAATAGAAATATTATCTATTGTTGATAGATAATACACAGTAAATATTGTATAAATAAACTTATATAATGTTGGTGTTCTTACATTAAAATTAATAAATGTTGATTAGTTTTTATAGTATGCTACTCTATATGAAGTAGTTTATTTAGTCGTTTTTTTTGTGAAATGTTTCATTTATTGTAGTATATGTGATTTATTGTTTGAATTATGATATTAATGAAGTTTTAACTGTGTTAATTTTGGTAAAATGATATTCTTAAATTAATGTTGTATGAAACTTAAAAATTACTTAACGTTTGTAGTCTTTATGATACTAGGTGTAATGTATAGTCAGACAAGAAATATTGTTACAGGAAGTGTTAAAGATATTAATGGAGTTCCTTTAATAGGGGCTAGTGTCATCGTAGAAGGTACTAATCAAGGAACGATTACCGATGAGCAAGGTCTTTTTTCTATTAATATTATAGGGGGGGATACGCTAATAATTAGTTATGTATTCTATGAAACAAAATCAGTAAAGATTGATGCTAATTCAAAGTATGATATCGTATTACATCAATTAAATGAAACTTTAGAAGATATTGTAGTAGTTGCTTATGGTTCATCTACAAAAGAGTCTTTAACGGGATCTTTATCCTATGTAACTAGTTCAGATATTGAAAAACGCCCTAATACAAATGTATTAAATGCATTAGTAGGTGCTGCACCAGGCGTACGCATTAATAATAGTTCAGGTCAGCCAGGTTCTGAACCCTCAATAAGAATTAGAGGTTTTTCATCATTAACTAATAATGAACCATTAATAGTCCTTGATGGAATAGTATACGTAGGACCTGTTGGAAATATTAATCCGTTAGATGTAGAAAGTGTTACAGTTTTAAAAGACGCCTCTGCTACGACACTATATGGGAATCGTGCATCAAATGGAGTAATCTTGATAAACACAAAAAAAGCTTCTAAGGGACAAGGTTTTTTAGGCGTTGGTTTTAAACAAGGGCTTTTTTATCGTTCTCAATTAGAATATGATAAATTAGATCCAGATGGATTTATGGAGACAATGTGGAAAGGGTATCGCAATTCTTTAGTAAGCAACGGAAACTCTTTAGCTGATGCGAATAGACTTGCAACAAAAAATTTGATTCCAGATGTATTAGGAATGAATATTTATAACTTATCTAATGAGCAGTTGTTCGATTCTAATGGGCGTTTAATGTCCAACGCATCTGTTTTGCCTGGTTATAGGTCAGATTTGGACTGGTATAAACCTGTAGAAAGAGTAGGGACTTATCAAGATTTAAATTTGAATGCAAGGATTTCTAATGAAAATGGTGGAGCTTATTTTTCGACAGGTTTTTTAAATAACGAAGGATATTTTAAGGGTAGTGATTATAAAAGATTTACTACACGTATTAATGCTGATTACAATGTAAATGAATTTGTTAAGATAGGAACTAATGTATCAGGTTCACATCAAATAACTAATTCTAATGTTTTTAATCCAGTACATGTAGCTTCAAATATGGCTCCGATTTATCCAATCTATTTGCACAATCCTGATACTGGCGATTTTATTTATGATGAGTTAGGAGATAAGATTTTTGATTTAGGAGATAAGACACGTAAATCTCAAAGATTTAGGAATATGGTTTTAGAGAATAAGTTAGATGTTAATGAAAGTATTTCAACAACACTTAATTCACAGATTTATACTGATATTAATTTTTTAAATGATTTTACTTTTTCTATAAAAGGAAGTTTAGCTCTAGGCTATAATGATATAAGAAATTATAGAAATAGTGTAGGGGGAATCGGAAAGAGAACTAATGGGGAGTCGGGTAGAAATAGTAGTAGAAATAAAACCTATAGTTTTCAACAACTCCTTAATTGGAAAAAAGATTTTGGTAATCACAATTTTGATGTGATGTTAGGACATGAGAATTTTAATACAGACGCAGGTACTTTATATGGAGTTAAAAGTGACGAGACTTTTAAAGGGCTTATCGAATGGTCTAATTTTAATAAATTAGAAATAGCAAATGAGAGATTAACTAAATATAGAACAGAGGGATATTTTTTTAGAGGAAAGTATAATTATAAAAATAAGTACTTTATAGAAGGATCTTTTCGTCGTGATGGGTCTTCTAAGTTCCACAGTGATAGTCGATGGGGTAATTTTTGGTCAGTTGGAGGAAGTTGGGTTGTTTCTTCAGAAGACTTTTTTAAAATTAAAAAAGTTGATTATTTGAAGGTACGTGCTTCTTATGGAGAGGTGGGAAATGATGAAGCTGCTAATCTATATGCCTCACATACATTATATAAAATGTATACTTATGCTGGAAAGCCTTCGGCTTATAGGAGTCAATTTGGAAACAAAGGCTTAAAGTGGGAAACTTCTTCTTCTTTTGATTTTGCGATAGATGGTAGAGTCTTTGATCGAGTGAATTTTACTGTAGAATATTTTGATAAACGCTCACAGAATCTTTTGTTTGATTTGAAATTGCCAGTATCTAATGGATCTACTTTTCCTTCAATGTTTACTTCATCTATAATTAGTAATGTTGGTAGTATATCAAATCGCGGTTTTGAGGTTTCTTTTGATGTAGATGTTATTAAAATGAACGATTTGTCGTGGAATATTGGAGTAAATGCTACAATGTTAAAAAATAAATTATTGAAATTACCTCCTGCTAATAGAGAACATGGGATAGTTTCAGATCCTTTTTTAAGAAAAGAGGGAAAAAGTATTTATGAGTTTTATTTAACTGAGTTTGTTGGTGTAGATCAAATGACTGGAAATGCTTTGTATACTATAGATTCAGAAAAATACAATGTGAATGGCTCAGCTCCTGATAAGCCTTCTGTATCAGAAGCACATTTGGTGAATATAAATGGACAATATTATACAACTAATCCGGGTGTGTTTGGTAAAAAAGTTTATGCAGGAAGTGGTGTTCCTAAAGTAGATGGTAGTTTCTCAACAGTATTGAGTTACAAGAGTTTTAGTTTATCAGGGCTATTTACTTATGCATTAGGAGGTAAGGTTTTAGCTAGTAAATATAGGAGTTTGATGGATGTATCTTATAAAGTTAATGCAATTCATAAAGATATTATTCATGCTTGGGATGGTATACCTGAAGGAATGACTGAGTCTTCAGTAAATAGAATAGACTATAATGGAGTGTCTCGAGTGGATTATAGTACAAGTGAAAATAGTAATGCTCAATCTACACGATTTTTAAAAAGTGGAGATTTTTTATCGATACAAAATATTACTCTGAATTATGATTTTCCATCAGAGTTATTAAAAAAAATAAAGATAAAAAAAATGGGTATGAATGTTAGTATAGAGAATGTTTACACTTTTACTAAATTTAAAGGGTTAGATCCACAACAATCTTTTACAGGTTCAGGACTTATTGGTAATAGTTCAGGCTCTGGGGCGGCGAGAATATTTATTTTTGGCATTAATCTTAATTTTTAAATCAATCGTATTATGAAAAAAATAGTAGTAAATTTTTTATTATTAAGTACTTTGTTTATTAATATTGGATGCGAGAAGGATTATTTGGAAACAATTCCTTCAGAAGAAGTTTCAGAAGAAATTATTTTTAAGGATACTGAAGGAGTGACATATGCCATTAATGGTTTAGCAAGACTAATGATGACAGACATGGGGAGGAGTTTCAATGGAGAAGGATCGATTAAATTACTCTATGGAGAATTAACAGGTAGTAATTACAGGAAAGACGAATCTAGTACTGTCGCAATAAGTAATAATGAGTATATTGAAAACGTAACCCATGAGAATAATTCTTATCCTTGGCATTATTATTACATGATTATTAGTAATGCTAATGAAATCATTGCTCAAGTAGACGGCGTGCATGGTTTTGCTAGTGTTAAGAAGTATTTAAAAGCACAAGCATTATCATATAGAGCTTATGCTTACACGATGTTAGTACAAATTTATGGTAATCGTTGGCAAGATTCTAATAATGGGCAGGCTAAATCAGTTGTATTAAGGTTAAGCCCTAAAGATCCTAGAGCTATGCCTCTTGCTCCATTAAAACAGGTTTATGATCAGATATATAGTGATTTAGGTCAAGCAATTGTTTTATTTACAGAGAGTAATTATAAAAGGAATACAAATTATTTAATAGATGCTAGTGTAGCACATGCAATTTTTGCTCGTGCAGCGTTGAATAGACAAGATTATCAAAGCGCTCTAAACCATGCTATATTAGCTAGAGAAGATTATCCCTTAATGTCAATGAAAGCTTATAAAGAAGGATTTGATAATATTACATCGGAATGGATATGGAGTAGTTTTGGAAGTGATGAGAATTATCTTTTTGATAATTCATATGGTGCTATGATTGGATACAATTCAATTTCAACATCTGTGATTGCTAGTCCTAGCAGAATTAGTAAAGAATTATATGAGTCAATTCCTACAACAGATATTAGAAAAGAACTTTTTTTAGATCCAACAGGATATGACCAGTCTACTTATAATATTACAACAGGAGCTATTCAAAAAAATAGTCTACTTGATATAACTGTTAGAGAACGCTTCCCTAATATTGATAAAAAAGCTACAACAGCTGCTTATATGCAGTTTAAAATAAAAGTAACTAGTCAACCAGGTGTTATGCATGTGAACCATTTCCGATCTTCAGAAATGTGTTTAATCCAGGCAGAAGCATTGCATTTTTTAGGTAGAGATAATGAAGCTTCTTCAACATTAGTTGAACTTACAAAAAACACACAAAGAGACTCTAATTATGTATGTACTAAGACAGGTGTAGCATTATTAAATGAGATTATTAAGTATAGAGCCATAGAGCTTTGGGGAGAGGGATTTGATTGGTTTGATTATAAGCGTTTAAATTTAACTATAGATAGAAAATCAAGCGCACATGGAGGGAATGCGTCTGACTTGGTAACAAAGAAGATTACTCCGGATATGAACAATAAATGGACTTATAGAATACCGAAAATTGAAACAGATTATAATTCAGAAATATAATTAAAATTGGAAAGAGAGTGTCTATATATAGACATTCTCTTTTTTGTTATATAATTATTTTTAATTATTTATTTTCTGTTTGATTTGTTAAATTTTTTATAAAAAATGATATTTATTTTTGGAGATGATTACTTCTTAAAAATAAATATTGTATGAAGCTTAAAAAATATTTAACGTTTTTAATATTTATGACATTTAGTGTAATATATAGTCAAACAAAAAATATTGTTACAGGAAGTGTTAAAGATATTAATGGAATTCCTTTGTTAGGAGCTACTGTTGTTATAGAAAATTCTAATAAAGGAACAATGACTGATGATCAAGGTCTCTTTACTATTCATGCTATAGAGGGAGAAATATTAACAGTTAGTTATGTGTTCTATGAAACAAAGTCAATACATGTAGGTGCTAACTTACATTATGATATTGTATTACATCAAGTTAGTGAAACTTTAAATGATATTGTAGTAGTAGCTTATGGTACATCTACGAAAGAGTCTATCACTGGAGCATTATCTTATGTAACTAGCTCAGATATTGAAAAAAGACCTAATACTAATGTATTAAATGCATTAACAGGTGCTGCGCCAGGAGTACGTGTTAATAATAGTTCAGGCCAACCTGGCGCAGAGCCTAGTATTAGAATTAGAGGATTTACTTCAATGGATAAAAATGATCCTCTAATTGTTTTGGATGGAATGGTATATGCAGGCCGTGTTGGTGATATTAATCCTATAGATGTAGAGAGTATAACAGTTCTTAAAGATGCCTCTGCAACTACCTTATACGGTAATCGTGCCTCTAATGGTGTAATTCTAATTAATACAAAGAAGGCTTCCAAAAGAGATGGTTTTTTTGGAGTAAGTTTTAAACAAGGATTAGTCAGTAGATTCCTAAAAGAGTATGATAAAGTAGAGCCAGATCAGTTTATGGAAACGATGTGGATGGGATATCGCAATTCTTTAGTGAGTAATGGAAATTCTATTGAAGAAGCTGGTAGACTTGCAACAGCTAATTTAATTCCAGAGATACTAGGTATGAATATTTATAACTTGTCTAGTGACCAACTGTTTGATACGAATGGGCGTCTAGTGCCTCATGCTTCAGTTTTAAAAGGATATAGATCAGATTTAGATTGGTATAAACCCATTGAAAGAACAGGTACATATCAAGATTTAAATCTTAATGGTAGAATGTCTAATGAAAAAGGAGGAGCTTATTTTTCGACAGGTTTTTTAAATAATGAAGGCTATTTTAGGGGGAGTGATTATAAGAGGTTTACTACACGTGTTAACGCTGATTACATGATAAGTGACATAATTAAGATAGGAACTAACGTTTCTGGATCACATCAAATAACAAACCTTAATAGTGTTTCTCCTGAGTCACATGCTTCAAGTATAGCACCAATCTATCCTATTCACTTACATGATTCTAAGACAGGTGATTACATATATGATGAATTAGGAGATAAAATTTATGATTTAGGAGAAAATACTCGTAAACAGTATGAAAGGCGTCATATGATTTTAGAAAATCAGCTAAATAGTATGGAACGAATAGCTACAACATTAAATTCTCAGATTTATACTGATATTAAGTTAATGAAAGACCTTACGTTTAGTCTAAAAGCTAATTTAGCTTTAAACTATACAGATGTTAAAGAGTACCAAAATAGTATAGTCGGATCAGGTGCAAACCTTAAAGGAAGATCATATAGAAATAATAATAGAGGAAAAACATATTCTTTTCAACAATTACTGAACTGGAAAAAGGATATTGGTCAGCATAATATTGATGTATTGTTTGGTCATGAGAATCTTAATGTGGATTCAGGGAATTTAAACGCTTCAAAAATAGAAGAGATTTTTACTGGAATTGTAGATTGGTCAAATTTCAATAAGCTTTATACAGCAAATGATTTTTTAACAAAATATAGAACTGAAGGTTATTTTTCTAGAGCTAAGTATAATTATGCAAATAAGTATTTTTTAGAAGCATCGTTTCGTCGCGATGGGTCTTCAAAGTTTCATAGTGATACTCGCTGGGGTAATTTTTGGTCAGCAGGAGGTAGCTGGATTATTTCGTCAGAAGATTTTTTTAAAATTAAACAGATTGATTACCTAAAGTTACGTGCCTCTTATGGAGAAGTAGGGGATGATAGTGCTGCAGGTTTATATGCTTATTACTCTTTATATCGATCAGTTAGCAATGCTGGTCAACCTGCTGTTTATAGAAAGCAGTTTGGAAATAAAGGATTAAAATGGGAAACATCTAGTTCTACGAATTTTGCTATAGATGGTAGGGTATTTAATCGATTGAATTTTACAGTAGAATATTTCGATAAACGATCAAAAAATCTTTTGTTTAATTTAGAAATGCCTCTATCTAATGGTTCTACTGCTCCTACTTTTCCTTCTTCGTCTATAGTTAGTAATGTTGGTAGTATATCAAATCGTGGTTTTGAGTTTTCTTTTGATGTAGATATTATTAAAAAGAGTGATTGGTCTTGGAATGTAGGAGTTAATGCTACCATGCTTAAAAATAAACTATTAAAATTGCCTTCTGATAATAGAGAGAACGGTATAGTTTCTATTCCTTTTTTAAGAAAAGAAGGAAGAAGTGTGTATGAGTTTTACTTAACTGATTTCGTTGGTGTAGATCAGATGACTGGGAATGCTTTGTATACTGTGGATTCTGAAAAGTATAATGTAAATGGCTCAGCTCCTGATAAGCCTTCTGTATCAGATGAGTATTTGGTGAATATAAATGGACAGTATTACACAACTAATCCAGATACTTTTGGTAAAAAAGTTTATGCAGGAAGTGCTATACCTAAAGTAGATGGGAGTTTTTCAACGTCTTTACATTATAAAAGCTTGAATCTATCTGGACTATTTACCTATGCATTAGGAGGAAAAGTGTTGGATTATAATTATATGAGTTTGATGGAAGCTTCTGATATGGTACGAGCTATTCATAAAGATATTACTCATTCTTGGAGTAGTGCACCTAATGGAATGACAGAGACATCACCTGATAGAATAAATCCTAATGGAATCCCTCAAATAAATTATACAACTAGTCAATATAACAATGTTGAATCTAATCGCTTTATTAGAAGTGGAGATTTTTTGTCTATACAAAATATTGCTTTGAATTATGACTTTCCTTCTGAGTTGTTGAAGAAGATTAAGGTAAAACAGATGAGTATGAATATTAGTGTAGAGAATGTTTACACTTTTACTAAGTTTAAGGGATTAGATCCTCAGCAATCTTTTTCTGGAGCTGTAGGAAGTGGGGCAGGAGCTCCAAGAATATTTATTTTCGGGATTAATTTTAATTTCTAATAGCAAGATAAGATGAGAAAGATTATGAGATTTTTTTTAGGTGTAGTTACTTTATCTGTTTTTATAGCATGTGATCATGATTATTTAGGAACGGAACCCTCAGGAGATGTATCAGAGTATAATGTTTTTAAAGATACAGAAGGGATAATTTATGCTGTTAATGGTTTAGCGAAATTAATGTCTACTAGTTATGTAGGAAGTGGAAATAACGGAGAAGGAACCATAAAACTGATTTATGGAGAAACAGCAGGTAATCATTATAGAAAGGATAGAGCGGGTTCTGTTGGGGTTAGCAATCACGATTATATAGAAAATGTGACACATTTAAATAATTATTATCCTTGGCATTATTATTATATGGTGATTACGAATGCTAATGAAATCATCGCTCAAGTAGATGATGTGAAGGGATTACCTAGTGTAAAGAAATACTTAAAAGCTCAGGCAATGTCATATAGAGCTTATGCTTACACGATGTTAGTACAAATTTATGGTAACCGTTGGCAAGATTCTAATAATGGAGAGACTAAATCTGTAGTATTAAGACTTAGTTCTAAAGATCCTAGAGCTATGCCACTATCTCCATTAAAGCAAGTTTATGACCAGATTTATAAAGATCTGGATCAAGCAATCGTTTTATTTAGGGAGAGTAATTACAAAAGAAATCCAAGTGATAACTATTTAATAGATGCTAATGTAGCACATGCAATTTTTGCTCGAGCAGCTTTAAATAGACAAGATTATCAAAGTGCTTTAAGTCATGCTACTCAAGCAAGAGTAGGATATCCATTAATGTCTCTGTCTGTTTATAAAGAAGGTTTTAATAAGGTAACATCAGAATGGCTTTGGTGTAGTTTTGGAACTACAGATGATCAGCTAAATAATAATGCATATGGGGCTTATATAGGATATAACTCAGAAGCTACAGGTGTAACATCTGGGCCAAGTAGAATAAGTAAAGAGTTATATGAGTCTATTCCGATGACAGATGTGAGAAAACAGTTTTTTTTAGATCCTACAGGATATGATACTTCTACTTATAATGCTACTACTGGTGTTATACAATCGAATAGCCCTTTAGATATTGCAGTGAGAGAACGTTTTCCGGATATAAGTATGAAAGCTAAAACTGCGGCCTATATGCAGTTTAAGATAAAAGTAACTAGTCAACCTGGCGTTATGCATGTAAATCATTTTCGTTCTTCAGAAATGTGTTTAATTCAAGCAGAAGCACTATACTTTTTAGGAAGAGATAATGAAGCAATAGCGAAGTTAGTTGAACTTACAAAAGATACACAAAGAGACGTTAAGTATGTATGTGATAAAACAGGAGTAGAACTATTAAATGAAATTATTAAGTACAGATCTATAGAGTTATGGGGTGAAGGATTTGATTGGTTTGATTATAAGCGTTTAAATTTAACGATAGATAGAAAATCAAGTAAAGAAGGCGGGAATGCTTCTGATTTGATAACGAAGAAGATTACTCCTGAAATGAATAATAAATGGACTTATAGAATACCAAAAGCAGAAACAGATTATAATTCAGAAATATAATTTAACTAAAAAGGAGAATGTCATAAACATTCTCCTTTTTAGTTAAGGAGGGGATGATTTTATATTAGAGAGATGTTTATATTTAGAGAAGTGTAATGTACCGTTATAAATAAAGAGAACTAGCAATATTTTAAGAAGGTAAGACTTTATAAAAGGTAAATTTTGTTTGTTGAAATAACTTGTAATGGACACTATTGTTAATGTTTATATTCTATTTACTAGTAGTAAAAAAGCCTTATAAAGGTCGTTTATAAGGCTTTTTTTAAATTGTAATAATAAATGAAATAGTTTATTTCTTTTCAAGAACTTCTTCAAGTTTTTTCCCAAGTCCTGATCTTCTAAGATTTATGCCTAATATAGTCCCTTTATTATCAACTAAGTAGCTTGCGGGTACTGCTTTAATACCGTAATTTTTTATTATTGGGTCATCCCAAGACATTAAATTAGATACATGAGTCCATGTAAGATTGTCTTTCTCAATTGCTGTTAACCATAATTCTTTTTTTTGATCTATAGAATACCCTAATATATCTAATCCTTTATCATGATACTTTTTATAGTTTTCTACTATATTTGGATTTTCTTTTCTACATGGTGCACACCAAGAAGCCCATATATCTATAAGAACTATTTTTTTTCCTTTTAAAAAAGAAGCTAGAGTTACTTCTTTTCCATTAGGATCTAAAGCTTTAAATTCTGGTAATTTATCTCCTATTTTTAAAACTACTTCAGATTCTTTTTTTTCTATGTATTTATTTAATCTATTTTCTGTTTTTTTTCCAATTATAGTTTGTTTTAATTCAGGAGAAAACTCAGCAAAGAGTTTCTTACATTCCTCTATAGAAAATTCCTCCATACCTATCATTTGGCAAAGAGTGAACATTCCAAAGCTATTATTTTTATTATCAGATTCGTATTTTCTTAGAATCTGATTATTTTCTTCTGTGTATTTATCTAGTTGAGACTCGATTTCATTAATGGTTTTTATGTCATCCTCCTCTTCTGCTTTTTCTAATCTTTGTTTGTTTTCACTATAATATTTATTAATATTTTCATAAACAACTCCTCTTTCTGTAATGAATTCTTGGAATTTCTTATTGTTTTCAGTACCTCCGAAGGAGTTGTTGTTTATATTATCTTTAATATATGTTATTTTGATATTACCAGCTTCACCAATAAAGAAAATGCCATTTATTTTATATTTACTATTTTTTACGTCTAAATAGGCTTCATCTAATTCAGTAAAAGGATTTTCTAAAGTTACTTTACCATTTAAAACCTCTCCAGTTACAAGAACTTTTTTGTCCTTTATTCCAATAGGGTGTGTAAAGATTTCCACTTTTGTATGATCAGGTACTCCCTCTGCAATTACTTCAATTGTATTCTTTTTTTGGCATGAGATTAATATGGTCATTACCAAAAGTAATAGACTGATTTTTTTCATAATTGTATTGATATATGTTAGTTAAAGGATTAAAAGTACTAATTTGATAGATTGTAAGATTAGCGATGTTTGATTCTATTTAGCATTAATTGGTTTTATTTGATATTTGAAATATTTGTGTTGTTTCTTAGTTTACTCTTATTATTAATTAAATATGATGTTGGTATTTAGTTTTATTTACTTGTATTTAGTATTTCTAATGAATTATGTTATTTTTGTTTATAATATTAAACTAAGTACACGACAAAAAACTAAAGCAATTGATATTTAAAGGGTTGTGTCCATTTTTAGAG
>NZ_BCMQ01000031.1 GCF_001485415.1 Myroides odoratimimus
TTTTCATAGCGTGATAAATAAGATACCTCAGTAGGTAAATCATCTGTACTTGAAAGGGTATGTAAAGAGATACGATTATCTCCTACTCTAACCTTATCGCTACTTATAGCAATATCCTGAAGACTTCCTCTTTTACTAGAACTTAGCGTTAAGTACTGCTCTAAAAGTCCGCTTTTATCTTCTGAACCAATGACATCCTCTTCTGTTAGTTTAGTTAAGTGAATCAGTCCACTATCATTAACTATTTTCTCAAGTTGAGCAGTAGCCTCTAAAAAGCTTTGAACGGTGTCTTTATCTCTAATCTGCTTTGGAATAAGCTCCCCTCTTGTAAGTGATGAAAAGTTACTTTGACTTTTAATTCGCTCTTTAGTGGTCTTAGTGATAAACAAATAACAACTGTGATTCAGATAGGGACGCTCATTAAAATGCCTCTCAAAGCTTCTACTTAGATAGCTTTGTTCTACGTTTTTAAAATCAGCCTCATAACTTTCTTTTACAAACCAATCTTGCTTGTGAATAACCGTAAACTCAGGCAATGTTTTTATAGCTTTATACCACACGCTGTGAATAGTCTCATACTCCTTGTCTGAGATAGTAAAAATCTCAGGCAAAATCACTTTAAAGCAAACCGTAATATCTCCTTGTTTTGAAACAATGCAGTTATTCTCAACCGATAGAATCGGAAACATCCGCTCAAGGGTGTTTGTCTTAGCTGTATTTCTCATAGCTTCTTAGTTTTAAGTTTGTATTGAAATACC
The DNA here is from genome assembly GCF_001485415.1 of Myroides odoratimimus. GTDB lineage: Bacteria > Bacteroidota > Bacteroidia > Flavobacteriales > Flavobacteriaceae > Flavobacterium > Flavobacterium odoratimimum. The sequence continues at coordinate 759 of NZ_BCMQ01000031.1, forward strand.
CTTTGACATCCTTTCTTGAGATGATATACTTTGGAAAGTATTTTCTAGCCTGAAGTTTCATAAGCCCATACTGACCGTATTTCTTGTTCATTGAAAATACTTTGTAAACAAGATAGCCAGATGTACCAAGGCCAAGGGCTAAACAAATGAGATTGTTTACCCCAGCCATGTACATTACCATTACAAGAATTAAATCAGCTAACAGTCCTCCTGCAAAGTAAAACAGGTACTGCGCCTTGAGGCCTTTAAACTCCACGCTAGCTCCAATGCCTTTATTTATACTATACTTTTTCATAATAGTATCTTTTAAAGGAAAAATGATCTTAGAATTGTAGCAGCTACAATTAAGAAGATACAAGCCCCAAACCAGCTTGCGGCTGTCTTGCTTGTATCGGGATCACCACTTGAGAATTTGTTGTACACCTTTACCCCTCCAATAAGACCAACTACTGCTCCAATAGCATAGATAAGCTTGGTGGCTGGATCAAAATAAGAAGTAACCATCTGGGTAGCTTCTGTGATTCCTGCAGCTCCGTTTCCTTGAGCTAAGAGTGGCAAACTACTTAGTACAATAAGTAATAAGAAAAGCCTTTGTTTGATTGTTTTTGTTTTCATAAAAATGACATTCAGTAAGTTATAATCATGCCCTTTGCATGATACTTTGGTAAATGTCTTTTGAAAACAGGTTGAAGAATTGATTATGGAATTTAGTGGATGCTCATGGCGATAAGATGTAATAAAAAAGGCGTTAAGTATGTTTTACTATAACGCCTTCACAGTTTTTCTTTACACAAAATCATTAATATTAAAATCTTCACTATCTATTACTTCTTCTTCCTTCTTTGGTGATTTTTCACTTAAAGATTGATCTAATAACTTTGCTATTGTCTTAGCTGAATCAGGTAGTGTCTGTTGGAGTAGTTCCAATAACTCTGAGCCTTCTATTTTTTTAGCTGTCTTAACTGTAATCTCATTAATTAACTCTTCTTCAATAGACCTAACAAACCTATTAAGCTCATCGGTACTAACCCTTTGAGTAAACTCAATATCTACAGGTTGTAAACTCTCACGTAGCTCCTTTTCTTCCTCTTCTAAATCAATTTCATCTTCTGTTTGACTGATTAGTGATTGTTTTAGAACAACTGGTTTACTTTCTCCTATAATACTAACAGGGACATCTTGTTTAAAAGGTAGCTCTTCTGTTTTAGTTGGGTTCTCCTGTATACTAGTTTTATTTTTATCTAATAACAGAAGAGTGATAACAAGAACCAGACTGATTATTATAATTATTTCCATAGATTACAGAATTGGTTTAAAATGTTCTTGAAAATAAGCCTTAATATCATCCGAATGTTCTTTAAGATGTTGTGCTAATATATTGTCTATATAAGCATAAAGTGTTGTCTTATTTCCTTTAGATAATTGAACTAGGCGAATTAGTACTTCATGATGTTCAGGGCGGATGTATACCACTTTTCCTTTACTATTTGCAGGTAATCGATTAGTTAAAAACTGATCCTCGTATTTCTTAGTATCATTTTTTACTTCTGTTTTCTTAAATAGATTTTTCATGCTTTTTGGTTTTAAATTGGTTTATACTTTTCATTGTAACTCTTGGTAATTTGTTGAGAAAACTCATCAAAGTGATTGTCTAACAAATTATCTAAATACGCATAAATTGTTATTTTGTCCTCACCTATTATGTGAATGATGCGAGTTAGTTTTTCATGAAATTCAGGTCTTATATACACTGTCTTACCATCTCTGGCATTGGTATCTGATTTTTTAAAAAAGATACTCTCATAATCTGTTTCAACAGATTGCTTTGTTTGCTTCTTTTGTTTTGAAACAGGGTTCTTCTTCAAAGGAGTGTCCTCTGTCTTTCTCTGTTCTTCTACTTTTTCAATATCCTGAGCTGGTTCTTTGATTCCTTCTTTTCTAACTCCATCAACCATTAGACTCATCATTAGTTCTTCATCAATATGCGGTTGTTTTTTGCTTTCTTTTTCCATGATATTATAATTGGATGATTGTTAAAAATTCTGCTATAAAAAGGTCTAAACCACTTGCTTTACTGAGGCGTTTATCTGGTGGTAGTAAAGTGGAGCGGAAAACAAGCTTACTTGTTGCTTCACTCTCCTTACGAAATCTGCTACTACTTTTAATATGATTTTGCATCAAACTGAAATCTAATTCCTCAATGGCTTGATTATAGACATCATACAAAGGAGTACTTTCCCTCCCATCTACTTGGTTCCAAAACAGATTGATACTTTGTATTGCTGTCTCTGATTTTTTCATCACAACATCTCGCAAAAGTTGTGTAAAAACAAGCGTGCTTTCCATCACTACTCTATCCGCTGTGATAGGTGTAAAAATATAATGCATTCCCGATAAGGCGTTTAAGATTCCAGCGGTATTAACCGTTCCTGGTAAATCAAAGAAAACTACATCAACTGGTATAGTTGACTCACTTATAAACTGTTTAGCACCGTTTAATACATTATCTGCCTTCTCTTGTAATATTGGATAAGCTTTTTTATTAATTGTTGTAAACTGCTTATAGGCAAGTTTTTTCAGTACCTCGTTTTCCATAACGATAGATAAATCTCGCTCTTTCATTTTCACAAGACTGTACTGTGGAAAATCTGCGTCAAAGACAACTACGTTGTAATCCATTTGATAATGTAAAATACTTGCCACTAACGTGGTAAATGTGCTTTTACCAACTCCTCCTTTTTGAGAAGAGAATGCCACAAAAATTGGTTCTTTTTTTGTTTTCATAATTGTATGTATTTAGCTATCTGCATTAGTAAATAGATACTTCAATCCATTAGTAAGTTTGTGGTCAGCTATCTCAGTAATTCTTTACTTAGTTAAGTAGTGAACTATGTGTCTAAATAGATACTTAATTAAATGTATAATTTCCTATTTAGCTATATACTTTTCTATGTGATGTTTTACATAAATAGTTAAGCAGCTACGCTTGTACTTAGCATAATAGATACTTAAATAACTACTTGTTGCTCTAATTATATACTAATGCGCGTAATGACCTCATTACTTACTTTTTTAGATACATCAGTACTTTGTAACTGATCTATCTACCTATGCAAATATGATTATACATACAAAGAAACTTCATAAACCAGCTGAATCTGATTTATGGCGTCTTCTGGTAAAACTTGGCATTTTAGTGTCAAATAGTGGGTGATTTATTATTATGAAATCACTTTAGATTTTACGTTGTAAAATTGATGGAATTACTAATCGAAAGATTAGAGCAAGTTATGTTTTGAGGCACTCGAAATTGAGGTTTGAGCTTTCAAAACGACTTGCTCTTGCAGAGGGCTGGAAAACTACTCCGAAGTCGTTGTTTTTTGTTGAAATAATGGATAGACTCAAAATATTGAGTGGTTTACGGATTTCCGTAATAGAATTTAAGAAAGTTTTAATATGTTTGGAAAAGAAAAATAATGTTGTTTATTGTTTCATAATCCGTTGTGGAAAATGTTTTGTTTTGTGATAAAACATTTTCTATGACATTTTAAAAACAGCTGTCTTAAAATGAAATCTACAAAAAATAGAAAAATTTGGTCCGTTAAAGAAGAGTTATTAATCAAATCGCGTGAGGCGATGTTATCAGCTGTACAAATTTTTAATAATCCAAATATTAATTTTAAGTCAGAAAGTTTTATTGTGCTTTCAAATATTTCTTGGATGTATTTGTTACATGCATACTATAGAGATAAAAAAATAGAATACAGATATTTCAAACAAACTAAAGCGAGAAAAAAATTTGATAAAACTAAAAAAGGAGCATATAAATATTGGGAATTGGAAAGATGTCTTGATGACAAAGAATGCCCGATAGATTCAATTTCAAAATCAAATCTTAAGTTTTTAATTGGTTTAAGACACGAAGTTGAGCACCAAATGACTACAAGAATAGATGAATATTTAAGTGCTAGATTCCAAGCGTGTTGTCTTAATTATAATGATTATATAAAACAAATCTTTGGAGATAAATATGGTATTGATAAGCATCTGTCTTTTTCTCTCCAATTTTCAACAATCAAAGAAGAACATGCTTCTCAGTTAAGACAATTTTCAGATTTACCTGCGAATATTTCAGCGTATATTAATGATTTTGATGAAACTTTAAGTGATGAAGATTATAATAACATTAGATATTCATACAGAGTTTTATATGTACCAAAATCAGTAAACAAAAAGGGACAAGCTGACAAGGTTATTGAATTTTTACCAGCTGATTCTCCCGAAGCAGAAAAATTGAATAAAGAATATATTTTGATAAAAGAAAAAGAAAAGAAGAAACACCTGCCTTCATCTATTGTAAGCACAATTAAACAAAAAGGATTTCCTAAATTTTCAATGTCAAGTCATACTAAAATTTGGCAAGAATATGATGCGAAAGATAAAAAGAAAAATTTTGGTGTTGAAGTGGAGTCTAAATGGTATTGGTATGATAATTGGATTGATTTTTTACTTGATTATTGCGAGAAAAAAGGGGCTTTTTTTAAATAAAAAATTTATACAAAATGGATTTATCTTATGTTGTTGAAAAATTAAATATTTATGGTTTTTTTTCCACTTTCATCAATCCATAAATATTAATAGAACTTATTATGATTAATATTAAAGAAATTAAACAGAATTTAGAAGATAATGGCTGGGTTTTATTTGATTACCCGAATAATGATGAGGTTTTACTTCAAATCTCAAGTAAAATCGGAAAAATAATAAATCACCCAAATGGCAAATTAATTGATTATTTGACTCCTAAAAATAAAGCTGAAGCTAAAAAAGATACTTTTAGTAACAAATATGGTTTTGATAGATTTCCTTTTCATACTGATACAGCATTCTGGACTACTCCTGTAAGATATGTTCTAATGAGTTGTCAAAATAATAGTTTGACAGAAACATTAATTATAACATTAGAATCATTAAATAATTTAAATTCTGAAGAGATAAGTATTTTAGAGAATTCTATTTTTTTAATTAAAACAAATCGAGTTAATTTTTATTGTTCTATTTTAAGTAAACAGAATGGAAATTTAATCTTGAGATTTGATCCAAATACTATGAAAGCAATAAATTCCTATGCTAAAAAAGCAATTACCATAATTGAAAAAATTGTAACTAATTCAGAAATTCACAGAATAAAATGGAGTGATTCAGGAATTTTAATAATTGATAATTGGAGAACTTTACATTCAAGATCTTCTGTCTACAGTAATGAAAATAGAATTTTAAAACGTATATACATTTCATAATGAGTTGGGAAAGAGAACCATTATTTACAAAATCAAAATTATTTTTTGAAAAAGCATTTGGAGAGGATAAGGAAGCTCCTTTCTTTGGATTATGGTGTGCCATGGGCTTAGAATTATTATTAAGATCAACTATTGCACACGTTAGTCCAACTCTCCTAGCTGAACCAGATTCAGGTCATCAAAATTTACTACATGCATTGAATTTAGGAACTGCTAAAAGCAAGAAAAAATCTTTAATTACAATTCAGGTTTTATCTTTATGTCAAGCTTTAATTCCAAATTTTACAGAACAAAATTTCAAAGTTGCATCTGCAATAATTAACCAAAGAAACGAAGAGCTTCATACAGGAGGAGCTGCTTTTGAAGATTATCCCACTTCACAATGGATTGCTGGATTTTACAAATGTTGCAAAATACTATCTGAATTTCAAGGCGAAAGTTTAAATTCTTTATTCGGCGCTGAAATTGAAAAAGAAGCTAATGTTATATTGGCTGAAATAGAAGAAGAAGTAATTGGAAAGACAAAATCACTAATTGCTGCACATAAAAAAGTTTTTGAAAACAAATCAAAAGAAGACACAGAAAAGCTGAAAGCCGAAGCTGAGAAAAACAGCAATGATCTTTCTCATAAAGGATACCATCGTGTACATTGTCCAGCATGTAATTCTGTTGCAACTATATTAGGAGAACCATACGGAAAGGAAAATATAGAAACTAATGAAGATTGTATTATTGTAAGACAATCCATTTTACCAACTAAATTTAAATGTTCTGCTTGTGAATTAAAAATAAATGGTTACAACGCATTAACATCAGTTAATCTTTCTAACCATTATACGAGAAGAATAACTTATTCTCCTGAAGAATATTTTGATATGATTAATCCAGATGACTACGACGCTATAGTTGATCGATATAATGATTTCGACAGATATGAAATGGAGTTTAACAACGAATAATAAAAAAGTTAAAATAGTAGTAGAAATCACTTTTTTTAAAACTATATCGAATAGATTTTGTTGATTATATAAATATATCAATTTTTTTATCAAAACACTATAATAAGAGAAACCAAAAAATATAGAAGAAGCAATGGCAGATGATAAAATAAAAACTATAATTGGGTGTCAGAATATTGCTCCTATCGAGAATTTATCAAAAGAAATAAAATCAAGTTCCTTAAAAATAGGTGTATTTGCAAATAATGGAAGTGGTAAAACTTTTCTGAGTAGACTTTTTAGACTAACAGAAAAACAAGAAGAATTTGTTTTAGATGAAAATGGTAAAAGTCCAACAGATAAACTTTTGACAATCGGAAAAAATAATGGCACTTTTAATTTTAAAATAATAGATAAAGAAGGAAGAGTACAAGATGATTTTAGTATTTCTCTTACAAAGGGACAAATCCCAATAATTCCAAAAACAAAATATTTATATCATACGTTTAACCAAGATTATGTGGAAGAGAATATTCAAGTTTTGGGTTATGAGAAAGATAGTGATATTCAAGGTTTTATTTTAGGTAAAGCGAACATTGATTTAAAAGGGGATGAAGACAATCTTGCTAAAATTAGAAGAGAAGGTGAACAACTAAAAGAACAAGTTGAAAATGACATAAATAATTATGTAGAAGAAAATATAAGTAATATTCAAAACATCAAACGACTTAGTGAATATGCTTATTTGAAGCCAAATTACATTTTTCAAGGTATTGAAAATGAATTACTTGATGTTTCTAAAAGTATTGATGACCTTTTTAAAGATTACAATAAAATAAAATCTATACCTGAAAATTTAGTAGATATTGAATCTTTAAATTTAATAAATATAAACTTTCAAGTACTAAATGATATTAAAGAAAGTTTAAATGCAGAATTTTCTTTAAGTTCATTAGCAGAAGAGTTTAAAGAAAAAGTAAAGAATAAGCAAATATTTATTGAAACGGGAATGTCTTTGTTTTCTGAAACAAAAGATAATTGCTGTCCATTTTGCGAACAAACATTACAAAAGACTGCTATTAGTTTAATTGATAATTATACTAAATACCTAAATGATACAGAAGTAAAAGTAATAAAGCAGTTTAAAGAACATAAAGTATTCCTCTCAAATCTAATTAGATTCTTAAAAGAAATAGAGGTTGTAAATACTAAACAAATAAATTTATTTAATGAATTTAAAACTAAGTATATTCCATCAAGTGAAGATGAAGAATTAAGTTCTCTAAATATTGAAGAAGCTCAACAAGCTATTCAATCATTTATTGAGTTTATAGAAACAAAAATAAAAGATATTAGTAAATCGATTCAAATAGAGAGTTTTATTATTGAAAATATTGAAAAACATTTCGTTTTAATAAATAATTGTATTGAAGAAAATAATAAAAAAATCAGTTCAATAAATTCAAAGAAAAATAAAATTAATGAAGAAAATAAAACTGTCAGAAAGGAAATTTGTAAATCAGTATACAATAACTTAATTGAAAAACATAAAACAAGTATAAAAAGTATTCTTAAACTACGTGAAGAATGGAAAACCCTTGATCTTGAGATTAAGAAAAAGAAAGAACAACAAAAGGTCAGTAAGAAAGAAAAAGTTGCTTCTACAATAAAATTAGTTTTGAATTATTTTTTTTCTGATAAATACACGCTTGATGAAGAAACCTTTAGGCTTATTTTTTATAATAATACTCTTGAGAAAAACCAAGCTAGAGATGTCTTAAGTGAGGGGGAAAAAAATATAATTGCTTTTGCGTATTATATTGGTGATGCACATTTGAAAATAGAAAATGAAGATGATTATAAAAAACTCTTTTTTATAATTGATGATCCTATCTCAAGTATGGATTTTACGCACGTTTATACTGTTTGCGGAGTTATTCGAGACATTTCAAAGATAATTGATAAATTAAAGCGTGAGAGATTAATTATTTTCACTCATAATAATGATTTTATGCGTGTTCTAGCAGCAAATAATATTATTGACAAAAGACTCCTTTTAAAAAAAGGCGAACTAAAGGATTTCAATAATAATTTGACTGTTCCATATATCAACCATTTAATGGATATTTACAACATCGCAAGAAAAAATGAAATAGCAAGCCATACTACTGCAAACTCAATAAGACACATTATTGAGACCTTAACAAAGTTTCAAAATGTTGATATTGCAAAAGAGAGTATTGCTGAATATATTAGAAAGAATATACCTAACGATACTAAATCTTATACCTTGATTAATGATCTCTCCCATGGAGGTTGGAGAAGTGAACAATCTCCCATTACTGAAGATGACTATAAAGAGGTATGTGAAATATTAATTAGGCACATTGAAGATAAATATAGAGGGCAAGTCGAATATTGTAAAAATAATTCCTAAAAAACATGGTATGGTATCATATGCACTTGATGTCAGTCAACCTAACTAATAAAATAAAGTAAATGGCAAAAGGACTTCTAGGTGGGATGACTGATTATTCTCACCAATCGTTTAAAGATATAGTTTCAGACTTAGAAAATGAAAATAAAAATGTAACTGCTTTTATTAATGCTATAGAAGACAATATTACAAAAGTAAAAACAAGTGGATATTGGAATCAAAGAGTATCCTCAGATTTTATTATGATTGTAGAGTATAGTTTACGACATTATAAAACAGTCCAAAATGAACTTTTAGAAATTTCTTATGAAATAAAAAATGAAGTCAGGGGACATCATTGTAAAAGGCTTAAACGTATTTCCTCTGTTGCAGATGATATCAATCGAGAAATTGGTATGATCTGGCATAATAGTTATAGCGGAAAGGAATACGGAAATTCAGACTTCAGAGTTGTTGAGGATATTTATGGAGATACAAGAGATATGGCCGTCAACCTTCTTGACATGTCAAATATTGCAGAACGATTAGAGGATTTCATTGGTAAAACAAAAGTAACAATGGTAGAAAATAAAAACCTTGGGGGTATTACCAACACATCATTTGGTAACAATGCTACAATAATTGTAGGGGATAATAATCAAGTTAAAAATGTACAAATTAGACAAGGGAATTTTAAAGAACTAGAAGATCTTCTAGTTAAAAATAATGTTTCTCAAGAAGATATATCAGAACTAAAAGAAATAATCGAAAACGAACAACCAAATTTAGATAATAAAGTATTGGGAGATAAAGCAAATGGATGGATTGCTAAAATGGTAAAAAAATGTTTAGATGGATCTTGGGCGATAGGTATTGGGGCTGCGGGAAAACTTCTTGCAGATGGAATAAAAGCATATTATGGTATGCTTATTTAATTGATACATTATCTAGGATCGCTTAAAAATTTTGGATTATTATTTATGTAAAGATAATTTCTCATAGTTTTTCTCTCTATGTAAACTCATCTAACAAACAAAATAGCTTTTATAAATTAATTAAGATAATTTTAATTACTATCTTTATGACTAATTAAATTGGATTCCAATCATAGCATAAAACTTTCGGAATAAGGTGCTCACCCCAAATCAAAAAAGTGAACATCACTATTTATAAAGCATACGAGATAAAAGAGACTAACCCTCTTTCTCCACAACATAATTAGAATAATTACCTTATAAAGGTTTCAAAACGAAACAAAAGCCTGTAAATTTAATGAGTTTACAGGCTTTTATATTTGACTTAGATAGTTATTTGTTTTAAAAGTGCTCATAATATGAATATCTAATTAGGTGCACTGTCTCAGAAAGATCTTTTTTTTCTTCTTTTGATTCTTTTCTCAAAACTCAACTCTTCATAATCTATCTCTTGGTTATTGTTTAAAAGATTAAACAATGATAAAAACTCATCATTCTTAAAATTGGTAGTATCAGAATATAAATGCTCAAACATTGGATGTAACTCGTCTAATTCATTAGTATTAGCCTGTTGAGAAGGTATTAAAATTGAACGAGGATAATCTTCTGTACTACTCCATTTTTGATTAAGTGTATTAGCAGATAACTCTTTACTTAAATCAGAACCTTTATAGACACTTTTTGAGTTGTGATCGATAAAAGTTACACCATAGATACGATTGTCCTTATTTTGAAAGATAACAACGTTTATTCCATGATTTAAAAGTGCTACTTTAAATTCTTTTTGTGAATTTGTTGTATTTAACGCTATCTCAATTATATGTTTAAGATTCTCTTTATTAGGTAAAGATTTTAGTTTTTCTTTTGATGTTTTAAAGTGACTTTCAAGATTTTGATAACTTGCATTTTTTCCAAAAAGGGAAGCCTTAAAAGGATTACTTACCTTCTCTCCTATTTCGTTTATTGCAAAATAAACTAAACCTTGTTTTGGTTGTTCATTATAAGTTGCTTCAACCTTTTCTGCTCTTATATTAAAGAGTGATAATAAAGCATTGTAACTTGTTAAGCTATCATAGTTATAGTACTTGGGTAAGTAGCGTATAACCGAGGCTATTTGAGCTTTTAAATTGTGCTTTGTGTAATCTACTGGTGTAAATTGAATCTGTTTTGTTTCCTCATTTTTTTGATTTATAGAAGAGGTTAGATTAAACTTCTTTTCAATTTCACGGCAAGTTTTCATTGATTTTAAATGATCGTATTTATCATTTATTTTCTTCCCCTTTAAGTCTGTGCAAACGGTAACAATATGAATATGCTCTCTTTCTATATCACTATGCTTATAGACAATATATGGCTGATTTTCATAGTCCATACTATCCATATAGTATTGGGCTATTTCATTTAATGTATCATCAGATAATTTATCATTGGGATTTGGATTTAAAGAAATATGCCGTACAACTTTTTCTGTCTTAGTATTTAAAAGTAAATAAGGTTCAAAGTGTTTATAAAGTTGAGCTATGTATTTTAAAGAGTTGTTGGGTTCTGGTAGATTATTTGTAAACAAAACGGAGCCCTGTCCTTTATCAACTTTTAATTGATTGTAGGACAAAGCTCCTATAAGATTACTTCCTTTACCAATTTTAGCTATCATAAGTTATAAATTAGTATTTAAGTGCTTGTCTTCAAACTCTTTGGTAAGCCTAATAATGTAATAGCAAAGTTTTGATAAATCTTTGGTATACTCTTCAAGTTTTGAAATAGAACGTTTGGCTCTATTTTCTGAGAAGTACTGGTTACAAAGTTTTACCATTTGATTATAGTTTACTCCTACTGCTCTAAATTGATTAAACAGTTTAGTTAGTAATCCGTGATATTGCAAAGCAGCAACATCTACTTTGACTGTTTTAACTTGTCTATCTAAAAGCATAGAAACAAGAAAGCTTGCTTTGTTTGTCATTCCTGATGATGTAAACAAAGCAAGCAGTCTCTGGTTTTCAGATTCGGTGAGTCTGAAAACATGTCTGTATTTTTTAGGATTGGATTTTAGTTTTCTTCCTCCTTTGTTTTTAGTGGTAGTTTGTATAGTGTCCATAGTGTCTTACTTTGATTCTTGTCAAAATAAGAAATACTTATATCGCTAAACTTCTAATGGCTCTTAGAGGTCGTATTTGGAATTACATAGCAAACAATTTTGTATTAATCTACTTTGTCACAGATACCCAATCAACAAAATCACACAAACCAAGTAGTTCTTCTTGTTTTAATTGGACTACAGTATTAGCGCTACCGCCTGCTGGATAGAGTACTTGATGTTTTTTTAAAGATTCATCAAAGTAGACTTTGGTTGATTCTTTTACCTTAAAAGGACAGACTCCCCCTACTTGATGACCGACTAATTCTTCTACATCTTCATATTTAAGCATTTTGGCTTTGATACCAAAAGTATCTTTAAAAGTTTTATTATCAATTTTACTATTTCCTGATGCGACGACAAGAATAGCAGCTCCCTCTTCTGGGGAATAAAGCGTTATACTCTTTGCTATTTGGTCACTATCACAACCAATCGCAATTGCAGCTTCATCTACAGTGGCTGTACTCTCCTTAAATTCAATAAAACGATCTTCAAAGCCCTTGCTTTTTAGATAGTCTTTCACTTTTAAATGGTTCATAATAATTAATATTGGTTTTTAAAAATAGAAATTATAATACAATTGACAAATTTTAATAGTGCTGTCTTGCTATTTATCAAAGCCAAATAATACCTTATAATTCCAATTTCAAGCTTTTAGATTGATATACTGCTACTTTAAATCGTTAATCTTAATTACATTTATTATGCAATCAGAAGACGATTTAAAAGCTCTTGCTAAAATCCTAGCATTTATGCGAGCAGTAAGTATTATAGTAATGCTTATACACTTATACTGGTACTGTTATTCTTTCTTTTCAAGCCTTAGAGTTACCCACCATGTCGTAGATCGAATACTAGTTAACTTTAATCAAACAGTAGAACTGTTTTCTCATTTACTTTATACGAAACTCTTTTGTTTGGTTTTACTCTCTTTAAGCCTGTGGGGAGGCAAAGGCGTAAAACATGAAAAGATAACAGTATCTAAAATCATAGGTGTTTTTACAATTGGTTTTAGTTTGTTCTTTTTCAATTTCTTTTTACTTGATTTTGGATATTCTTGGAGTGCTATACTGTATATAGCAAGTACTTTCTTAGGCTATATCTTGCTTCTTGTCTCTGGCGCTTGGATTAGTAGGCTCTTAAATGATAACCTAATGCAAGACGTGTTTAATTTTGAGAATGAAAGTTTTATGCAAGAGACTCGTCTTATTGAAAATGAATACTCTGTTAACCTTCCTTCAAGATTCTACTATAAAAGCAAATGGAATAGTGGTTGGATAAACATCGTTAATCCTTTTAGAGCAACTATCGTACTTGGTACTCCAGGTTCTGGTAAATCCTATGCAGTGGTAAATAACTTTATCAAACAACAAATTGAAAAAGGATTCTCTATGTATATCTACGATTTTAAGTTTGATGATTTATCGACCATCGCATATAATCATCTATTACTTCACAAAGAAAAATACGCTATTGCACCTAAGTTCTATGTGATAAATTTTGATGATCCAAGTCGTAGTCATCGTTGTAATCCGATTAATCCATCGTTTATGACTGATATATCTGATGCTTATGAATCGGCCTATACCATTATGCTTAACCTTAACCGCTCATGGATACAAAAACAAGGTGACTTTTTTGTAGAATCTCCAATCATACTCTTAGCAGCTATTATATGGTTTTTGAAGATTTACCAAAATGGAAAATATTGTACGTTCCCTCATGCTATTGAGCTTTTAAATAAAAAGTATGCTGATGTATTTACTATCCTTACCTCCTATTCAGATTTAGAGAACTACCTCTCTCCTTTTATGGACGCATGGGAAGGTGGAGCACAAGACCAATTACAAGGGCAAATAGCTTCTGCTAAAATACCACTGTCTCGTATGATATCACCATCGCTATACTGGGTAATGACAGGAGACGATTTTTCTTTGGATATTAATAATCCAAAAGAGCCTAAAATACTATGTGTTGGCAACAACCCTGATCGTCAAAACATTTACTCTGCTGCCCTTGGGCTTTATAACTCACGTATTGTAAAACTAATCAATAAAAAAGGTCAACTTAAAAGTTCAGTAATTATTGATGAATTACCTACTATCTATTTTAGAGGACTTGATAACCTTATTGCTACTGCTCGTAGTAATAAAGTGGCTGTGTGTTTAGGGTTTCAAGATTTCTCACAGCTTAATAGAGATTACGGAGATAAAGAAAGTAAAGTAATTCAAAACACAGTTGGTAATATCTTCTCAGGTCAAGTTGTTGGCGATACAGCTAAAGCACTATCAGAACGCTTTGGTAAAATACTTCAAAAGCGTCAAAGTATATCTATTAATAGAAACGATCGCTCTACCTCCTTCTCTACCCAGCTTGACACACTCATCCCTGCTTCTAAAATATCAACTCTTACCCAAGGAATGTTTGTAGGAGCTGTATCTGATAATTTTGATGAGCGAATAGATCAAAAGATATTTCATTCTGAGATAGTTGTTGATAATGACAAAGTTTCTAAAGAAATGAAAGCTTATAAAAAGATACCTCAAATAACTTCTTTTTTAGATGCTCGTGGTAATAATACCTTAGATGAAACGATTCAAGCTAATTACAGACAGGTTAAACTTGATATTGAGTCAATTATTGAATCAGAATTAAAACGCATTGAGAACGATCCTGAATTAGCTCATTTGATTAATAAGAAGAAGTAAACTTATCTTCTAGTCCTTCAGGCTAATAGTGGTTTTATTTTTTATCAATTCTCTCACTAAGCAAGGTAATGCTCCGCGGTTCGCCTTCAAAAAATTCCCCCATAAATGCTTGACCTTGTCTTCACTTTATTGCGTTGCTTTTTGAGCTTGCTTAAGCATTACCTGTAGCTGCTCCATAATTAATTTAAAAATATAATATTATGGAATCTACAGTTTTAAACAGCAATTGGTTAGTGGCATCAGAGATAGAACTAATCTACAAATCTAAAGTTAAAGCATCTAAAAGACCAAGAATAGACTCTTCTTACTCCGCTTTTGAAATAGCTTTAAAAGCATGGGATGAAAATAAGATTGAACTTTTAGAACAATTTAAAGTACTTATGCTTTCAAATAATAATAGAGTACTTGGTGTACTTGAGATATCATCTGGTGGTATAACTGGAACAGTCGTTGATCTTAGATTGATATTTGCTGCTCTTTTAAAATCTAAAAGCACAGCTTTTATCCTAGTACATAATCATCCTTCAGGAAAATTACAACCAAGTGATGCTGATAAGCATATCACTGCCAAAATTAAACAAGCAAGTCAAATACTTGATATTGCTCTTTTAGATCATTTGATAATAACACCTGAGAGTTTTTACTCTTTTGCAGATGAAGGCGTCTTATGACGCCTTCATTTTAATTTAGTTCTCGTTTCTTATAATATCATTCTTAATTTCAGTCAGTTCATCGCAAATAACTAGACATTCGCGTGCTTCATCTAAAACTATTTTATTAATATACCATTTAAAGAAATACACCGCTACAAAAAGAGTAAGACCTAAGAAAACTACGTTTAACAACGAAGTATTACTACTTACCTCTTTTATGTACAAAGTCCAAATACCTCCCATAAAAAAAGCTATAATTTTACTATTTGAGCTAATAATATCTTTAAAATTTGTTTTTTTTCTATCAACAAGAGACAGAAGGTGTTTTAAATCAGCTTCAAGTATAATTACATTTTTCTGTTCATTATCTTTTTGTAAAATCTCTTTTGCAATTAAATTATTCTTAAAGTTAACTTGTTCATCTTTCTTCATACTTTGGGTTCTCCAATCTCCTTTTAGGATATTCTTCAAATTTTCCATTTTACTATCTCGAAATACTTTAATTGCTTTGAGTATATCAAACATACAGAGAGAAATATAAACTGAAGAAAATAAACTAATAACAAATATTAAAAGTTGAAAAGACCATAAATCCCTTGGAAATAAAAGTATTACTATCAGAATGCCTGAAATTCCACCTATGATTCCACCTCCTTTAAAATAGAGTGTTTTATTCTTTATTTCTAAATCAGTTAATACAGTGTTTCTTGATCTAGCTTTAACATAACACTCCTTGTACTCATGAAACAATAATCCTTTATTCATTATTTTAAATTTAAAATTAACTACAAACATAAAAAGTATTAAAATTTAGACAGGATTAGTCAATACCCACCTTAGGCACTGTTATTTCAGTAGGCAAAGTTTTTTAGCTTTTTAGCCCATACAAGTTCAAGTCCTATGGATTACCGCAATAAATCTTCCTCATTTCATTCTATGAGCGTATTTATCTTGTAAAACATGCTCGTCACTAAAAACCAGAACATAAGTGCCATGAAATTAACCAGACCCTAAGGTCATAATACTATTTATCATGGAAAATTTAATGCACTCAAAAGTTTATGTTGGTACTTATGCTAAGTATAACAATAGTTCAATTAAAGGAGATTGGATCGAGCTTAGTAACTTTAGTTCTATTGAGGAATTTTATGAATGTTGTTCAGAGCTACACGCTGATGAAACAGATCCTGAATTTATGTTTCAAGACTGGGAAAATATTCCATCTGAGTTAATATCAGAAAGTAACCTTTCAGAAAACATCTTTTCAATCATTGAAAAAGTATCAGATTTGCAGTATAATACTTTAGAAGCTTTTTCAGCTTGGGTAAGCATAGGTAATCATGATATTGAATCTGATGATATAGATTCGTTATTTGAATCATTTGAAGATGATTATCAAGGATATTATAACAGTGAAGAAGATTTCGCTTATCAAATCATTGATGAGTGTTACGATTTATCTGATTTTGTAAAATCATACTTTGATTATGAAAGCTTTGCTAGAGATCTTTTTATGAGTGATTATACTTATGAAAATGGTCATGTATTTAGAAATAACTAATTGATTGTTTTTCAATTAATTTTTAAAACAAGAAGTTATCTGAATCAGATAACTTCTTGTTTTACTTTATTAGTTTTAAACAGATGGATTTAAAATTTATTTACTTTTGTTTCTTCATTACTTAGTCAACTAAAGTAAGTATAGCTAAGTCTATGCTTATTATCTTACTAAGCAGTAATACAAAAAATATGAAAAGAATTAAACAATTAGGTGTCTTAGCCTTAACGACTTTACTTTTAGCTTCTTGTTCTGTACATATAAAATCACATGGAAACAATGACGTTCCTCCTGGACAAATGAAGAAAGTAACAGGATCAAAGTCAGCTAAGCCTTATGCTCCAGGGCAACAGAAAAAACATGTTAAAAAGCATAAACACTAATAGGTATAAATCAAAAGGAGTTACCTGATTTTTAGATAACTCCTTTTGCTTTATTTAATTTTAGTTACTTGTTTTTAAATTCAAATCCAGTGGTACAATCTTCTTTTAAAATAAGGTAAGCATCGAACTTCTTCCCTGCTTTGCTTATCAATCCTTTTAGCAGCTTGGTTTTACCTTGTTGTATTAGGTCAGTGATATCATCCATTGAAAGTTTAATTCCGCAGACCTCTCTAAACAATACCCAATTACAATCAGGTTCTAAACATTTCACTACTTTTTCTCTTAATTGAAGTGTATGTTGTTTACACTTTGGACAAGATAGATGATCTGTTTCATTAACTGGTTTAATAGCTAAAAGCTCTGCTGTTATCTTTGTGGTATAATCCTCTATCTGTCTATGGAAGTCTTCCATATCGGTTTTATTCTCTTCAATATCTTTAAAAGCAGATTCCCATTTAGCTGTTAGAAGTACATCTGAAATAAGCCTTTCTTTGACTATTTCATATACTTTGAGTCCTTTTTCTGTTGGAACAAGCGACTTAGCTTTTCTTATGATGTAGTCTCTTTTTAAAAGCGTTTCGATAATAGAAGCCCTTGTAGCTGCTGTTCCGATTCCAACTTCTTTAATAATACTCTGAAGTGATTTATCTTCTACTTCTTTAGATGCATTTTCCATAGCTGATAAAAGTGAACTCTCTGTATATAAAGCTTTTGGTCTTGTTGATTTTTCAAGAGCAATTGATTCTTTAATTTTTAGATTCTCGCCTTGTTGTAAATCAGGTAAATCTATTACTACCTCATCAGTAGTAGAAAGTTCTTTTCTTACCTCTCTCCATCCAAGTTCTATTATTGAAGAAGACTTAAAACTAAACTCATAATCCAAACTACTTAAGGTTACCTCTGTTTGCTTTTTTACACAAGGTTCAAATACTGTTTCCCATATTCTTTGAGCAATCAAATGATAAATGCTCTCTTCTTTAGCGTTAATCGCTGAAGGAAGTCTATCTGTGGTTAATAGTCCATGGTGATCTGTAACCTTTACATCATTTACTATCTTCTTATTAAGCCTTGCCATCTTTAGTTTTAGAAGCAGGTTACTATATCTACTATCATCTGAAAGAACCTTTAATAAGTTAGGAACCTCAGCCCATAAATCCTCTGGAATGTATTTACTCGAAGTTCTTGGATACGTGATAAACTTCTTTTCGTACAGGCTCTGAGTAATGCTGAGAGTCTCATCTGCTGAGAACCCAAAGAGTTCATTGGCTCTTTTTTGAAGTGAGGTTAAATCAAAAAGAAATGGGGACTCTTCTCTTATTGTTTTGGTTTCTACTTTTTGTATTTTAACCTCACTTTGTTTGTCAAAGAGTTTTAAAGCTTGTTCTGCTTTTTGTTTATCTTCCCATTTATCAGTTGAGAGCGATTTAAATAGTATACCGTCTTTTTGATGAATAAGTTCTATTTGATAGTACAGTTGCTTCTTAAAAAAAGTATTCTCTAAATACCGTTTACAGATAAGACTGAGGGTTGGTGTTTGTACTCTACCGAGAGAATACACCGAATCATTCATTGAAACAGTAAGTGCTTGAGAAGCGTTTATACCAACAAGCCAATCTGCTCTACTTCTACTGTGACCTGCTCTAAAAAGTCCATCGAATTCGCTTCCTTCTCTAAGATTTTGTAAGCCTTCTTTAATAGCTTTTTCAGTTAGTGAACTAATCCAAAGTCTTTTAAAAGGTTTAGTACAGTTTAGGTATTGAAAAATATATCTTGCGATAAGTTCTCCTTCCCTACCTGCATCAGTGGCTACAATAATCTCAGAGCATGCTTTAAACAGTTTATCAATAATTTTAAGCTGTTTTAAAGCTCCTTGATCTGAGATGTACTTTTTATCTTTTTTAATCTTTCTTGGAAGTAACAAATAAGACCTTGGTAAGATTGGCAGGGCTTCTCTTTTAAAGCCCTGAAATCCATAATCTTCAGGCATAGCTAGTGATACTAAGTGACCAATAGCCCAAGTAACACAGTATCCATTTCCTTCGATAAAGCCATCTTTTTTTGCTTTAGCTCCAACAAGCATAGCTATCTCCCTAGCCACACTTGGTTTTTCTGCAAGAATTACAATCATAGTCTTTAGCTTTACATTTTACGTCCTTTGCTTTTCTTTGGCTCATCCGCTTGTTTTTCTGACTGCGATTGAGCTTTTGACGGTTCTTGCTTGTTTGGATTTTGAAACGAAAAATCAGCTTGTTTAGTTTCTTTGTTGTACGTCACATATCCTTGATAAGGATTACCTCTTTTATCCAACAAATCTTTAATGTAAATAGCCTTGCCTTCCAATAAGTCGCTTTGCTGTTTTTCGGTGAGTTCTTTACCTCTAAAGGTTTTCAAATCATCTGACAGTTGGGATTGGTTTTGTGTTTGGCTCTTACTTTGTTTATTGGTATTGTCAAACAAAAACTCAATATGACCTTTAGCTGCGTTAAACTGAATTTCTGCATTAAAAAGATTTCCCTTGGCAGAGGTCATGCCCTCTACAAGTAGCGGTTTACCATCTTTTAAAGTCTGAAGCTGCTCTTCACTTAAAACAATGCCTTTTACCTCTTGTGGTAATTGCATCTTTTCAACTCTAGTAACAACTAAATTATTGGTGAGCCTGTCCACGCTCACAACTGATGGAATCTTTTCCTTTGTTGTTGGATGGGTAAGCTCCACTACCCTACCCATATTACCAGTTTTTAAAAGGTTGTGCTTGTCTTGTTTGGAAAACTCATGTCCATAAAGTGGCACATTGAGATTTGGGTATTTCTTTACACCTTCTAGTGCCATGACCACCTTACCCTCTTCGTTCTTTTGTAGAGATAGTCTTGCATCCAAAGAAAACACCGCAGAACCTAAGTCTAAGTTCACAGCTACTAAATCCTTGGTTTTATAGCCTTGTAAAAGTGGTTCCAAAAGATCCATTTCTTGAAGCTTCTCTTTTGATAGGCCAAGTCTTGATAGTGAATCCCAATCAATATCTTTAATATCAAACTTGTTAGAACTATATTGCCCCTCTTCTTTTGTTGGTTCAGCTACTTTGTTTTCTTTCTTTGGCGCGTTTCCAATCTCTGTTATTTGGTGCTTTAAAAACAGCTCGTGAGTAGGTCCTGATTGATTAAGTTCCTTCTGCATTTGATTAGCCATCTTAATGGTCAAAAGCTCCGGAACTCTAAAGAAAGTAAACTGAGTTGGGTTTTTAAGTTGGCTGAAAAAATTAGAAAAGAAGTTGGAAAAGAAATCTCCGTTACGATCAACTTTTAAAAATTGATTTTGATTCTTTTTAGTAGCTGGCACTGTTTCAAGCTTTCCATCTTTATCTAATCCCTTTACTACTTGAATCTTATTCTTTGTTTTGTCATTAACAAGAAGCACATCGTGCTCTACTTGCCTTTGGGTGGTTTCTGTACTCATAATACATAGTTTTAAATGATTAAAAACTTAAAACTAAAGCTAAGAGAGCCAGGTTAGTAAATAGTATGCTTTAAAGGTCACTCTTGGCTTTTAGCCGTTATTTACTTCTTCTTGCGTACAGGATGTTTAAAACATTCTCTGATAAACTGATTGACATCGGAGCGCTTGTAGTAGAGTTTTCCACTAATGGTATAATAAGGGAGTTTACCGTCTGAGCGGTAACGTTGTAAGGAACGGGGACTTATTTTAAAAAGTTCCATTACATCTTGACTGTCTAAAAGCTCTTCTCCATCTATAGTTTGAGTTTTTATAGGCAGGTCTTTGATATGTTCTGACAAATGATCGAAGCGTGTCATAATACGCTCCATCCATAAAAGGAATTCTGTGCGATCTATATTCATAATGTTAGAATTTAATAGATTAATTAAATTTGTTAGCTAACATTACAAAGCAACAAAGCTTGGCAGAATAAATCTGCCAAGCTCTGCCAATGGGTAAATAAATTCTATTTTAAAAAATCTTAATTAAAGATTTCAATCGTTCTTTATCTTCAATACTTATACTTATTATTGAATTATCTAACTGGTCTATTTTATTTTCAAGCTCTGTTACATCTGACTCATCTTTTACTAATAGATGCGTTATATCTGTAAATTTAAAATTCAATTTTAAATCATCCAGAAGACGTTTATTTTCATTAAAATTTCCTCTCCATTCAATATATTCCTCTTTATTTATATTGTATTTACTTAAAAACTCATTCATTTCAGGCACATAACACCATTCACGTTCATCGTAAAAACAATAGTGTTCTGAACCTCCTTGTCTTGATAAATGACCATCATATGGTTTTATATATAACAAACTATAAGTATGGTAATTTAAAGTATTTAATGTTGCTTTTAGTTTATCATTGTATTCTTTCGCTATCAAAGTATTTCTTTCAAACAAAGACAAATCATTTTTCATAATACTCTGACTTGCATGCCAAGCTTGTCCTATCTCCCTATTTATATCTCCAACAAAGTTATATGCCATTCTACTACTATTAAACCCATTTATAAAAGATTTTGAAATCAAAGAATGATTCTCTAAATATAAAACAGGATTTAATTTGTTCTCTTTAGCCCAAGTTTTATTTATACCTATTCCATAGTTACCATAATTCTTGTATTGACTTAATGTATTTTCAGTAATATCACAAAATGATATTTTGGGAACATATTGCTCTATTTCTGAATCACCGTATTTAAATACTTCCTTACAAAAGCTTCCTGTAAATCCAGTAGTTAGAATAGAAAACAATACATCTAAATCTTTTGTAAAGTGAAAAAGAGAATCCATTGATTTTAGCATGGTAAGATATTTTATAAATGAATATATAATTCTCTAAATGAGAACAATATAAATTTACTAAATTAGTAGCTAAACACAATATCAATCAATATTTAAAAAAGATTCTAATGCCTACTTTTTTATTAGTATTCGCAATTTTATCCATAATCATTGGATTTGGACTCATATATTGGATAAATAGAAGAAAATTCTATCGTCGAAATGTAGCTGGTTTAGAAGGTTTCTCAAGTTTTGAAGCCTCTGTATTTATTCGTTTCATAGAACGCTTAGGTAAATGGTTAGCTTACATTTTAATCCTTTTTAGTGTTCTATCATTTTTTCTTTATTGTAGTGAAAAGAAAAGGGTTGAGAGAAAACAACAGAAAATTGAGAATAGAACTTTAAAGATTAGTGATAAATAGAAATAAAAGTAAAACAGAGATTACTTTTATTTACGTGTTTTTGCTTTTTCGAGTTCTTCTTTAGCAATTAACCATTCAGAGATATACTTGTTTACATCTATTTCTACATTAAATATAGTAACTTTCTCCATATCTAATCCCTTTGCTAAAATTATTAATTTATCTAAAGTAGGATTAGACAGTCCTCGCTCTAGAAGCCCTACATAGTTTTTTGTAAGATTTATACTATTATCAGCTAATTCTTGCTGAGAAATGAAATCCTTATTATAATCAGGACTCTTCACCATTTCTCTAATTTTTCTAATTCCTTCTCCTAATTTCTCTTTTTCGGTCATTTCCTATTTTTTTATAAAATTCTCATTTATAAAAAAAACAAATGGAACGATATATCGTTCCATTTGTTTTTTTTACTATATTTGTATTATATCTAATTTCAAAACAGGTATAAACACAGTCTTAATGACATATAAAATATAAGCTAAAGCTTATTTATTTCTCTAACAGAAAACTGGCACTTTTCAAATAAAACCATGAGAAAATAAGTAACTTAGCCCATGACCTAGGCATGGGCTCACTTATCTATGGTTTTGGTATGCCAGTACCTCTGTTTGGATAATGTGAGTACCCATGCCAACTTGTTTTATATAGGATTGTCATTTACTTCTCACTTTATTGAAATTCTTAAGTTTCGCTTTATATTAAACATACTACATACCTCTTATTCATACCGTCTCCCAATTAGGTATATAGAGGTTTAAAACAAAGGTGGATTTGTTTAGTGTTCGTTGCTTTAATAATGAATGCTTACAATACCTTATCTATCCTTAATGGACTTATCGAATGTTCTATTCGAGATTTTTTCAATTATTAATTATTTATCACAAACAACCAATTAGTAACTAAACTCACATTTAGCCTATGATTACATTTTAGTTTAACTAAATCTTATCGTTGTAGATTAATTTGACATTACTTGTTTAATGTTGGATGGCTACCCTATTACCTATTTAGTTAGAGTTATAACACATTTTACGCTAGGTCTAAAAACAGTTTTTAGATGCGTACAGGATAACTATTGCCTTTATCACACATAAATATAGCTCGTTCATCCATTCGACTAAAAGGCAATATAGATTAGTTAGTAAGGAAAAAAGCTATGAAATAAGTCTCTCCTACTGTGCTATTTATTAATCACCCTTTAAAACTATTAATTATGGAGAAAAACCGCTTGCTATAGGGCTTTAGCCTAGTGGTTAATTATAGGCTTAGTCCTTAGTAGGCATTTTAAACACAACAAAAAGTATGGCTTAAAGGGATTTTAAGTCATGCTAAAAGTCCATGACTATCTCCTTGCTCTAGTTTGCATTTTGGGAGACGTGCTTTAGAGCTTGGAGATAGTTTTTTAAAAAAATATGTAGAATATAAATTACCAATTAACTAACCTTTTGATATATAGCTTATTTAAGTACTACGGCAATAAAAATCTTAATGATTTAAAAGCGTCTTATATCAAATCAATTATAAACATTATGAAAACTCAATTTAAAACCATAACTGGTTATAGGATAGCTCTGTCACTACTCTTTTTAGTTGGCTTGTTAAGCTGTCCAATTTATGCCGTATCAAATGATAAACATTTGTCTTTTAGTGTATCTGACTTGCTACAAGATACAAAACAAAAACCAACTATAAAACTAACAGGAACTGTAAAGGATTCCTTTGGTGCTCTTGGGGGTGTTATAGTGACAGTTGGGACTAAAGTAATTACAACTGATTTAGAAGGAAAATACACCATCAATATTACTTCTGGTGATAAGATAACCTTTTCAATGATGGGGTATAAAGATCAGTCTATTGTTTTTGTGGGTGGTAATGTTCTTAATATTACACTTAGTGAGGATAATAATACTCTTGACGAGATTGTAGTTAATGCAGGATATTATACTGTTAAAGATCGAGAGCGTACAGGTAGTATAGCACGAGTAGCAGCTAAAGATATCGAGTTTCAGCCAGTGACTAATCCTCTGCAAGCTTTACAAGGAAGAATGGCAGGTGTTAGTATTACTCAATTATCAGGTGTCCCAGGTAGCTCTATTGATATACAAATACGTGGTAAAAACAGTCTACAAAGCAACACTAATCAATTCATGGCAAATGTACCTTTATATGTAATTGATGGTATACATATGCCTAGTGACCGCAGTTCAAGTACAGGATTATCTGCTACTATTTTGTTACAAGGTCACAATAATCCTCTTAATTCAATTAATCCTAATGATATAGAAAGTATCGAGATCTTAAAAGATGCCGATGCTACAGCTATATATGGCTCAAAAGGAGCTAATGGTGTAGTTTTAATAACAACCAAAAAAGGAACAAAAGGAAAAGTAAGACTAACCTTCTCAAACTATCTTGCCAATAGTAAAGTAGTAAACTTTGCCAAGTTATTAAACACTCAGCAATACTTACAAATGAGAGAACAAGCCTTTATTAATGATAACATTACTACTTACCCTACTAACGCTTATGATATAAATGGAACATGGGATAGAAACAGATATACAGATTGGCAAAAAGAGTTAATTGGAGGTACAGCTACTACAACCAATACTGAACTAGGTTTAAGTGGAGGGAGTGAAAATACATCCTTTAACTTAAATGCTTCTCACAATAAACAAACAACTGTTTTTCCAGTAGATAAAGGTTTTAAAAGAGATAATATAAGCTTTACTTTTAATCATACAACAGATAAGCTAAAAATAGCAACAGCAACAACCTACTCGAGGCAAAAGAATGAACTCATACAAACTGATCTTACTTCAACAGCATTAAGTCTTGTTCCTAATGCTCCAAAATTATACAAAGAAGACGGTACTTTGAATTGGGAAAATGGAACATTTAATAATCCCTTAGCGGCATTACAAGCAAGTTACAATTATGAAAATACAGCTTTTGTTTTCAATACTAATATTAGCTATCAATTACACAATAACATTAGTTTAATACTGAATAGTGGGTTAGCGACAAATAACTTCAACGAAAGTCATTTAACCCCTCATACAGTAAATAATCCTAACTTAGGTAGAACAAGTGCTCATTCAACAGCTCAAATTTCATATACTAATTCTAAATCGTATATTTTAGAACCTCAAATATCGTGGACAAAAGAGTATGGAAAACATCGTCTTAATTTTTTAATTGGTACAACCTATCAAACAAGTAATCGAACTGCTATACATCTATACGGTTATGGATTTCCTTCTAACTCACAAATAACCAATATAGCAAGCGCTAGTTCTCAATCTATTCGTCAGCTAACTGACACGCAGTATAAATACTCAGGTTCATTTACAAGACTCAATTATACTTATGACAATAAATATATTATCAATCTTACAGGAAGAAGAGATGGCTCTTCTAGATTTGGAGACAATTACAAGTTTGGTAATTTCGGAGCTATTGGTGCGGCTTGGTTATTCTCAGAAGAACCTGTCTTAAAAGATATCTCTTGGTTAGACCTTGGAAAAATAAGAACAAGTTATGGTATAACAGGTAGTGATCAAATTGGAGATTACCAATACTTAGATACTTACTCTACTGGTTCGGCAAAGTATGATGATATCGTTGGCTTTATTCCATCAAGGCTATACAACCCTAATTTCAGTTGGGAAAAGACAACCAAAGCAGAAATAGCAATGGAACTGAGTTTATTTAATTCAACAATAAACTCAAGTATAGCATACTATAACAACAGATCATCTAACCAATTACTAGGTACTCCTCTACCGTATACAACTGGGTTTGATCAGATAATAAATAACTCAGCCGCTACAGTAGAAAATTCAGGATGGGAGTTTACATTAAACACCAATAATATTAAATCTACTTCTTGGAAGTGGACAACAAGTTTTAATATTTCTTTTCCCAAAAATAAACTTGTCTCTTTTCCAAATCTTGAAAACTCCACATACGCAAATAGATATGTTATAGGTAAATCAATAAGTGTATTAAAACTATACCACTATGAAGGTATTGATCCTACAACAGGTCAATTTAAATTTAAAGATTTTAACCAAGATGGCAAAATCACTCCTTTAGAGGATAAACAAAGCATACAAGAAGTTAATGTAAAATATCATGGTGGAATATCAAATAGCATTAGTTATAAAAATTTTGGAATGGATTTTTTATTTCAATTTGTTAAGCAAAGAGGCTATAATTATTTTCAACGAATGATCCTACCAGGTGTGGCAAGAAACCAACCTATAGAAGTTTTAAATAGTTTCTCTACAAACAATCCTAATGCTGAGTTTCCCTACTTCTCAACAGGTATGAAAGGTGATGTTCTAAGCAATTTTTTACTTATTCAAGAAAGTGATCATGCTATAAGTGATGCTTCCTATTTACGTCTAAAAAATCTTAATATTTGGTATGATATCCCATTGTCAAAGGCAAGGTTACGTCTGTATGCCCAAGGTCAAAACTTATTAACCTTTACTAATTATTTTGGAATGGACCCTGAAAATATATACCCAGGAAATCTTCCTGTTCTAAGAACATTCTCTTTTGGATTACAACTAACTCTTTAAAAAGCAAAATATGAAAACTAAACATCTATTTATACTATATCTATTTGTACTTCCAATATTAAGTACATCGTGTGAAAATGCTATCCAAGTGGATATGCCAAATAATCAAATGGGAACTGATGATATCTATAAAGATATCTCTACAACAAAAGCTGCATTAGCAACTTTATACTCAAATTTTCGAGATGCTTCCATTTTTACAGGACAAAGCACTGGTTTAGGTACTGTTATGTCAATGTATACTGATGAACTAACAAGTTTTAGTGAGATAAATTCTAGTCTAGGAACTTTTGATATTTTTAATAATTCAATTAGAGCAAATAATCCAACTATTAACTCTCTTTGGAACAGTTCTTACAAAAACATATATGCTATTAATTCCTTTATCCAAGGAGTTACTCTATCAAAGCATTTAAATATAAATGACAAGGATCCCTTAATTGCAAAGGCCTTATTACTTAGATCTATTTACTATCAAAATCTTGTACAACTATTTGGAGATATTCCTTATACTACTACAACTGATTATCAATCAAATATAATTATTAAAAAGACGCCATATTTACAAGTGCTTAGCTTAATCGAATTAGATTTAAAGCATAGCTTAACTATTTTAAGTGATACATTTGAAAAACAAAATAGAATTTATCCCAATAAAGCTGCTGCAGAGCTTCTATTGGCTCAAAACTATTTACTTCAGCATAAATATGATTTAGCACAGAACTTAAGTTCTTTAGTTACATCAAATCCATTATTTGCATTAGAAACAGATATTACAAAAGTCTTTAAAAACAATGCAAAGAGTACAATTTGGCAACTTATTCCTAGTAATTCTGGTCTTAGCACTTGGGAAGCAAGAACATACTATTTTAATATTACACCACCTACAAACCACGCTCTAAGCCAGGATCTGATCAAAAGTTTTTCTATTAATGATCTACGTCTTAAACACTGGGTAAGGGAAGTAAGTGGTAACAATAAGACCTTTTATCACAGCTACAAATACAAGAATATTTCCAATAATACAGATGAATACTCTATTGTATTTCGTGTTGAGCAAGCTTACTTTGTTTTAATTGAGTCATTGATATATCAAGACAATACAGTCGAGGCAATTAAATATTTGAACCTCTTAAAAAAAAGAGCCAACATATCACTTCTACCAAACACTTTAACTAAAGAAGAGTGTATAAAGGAAATGCTTATTGAAAGTCAAAAAGAGTTCTTTACAGAACAAGGACATCGCTTCTTTGATTTAAAAAGAAATAATCAACTCCATATCTTAAATAAGGTTAAACCTAATTGGAAAACTAATCACAGACTGTTGCCATATCCTGAAAAGGAAATCTCTTTAAATAATAATCTATTACCTCAAAATGATGGATACTAATATTCTAAAAAAAGTAATTTACCTTATTCTACTTTTAAGTTTTTCTAACTCAAAGGCTCAAGTAGACTCTATAAGTATTAGTCCCCTTTGGTTCAAACTACAAAATATTAGTATTTCTAACAGTGGAAAATGGTTAATTACACAAGAGACAAATAATGAATTCGTAAAAAGATGTATAAGCAACGCAGATACAAAGAAAGAAATCTGTTTTGAAGACACAGGTTTCATCTATTTTATAGATGATATAAAGATAGCCTATCAAAAGAAAAATCAACTCTATATAGTGAATCTGCAAAATCATAAGCAGACCGTAATAGATCAAGTAAATTCTTTTGAAATAATAGCTAACAATAGAATCTTTATTCTAACTGATCAGAAAACTGCATTACTTCTAGATACATCAAATAACATTGATAAAAAATGGGAACAAAAATCAATAAAACAATACTTTATCTCTCCATCAAGGCAACAGATGATGTATTTACAGGGTGATCAATTCTTTTCATTAGACCTTAAAAATCTAAAAAACTCATCTTTAACTGGTTCTTTTCAATTAGATTCCTTATCCAATCCAATATGGGACGATAAGCAGAATCATCTTATTGTTAAGACAACCAGGAATGAGGTAATACATATTGATTTAAAGAAGAAGGTATATTTTAGAATTGAACCTACAAAACAAAATCAAAACTTAATTAATACTTCTTATGAATTTGTGACTGATAATAACATCCTAATAAAATACCTTTACTTACATAAAACTCAAAGTCCTATAGTAGACATTTGGTACACTAATGATTACAATTTAGAGGCTAAAAAAAACACTCTAAAGGGAGATAGTTTTGTTGTCAATAATCTCTTATATAACATCGAGAATAAGCAAACAACTCCTATAATAGACAATGAAATTATAAGTTTTATTAATAACAATGAGTATCTAACCTATGATTCTAAAGCATATAAAGATTATAGTAAAAACAGCTCTACCGTATCAGTATACAAACATAATATTCTTAAAAATTCAAACAGTAAGCTATTAGATTCTCTAAGTAATTATGCTTTGACAATTTCAAATGATAAAAATAAATTCGCTTATAAATCTAATAACAAGTGGCATTTATACAACTTAAAAAATAATAAGACTACAACTATTAGCAATTTAGAAAATCAGCAAAATTTTTATTGGACTACAAATCCTAACAAAGTACTAATCACTAATAGTTCAAACCTCTGGTTATTTGATACTAATAGCCAGAGATTAAATAGACTAACTAACAATGAGACAATTAATAGTTTAGAGATTAATATTCTAAACCATCAATCTATCTCAAGCCTAGACACAAACTTCAAACCAAGTGCAATAGTCGATTTAAATAAGTCCATAATAATACAAACCTTAAACGTAAGTAATAATAGAAGCTCATTACACATAATAGATGAAAATAATATCATTAAACCAATCATAGAAAGTACTTCAGATAAAATTACTCAGGTGCTATTGTCTAATCAAAAAGAACAAATTAGTTTTTTAACCGAAAACTATAATATGTCCTATAGATTAAATTCCTATAAAGACAAGCAGCTAAGCATAGTAAAAACTAGTTCTATTGCTGACTCTTTATTTAATTGGAGAAAACAAGTGATAATTAAGTTCAAGACAGTTCAAGGTAAACAACTTAAAGGAATACTCTACTACCCTAAGAACTTTTCCGAATTAAAAAAATATCCTATGATTACCCATTTATATGAAACTCAAAATCATTTACAAAATGTATTTAGAATTCCTAAACTTGAAAATGATACAGGATACAACAATGCACTACTTACAGAACAAGGTTATTTTGTATTTGAGCCTGATACTTATGTTAGTGAGAAAGGTCCAGGAGTTACCGCTCTAGAATGCGTTGAGGCAGCAATACAAGAAGTACAAAAAAAAGTAAAACAAATTGACAGTGAAAACCTTGGAATAATGGGACAATCCTTCGGTGGATATCTAGTTAACTATATTATTACACAAGTTGATATCTTTAAAGTAGCAATAAGTGGATCCTCTCGTTCGGAATTAATAGTGGATAGCTATGGTTTTAATTACTACTTAAATAGAATGAGCTATGCCAAAATAGAAGATGCTCAATATAAGTTAAAAAGACCCTATGCGGAAAAACAAAAGGAATACTTTGCAAATTCTCCTATTTACTACTCACAAAATATTCAAACTCCAATCCTATTATGGGCTGGGAATCTTGATGAAAACGTACCTTGGAGACACACTATGAACTTATATGGTGCATTAAGGCGCTATAATAAACAAGCTATCGCTCTATTTTACACTAAAGATGGGCATAGTTTAGCTGATAAAACCAACCAAAAAGACTTAACAATAAGATCCCTTAATTGGTTATCCTATTTTCTTAAAGACACAAAAAATATTGATTGGATTAAACAAGGTCTAAATTAAAACAAGCTGTCTCCTTGCAGAGACAGCTTTTCTATTAAGGTTGCTTTTGATACAACACAGTTGGACATTGCATTGTTAACTCATCTTTTTCATAAAGAGTTCGTTCCTGATTATTCACAGCGTCATACCATGTACAAATTGGACCATCACTTATTGTTGAACAAGTAATATTTGTTTGAACACATGAAAACTCATTCTCTGAATCTAATTCATAATGACCTATACGGTCAGTAGAATTTAGTTCAACATTTTTCATTGCATTTGTTGCAAATGCACTCCCGATAGCAA
>NZ_BCMQ01000032.1 GCF_001485415.1 Myroides odoratimimus
CCAGCGTTGGCGCAGATTTGCAATCTGTGCTATGTACATAACGTTGTGTGCCAACAGAATGTGACACGCAAAATATTGACGTCTCTACTTTATATTTATTGCGTAAATATGCCTTTCGACATAATACCAGCGTTGGCGCAGATTTGCAATCTGTGCCGTGTATATCCACCCCGAATTCGTGTACATAACGTTGTATGCCAACAGAACGTGACACGCAAAATATTGACGTCTCTACTTTATATTTATTGCGTAAATATACCTTTCGTCACTATAAACACAATACTTGCGTTGGCGCAGATTTGCAATCTGTGCCGTGTATACCCCATGCCGAAGGCAAACAATTCTTAATTCCTAATTTTAAATTCTTAATTCCCCGAAGGGAGAACATTCCTAATTCCTAATTTTAAATTCTTAATTCCCCGAAGGAAAAGCATTCCTAATTAAAAGAGCGTAGCGTCACTGCTATTTTCTTCGTAGCGCTCACCTTACTCCACTCTTCTATCAAGGCAATAACTGTTGGGTTAGTCACCTTAGCATTATTTGTATGAAGTACCTCTCCATATTGTTCTAATAGAGTCTTCAGACCTTTAATAGGACTAGCTCCTAATTGCTCTAAAATACTCTCTATGAATAACTGCAAAGCTTGGTTATGTTGCACACTCACATTCATCATAAACCCTTGTATAGAATCGGTCAGACGCTTAATCGTCACATATTCTTTCGCCTCTACTTTACCGATGATATGACCTACTTTTTGTTGATCTAGGCGAAGTGCCTCCTTGATCCAATACTCTGCTACGAAAGCACGCGTTACCTTATCATCGCATATCAACGCAAGTCCAAAGAACAAATAGAATTGCTCTGAGAAGACCACATTATTCATTTGCAACAGATACATGAACATCCCTTGTAGTAATTTCTTCTCTGCCACTTCGAAGGTAGCACTACCACCATAATGCAGGCATTTCTCTACCACAGCTAAGTAAATAGGATCTAACTGTCTAGGATTAATAGCCAATAAAGACTCGTTTAAATTCACTTTAGTATCTCTAATCTGGTACATGATTAATCCCATTAGATTTGCAGAGCCCATACGATCACCTACCTCTGTCTTTGGCATCGCTTTATTAATACGACTAAAGATTAAAGACAAATTAATATCATACGGTATCTGCTCAAACTTCAGTTTCTTATGCGTAAATACCTTATCTATCTGCGTCTTCGTTTTATGATCCCAATCCTTATACGTATGAGATTCTTCTATCACTTCCCAGTTTCCTAACCAACCCGCACAGTATTCTTGTTGCTCTTTGGTATAGTGCTCATTTGTCAAGCTTTCTAAAGGTTGATGAGGGTACTTTAACGCTGCCGCTAACCTCCATACATCATAATAATCTGCTGATTCTTCTTTTACCTCTCCATTACCTAGGTAAAACTCAAATATGGCTAGCAACTCCCCTTTTAGTTGTTGCTGAGCTAGTGTCAACCCAGCCTCTTCTGTATTTTTATCTATACGCGCTAAGGCAATCTGTAAATCCACTGCATCTACTAATTCTCCCTCTTTTTGATAAGCTACTAATCGATCTACCAATACCCTACTATCTATATAAAAAGGCTCATGAGTAGGCAAACTCAATATTGGAAAAATACGCTTCTCTTTCACCAATTGTAAACTGTAGTAATACACCGTCAGATAAGGGCGCAAAGCAGCATAATAATAACTAAATCGATTACTTGCCTCTAACTTTACCTCTCCTAGCGTGATTCCACTATTGGTATATATCTCTGCCTTAGCATATTTGTGATACAGCTTGTCTAATGCTGTAGTCTCTATAGTAGGATCTGCAATCAACATACGCGCCCACTCTAACAGCCAAAAAGCCATAGCATTTTGTATTGTAGTTGTTGACCACAAATCTTTAAAGGTCTTAAACACTTTATCAAAAGCAGGTAGTAACTGATCGATGTGCTCTGCTTTTAATTCTCCTTGAAGTCTAATAATCGCATCTATAGTTTGCTCAAAGGCGTAGTCACTCTCCAATGTCTTCCAAGCCGAACAATGGAAAATCAAATCTTCTACTGTCGCAATAGCCTGAATAGGCACTAGCTCCGCCTCTCCCTCTTCTAAAGCCTCAGCAAGCGTTGCACTCTCCTGCACACTCATATATCCACTAAACAACGTCTTCGTCTCACTCATCATCATCTCTTGATAAGCTTCTAATTGCACTGCCAGCTCCTCATTAGGTTGAGCATATTTCACGATTTGCTTCGCTATTTTAGTCTGCATCGCTTGATCCTGTATATGCAAAGCCCCTACGATAGCAACAGCACTCGCCTCCTTATAGGTAGGATGTGCTTTATCCAATACAGCCACGATACGCATCGCCTTATTGATCGTCGCCTTAACAGTACTACTCATTAATATAGGCAGACTATTGACAAAAGCCTCTACGTGAAAAGCCTTGTCCTTCGCTATTTTAAACAAGATGTCCAATGCTTCATTGACCACCTTAGACAATGGACTGTTCAACAATTGGAAGATATCCTCCTGAAACGACAAGATCTCATGATCAGCAAGAGATAATTTACTTAACAAATTCACATTCCATCCACACAACGCTTGATTCGTATGAGTCAATGCTCCTTGAATAACAGTCTGTACAATGCGTTGTTTATCTAATCGTCCTTGTTCTATTAATGTTGCGATCACCTCATCCCATGAGTGGTAATTAATATTCACTTCATGGTCAAATAAATACCAAAACTCCTTCTCTAACAACTCAGGGTATTGATCAAATAATTCAACCTTACTTGCATTGACCATCACAGTCGCCCAAGTCGCTTCTGTCAATGGGGTCTTAAACACTCCTTTCTTATAAGACTCATATAAATAGCCTATCTCGTTAAAAGGCGCTCTCACCCATCCTTCTCTAGCCGAATCATTGATATAATCACCTAACCAATCAGGCACATACCAATCCAATACTTGCTTAAACTCCTCCTCACTAATAATCCATATTCCCGTAAAATCTTTATATGTACAACAAGCCAATACCGCCACACTCACAGCTGATCGCTGCTCACTATTTCCTCTATATCCATACGAATTCCTATTGCCTACCTCTGGTACATACTCTTGATAATACTTTCCTAATTTAGAGATCTTCTTAGTGTACTTAAGCCTTTCCTCTAAAGGAGTTTCCTTAAATAAGAGAAGTAATCTTCTAGTATTTCCTTTTCTTACAAATTCTTCTAATTCAGTATAAAATATATCTTTACTCATAGCGATTCTCTTGTGGTTTTGTTGTTTTGGTATGTTGTGTTTTTATAATCTCACTTTCAAGACCGAAAGATACAATTTTACAACCTAAAATAAATAACGGAATAAAGGGGTTTAAATAACAATATTACAGTTTATATCCTCCCTCATCATTATACCTACTTCTTCAAGACCGCTACAACATCTCTTCAAGATTCCTTCAACAAACAACCACTTAACTAGAGCATTCTTGGGGAAATGTTGAAGAAGTGTTGAAGGAAATCACTCTATGAAGCGTATTTACTGGGTTTAGGATAGGTTGATTATTTTATATTTTTATGCACTTTAATCACAAGCATCTAATTATAAGCAAGATATACAAATAAGGTACAAATAAAAAGCTATCCATTTTTAATGGATAAGAGGCTAAAAGAGGTTTTATAGACTAAAAACAGCTTGTAATTATAGTTAATTAGGGTTGATTAGGTTTTTTTAAAGCAATTGAGGGGTGTATTTAGTAAAAAACATGCTTGATTATACTGTAAAGATGTATTTAATGCATCCCTACCTTTGGGTGCCAACATTGGGTGCCGAATGGACGTGGTATATATCGTGGTTACTGGGAAGGATGTATGTAATACATCCCTACCATTGTGTGCCGAAAGGATGGGATTCTTCACAGGCTCAGAAGGACATAGCATACAGGGTATAATGGTTCTCATCTTGCCGAAGGCACACATTCCTAATTCCTAATTCCTAATTTTTAATTACATTTCATCTTTCAACTGCTTAATATACTTCTCTCTATCTGGATAATCAATGCGTTCTAGATAATCCGTTACTTCTGATAGCCATTCTTCATTAGACTTAATCTTTACTCGGGCTACTGTCTTCTGTTGGAAATAAGGCCTATCGTCAAAAGCCTGAGCCAAATGCTGATTCATTGACGCTGCTGTTTGTGGGCTTACGGGTTTACCCTCTGATTTAGCTAAAGAGTGTAATATTCCTCGCTGGTAATCAGGATTCATGATTGCTTCTTTATACTCTCCTGAATAAGCTAATACTACTGGGATTTCTTTCTTTTCTAAGATAGCAGCTCTTAGTCTATAGTTGCCATCTATAATCCAGTATCCTCCAAGAGAGGGGATGTACCATGCGAATATAGGAGGTAGTGTTCCCTCTATCGCTTTCTTGCGCCACCACTTTAGGCGACCTGAGTGTTCATCTACTTTACGCGAGTACAGTAACTCCCTATCCCAACGCGCATAAGTAAATGCATCAAAGTCATCTTCTACTGCTACAGTAGTTCCATAATTAGGAGGAGATGCAAAGTCTTTATATCCTTCAAACAACCAAATAGAGTCATAAAAGAAGTGCTTATCTGATGACACCATTTCTTCTGCAAAATAGCGAGACCACGACTTTAGTCTTTCTTCAGTTGATAGCTCTTTGCGCTTCTCTACTTCTTGGGAATTGATATTCTTAATCAGCCTACTCTCCTCTTCGAAAGTTCTTACTAATCCTATATCACAGAAGTCTCTACTGATTAGTCCCCACATCACTGGTTTATCTTCACAGACCAACTTCATCTTCCAATTCGAACCACTCAATAATTGCATGGTAGGAGGTGTTAATCCTTCTACGTTTAATTCTAATGCTTTCCATTGCTGATGTTCATCTGTGATATCTTTCCAATAATATTTCATGGGGTGTTTTTTATTGAGATGGTAAAGGTAAGGTGTTTTTATTGAAATGGGTGCGAAGTCTGGAGACTTCGCACAGCATACAAGACGTGATAACGATTGTGTGACACGCATAATATTGCGTCTCTACATGATATACCATCCTAATTGCCGAAGGCAAAAACTGTAAACCGTTAACTGTTAACTGTTAACCATTAACTCAAACCTTCTCTTTCCTTCTACCTCGTAATCTAACACTTCTACGAAGCCGATATTCGCCATCATCTTTAGAGACTTTTCGTTTCCACTATGAGCGATGCCCACAATAGTAGTTACCTCAGGTTCATTAGCTTTGATATACTCCATTAAGCCCTCTGTTCCCTCTTGTCCATAACCATACTTCCAAAAGTCTCTCCCTATAGAAAAGCCAATCTCTACAGCTGCAGGAGATTCAAAGAAATACATTGCTGTTCCGATTAACACATCCGTATCTTTCTCTATCACAGCCATTCTCATCTTAGCTCTGTTTTCCCATTCTTTATGAGCTTGAAGCACCATATTCTCTGCTTCTTCTATAGTCTCAAGAGGTTTACTTCCTCTGTATTGCATCGCGTCTTTATCAGAGTAGATGTATAATAATTGTTCTTTATCTTCTATGACTAATGGTCTAAAATATAATCTGTCCATGGTATCGTTAATTTGTTTGTTGTTTTGGTTCTTTGTATTCTCTTTTTTCGACTAGGCTTGCTCCTGCTTCTACACTTAATCTTGCAAATACACGACTAGATAAGATGGTGATAATTCCCATGACTAAAAAGGTGTATCTAAACACGTCTATTCCTTGATCATTTGTCCCAATACTGCTATTTTGGAACATCACTAAGATCATCGCTGAGATAGATATCCCTAGACTGATGGCTAACTGTTGGGTAACGGATAATAAGGTGTTTCCCTCACTTGAAGTATCATTGTCTAAATCTGCTAATGCTATGGTATTCATAGAAGTAAACTGTACTGCATTAAATGCTCCGTTGCAAATCATCAAGATTACTAATATCCACATTGGGGTATTTTTATTGATAAAGAAGAAACAAGAGATGATTATTCCGGTCAATATTGTATTGACAATCAGTGTGTTTCTATATCCAAATTTGCGTACAATAGGGATGACAAAGTTTCTAAAAACAAGGTTGGCTCCTGCCTGTGGTATCATCATTAACCCTGCAAAAAAGGCAGAATACCCAAAGCCAACTTGTAGTAGTAAAGGTACCATCAGTGGCATTCCCCCTACTCCAAATCGAGTAACTAGATTGCCTATTAGCCCTACTCTTAGTGTTTTTATCTTTAGTAAGCTTAATCTGATAAGGGCCTTAGTGGTTCTCTGTGCGTATCGTATGTATCCTAATACACAGATAATCGTTAGTACTCCTAATAAGATTAGAGTTGTCGCTGTAAATTGGGGAGAGTTCCATCGTTCGATAATCAGCGTAATGGTGGTCAATCCTCCACTGATTAATAGCCATCCTTTTAAGTCAAATTTGCCAACTGTATTGGTAAAATTAGGAACAACCTTTCTCGCCCAAACCATAGCGACAATGCCAACAGGCAGATTAATCAAGAATATCCAATGCCAAGAGAACTTCTCTACTAAAAAACCTCCTGCAGTAGGTCCTAACATTGGCCCTATCAATGCGGGTATGGTGATAAAGTTAATGATACCTAGTAATTGATCTTTTGGATAGGCATAAATCAGTATTAACCTCGCTACTGGTACTAACATAGAACCTCCTATGGCTTGGAATATACGAGCTAAAACGAGTTGATCTAAGGTATTCGCTATAGAACAAAATAAGGATCCTAAGGTAAAGATACCAATGGCTAACATCAGCATATTACGTGTACCAAAGCGGTCTGCCAACCATCCACTTAAAGGGATTAACAGGGCTACTGTCAAGGTATACGATACGATAACGCTCTGCATCTCTAAGGGTGACTCTCCTAAACTTCTAGCGATAGAGGGCAATCCTGTGTTTAGGATAGTACCATCTAAGGCTTGCATAAATATAGCTAACGCAGCAAGCCAAGGTAAATACTTTTTTACCTTTGGGTCTTCAACGATCCCTATTTCCATAATGTTGTAATACTAAGATTAATTAATTCGTCATCGCTGTTGTAGTAGAGCTAACTTTAAATAGACCACGAGGTAAAATGAATAAAATACAATGCTCTTATACACTATATAAAGTTGCTATCACGATGATAAACAAATATAAATAATCCAATCTATTCTCTCAGTTGTCCTATGACAAGTTCGGTCTAAAGAAATTACAAAAAGACCTCAGCTCTAACAACAAAATCATAGCATTACATCAATTAATGTACCGAATAGAAGTATATCTTATTTTTTATACAACGAATTCGGTTGAAGCTCATTTGTATAATTTAGTAAAACTTTAGGGATTTCATTGGTTAACAGCTGACTGTTAACAGTGAACGGTTTTTAAATCGCGTTTAAATGGCTATTAATCTTGTGAAGTGATAAATTATAGTGAGCTATTAAATGTAAATAAACTTAAAAGAAATAGCAGTATTGATGAGATACACTAACTCAGATAACGTTCCTCAATAACAATATCATGCGGATACTTCACAAATCCCCAACCGCTCAAGTGACCTAAAAGAGATAAATGCTTAATGCCTCACTTGATAAGGATACCAATCAAAAGAGGTCTCATGAAGTGCAAAGAAATGCGTTGGCAAGACTAGTCCGATAGCCTCTAGCCCTTTCTGTAAAGCGGTAGTGTCTTCTAATTCTTTTATTTCGGCACCAATCATCTGTTTATACTCTCCTGCCAATTCATCAAAGTAATACACCTTCATCTCTCCATCGAAGACTACTGCTATTTCTTCATCTATATCACCTCCCCACATCTCACACTTATAGTACACGAAAGGTTGTTTTGTCTCTTCATTTAACTGTTGTAAGAAAGCGAGCAACTTACACTGTTCTAATGTAAGGTTCAAAGACAATACCATTGGAACAATCTCTATATGTTCTAAGAATTGCCATTTGTTCTTTTTATATTCAGCATAACTTGCATAAAACGCATTGGCCTTATCATCATAGGCTGTTCTACTCATAGAAGGATTGATAACGAATAGTCCATCCTGAGGTAGGCTGTGTTTAATATGCTTTCGTTCGTGATGCTCATTCTCAAAGAAGATCTCTCTGGTCCATTCGCTTCTGATTCCCTTTTCTAGTGTATCTATATTGAATAATCCTTGTCTTAATTCTTCTATTTGTTGCAATCGTTCTATCACTGTGGTATTTGCAATAGTGTACACCTGTTCTGCGCTCCAGCTCATAGTATCTATTTTAGGCTAAGATACAATTATCCGTTTTTACCTAAAATAGGTTTGCTAAAAATTGTCTTGCTAATCCTTTGCTTTATTTGTAACTTGCTGTATAACAAAACAACACTTCACTATTCTTATGGTACAGTCTCAATATAGTTCAAGAATTATCAAATTATTATTGATTTTACTTATTATTGCTTTAGTACTTTTTACCCTATTTTACTTTATGGCAGATGATGCACAGAGTGGCCATGTTGGCTTCAAAAGTCATTATGGCTTCGTAGGAGGAGTTACCTTAGGGTTAGTCTTATTTGTATTTAGTTTTTCATTAACGATGACGATGGTCAAGGATATCACAATCCAAGAGAATGATATCTTAGTCAGAAACCTTATTGGAAGCAAAAAGAAATTTTACAAACCAAATACAGTATGTGTGCTAGCACATACTAAACGAGTTTTTCTAGGAGCTACAGAATACATCGTACTTCAAGAAGGAGAAAAAAGCACAAAGATATTTGAGTTTAGTTATAAAAACTTCGAAGAAATAAAACAACATCTCAATATAGATGTAGAAGGAAAAAGGAGAGAATAGTGTCAAAAGCACTACCTCTCCTTTTTTCTTAAAACTTCTTTTTTAAAAAATACGAAAACACACTAAAATGAGCGATAAAAAAGATAAAATAACGATAGACAACTATCTAGATAGTCATTATATCAACCGAAGTAATTGGCTTAGGGCAGCTGTCTTAGGGGCTAATGATGGTATTATATCTGTATCGAGTTTAGCGATAGGTGTTGCGACAGCTAGTGCATCAAGAGAACCTATACTACTTGCCACAGTGGCAGGGCTAGTAGCTGGTGCATTATCGATGGCTGCTGGAGAATATGTATCTGTAAGCTCTCAGACGGATATAGAGAATGCGGATATAGAAAGAGAAGCAAAAGAACTTGAAGAAATGCCTGAAACGGAATTAAAACTTCTAGCACAGATCTATGAGAGGCGTGGATTAAAAAAAGAAACGGCTATGCAGGTGGCTATTGAGTTAACTGAAAAAGACGCTTTAGCTGCTCATGTCAGAGATGAATTAGGGATTAATGAAATTAATCAGGCCAATCCTATGCAAGCAGCTCTAGCCTCGGGTGCATCATTTACTATCGGTGGAGTACTCCCTCTTGGGGTAGCCCTATTAGCACCAGTAAGTGAGATGGAATACTGGTTATATGGTTTTACGATTGTTTTTCTAATAACATTAGGAGCATTATCAGCGAAGACTGGCGGATCAAGTATCAAAAAAGCAGTACTCAGAATCGTTATCTGGGGATCTATAGCCATGGGACTATCTGCTCTAGTAGGTTATCTCTTTGGTGTGAATGTATAAAATACTCCTTGCTGTAAATACAAAGAGAACTTAGTAGTGGTACTAAGTTCTCTTTATATATTAATCAAACTTTTCTAAAAGTTCTAAATAACTACTTATTTCTATACCCTAAAGGAGAATCTCCTATATGTAACTTAAAAAAGCGGTTGAAGTACGAAATATTATCAAAGCCTAGTTCATAAGCACATTCTTTTACAGTCATATGACTGTGTTTTAATAAATACTGAGCCTCTAGTAATAGACGTTCGTGTATTAACTGAAGTGCAGTCATCCCAGTCTCTTCTTTTATGACTTCTGTCAAATGCTTAGGCGTAATACCCATCAAGTCTGCATACTGTTGTACGGTTTTAAGCTCTTTAAACTTCTCTTCTAAGTGTTGTTTAAA
The DNA here is from genome assembly GCF_001485415.1 of Myroides odoratimimus. Classification (GTDB taxonomy): domain Bacteria; phylum Bacteroidota; class Bacteroidia; order Flavobacteriales; family Flavobacteriaceae; genus Flavobacterium; species Flavobacterium odoratimimum. Next base: position 10,063 of record NZ_BCMQ01000032.1, read on the forward strand.
AGTATAAGTCAATTGGTACTGTCTATTCATTCCCTTGTGAAAGCCTAAGAGACAATACTCACAAGCTCGGTTGTAATCATACAATATCTCTATCAGCTTCAAGCGAATGATATTAAGGTGATAAGGTCCTTTAGTGTCTAACTCCCATGCGAGATTATTAAAGTTCTGCAAGACCTGTTTAAAAGAGTCTTCTAACTTATACATAGGTGGGTAATCTGCATTTAAGAACAGCAACTCATCCACAATCATCTCCTTGACATAATTGCGGTACAAAAAACACTTCCTAAAAAAAATCTGTAAGACTCTAAAGTCATCTGAAGCTTGTCCTCCAAGATAAATTACTTCTGGTGAAATAATAGACATAGAGCCCTCGTGAATGGTAAACTTATGGTATCCTACTTTTAAGTCTATATGTCCTCTAGTACAAAGGATAAGTGTATAGTAATCTTGCTTTTGAGGAGTAGTCAATACTAGATTATCTACTCTTGTATAAAAATCTATTTCTTTATTTGTTTCTAAACCAACTGTCTTCATCTTCCCTTCTATTTTATCAGACTACAAAATAAAACTAATTAGCAATAGGAGTCCTTAATATTACCTTAAATTCCGTGTTTTGTACTATATCTTCCGACTAATTATGCTTCCTTATAGATATTTACTCCTTTATTTTTTAACTAAATAAACCATTGCTTTAGCCACTTTATCCATATCTAAACTTAAAGTAGGTGCACTATACACATCAGGTAACATATATGCTTCTCCATTATTTAAAACAAACATTCTATCTCTCTTCTCATTCCATTTACCAACTAAGATGTAACTTCTAGTAGTATTATCATAAACAGAAATATCGTATACTATGTTTATTCCTCCATTATCTTTATAACGTTTTACCTTTCCATAAGAAACAAAACTTCCTTTTTCATTCCTACCAAACTCCCCTAAATCATTAAATACCCAATTTTGGCTAGAAAATCCTTTTACATATTCTTCAGTATCAACATAAGCCTTTCTATTCACTTCTAGCATAGCTCTAGTTTCAGAATCATCATAAGTCATTATTGCTTTAGCAGCTTCTTTATCCAATCCTGTAGGTGTAAAAATCTTGTAAATCCCAAAAGTAAACTCATCAATTACAATCTTAGACTTAGACATACTCCACTTCTTATGAGTAGGACGAACTAAAACAACCTTTTCCTTGTCTTCTGGCAATGTTACTCTAACATAAAACTTTTGTCCATCTGCTATACGAGGATCAGCTATAACAACAGGTTCATTATCTAAGGTAGAAATAGTATAAACTCCTTTAACTTCTTCGACATTAGCAATAGGTGTCTTATCATATAATACCTTTCCTTTTTTAAACACCACTTTCTGTGCTGTAGCAAGTGTACTTACACTTAACAATAAACAAACTAAAAAACTCTTCATAGTAATTATTTTAAATTATGTTAATACAAATCTACAAAATAATGAATACTAATTAGATACATTTTATACATATCCCAAGAGAAAAAAATCTTATGAAAACCTCCTTCGTTAAATAATCCTCTTTTATGTATACTATCCACTTTATATTCAGTATATTTATCTACAAGAGAGTAGTTAAAGTTATTTAGAAAATGTCAATATGCCTATGAAACCAATTAGAACGGAAGAAGATTATCACATGGCTTTAGTTAGATTACAGCTATTAAAAGATGCTAAGCCTAATACTCCTGAAGCAGATGAATATGAAGTTATAAATATTTTACTAGAACATTATGAACGCGAAAATGCTCCTATGGGAATGCCAGATCCTATAGATAGTATCAAAATATTTACAGAATACTTTAAAGAAGAAGATCCTGATAAGGAAGAATAATATCTGAAAACGCTTACTTAACTGTAAGCGTTTTTTTTTATCTCCTAAAAAAAAGCACCTCTGTAATTTATTACAGAGGTGCAGAGGGTGATAAATTAATTAAAAACATTACTATATATAACCTAACTACATAGTAATATGAACATAAAACTTACTAACACTTTACTTTTCACTTTTCATAGATTTTTGAAGATTGTAGTATATAGACACTTCTACTTCCGACCTTCTAAATGTTTATTCTTTACTTTCTATTGATTTCTTTGAATTAGGGATCGAATAACGCAACCCTAACTGTAAATTAAAATCAAAGGGCTTCTCTGTATAAATAGTTTTAATAGAACTCCCATTATCAAAATAATATCTCGCTCCTGGTTCTACAAAAAGCCCTACACTCTTTGCTAATTTATACTCCATACCTATTGCTACATTTGCAGATGTTTGTATTCCTTTTACAGTTACCTTTTCATCTGGTCTCTTTTCTACATTCTGATTAGCTTGAAACTTAGTTTTAAGTGTTCCATATACTGACTTCTCTATATGAAAACCACCATTGACATAAGCTGAGAAATTACCTTTCTCCCATAAATTATAATTCACCTGTATAGGCACTCCTACATAATGTAGTGTCTGAGTATTTATAATCTTATACTCTTGACTTCCCGAAGTAAGATCAGAGGATAATTTAGTATAAGTAATACCTGTATTGATTCCCCACTTATCTCCCATAGGATAGTATAACGCTATACCAAAGCGTATAGGCTTCTTATGCGTAATATCGGTATAGACCTCTTTATTCTGATTCACAACATAAATCTCAGATAACACCGCACCTGCCATTCCTAAATCCAAGGGTGCATCAGCTCCTACCTTCATCGCTCCACTCATTGTATTATATCCACTTTGTTGCATACTAGATGTAGAGGCTATATTACTTGATATTAACCCTAAAGAAAAGCCTCTATTCTTTTTTGACTTTACTTCAGTTTTAATTTCTTTTTCCTTTACCTGATTTTCTACAATAGCAGTTTCTAAGTTTTTATGACTTTCTTCTACTAAAGTCGCTAACTGTTCTTTAACCTCTTCTTTATCTACTGTATTTGGAACTATAGTTACATATTCCTTCTCTTGGTTTACTGAATTAGAATTGTCAGCTACCTCGACAATAGAAGGCTCTCTCCTCTCTTCTATTGCCTTGATAGCATGACTGCTTGCCTTCTCCTTTTCAGTTGAAGTCAAAGCTTTGGTATTTGTGTGTGTTTCTTTGGTAATTATCTCTTCTTCTACCTTATCTAGATATTTATTCTGTCTAGAATTAGGCGTTACCTCAGTCTCTTTAGCATCTATAACAATACTATCTTTTTCTTTATCATCATGCTGTAAAGCACGTTCACTTCTCAAATATAACTCTACACCTCCTACTAACACGATTGCTATAGAAGCCACAATCCCTATAACTCTTTTTAAGTCAATTCTTTTAGGTGCTCCTTTTTTATTTGTTGCTTGCTGTACAGTATCTGACCATAATGGTATGATTTTTCCCTTCTCTTCCCCAAAAAGTTTTTGTTCCAAATCCTCCCACAACCCCTCTGGTCCGATCTCTGTATGATCCTTCATCTTCTGTTCCAGATCATTTAACCATTTATCGTTCATAAGGCGCTTGTTTTGGGTTTATTATATAACTTTATCTTCTGCATGAGTATTTTCTTTGCTCTGTGAAATTGAGAAGCTGACGAACTCTCTCCTATTTCTAACAGTCTACCTATTTCTTTATGACTCTTTTTTTCAAAAACATAGAGGTTAAAAACCATTCGGTATCCATCAGGTAAAGAGCGTATCAATTCTAAAATCTCTGACTCTGGTATCTCATCTAAATTAGGTTCTTCTTCTTCAACTACCTCTACTAAATCATCCACTAGAGTAGGAAATTCTATTTTAGTAGTATCTCTAAGAAATTTTAAAGATTCATTAATGATTAATCGTGTCGTCCACGCTTTTAAAGAACCTACTCCCTTATACTCAAATGAGCCAATAGCATTAAAAATCTTGATAAAACTATTCTGCATCACATCTTTTACATCATCCTGACTCTTAAGATATCGCATACATACATAGGTAAAATGTCCTGAATAGAATTCATAAAATTCTTTCCAAGCAGATTGGTCTTTAGATTGTAATCTATCCACTAACCCTCGTTCTACACTATCTTTTTTAGTCATTTGTTGTATAAACATTATGTTTGGATCTAATATGGGTAAAACTAATTCTAATTACCTTTTAACAGATCCTGGAAAAAAATACTTCACTTCTACAAAGTCTTTATCTTCTTTTCCATCTACAGTTAATTTGTCTACTATCCACTCAAACTTCACCATATCATATCTATTGGACACATAGACTCCTTTATATTTTGTAGTAATATGCGCTACTACATCTTGTTTATTATCGTCCATCGGAATTGTGAACTTCAATTCTTTAGGATTCATAGTTAATATTAACGCTGTTCCTGTCTCATCTATTACAGACGTATAAGCAAGGTCATACTTTACCTTATCCATCTTATTTAATATTTCCTCCGTTTTTCTAGCATCTTTAACTACTGACCCTACAAGCTCCCTAACAGGTAAATTATCAAATACAATCAAACTATCATTAATTTTAAAAATTGTATTTTGTTCATTCATCCACTTTCCTTGTAGAGTAAAAGCTTTACCACTATAACTCCCTACTACATCTCCTATCTTAACAGGTTTATTTGGCTCTACATTATTATCATCACTAATGCACGATGTAAAACTAATACCAACTAAACTAAATAAGATCGTAAACATTTTAATTCTTCTTACTGCTCTCATTTTACTAGACTTTTAGTTTGTTTAACAATATTTCATAGTGAGTACTCATCTATATAAACCCAACTTTTAAAAATCCTTGCATGATGCAATTAAAAAAAAACTACTTATTCTATATAAATTTACAAAAACAACCTTTAAGACATTACAAAACAATACGTTGTATAAACAAATTTTTTTATTATTTACAGAGTAAAAGATAATCTATTACCCTTATCTCATAGTCATAGATGCTTATCTACTCCATTACCCATCAATTATAACTATAAAAAAAAACTTGCTACCCTAAATTAGGGCAACAAGTCTTTTTTAATCTACAAGTAAGAATGCTTACTCTATTTCTTCTATTTTCACAATAAATTATCTACCAAATCATACCCTTCAAGATATACATTATGTTCGCCAATATCATCAGCAACAACTTGCATTCTAATCTTTTTACCCTGTTTAATCAACGAACTAACTATTTGGTGTAATTCTCTATCCTCTTCCTCTGATAAACCTTTAAACAATTGCATTTTTTTGCTCTCCTCATCTATTAATAATTCATTGTACTTCATCATATTTACTCTATTTATAATTTAAACAACGGCACCATCCATCTCACCCCTACTGCTATCTGATGCTCATTCTTATCTGCTTTAGAAACTTCATAATTCTTATAATCATAATTTAAAAAGTTATAAGCTGCAAAAAGCCTAAGATCCTTAAACGCCTTATCATTAAATGGATTGTACTCGATAGCTGTAGAAACTCCCTTTAAAGCATAAGATACGTTACTCTCTACATCTTTTCTATAATTATACATCACTTTTACATAAGGAGTTACTTTATGGAACTTATACTTCACAGAAGCTGTCGTCACATTATCCTTCACATATGCGATTCCCTTAGTACTGGTGTTTAAATCTGTAAAAGCGGCATCGCCTACATTTCTAAAACCATACATCCAGTCTACCTCTGCCATAAAGTTATTCAATGTCAATCTATTCCCCATAGTTACCCAGCTGTAATACTTCTTCGCATCGTGTTGAAATAACGCATATCCATAGCGCGTTTTCAAATGTTTTTTAAATAATTCTCCTTCCCATAAAAACAATCCTCCATAAGCCTTATTTTTATAATCTTCTGCCGCAAACTGCTCTCCCTGAGAGACCATCTGTAACTTAAAAGACTGTCCTTTTACTTTATAAGCTACACTAGCTCCTGGACTAAAAAGCTCAATAGATCCAATGATATTCGTAAACATATATAGATCAGCACTGTTATAAGACAACTCCGTAGATCCCCAAGCAGTAAACTGTTTTCCCATTCCTACAGTCCAATGATCATCAATATTATACTCTAAGAAAGCAAACTCTAAGGCATTAGACGCTACTGATTCATTCAGTCGGTATCGAAGTGAGTAGGTAAGCTTATTATTATAATTCCCTTTTAAATAAACTCGCGACTGTACTAATCTAAACTTACTATCAGAGGTTCCTGATCCACTTGTCTTAGTCAAGTTCTCGTACTTTGAGTCTAGATATACTTCTAAGGTATTCACTTTCTTAGGCGCATCGGGGTTAGCCTGCTGTGTCAATACACCTAATAAAGTTGATTCTTCTTTTTTTTCATCTTGAGCCATCACACTTATCGTTCCCAATAGGATTGCACAGATTGTATATTTAATATTCATAGTTTGGTAGATTTTTAAAAAGTTTAATATAATTCTTTTTTAAATATCATTAACAAAACTTTACCATAATTGTACAAATATGAGTATTCTAAAGATAGAAGTTCAGACTCTCAAATAACACAACATAAAAAGCAATTCTATTTATTATGCTAAATAAACTCAATATTTCAATCAACAATAATCAACGCTATACGAACAAATACAGCTCATTTGATAGCTTAAAACGTCGTATTAAGATAAATACCTATAAGATTATGACACAAAATAGGTATCCTCATTTTATCTATATAAAACTATGTTTTTAACAAAACTTATTGTATCTTTATAATGTTGTGTATTAGTATGAATTTAATGAAGAATCACTTTTTATGCCTAGGTAGGTGTATTAAGTGATTTTTTTATACAAAAAAAAGCCGTTAGTAAATGTTACTAACGACTCCTTTTTTTACTTTTCTTTTGTTTGTTCAACCAAATTATCAATCCTGTAACTGGTAAGGAAGCAAATATAAGTGATCCTATAAAAGCGAGTATCTTAGTAGGGTATCCCCATATCGTGCCTACGTGTAAATCGAAGTTTAAAGAATTTACTTTAGTGCCTAAAGCTATTGATGTATAAGTATGATCTTCACGAGTGACTATATCTCCTGACTTTTTATCAAAATACAACCATTCGAATTTACTCGTCTTATCCTGTTCTAAACGGATCTGTAAACTATGAGGCTCTTTCTCATCCTTAGATAAACGGATAGACATCATATCGGCATAACCGAACTTATCTAAGGCATAAAATACCGCATTGTCTAACGTATTACTTGTTATCTGAGGTACGGTATCAAAAGCAGTAGATTCCATTACCTGAAATTTATCTTCATCTACTTTATTAAGTGTTATTTCTACTGCTGATCTAAACTTAGGAAAAGCAAATAATACACCTGTCATCCCTATCACTATAGCTAATAGGAAGGTATACATACCCAACAAATTGTGCAAATCATGATTTAACCGTTTCCAATTGACAGAAAAATCAAATACGAAACTTCGTTTAAATGTCTTACCCTTCCACTTTTTAGGCCACCATAAGATCAGACCTGTAATCGTAATAACCATAAATAACACTGTACTTCCTCCTACTACCCAACCTCCTATTTTACTTCCTAATAGCAGATTGCGGTGTAACTGTAACACGACATAAAAAAACTCTTTCTTTGTATCTTCTACTTTCTGAACTACACCTGTATAAGGATTTACAAATATTCTTTTATAAAAAACTACTTCATTCCAATATCCTGTTGCATTCTTATCTGTCTTGAGTGCTCTAAACACCCAGGTTCTATCTTTAGCAGGATAAATATCTACTCTATTTATAGGGTATTGCTCTCCTACTGCTTGCTGAGCTATACTTTGAAGAGATGAGAATAACAATGTTTCTCTATTATAGTCACTTAAATTTTCCGTATCATCGATATAAAAATTACTTGGATAAACAATTTTCTTTATATCATCGTGAAAGACATAAATACACCCCGTAATACTTACGATGACAATAACAATTCCCGTTATTAATCCTAGCCACTTATGCAGCCATAGCATAAATTTCTTCATCTACTAGAAGTTGTATTGTACGCTTAGATTAGCCTGCATTCCATTTCCTCTCACATACTCTGCATCAGTCCCTCTGTATTGGCTCACTACTGGATAATACGTTTTATTAAACAAATTCTCAATACCGACATTTACCTTCCACGCTTTATTTAAGATATAAGTAGATGCTAAATTAAACAAACTAATGTCTTTTACAGGTCCTTCACTATTTTTATAACCTCCTTTTTCATTAGGATTAAAGCGATTTCTACTTCCTGAATACAACCAATATAACTGTATATTTAATTTATCTGATGCAGTATAATACACAAAAGCTGTCGCTTTAGGTGGTGAGATACGTCCCCCATTTAAGTATACTTTACTTCCATCGTCGAACTTTGCCTTTCCCTCTACATAAGCATAAGTTCCCCCTACTGTCCACTGTGGCGTTAGTGCGACCTCAGCAGTCACTTCGAATCCGTGTACTCGCTCAGATTCACGCTGTGCTACTAAATATCCTCCTATATCTACTAAATTAGCTCCTAACTTAGATGTGCTTAAAAAATATGACCCTGTAAAACTAAACATAGAAAACCTACTAGAGAACCCTACTTCGTAGTTATTCGTAATAATTGGTTCTGTCTCTAGCTTGTCTAATGTACTCTCTGTTGCTCTTCTTAAGATTCGCCCTAATTCATTAATAGCAAATCCTTGAGAAAAACTAATAAAAGGGTTAAAATACTCATATTTATTATAGCGTAACCCTACGTTAAACAATGTTGTTTTGTAAGGAATTTTACCTCCTTGAACGAAAATACTTCCCTCGTTATTAGACCCTGTAGCGATCGTATTAAAATCATCTACTTTTACATTTGCATTCTCATATCTAACTCCTGTTTTTAGTATCAAGTGATCTACTAAATCTATTTTTAATTGTGCATAGGGCGCAATATTCACCATATCCATTGTAGGGATATACACACGACCATCTGTTAAGTCTTGATCTGTTTTATCATTTAAAATATCTATTCCATAAGTCACTTCACTCGGCATCTGAAATACTGTAAAAGGAGTATTTAAGTTTAAGCGAATACCTTTCTTCTTAGAGTTAATTCTCGTTTGTCCAGGTCCAAACCATGCCGTTCCTTTTTCTACATAGCGGTTCATCGAGCGAAATGAATTCATATATAATGACACATCTAACTGTGTTTCTAAAAACAAGTCATTGTTCGTGTACCCCAACATAACATTGTGGTTATAAGGCGTACCTGAGTTTTCACCAGGATCTATCCCTGCTACACCTACCGTTGCTTCACTACCATACTTACCTATCTTACTGATATATCTGGCGTGTTGTGTACTTGTATAGCCATTATAAAAAGCGCGAATAGACGAATTATCATTGATATCATATGTGATTTGAGCGAACAAGTTCTTTTGATACGTATTAGACAGTCCATCTATCTGCCCTAATATCACTCCATCTCCGTCTCGCTGTAAACCAGTATAGTCGATAGACGCACCAGCCATATAGTTCCAATTTTTATACTTCCCTCCGAAAGACTGAGATACTTTATATCCTAATGTACCACTACTGTTCGCTGGATTAAACGAAGTTCCCAATACAGTAGTTCCACCAAAAGTTTGTTCTCCTCTATTTTTCTTGGTTATATAATTAATAATCCCCCCAGTAGAACCATTTCCATAAATAGAAGTAGCTCCTTTTATCACCTCTACACGCTCTATTGCAAATGGCGCAATCGAACGTATATCACGAGCTCCGTTCATCAATGGTGTAGATTGTGGAATCCCATCTATTAAGACTAATAGAGGCCTACCTCTTAATGTCTGTCCTGACGAAGTTCCCTTATTTGTCGCACTTCCTAGACCAGGTACTAGATTACTTAATATCGTCGAAATATCAGTTGTAACACTCATCTGTTTTTCCATCTCCTTCTGATTAATTATTGTTACAGAAGATGGAATAGTAGCTATATTCTCTGCTCTTCTACCAGCAGTAATAACAATCTCATCTAGTGATTCCTCTAATTTCTCTAATACAACCTCAATAGGGTTTTCTAATTTTGTGTTATTAATAGTAACCAATTGTTCCTCATAACCACTAGCTAAAACCAATAGAGTAGCTTCATTTGTTGTTATAACATCTATGGTCATCTCTCCCTTACTATCTGTTTCTCCTATTTTATCTCCATTAATAATAATCTCTGCTCCTCTAATTCTATTTAAATTTGAATCGCTCACTTTCACTAAAAAAGTTTGAGAAAGCACCGAAGTACTAAACAATAAAATAGTTAAATACACTACTTTAGTGAACATACTAGATAATATATTTGATGATAGCATCATGTTTATGTGTTGTTATAATTATTTCATTTCGCAGCAAAAATAAATAATTATTTATAACCATTCTATTTAATACTGTTTTTTTATACAAAAAAAAGCCGTTAGTAAATGTTACTAACGACTTGTCTTTCTGCTTATTTCTTCAATAATTCCACATATTGTTTTACAGCTTCACTCACTTCTTGCTCCGTAGGTCCATACGCATTATTTAACGCTACAAAGCCTATATAGTTCGCATCGATATACTTGATAGTAGCTATTACAGGTAATAAAAACTCTTCCACTGTAAATCCGTAATGACTATCTTTTACATAAGACTCTTTTACACCACCAGTAGTGGTTACTATACCCATTTTTTTACCTACTAAAGCACCTTGTTCTACTCCGAATGCCCATCCATAAGTAAAAACCTCATCTAGCCATAACTTCAGTAAACTCGGTACATTAAACCACTGAGTAGGGAACTGAATGATTATTCTATCGTGATCTAATAACAACTCTTGTTCCCTCTCCACATCTATCTGCTCATCGGGATAAACCTCATAAATATTGTGAATTGTAAATTGTACATCTTGTGGCAATGCTTCTAACAATGCTCTATTCGAATTTGACCCTACATAATTTGGGTGCGCCAATAGTATTAATACTTTTTCCATTGTAATTATTTTCGTGTTTAAAGTTACTCTCTTTTGGAGAGCAAATGTATTACCTTTGTATAGGCCAAACAAGAACGTACGCCTAAGTAAGATACTAACCTACAAGTAATTAATAATTAAAATCAATAAGTTAAACCTAAAAAATATTTTAGAAGCAGATACATGTCCTATTAGATTAGTACTCGACAGAATAGGTGAAAAATGGTCTATGCTTATCCTTCTCCTATTAAGAGATCACGGTGTAATGCGTTTTAATGAAATAGATAAAGCAATAGGAGATATTTCTCAAAAAATGCTAGCCAAAACTTTAAAAACCTTAGAAGCTGATGGTTTTATTACACGAAAAGTATATCCTACCGTACCTCCTAAAGTAGAATATACACTTACTGAACTTGGATTAGACTTAGTTCCCTATATCGAAAACATATCAGTCTGGGCATTTAATAATTTAGAGACAATTCTAAACAATAGGAAAGAATTCGAAAAGTAATTAATATAAACTTCTCTGTCTGCTTTCTCTTAACTCAATCGACATAGACATATCACAAATACAACTAATAAATCATAACAGAAGCACTTAAACTAAATCTATAAAGCAATTATATGTATTACACAACGTATATCCGCACAGTGATGTTGGCGCGGATTTAAATCCGTGTCGTACATTCCACACAGTGATTCCATAACAGTAGGAATGTATTACATACATCTAACACCATGCATATCCATATAGCATAGGGCATATATATCCACAAAAAAACGACAATACAGCCTAGCCATATTGTCGTTCTATATCATATCAAGAGTCTTTTAAAAAAGAACTAATTCCTAATTAATTTATCTGACGTTTTGTTTAAAGTAAATCTGTGTAGCTCCTAATCCATACTTTTGATAATTCGCATCTTCAGCTACTATCTCGGCATATCTACTGAATAGAAACTCTAACTCAGCCTTTAATACCCCCTCTCCTACACCATGTATAAATACAATACGAGGAATACGATTGCGGATAGCGAACTCCACCTGTCCCCTAGCTGTATCTAGCTGTAGAGTCAGCATATCGTGCTTCTCCATACGTCTATAGTCATTCGTAAGCTTCTCTATATGCAAATCTACTTCTAGGATAAACTCATCCTTACGCGAACGTTTTTCCTTCGTAAAGGAACGTTTTATAGGATCTACTTTTTCTTGTAGTGCTTCACTAACTGAACTTCTAGTACTAGCCGAGCGCATATCTACCTCGTCCTCTTTAGCTATTTTTAAAAGCTCATTCGGTTTATACGTTAATATAAAACCTTCTTTAGATTCTATAGTTACCTCATCTCCTATAATATTAATGACAACTCCTTCTTCGTTCTCATCTAATACTTGTACATAATCTCCTTTGCTAAGCATCTTTCTCTTCTTCTTTTGCTTGATTGATTAAATCTTTCTTTATTCCTGCATCGAACTCCCGTTCCGCAGGTCCTTGTTGACGAGTGTTACTAGGTGTCTTTTGCATCAATTTCGCCATGGAGAAAAAGAACAAGGCTACACCCACTACTTGCACCCATATTTTTGGTTGGTCCTTAGAACTTTCCATTAACGCCCATCCCATAAAGAACAGGGTTGCGATAGTTAATATGATCTTTGCTATTTTCATACTACGGTGCTAGTCGTTCTATTTTCCAATCTAAACCATCTTCTGTCAGCGTATATCGAATACGATCGTGAAGGCGATTAGCTCTTCCTTGCCAAAACTCAATAGACACAGGCTTTACTACAAATCCCCCCCAATTCTCAGGGCGTTTTACCGTATCTTCAATTGCTTCTTTTTCTAATTTATTAATAGCATCTTCTAGTACTTGGTGATTAGGGATAACCTCACTCTGATTAGATACGATAGCACCTAATCGACTTCCTAAAGGACGGCTATCAAAATAATTATCAGATTGAGCTACACTAGCCTTACTAGCGATACCTTTGATAATAATCTGACGCTCCGCAGAAGGCCAAAAGAATGATAAACACAAATGTGGATTAGCGATAATAGCCTTCCCTTTCTCAGAGTTATAATTTGTATAAAACACAAATCCCTCTTCGTCATAAGACTTTAAGAGTACCACTCTAGACTTCGGAAAGCCATCCAAACCTATTGTAGACACTGTCATTGCATTTACCTCATCTACTCCACCGAAATCCTCTATCTCATAAAACCATTTCTTGAATTGCATCATTGGGTTTTCGTCTACACTACTTTCCAACAATACACTCTTCTCATACGATTTTCTGTAATCACTTAAGTCACTCATATCTAAATCTATTATAAGTCAAACACTTTACCATCGTCTGCATTCAGTATTTTACCACTAAACACAGTCTCTGCTTCTTTCTTAAACAAGGTAATATCATTATATCTCGTAGAATAATGTCCTAATATTAAAGTCTTTGCATTCGCTAGTTTTGCAATACTTGCCGCCTGCTTAGCAGTACAGTGTTTCGTTCGTTCTGTATAGTGCTCTTCACTGTCTAAGAAAGTACTCTCATGGTATAATACATCTACATCTTTAATGATAGGTACTATGGCTTCAGAATAGTAAGTATCTGAACAGAATGCGTAGCTCTCCGTAGGTTCTGGATCATAAGTAATATCCTTATTATCCACTACAGTACCATCATCTAATGTGATATTACCACCACTTTTAATTTTCTGATAATAACATCTATCAATACCTAAATCTTCAATAGCTCCTATGCGCAACTTTCTATCACCAGGTTTTGTTTCGAATAAATACCCATTTGTATACACACGGTGATCTAATGGTATGGTACGTACAATAACCTTATCATCTTCAAATACAACTCTACTCTCCTTACTCGTCTGTTCATGAAAGAACAACTTATATCCTGAATAAGAATTAGACAATCTCAGCTGCAACAAAGTCACTTCCTTAATTCCCTTAGGTCCATAAATATGCAAATCAGAAGTTCTGTTTAACAACATATACGTTGAGATCAACCCTATCAATCCATAAAAGTGATCTCCGTGTAAATGAGAAATAAAAATATGATTGATACGTTGAAACTTCAACTTATGACGCCTTAATTGTACTTGAGTTCCTTCACCAGCGTCGATTAAAAACATCTGCCCTCCCATCTCTAAAACTTGAGATGTAGGGTTAGTTATCGTTCTTGGTGTTGCTGCATAACAGCCTAATATAATAAGTTTCAATACTATTTTGTTTTAATTTTTGAGCTTGTAATTTACAAAAACGACAAGCTAAGTCAAAATAAAAGGCTTAAATTACTTTAAGCCTTTTGTATATTTTTATCTAAAATCCTAAGTCTCTTTGGATTTCATCCATTTCTATCAAATCACGTGCTTCCTGTAAAGTCGGAGCAATAATCAAATCTCCATCAAACTCATTAAAGTCAATTGACTCTATAACGATAATAAAAGACTTATTAGCCTCCTCTATATGTCGTATAGCTAGAGATTCAAAACACTCTAAATCCTCTTCTAATACCTCATATTTAACCTTTGTTAAATCTAGTATTAAATTAGACTGTAGAAGGCTATGCTCATACTGCTCTTCTAGCTTTTTAAGAAACGTTACTATATCTCCCTCGTCACTCGTTATAATAAGTGTATGTCCTTTTTCTTTTACTTTCATTATATACGCCTTAATTTGATTAAGCGAATATAAAACGAATATAAATACTATCATATAGCAGAGCAAAAATATTATGGAAATACGCATCCGCAATCGTAGGGATGTATTACATACATCCAAATAAAACATCCTTGGATGTTTTCATAATGATTACATATCAAATGGCGTAATATGGATTGTGTGCTGAATGAACGTGATATATATTAAAGTACAGACGCATTATTATGCGTGTCACCCCCCTTATATTATTACCAATAAATCATTCTAAATCTTTTAAAAATAGTGTTTTTTACTTTTCTCAAAACGAACCATTAAATCCTGTAAAAAAATGGTTCGGCAATTACCGAACAACGCTACAAACCCAATGATAAAAAGGGATTCACAAGTTTTATGCGAGCTTTGTTCGGGAGTCCTTCGGAAGAGGTTCGGAAAAACAGGGCTTTTTCCGAACAAGCCCCGAACAAACACAACACAAAGCATGATAAACACTGGGGTTAAGATAACATAACCTCAAACTAAATCTAAAACATATGGTATAAAATACGAAAAATAAGCCTGTTTAAAAATGGTGTTTTTTAAGGCTTTACAAGGAAGTAATGTACTTTGATTTGTTTACTTTTCAAACAATAAGAATCAAGGTATACACCTGATATAAAAACAAGTACGATACAAATATACGCTTTTTTTAAAAACCCAAAATACACAATAGATGTATAAACGAAAAGTAATTATGTAAAAATAGCTCTGAATTAGTGATACAAGCATACAATAGTATGGTTTTAGAAGAAATGAAAGAGATATGAAGCAGAATTGCTTTTGTAGTATTTGACTAATGCTTAATCTGTGAAAGATACCTATAATAAATACTCTTATCAAAGAATGAACTATAAAAAAACACCTAATACAGCACAATATTCCTTGTGCTGTATTAGGTTGTTCTATAGATATAAAATAAGCCAACAAAATGGCTGGCTTGAATTATTTAATTTTTGAAGCTAATAGATAGGTTACAGCCATACGAACTGCTACTCCATTCTCTACCTGATCTAAGATTACTGACTGCTGTGAATCAGCTACATCAGAAGTAATCTCTACTCCTCTGTTAATAGGCCCTGGGTGCATGACTACGATTTCTTTATCTAATGAATCTAAGATCTCTTTAGTCAACCCAAACTGTTGAGAATACTCTCTCGTATTAGGAAAATAACTAAAGTCTAAACGCTCATTCTGAACGCGAAGCATATTCGCTACATCACACCATTCTAGAGCTTTTCTTAGATTAGACTCTACCTTCACTCCTAAACTCTCGATATACTTAGGGATTAATGTCTTAGGCCCACATACTCTAACCTCAGCCCCTTGCATCTGCAAAGCAAAGATATTAGACAATGCTACACGTGAATGTAGAATATCTCCTACGATCACAACCTTCTTCCCTGCTACATCACCTAACTTTTCGCGGATAGAATAACTGTCTAATAACGCCTGTGTAGGGTGCTCATGTGCTCCATCTCCTGCATTAATGATACTTGCGTTTACATTCTTAGATAAGAAATGAGCAGCTCCTGCATCACTGTGACGCATCACTACCATATCTACCTTCATGGCTAAGATATTATTAACTGTATCGATTAGTGTTTCTCCTTTCTTCACTGAAGACTGAGCAGCAGAAAAACTAATCACATCTGCAGATAAACGTTTTTGTGCTAATTCGAAAGATAGTTTAGTACGAGTACTGTTTTCAAAGAAGATATTCGCTATGGTAATATCTCGTAGAGAAGGAACTTTCTTAATCGGACGATTAATTACTTCCTTAAAGTGATCAGCTGTTTCGAAAATTAAATCAATATCATGCTTATTGATATACTTAATTCCTAAAAGGTGATTTACGCTTAATTCTTTCATTGTACTTCTATGAGTAGATTTAGGTAGTTAGTTTTTTTCAGTTTCTTCTAGAAAGACTGCATCTTCCTGTTCATGTTCAGACCAATGTACACGGATAGTCTCCTCATCAAAGGCATCTACTTGTCTTCCTCTATAATCAGGCTGTATCGGTAAGTGACGACTAAAACGGCGATCTATTAATACCAATAGTTCTATCTCTGCTGGACGGCCAAAAGACTGTATAGCCGTCAATGCGGCACGTATACTACGTCCTGTATAAAGCACATCATCTATAAATACGACTTTCTTATCTTCTACTAAGAAGTCTATTTGTGTTTTATTCGCTTCAAGAGTTTTTTGATGTCTTCTAAAGTCATCTCTAAAGAAAGTAATGTCTAAAAAACCTAAAGGCACTTCAGATATACCATATTCAGTCTTAAGGATGCTTTTAATGCGTTCTGCTAAAAATTTACCACGTGGTTGAATACCAATAAGAAGGGTATTAGAAAAATCAAGATGTTTTTCTACTAATTGACAAGCCAAACGGTGTAGAATGATATCAATCTCTTTTGAAGTAAGTAATACTTTTGGATTCATATATAAAAGAGTTGTGTTTGGGGGGTAAATTTACAATTAAATATCGTTTGTCACCAATTTATTAAACATATATCTTCTAAAAAAATGTAACTAATCAAAGTATGCTTTCTAAATCATATTAATATCTTTGGATAAAGATTAAAAATCCTATTGCTCATGATCAAGTCTAAATTCATAATATTCATTACCTTAACCCTATCTCTAGCTCTGCATGCTCAGAAGATAGAAGATCCTCTTCCTTTGACAAATAAACAAATACAAAAAGAACAGTGGGTCATACAGGACAAAGAAAAAAATCTAATCCTACAATGGACTGATGGTGCTCTAGAAATAGCATTAGCTAACAAACCGATTAATCAAGATCAAAAGAAAAAAATCTACGCTAGAATTCCTGCTCAGCAAATCAAAGATAACGTTACTGAATATGTCTTACTAACTGATAAAACAGAGTTCTTATCTACTCCTACGGCAGTGAACTGGACACAAGACGACTTAGAGTTCTTTCGCGTTTTAGAGTCTAGCGCTATCACTGTGAGTAGTACAACAGATGTCTTAGTACTTAAAAAAGGTACAGAGACTAAGTACAAGTTCTACAGTACTGATTTTGACCGTATGTGTAAGTTTGTCTCTAGATTTAACTGGGGACTTATTGCTTTAAATCGAGAGTCAGAGAATCTACCTAAGATGATTACTTCTTTTGATTTTGAAAATACAACCATGACAGGTACTATAGATAATATCCCTTTTGAGGTGAAGTTTGATTTATATTTTGATCAAGATACTTTTTATTTTAGAAGTTTCGAAATTCCTTATCATGCTAAAAATAGAGCAAGTCGTAAAGCAAAAGAAAGATATGGGCGCTACTTCACAGATAAAACGTATCGCTATGATATCGCTGAACAAACACTTAATTTCTATCAAGACGAAAAGTTAGTACTCATGTTTGGTTTTATGCCTAAAGAGTAAAACACAATCCCCATAATCTTTTAAAATACACAAAAAAAGAAATACAACTCCTCATTATCTATATCACTTATTGATTTATATTAAGTTATCAATAATATATCTCTTATAAATTGTGTTATTAAATAGGAATTACTATCTTTTCGCAATCATTTACATATACTTCAAAATAATCGAGTAGGAGGCTGAAGATTATTTCTTCAGCCGACCTCTCACACCACCAGGCATACGGATCCGTACCATGGCGGTTCTTAATTTACGATACTTTTAGGTAAATGTCATTCAGAAATGTATAACCTGCTTTCCTTAAAACCCAAATATTCAATGATGTTTTTAAAACAGGACTCAAGGCTACACGACAATACCCCTTTCGGGTATTAGCCCATTGATAAGCTTGATTAGCTTTAACACCTATCTTTTTAAGATTGGTGTACCTTAATCCCTTACTCTTCCAATTCTTCCATATAAATATCCGTATTCTTGACCGAAGCCATTTATCTATACGCTTAATCTTATCTGACATATTCGCTAACTTGAAATAGGACACCCATCCTCTTACAAACATCTTTAATGTTTCTTTGAGCTTCTCATATCCTTGTCCATTACTCCGTTTAGTAATTACTCTTAATTTATCTTTGAGTTTACTATAACTCTTAGCATGTACACATAGTTCCCACTGTTTGTTTTTACTGACATAGAAACTATACCCCAAAAACTTCTTTCCTTGAGCATATCCTATAGTAGTTTTCTCTTTATTGACTTTTAAGTGCAGTACTGTTTCTATAAATAGAGTTATACTCTCTTTTACACGTTCGCATGCTCTCTTACTCTTACAGAAGATTAAACAGTCGTCTGCATAGCGAACAAATCGATGTCCACGTCTTTCCAGCTCCATATCGAGTTCATGAAGCATGATATTGCTCAGTAATGGACTCAGAGGTCCTCCTTGAACAACTCCTTGCGTACTCTGTTCATAGTTTCCATTTATAACCACCCCAGAGTTTAGATACTTATGTATAAGTGATATTACACGTGAGTCTTTTACCCGCTTTGACAGAAGTTCAATTAACCGACTATGACTAACTGTATCGAAGAACTTTTCTAAATCTAAGTCTACTACATAGTGGTACTTATCATTTAGATGTTTCTTCGCCTCTTTCAGCGCTGTGTGACATCCTCTTTGAGGTCTAAATCCGTGGCTACTTAAATGAAAATAACGTTCGTATATCCGAGATAATACTTGAGAGATACTTTGCTGTACTAGTCTATCAATAACTGTAGGGATTCCTAGAAGTCGAACTTTACCTCCTTCTTTGGGGATTCCTACTCTGCGTACTCCCTGAGGTTTATACTTCCCTTTTGCTAACGAGTTTAACAAAGATTCTCTATGAAGTAAGAGCCATTCTAGCATGTTTTCAGTAGATAACTTGTCTATTCCATGACTCCCTTTATTTGACTTAACTCGTTTATAAGCTAAGTTTAGATTTGAGGGACTTAGGATTTGTTCAAGTAAATCTAACTGTCCTAATTGTACTTCCATGAGGTTGTTTTCAGTTATCCCTATAAAAGTCTGCTACTGCTTGATAGCTGTCAGGTTCTGCCCTATCATTCTCAAGGTAGTTATCAATATTCATCGATATTTTCTGCATTCCGCCTTTCATTGGGTAACATTCATTTACTTCTCACTTAATTAAGTTCAGTCCTTCTGTATTTCGTAAGACTTCTTGGTAATGCCAAGCTTGTATCCATACATACTATGACCTCTGCTGACTTCTTACAGCAATTGTTATCCGTAGTTCTGTAAAAAAAAAACTCCCTACGTCTGTAAGACCTCCCCAGGTAAGAACAATAACTTTCACCTCATGTGCCTGCTATATTTACCCGCATATCTCTGTACAGTTTTGGACTTCAGTTTGGGTTGCAACCTTATCCGATACTTTGAGCCTTATATATAGTTTCTGTTCGTCAGGTCAAGGTTTTGCCGTAAGCTTCCTTCAGATTCCACCTCACGATGGACACCCTTGCTATTAGCTAACACTTCCCACTGTAAAGGTGTGTTCGGGACTTGCACCCTAGAGTTATTGCCCATGCTGGGCACACAACCACTATGGACTGAAAGTCCATAGTTTGTTAAAGCAGACTAAAGTCTGCCTGGGTGGAGCTACTTACTCAAGTATAAAGTTACCTCCGTTATCATTTGATTTACGATGGTGTTCAAGATATTGATTTAGCATTTCATCAGTAATATTTCCTGTACTCCAACAACCAAAGCCTATTGCCCAAAAGTGACGTCCCCAGTATCTGTGCTTCAACTCAGGAAATTCTATTTGGAGTTTCCTTGAGGTACGACCCTTGAAGAGTTTGACAATATTGCTTATGTTTTGAGATGGTCGATATTCTATATGAAGATGAACATGGTCCTTTGATACTACACCTTTTAAAATTTGAATATCTTCTGCTTCACAAATCTGAATGATCAGACTACGACAACGTATCTGAATATCTCCTTCCAATACTGGATAACGATATTTAGTCACCCATACTATATGGGCAGTTAAACGTGATACACTATGTCCTCCGGTTCGTTGATATTCCATATATCAAAG
>NZ_BCMQ01000033.1 GCF_001485415.1 Myroides odoratimimus
GCTAATGAAAGAGATATGAAGTAGAATTGCTTTGTAGTATTTGGCTAACGCTTATTCTGGGTTAAAATAATACCAATAAAAAAGCAGACCGTAGTCTGCTTAATTCTATTTTATGGTATAAGACGTTCTGCTTTTAATTGTTCAAATAGTTCTATGAAAGAGTCTTTTGTAGGTTTATAAGTTGTAAAGCCTAATCTCCTACTCTTAGACATATCAGTAATCACTTCTATAGGACGACCTAAATCTGCATCTGTATGCCATGGAGAGACTAATGTACCTAAATCCATAGCTAGTAGTTTATGCTTCGCTATAATAGTCTGCCATACCTCACTCTTCTGTAACAAGGTTGCTTCTAATGGTCTGATAGTATCCTTATACCCTTCAAAAGGTATATCAAAATAATTAGCTATTTCTTCCCATAGCCACTTCCATCTAAACACATCTCCATTGGTAACATTGAATGCTTGATTCTTAGCTGTATCTGTAGTAGATGCCCATACCAACTGTTTTGCTAATACGCTTACATCAGTTACATCTGACACCCCATTCCACTGTGCTTCTGACCCTGGCCACACCATAGGAAGTCCTTCTTCCTTACATATACTCGCATACACAGCAAGTGTAATCCCCATATTCATCAGATTACCTACTGCATGTCCTATCAAAGTATGAGGTCTATGTATACTCCAAGTAAAACCGTCTCGCTCAGATGCTTTATACACTTCATCTTCTTGAGCATAATAGAAATTCTCTAATTCTAATCGAGGGTGTTCTTCTCTAACAGGGGTAATAGGTAAGATACCTGACTTAACATAAGATTCAAAAGGGCCTAAATAATGTTTTAATCCAGTTACTAAGGCTACATGCTTTATGCTCTGTTTAGGAGATAATACATCTAGTAAATTCCTAACTAAAGTAGCATTGACAATGATATTCTCTGTCTCTGTATCCTTACGCATCCATGTGGTAAAGTAAACATGGGTAGGAGCTATATCTTGTAAGGCTATAGCTAAACCTTCTGTATCTAATAAGTCTGCAGCAATGGGAATGACTCCGTCTACAATTCCTTTTGGATTTCTTGCTAATCCATATACTGTCCAATCTTGAGCGATTAGTTCTTTTGCTAGATTACTACCAGCAATACCACTAACGCCTACTACTAATGCTTTGTTCTTCATGATTCATTTCTTTGAAGACAAAGCTAAAGCAAGTAAAATAGCTGTGCATTGACCTAAGATAAGTCAATCCCTTGATCTAGATCAAGTAGATTACTTCATTTTTTTCTTAATACGGCTAACTGTTTCTGGGGTTAGACCTAAATAGGAAGCCAAAAGATGCTGTGGAATACGGTTGACTAAGTCTGGATAACAAGTAATGATTTGCGCATATTTCTCCTCTGCATTATAGGCTATATTACTCAATATACGTCTATCTTTATTCGCTAAACTGCGTTCATACAGTATTCTGAAATAGTTACTCATCACAGGCAGATCTATCACTATTCTATCATAGTCTTCTTTACTTATAAGCAGTAGCTCCACTTCTTCTAAGGCATCAATGTTCAATACTGCTTTTTCACCGGTAAAGAAACTATAAGAATCTGCCATCCACCAGCCTTCCCAACCAATGAAGTTAATATTCTCTACTCCTTTTTCGTCTATCACATAAGACTTCAGTACTCCTTTCGCAACAAAAGCCATGTGCTTACACACGTCTCCTTCTTGCAATAAGTATTGCTTTCTCCTTAGTTTTTTAACTGTAAAATAATCTTCTAAACGAACAGTTTCTTCTGTGGTCAAGTGTACTTTTTCTTGAATGTGTTGAATTAATAGGTCAAACATAATAAGTCATATAACATCATATCAACAAAATTAAGTTTTTTAAAACTGCTTTTGATTACCTTTAGCTATTCATTATAACATTATGCCGATTATATCTCAACAAAACTTACTTATTCCTTATCCGCAAAAAGTAGCACTATCTGTACAGTTTGACTATGCTATCGTGGATATACACAACAGTTTTGATTACTTAGAAGAACTATGGGAAGACATTGTGACTACTATATCTAATGCTATTACAGACAGTGGAATTACTATATTAGAAGGCACTACCGATATTAATGATAACTATACGATTATTGCCTATAATTTAGTAATATTGGCTGTTCCTCCCTATATAGACTTTACCTTTATTTATAACGATTTGTATGATGTCGACTTACCTAGTTCATTTCTAATAAGTACTCCTAATTATTACAACAAGGAGATAAAAGACATTTTACTACAAACAAAATAACGATGATAAAACCAATTGATATTACCGACTTACCCCAGACTTTACATGTATTAGAAGAAGTAAAACAACATATGCTCAGCCAAGGTATTGATCAATGGGATGAATCTTATCCTAATAAAGATATTATCTCTAATGACATTCAAAAGAAGCAAGCTTATATCTATACAGAAAACGAACAGATCTTAGCCTATATGGTCTTAAACGAAGAATATGATGTAGAGTATAATGATCTTCGTTGGACTAGTCCTACTCCATTTATTGTTATCCATAGATTATTTGTCAGTCCTAAAGCACAAGGTAAAGGGATATCTAGTAAGATGATTCTATTCGCAGAACAATACGCCAAAGACAATAACTATGCATCTATTCGCTTTGATGCATATACACTAAATACTACTGCTAATGCGGTTTACACTAAAAAAGGTTATCAATTAGTAGGTACAGTTCAGTTTAGAAAAGGGGTGTTTAATTGTTATGAGAAAACACTATATTACTAATAAACTAAGTTTCTTATAGATTAACTATAGTATACACTGTATCTATTCCAATAGGTATTCATAAATTCTCACTCCAAACACTATACATCCTATTAATCCAAATATCACGCCACTCAATGCTGTCCAAAATTGATTGGGTTCTTTGATAAGCATTAATACACCTACAACAAGAAAAACTAAACATAAAAATAAATAGAATATATTTTTAAAAAACTCTTTTCTATCTTCCCTCTTTAGTTTTTTCGCATACTCTTCTAAATACAATTGCTTAATACTCTCATTATCATCGCTCCATTGTTTATAAATATCAGAGTATTTTTTTAAAGTATCAGTACATCCCATTATTTTATAAACTGAGTCTTCCAAGCTACTTCTTTGGTATACCTCATCGTCATTATGAAATAATTCTAATTCACTAAAGAAATCTTCTGTTTCATTATAAAACCAACTTAACTCTTCAAAATCAATACATATAATTTCATCATCTTTCACCTCATTCAATAAGAAATTGTAAAAATCTTTTCTCAATTGCTTTTTAGTAGATGTTTCAATAGCTAAATTATGATTAATTCTTTGTTGTAAATTACTAAGTACTATTGATTTATCAATTATCAAAGAAACTCTATTATCTCCTTCCGTTATATAACTTTCTATTAGTTTACTTTTTTGTTCATTCAGTAGTTCTAAATCATATAATTCTTGCCACAATTGTGGCAAAGTTCCTATAGCTTCTAGCTCTTCCTCCTCGTTATTTTTATTTTTAAAAGTTAAATACACTCTATTTGCCATAGTATCTGAAATTTACATACAATTAAAGATAACAAAAAACCGAGCCTTTACAGACTCGGTTTACTATTATTTCTCTGATATTCTTCTCTATCTTCATTGACATACATCTTATGAGGAGATTGCTTAGTATGAAAGATATCCAGAATAACAATATTCTCTTCAGTTACCTCATATAGAATTTTATACTCATAAACTAAGAGATACCTTCTCTCGAATCGACTATACATCATACCTTCTTTCTGTCCTAAATAGGGAAAATCAATTAACTGCTTGATTGCTTTAATAATATTATCCTTTACCTCTTTAGCCTTGCTTACACTGACATGATTAACATAATAGAAGTATATATCCCTTAATTGACTGGCTGCAAAATCAGATAATATTATTTTCATACTACTACCATTTAGTACTCATCTCTTCTACTTCCTCTAAGGTATAATACCTTCCCTCCTCATAGTCTTTACGAGATATAGCTAATCTGCTCTCTAATTCCTCTTCTGTCATAGGTAAAAACATCTCCTCTTCCACTCGTTTCAGAGCATTGACATATTCATTTATCTGGTCGATCAATGCCTCATCGTGAATATCCATAAGGGATTTAACTATCTGCTGTCTCTTTACCTCTACACTCATAACTAATTCATTTACAACACAAAGTTACACAAAATAAATAAACACATTCCTCCCTAACTATAAATTTACCACATAAAAAAACCGAGCCTATACAGACTCGGTTTCTCTCTTTACAACTATATAAGTGGGTTTACTTCACTTCTTCGTATTCTACATCTTGTGTACCATCAGCATCACCACCTTGGTTTGGCTGTCCTTGTTGAGGACCTGCTTGACCACCTTCAGCTTGTGCTTTGTACATTTCTTCAGATGCTGCTTTCCAAGCTTCGTTAATTTTGTCTAACGCTGGTTGGATAGTATCTAAGTTCTTAGTTTCAAAAGCTGTTTTTAATTCAGCTAAAGCTCCTTCGATATTAGATTTATTTCCTTCAGATAATTTATCTCCGAACTCTTTTAATTGTTTTTCTGTTTGGAAAATCATAGCATCAGCTTCGTTGATTTTCTCTACAGTTTCTTTTGCTTTTTTATCAGCATCAGCATTGGCTTCAGCTTCTTTTTTCATTCTTTGGATTTCTTCTTCAGTTAATCCAGATGAAGCTTCGATACGAATATCGTGAGATTTACCAGTTCCTTTATCTGTAGCAGATACTTTGATAATACCATTAGCATCGATATCGAAAGTTACTTCGATTTGAGGCACTCCTCTTTGTGCAGGTGGTAAACCATCTAAGTGAAAACGACCGATTGTTTTGTTATCATTAGCCATTGGTCTCTCTCCTTGTAATACGTGGATTTCAACCGATGGTTGGTTATCTGCAGCAGTAGAGAATACTTGAGATTTCTTAGTTGGAATAGTTGTATTAGATTCGATTAATTTAGTGAATACACCTCCCATAGTTTCAATACCTAATGAAAGTGGCGTAACATCTAATAATAATACATCTTTTACATCTCCAGTTAATACACCTCCTTGGATAGCAGCACCGATAGCTACAACCTCATCAGGGTTAACTCCTTTGTGTGGTTTTTTACCAAAGAATTTCTCTACTTCTTCTTGGATTCTTGGGATACGTGTAGATCCACCTACTAAGATTACCTCATCGATATCTGATTTAGATAAACCAGCATCTTTTAAAGCTTTCTCACAAGGAATCATAGAACGACGTACTAAATCATCTGATAATTGCTCAAATTTAGCTCTTGTCAATGTTTGTACCAAGTGTTTTGGTCCTGAAGCAGTAGCTGTTACATAAGGTAAGTTAATCTCTGTTTGTGTAGCAGAAGATAACTCAACTTTAGCTTTCTCAGCAGCTTCTTTTAAACGTTGTAATGCCATAGCATCTTTACGTAAATCTACTCCTTCAGCAGAATTAAACTCATCTGCTAACCAGTTGATAATTACGTTATCGAAGTCATCTCCTCCTAAGTGAGTATCTCCATTAGTAGATAATACTTCGAATACACCGTCTCCTAACTCAAGGATAGAGATATCGAATGTACCACCACCTAAGTCATATACTACTACTTTTTGATCTTTTCCTGTTTTGTCTAATCCGTATGCTAACGCAGCCGCTGTAGGCTCGTTAATGATACGTCTTACTTTTAATCCTGCAATCTCTCCTGCTTCTTTTGTCGCTTGACGTTGTGCGTCATTAAAGTAAGCTGGTACAGTAATAACTGCTTCCGATACTTCTTGTCCTAAGAAATCTTCAGCTGTCTTTTTCATTTTTTGTAGTGTCATCGCAGAGATTTCTTGTGGCGTATATAAACGTCCATCGATATCTACACGTGGAGTATCATTATCTCCTTTTACTACTTGGTAAGGTACTGCTGTTGCTTCTTTCGCAGCCTCACTATATTTCTCTCCCATAAAACGTTTGATAGACGCAACTGTTTTTGTTGGGTTAGTTACAGCCTGACGTTTTGCAGGATCACCTACTTTAATCTCTCCACCTTCTACGAAAGCTACGATAGATGGTGTAGTTCTTTTTCCTTCAGCGTTTGAAATTACTACTGGCTCGTTTCCTTCCATTACAGAAACACAAGAGTTTGTAGTTCCTAAGTCAATACCAATTATTTTACTCATAATATTTTCTATAGTTTATTTTTATACTTAATTCATTGTCGTGAGCTTCATGCTCGGTTACTCTTAAACAATCTTTGTGCCAACAGAAAAAATTGAATATTTTGTCTGTTTTTAGGTCATTTTATCTTTTAAATAATGTCATATTGTCATTTACCTCTCTTTTAGATAAGAAATAAGCATACATAACGTCAGTATATACTGACAATGATACCTCTCCTTAAAAAGCCCTCTCCTTAAAAAACACATCACTTACTACTCCTACTTAGTAATCAATACAAGAAACATAAAACAACTATATAATTATCTATCCACATAATTCCCTTCCCATCTTGCGTTAAATAAATCTCTAAAAGTTGTCTCTGATTAGAATTTAGCTATCTTCGTATTATTAAATCACTACTATTTTATGGAATGTATTTCTGTATTTGATATGCTCAAAATCGGTGTAGGACCATCTAGTTCGCATACTTTAGGTCCTTGGAGAGCCGCTGAGCTTTTTTTAAAAGAATTGCGTGATCGCAATATCTTTGACCAAGTTTCTTCTCTGAAAATAGATTTATTTGGTTCACTTTCTCTTACGGGAGTAGGGCACGCTACTGACTTAGCTGTCATGTTAGGACTAAGTGGAGCTGATCCAGAATATGTCCCTGTCGAAGACATTAGTGGTATTATTGATCATATTAATGCTTCACAGTCTTTATTATTAGGAGGAACAATGCCTGTAGTGTTTAACCCTAAGGAAAACATTGTATTTAATAGAAACTTCCTCCCTTTCCATGCTAATGGAATGACATTTACTGTACAATATGGTGAACATGAACTATATGAATCTACCTTTTATTCTATCGGTGGAGGATTTGTAGTAAAAGAAGAAAACCCTGATAATCAAGAGAAAGAAGAGATCAAAGCTACTTTCCCTTTCCCTATAGAAAAAGCTACGGAATTATTAGCCTACTGTAAAGAGCAGAATATGTCTATCTCTGAATTAGTATATGAAAATGAAAAGTCTATACGTTCAGAAGAAGAGATACATAATGAGTTATTACGCGTGTGGAATACCATGCTAGAGTGTATGTATATCGGATGTCATACAGAAGGTATATTACCAGGAGGCCTTAACGTACGTAGACGTGCTTATGACACTCATTCTAAACTGAAAGGAGACCTCCCTTATAACACACCTCAAGAATGGTTACAGACTATTCGTAAGACAAAGGTTTACTTTAGACAGATATTGAAATGGGTAAGTTGTTTTGCCTTAGCTGTTAATGAAGTGAATGCTTCTCTTGGGCGTGTAGTGACTGCCCCTACTAATGGTAGTGCAGGAGTTATACCAGCGGTATTAATGTATTATCTAGTTATAGAGAACCATAAAGCAGGCGATAAAGAAATCAAACAGTTCTTAATGGTAGCTGGCGAAATAGGTAGTATCTTTAAAAAGGGAGCTACGATATCTGCTGCTATGGGAGGATGCCAAGCAGAGATTGGGGTTTCTAGTGCAATGGCTGCTGGTGCCTTATGTGAGCTAATGGGAGGTACTCCAGAACAAGTAACTGTAGCAGCTGAGATAGCTATGGAACATCACTTAGGACTGACATGTGACCCTATCGGAGGTCTAGTTCAAGTACCTTGCATAGAAAGAAACACGATGGGCGCTATTAAAGCTATTAATGCAGCAGAGCTTGCTTTAGATACTGACCCTAAGAATGCAAAAGTTCCTTTAGACAAAGTAGTCAATACAATGTGGGAAACTGCAAAAGACATGAATAATAAATACAAAGAGACTTCAGAAGGTGGTCTTGCTGTAGCTGTAAACTTATCAGACTGTTAAACAGATGAAACAAATGATTGGAATATTGTGTTTCCTAGTCACGGCCTATGCTTTAGGACAGAGTCAACTCTATGTATCTACACCCACTGTAGCTTACAACGATGCTAATGGTACTACTCAGATAGGAGTCTATACACGTGGTGCTTATTTAGAAAATATAGAAAAAATAAACAAAGATGTATTCAAGGTAACTAATGCTTATGCAGAAGAGACTTATATTTTAGATATTAATAATCTAAAAAAAACGCTCTCAGCAGAAGATACATCAGAAGCCTCTCCTAATCCGATTATAGACTTTGACGACTATTATGGAAGTCCTCACTTATTCACAACAGTAGGTGGACTGAAGGTAAGAAAAGCTCCTAATCATCAAGCAGAAGTATTAGAGACACTGTACACAGGTACACCATTAGCCATAGATTACTACCCTTATGATAAAGAAGCTTGGGTAGAAGTATCTCACTTAGGAAATACAGGCTATGTACCAGTGAAATATTTAGGTAAAAGACCTAACCTAAACAATCTAATAACAAATTATAAAAAAGCTACTGATCCAAAAGATCAAAAGAGATTTATCCAACGTATCGTAGAGCTAGGTTGGAATAGTAGCCAAGATGAAACAGCACTAGCACTAGGAGTTTTTGCTGAATATGCGGACAAAAATAACCGTCCAGAAAAAGCAACCATCGCTAGACTACAAGCAGAAGTTCTAAAAGTGTCTCCTAATAATGAAGAAATAGCTGACAAAATAGAAAATATGCTAAACCAACAACTATTCGGTTTTACGTTAAATAATGTGTTAGAACCAAGAAAAGGTTTTAGCTTAGCCACATTAGAGAAAAGTCTAGGGAAGATAAAAGAGAGTTATTCTAACTTAGATGATTGTGCTCTAGGAGACTATGAGAGCAATATAATATTCCATACAGCTGAATGTATTGGACATGATGTCAATAAAACATATAAGTTAAGAATAATAGAAATAAAAAATGATGCTGGATTCAAGATCAACAACAGCATCGTGAATGAAAATACAACAGAAAAAGAATTTTTAGAAATAGGAAAAGGCCTTATTAATACAATTCTTCCTTTAGAAAAAGCGTATCAGATAGCAGCTGGAGATATGGTATACCAATTTTCATTTGCAGAAGGTAAGCTGAGTAAAGTAGAATTGATTTACTTCTGCTAATTCTCTTCTTTTTATTCTGAAATAACAATTTTACAATAACCCAAAAAAACAAGAAAAATGTCTGTAGCAAAAAAAGACTATAAAAAAGTGACAACTAAGTCGCTAATAGATATGAAAGCCAACGGAGAGAAAATATCAATGTTAACATGTTATGACTACTCTATGGCTAAAGTATTAGAAGCAGGTGGAGTTGACGTAATGCTTGTAGGAGATTCTGCTAGTAATGTAATGGCTGGTCATGAGACTACTCTACCGATTACATTAGATCAGATGATCTATCACGCACAGTCTGTAGTACGTGGAGCTGACAGAGCGCTAATTGTTGTGGACTTACCTTTTGGTTCTTACCAATCTGATCCTAAAGAAGCATTGCGTTCAGCTATTCGTATCATGAAAGAAAGTGGCGCTCATGCAGTAAAGATGGAAGGTGGAGAAGAGATTAAG
Organism: Myroides odoratimimus; assembly: GCF_001485415.1. Classification (GTDB taxonomy): domain Bacteria; phylum Bacteroidota; class Bacteroidia; order Flavobacteriales; family Flavobacteriaceae; genus Flavobacterium; species Flavobacterium odoratimimum. The sequence goes on from NZ_BCMQ01000033.1 coordinate 9,705, forward strand.
GACGGTATTAAACGTATCTTAGATGCAGGTATCCCTGTGATGGGCCACTTAGGACTTACTCCTCAGTCTATCTATAAATTTGGTACTTATACCGTAAGAGCTAAAGAAGAAGAAGAAGCTAATCAGCTGATCAAAGACGCTAAAATGTTAGAAGAGATAGGGTGTTTTGCTCTTGTACTAGAAAAGATTCCTGCTGCTTTAGCAAAGAAAGTTGCTGAGAGTATTTCTATCCCTGTTATCGGTATCGGTGCTGGTAATGGTGTAGATGGGCAAGTATTAGTAGTACATGATATGATAGGACTTACTCACGAATTTAGCCCTAAATTCTTACGTCGTTATATGAACATTTTTGAAGATATGAAAAATGCAGTATCTCAATATGTTGAAGATGTTAAGTCTGTTGATTTTCCGAATGAAAACGAACAGTATTAAGAAAGCTTACTTATTTAAAATACAAAAAATATCCTTTTTACATATAAAAAGGATATTTTTGTTTCAAATTATTACAAATGAAGATTGTTTCTACACCCGAAAACCTACAAGTATTACATGAAGATAATCATATCATCGTCATTAATAAACGCGTAGGCGATATCGTACAAGGTGACCAGACAGGTGATATGCCACTAAGCGAAATAGTAAAATTATACTTAAAAAAGAAGTACAATAAACCTGGAGAAGTTTATCTAGGCGTAGTACATCGCTTAGACCGTCCTACTTCTGGATTAGTAGTATTTGCAAAAACATCTAAAGCACTGAGTCGCTTAAACGAATCATTCAAGAACAGAGAAACACAAAAAACGTATTGGGCAGTAGTAAAAGATGCTCCCCCTAAAGTAGAGGACACATTAGAGCACTTCCTAGTTAGAAACCCTAAGAACAATACTTCTAAAGCACATAATAAAGAAGTCCCTAATAGTAAAAAGGCAAAGCTAACCTATAGAATGTTTCACCAACTAAAGACCTATTCTACTCTAGAGATAGATCTATACACAGGACGTCACCATCAGATAAGATGCCAGCTATCAGCTATAGGTTGCCCTATTAAAGGAGATCTAAAATATGGAGCAGACAGAAGTAATCCTGATGGAGGTATTCACTTACATGCTCGTAAGCTTACCTTTATTCACCCAGTGACTAAAGAGACACTTACCATAGTAGCTCCTACTCCTGATGAAGTAATATGGAATAATATAGAACCAAAATAATACAAAAAGCTATTCATTTCTGAATAGCTTTTTATATTTCTATAATCTCCTATTGGTCAACTTCGTATCTTCGCTACAAATTACAAAGTATGCAAATAGAAAAGAAATATAGCTATACACAACGGACTGATGACACCATACTCGCTTCTACACTATCTAATACTGACGAAATAGTGATGGTACTGAGCAATGGAGATGTAACAAGACATAACTTTCAGACAGACAAAACTACCCTAGTATCTACTTTACAAGATAGTATGGGGTATACTGATGACGGGTTTGACCTCACTGCTCCTATTTCTATCTATACTTTAGATGATATTATCGTTATCGTAAACGACTTTAAACGTCATGGTTATATCATTAATCCTAAACAAGAATACCGACTACATCTATGGAGAGGGGATTATTACGCTAATATTACGAAGTACCCTATCGCACTGTATAAAGATGCCAATGAAATACCTCATATCATCTATGCGGATGATTGGAACCATGTACAAATCATGAATTTAGATACTCGTCAAGTACTAACTGCTGCTAAATCTTTAATAGAAGACGCTGCAGAAGAGAAGCATATCGAGTTTTATAAAACTCATAAAGAACACAATAAGCTAGCTTGGCCGAGTACCTATGATTATTTCTATGGTAAGTTACTATTATCTCCTAATCATCAATACTTCGCAAGTGTAGGATGGGTATGGGGTTCTTTTGATTGTATCAATGCTTATGATGTCGATAATTTTATCACCAACCCTAGAATACAAGATATCATCGTTCATGGAGGAGAACATGAATCAAGACAAATATGTTGGGTAAGCAATAATATCCTTGCCGTAGAACACAGCCCTTATACAGAAGAAGAGGAAGAAGCAACAGAGGACACCTTAGATGAAATACACCTATACCTATTAGAAGAAAACAAAGCTACCTTATTAGATAAAATACAACTACAAGATAAAGCTATCCAATACAACGCTATGTACTTTGACGCTATACTCGATGCTTTCGTATTAGTTAACTCAGATGAAGGGGTATATATCGTATCTAAGAATGGAGAAGTACTTCATCAGGATCATACCATTCGTACTTATATATATAACACTACCTCTCAGCAGTTCTTATCATGTAATGAAAAAGGCGTATCCATCTATGACCTAAAGTTATAAAAACGCTAAGCATATATCATCAATATAAATTATTGTAAAAAAACGAATCCCATTTCATAGATAAGTAAAAAATATTATCTTCACTTTTTACATAATTTTTTGATAAATGAATGATAAGCCTAAAAAAAGTTTAGTAGATAAGTTTTTATCTAGTGTTGAAAAGATTGGTAATATGTTACCTCATCCAGCAACTCTGTTTGCTAGTTTTGCTGTATTAGTTATTATAGCCTCATGGATAGCCAGTTTTTTCGATCTCTCCGTACTCCATCCAGGTACTAAAGAAGAGATAAAGTCATTCAACCTAGTAAGTGCAGAAGGATTACACATGATTCTTTCTAAAATGGTTACTAACTTTACTAACTTTGCTCCTTTAGGTACGGTACTAGTCTCTTTACTAGGTATTGGTATTGCAGAAGGTTCTGGATTAATAGGAACTATCTTAAAAAAGATTGTACTATCCTCTCCTAAGAAGCTACTGACATTCGTTATCGTATTTGCAGGCATACTTTCTAATACGGCTAGTGAAGTAGGTTATGTTTTATTAGTACCCTTAGCTGCTATCATATTCTTAGCAGCAGGTAGACATCCTATAGCAGGACTAGCAGCTGCCTTCGCAGGAGTATCAGGAGGATATAGTGCTAACTTATTATTGGGAACTATAGATCCGCTATTAGCAGGATTATCAGAAGAAGCAGCTAGAATTATAGACCCTGCTTATGTAGTTAACCCCGCTGCGAACTATTACTTTTTATTTGTATCTACCTTCATTATTGCTATTCTTGGTACATGGGTTACAGAGCGCATAGTCGTACCTAGATTAGGAGAATACACAGGAGATGAAAAAGCAATTTCTATAGATCCTTTAACAAAAGAAGAAAAGAAAGGCCTAATCTATGCCTCTATAGCAGGTTTTTTATTCACTGTATTTATACTAGGAGGTCTGATCCCAGAGAGCGGTTATTTAAGAGGTACTGATGGTGGGATTTTGAAGTCTCCTTTTATGTCAGGTATTGTTGCTTTATTATTTATTGGAGCTGCCCTAGCAGGTATCGCTTATGGTATCGGAGCTAAAACTATCAAAAACGATACAGATGTAATGAAAGGAATGTCAAAAGCGATGGAAACTTTGGGGTCTTACATTGTTTTAGTGTTCTTTGCAGCTCAGTTCGTTGCTTATTTTAATTGGACTAATCTAGGGTTAATCTTCGCAATAGAAGGTGCAGAAACACTACAGAAATCAGGTTTAGGAGCTATTCCACTGATGCTGATGTTTATTGTAGTCTCGGCCTTAATTAACCTAATTATGGGAAGTGCCTCTGCTAAATGGGCTATTATGGCACCTGTATTTATCCCTATGTTCATGTTATTAGGGTATTCTCCAGAACTAGTCCAAGTGGCTTACCGTATAGGAGATAGTGTTACTAATATTATCTCTCCGATGATGAGTTATTTTGCCTTAATTGTTGCCTTTATGCAGCGTTATGACAAAAAAGCAGGTATAGGAACTATCGTCTCTACGATGCTTCCTTATACTATTGTATTCTTTATCGGTTGGTCTATTATATTTGTGATTTGGTTACTTCTAGAGTTACCTCTAGGGCCAGGAGCACAACTATTCTATACTGCACAATAAAACAATAAGAGCTAACGGTGTACCGTTAGCTCTTATTATTTATACTATTTACGCTTCTGTTGCGATAGGTTTATTACTTCTAGACCATTCACTCCACGAGCCCACATATAGCTTAGGCGTCGGGATACCAGCTGCTGTAATAGCTAATAGAGTATGACATGCTGTAATACCAGAGCCACAGTGCACCGCCCTATTCTCTAACGGATAATCTTGTAGAATAGCAGTGTACTTCTCTCTTAACTGTTCTTCTGTCAAGAACATCCCTTGCTCATCTAGATTAGACATAAACGGAACATTGATAGCTCCTGGTATATGCCCTGCCACTGTGTCAATAGGTTCTGTTATCCCTTTATATCGATTTGCCTCACGTACATCGATCACTACATAATCCTCTCGCCCTACATTCGTCTCTATTTCATGAATATCAGCTAGTGGTAGTTGCCACTCCGTTACAGGATATACTCCTACTTCACTTGCTTTTACCACATTATTATTGCTCGGAAAACCTACCTGCTGCGCAGCACTCATTCCACCACTTAGCACTTGTACTTTCTGATGACCTACAGCTGTCAGCATCCACCAAAATCGAGCAGCAGAATTACCTCCGAATACTGTGTCATAAATAATCACATGACTATCTGGAGTAATACCTAAAGACTTCAAGCTGTGAGCAAATTGTGCTACAGAAGGCAATGGATGTCTCCCTCCTTTTGACGCATCTTCTCCTATATGTGCTAGCTGTGTATTTCCATCTACAAATAAAGCTCCGTCTAAGTGCTCTTTCTCATACTCAGCTCTAGCCACCTTACTATTCGTAGCATCTATTAATATATAACTACTTCCTTGTTCTCTTAAAGACAATAGTTCATCTGGTTGGATAATTGGTTTCATATATACTTATTGTTTGTTTTATCTCTTATTCTATATACTTGGTACCACAAAAATCTTAGATAATCTTTCTTTTAACTTAGCTAAATCATCATTTGTTTTAGTCCCATAGAATGCTTTAGTAGCTACTATGGCTGTCTCTTGTTCTAACAGCTTTCGCCCTACGATCATTTCAGCTTCATACACCATATTCATACTTTGAGGTACACTAGGCAGCTCTACTTCTAATTTTAGGATTCCTCCTTCTTCATTTAGATAATAAGGCTGTACTTTATTGATAACAGGATTAAAGAGTGTACTGGTATAAACTATTAGAGATTTAGGCAAATTATTCTTTTTGCTATTTTTCTTTAGGGTATAGATTATTTTCTCTACTTCATACCCTGCTACCATACTTACCTCATCAGACGTCACACGAGTATAATCATCTAAGGTAATATGAGTATGCCAGTGTTCTTTTTCTAAAAAGTCTTTTTGGTAAGAGAAGTTTAATGCTGTATTAGGAACTATCGTCGAAGTCGCATATACAAATCCTTCATCTAGTATATCATTCCACTTATTCTCTAGAAGATAAGTAGCTCCTTCTGCCTTATACACGACTTCATACCCTGCTACATATACATTATTTTTTATAAAAGGCAATCTACTGTATTCTTTTAATATCTGAGGATTATCTGTCAGAAACTGCTTAATTCTATCTCTATCTTCTACAGACAGCTCAGCTAGGTACTTATTAGCTAATTCTTTACTGTACAATGGATCATGACTAATGTGTACGATAAACTGATTGAGAAGAGAATCACTTAATGACATCTTATACACTAGAGCCCCTTCTATAAACTTCTTCTTATTTACAACCACTTTCTCTTGAGGCTCTACAGTTGTATTACTGACTTCTTGTTGTCTATTCTCCTTACATCCCATCAGGGTTATCCCTACTATAAACAATCCTAAACTAAGTCTTATCATTCTATCTTATATTGAAAATCTAAAGTACAAAAAATAACCACGTTCTCTTATTTCTTCTTGTTATAATAAATACTAAACCCGCAAAACAATCTGATAATCACTAAAAACAAGTGTACAGTTAAAAGCAGGATTATAAACAATAACTGTACAGCTATATTAGGACGAAACCGTTTTTACAGCAGTGGTCGCATAGTGATCGCATAGTGATGGCATAATGGTCGCATAAAAAAGGGCTAAAACTATGCGACCACTATGCTATCATAACCCCATAAAGATTCGGTCATTGCAACATATAGCAGAAATTACTCTAAAAAAACGATAACAAACCCACATAAACTAATCAATAAAAACAAATTCACTCTACATTAATACAAAACTGTATAACCCTTCTTCAAAATTGTATAACACTATATCTGTCTTTTTATTCGTACTTTGTATCTGCACAAAAAGAATTATTGTACAAATGAAAAAAGAATATAAAGTAAGTGGTATGAGCTGTAATGGCTGTAGAACCAAGATAGAAGATACCCTAAATGAAATACACGGTGTAACGGCCGAAGTTTCTTTAGAACAAGAGCAAGCCAATATAGAGTCTCATCATGATATAGATACCTTAACACTTCAGAAAGAATTACTTAAAAAAGGAAACTATATACTACAAGAAATAGTAACTCATGAAGATGGTACGCAAGAGATTCTACCAGCTGTAGAAGTATCAGAAGAAGATATGTACCAACAAGAACTTCCTAAGGGAATGGAAGATAAAGCGGGTAAATACTTCTGTCCGATGCTATGCGAGGGGGATAAAGTATATGATACCAATGTAGGATGTCCTGTATGTGGGATGAACTTAGAACAAATCCCTGCACCTAAAGTAGAGAAGACAGTCTACTACTGTCCGATGTTATGTGAGGGAGACAAGACCTATGACAAACCGGGGAATTGTCCTAAATGTGGGATGAACTTAGTGCCTAAGACCATACTAGTAGAACAAGAAGATACTACATATACAGATATGCTGAAGAAACTGCGTATCTCGGTAGCCTTCACTATTCCAGTATTTATACTAGCCATGGGGTCTATGATACCTGGGGATCCTATCGGAAAAGTTGTACCACATGAATGGAATAACTATATACAGTTATTATTCACTATTCCTGTAGTCTATGTATGTTGGATGTTCTTTAGTAGAGCATGGACTTCATTTAAGACATGGAATCTGAATATGTTTAGTTTAATCGGTTTAGGATCTGCTGCTGGGTTAATCTTTAGTGTTGTAGCCTTATTTTTCCCTGATCTTTTCCCTGATGATTTTAAAGGAGAGCATGGTATTCACCTTTACTTTGAATCTGTAGCCGTGATTCTTACACTGGTATTAGTAGGACAAGTAATGGAAGCAAAAGCGCATAGTCGTACCAATACCGCTATAAAAGAATTACTAAAACTATCTCCTACAGAAGCAACTTTGGTTACTGAAAATGGAGAAGAAATAATACAAATAGACAAAATTGTCAAAGGAAATCACCTGCGTGTAAAACCAGGAGAGAAGATACCTGTAGATGGCGAAATCATAGAAGGAGAATCTAGTATAGATGAATCTATGATCACTGGAGAACCTATCCCAGTACACAAAGTAAAAGGTGATAAAGTAGTATCAGGTACCATTAATGGAAATAGTTCGTTCATCATGATAGCAGAGAAGGTTGGTGACGAAACATTGCTTTCTCAAATCATTGAGATGGTGAATAATGCCAGTAGATCTAGAGCGCCTATCCAAAAACTAGCAGATCAAGTAGCGAAGTACTTCGTACCTATCGTAGTGATTATCGCCATAGCTACTTTTATTCTATGGAAGACATTAGGGCCTGAACCAAGATTAGCTTATGCATTCGTTAATGCATTAGCAGTATTAATCATTGCGTGTCCTTGTGCCTTAGGACTAGCGACTCCGATGTCTATCATGGTAGGAATAGGTAAAGGGGCACAGAATGGTATCTTGATTAAAAATGCTGAAGCACTAGAAACAGCCAATAAAGTAAATGTATTAATCACAGATAAGACGGGTACACTGACAGAAGGTAAGCCATCTGTAGAGAAAATCGTGCGTATATCTCCAGACTACACAGCAGAAGATTTACTAGTGCTAACTGCCTCGCTTAACCAAAATAGTGAGCACGCATTAGCGACTTCTTTTACTAAAAAAGCGAAAGAAGACGGTCTAAGCCTAACCCCTGTAAAGATGTTTAACAATATCACAGGAAAAGGAATACAAGGTCTAGTAGATAAAAAACGTATTTCTCTAGGGAATAAAGCACTTATGGATGTAGTACAAGCATCACTAACTGATAGCTTAGTACAACAAGTAGAAAAAGAACAAAGCCAAGGAAAAACTGTATCTTATATAGCTGATAACAATACAGTCATAGGATATGCTGTATTATTCGATAAAATAAAAGAATCGAGTAAACAAGCTGTAAAAGATCTTCAAAATAAAGGAATCGAAGTGATTATGATCACTGGTGATAACCCTAAGACAGCACAGGCTGTGGCTACAGAATTAAATATTAAACACTTCTTAGCTGAGGCTATGCCAGAAGATAAGTTAAACGAAATAAAGAAACTACAAGAACAAGGAAAGATAGTAGCCATGGCAGGTGATGGTATTAATGATGCTCCTGCTCTAGCCCAAGCTAATGTAGGTATCTCTATGGGTACTGGAACTGATGTCGCTATCGAAAGTGCAGAAGTAACCTTACTACAAGGAGATTTGGCAGGTATACCGAAGGCTATTAGCCTAAGTCATGGAGTAATGAAGAATATTAAACAGAACCTATTCTTTGCCTTCGTTTATAATAGTGTAGGTATTCCTATCGCTGCAGGTGTGCTATATCCGATCTTCGGAATAGTATTATCACCTATGATTGCAGCTGTAGCGATGAGCTTTAGTTCTGTATCAGTTATTACAAACTCGTTACGACTAAAGAATCTTAAACTTTAATCATCATTTTTTTTATAATACCTTTCATTTTTTTAACCAGAGCGATCACCATAGCTCTGGTTTTTTTTTATGTTTTTAATTTAAGACAACAGGTATAGAAACAAAAAAGCCAGGGTGATCTACCCAGGCTTTTTACTCACCTTAAAAACTAAAATTGCAAACACAAATACCAATTTTTAGCTTATTAAACCTAAAAAAAAGGCCATCCCAAAGAATGGCCTAATCAGAATCATCTATATAAAAAAAAACAAGTCCCCACTCTGTTTTTTATTAAAGTAATTAGATGTTCTTAAATATCTTCAAAGTTTAACAGTGCTAATATACAAAAAAAAAGCAAATATTAACATTTAAAAGAACTAGACGTAATAAATTAATATAAAAACAGAAAATCAATCAATAAAATAACATTTAAAAACTCTTATAATCAACTACATATATCTTTTTCAATAAAACATAATTTTATTCATTAAAATTTAAATTGACATTACTTTTAGTACATGCCGTTCATTTCTACAGCCAAAACAGGGCTCTTAAAAACAAAAAGCTTATCACAACTGGTGTTGTGATAAGCTTTTTGTTTTAGCTCATCTTCAAAAAAGGGATAAGACTAATCTTGCGCTACTGCTTTAGACTTAACAAATATAGCAGATAGAACTAAATATGCTGCTACTACTAATTCTATTATAACCCACCATATATGCTCTATAGGGATAGCATAAAAGGGCTGGAATATTCCAATAATAAGAATATACATTGCCATTTCGATAACTTTCTTATTGATATGAGAGTTATAGGCTAATATTCCTAAACCAACCATAACGATAAATCCCACTAAAAGATCAAAATCTGATGAAGAAGTAAATGCACTTAAGATCAATAAAAGTGCTATTAATATTTTAATTGCCCTTTCCATACTTTAATTCTTTATAAATTAGATTACTCTAAGATAATAAAAACTATAATCATTTAAAAATCAATAACAAAGAATTATCTATAATAAAACAAAGTAGTTAATATCAATAATATAATTAATTCATACTAACACAACAATCTCCATACAAAAGCACTTTTATTTGAGGTAAAAAAAACTTACTTTAGCACCTAATTATAATTAAATCATTAACAACACAATGAAACAAGTAACTTTAAACCATATCCATGAAGCTTTAGGAGCGAAGATGGTTCCATTTGCAGGATTTAATATGCCTGTACAATATGAAGGAGTAAACATTGAACACGAAACAGTTAGAAACGGTGTTGGTGTTTTTGACGTATCTCATATGGGAATCTTCAAAATTTCTGGACCAAATGCTTTGGCATTAATCCAAAAAGTTACTTCTAATGATGCTTCTGTATTAGTAGATGGTAAAGCTCAATACTGCTACTTCCCTAATACTACTGGAGGAGTTATAGACGATATTATTACTTATAGAGTGAATGAGAATGAATATTTGATGGTAGTAAATGCGTCAAATATTGAAAAAGATTGGAACTGGGTAAGTTCTCATAATGATATGAACGCTACCTTAGAGAATCTATCTGATGGCTACTCTATCTTAGCGATACAAGGACCTAAGGCTATTGAGTCTATGCAAAGCTTAACTGACGTTAACTTAGCGGATATCAAATTCTACAACTTTGTGATTGATACTTTCGCTGGAGTAAAAGACGTTGTAATCTCTGCTACTGGATACACAGGTTCAGGTGGTTTTGAAGTATATGTGAAAAATGAAGATGTAGAAGTACTTTGGAACAAAGTATTCGAAGCTGGTGCTAACTGGGGGATCAAACCTATCGGATTAGCTGCGCGTGATACATTACGCCTAGAGATGGGATACTGCTTATACGGTAATGAACTAAACGATGAGATCTCTCCATTAGAAGCAGGATTAGGATGGGTAACGAAGTTCACAAAAGACTTCATCAACTCTGATAATTTAAAAGCTGAAAAAGAAGCAGGTATCAAAAATAGATTGATTGGTTTCGAACTAGTAGGTAAAGGTATTCCTAGACATGACTACGAAATCGTAGATGCTGAAGGTAACGTAATCGGAAAAGTGACTTCTGGTACTCAATCTCCTTCATTAGGTAAAGGAATCGGTATGGGATATGTACCTGTAGCACTAGCTGCTGAAGGAAGCCAAATATTCATCCGTATTCGTAAGAATGATGTTGAAGCAAAAGTGATAAAAACACCTTTTTATAAAAAATAAGGCAAAAGAATAGGAAGCTTAAAAATAAGCTTCCTTTTTTTTTATGATATATTTGAATAATGAGTTATTTTTGCGATTATAAAATTAAGTAACAAATTATTATGGGAAGAGCGTTTGAATTTAGAAAAGGACGTAAGCTAAAACGTTGGTCTGCTATGGCAAAAACGTTTACAAGAATTGGTAAGGATATCGTAATGGCTGTAAAAGAAGGTGGACCTAATCCCGAGGCTAATGCTCGCCTTCGTGCCGTAATACAAAATGCTAAGGCAGCTAATATGCCTAAAGATAACGTAGAGCGTGCCATTAAACGTGCTACTGATAAAGATACTGAAAACTATAAAGAAGTAATATTCGAAGGATACGGACCTCATGGTATCGCTTTCTTAATCGAATGTGCTACAGATAATAACAATAGAACTGTTGCCAACATTAGAAGTTACTTCAATAAATGCAACGGTACTTTAGGTACACAAGGGTCTGTTGAGTTTATGTTCGACCATACATGTAACTTCAGAATCCCTGCTGAAGAAGGTAGAGATCTAGAAGAGTTCGAATTAGAATTAATTGATTTTGGTATTGATGAAATCTTTGAAGATGAAGATGGCGTAATGATTTATGCTCCTTTTGAAAGCTTCGGATCTATCCAAAAAGAATTAGAAGGTAGAGGAATTGAGATCTTGTCTTCTGGATTCGATAGAATACCACAAGTAACGAAAGAGCTTTCTGAAGAAGAAATAGCTGACGTAGAAAAGTTATTAGAAAAAATCGAAGAAGATGACGACGTACAAAACGTTTTCACTACTATGGCATAATCCACAGTTTCGTTTATAATATAAAAAGACGGAATACTTTAGATAAAGTATTCCGTCTTTTTATATTATAATCTTATTAAGTCAGGTGAAATCGTTTAGGAGGGTATCCGAAGTGTTTCTTAAACGCTTTAGAAAAGGCAACAGAAGAAGAATATCCTAAGTCAAAAGCTATCTCTGCAATGGTATGATGAGCTTCTTCTAACTTCTGTATAGCGATATTCATACGTCTATGTTGAGCATATTCGAATAGTCCTAGATTATACAGATACTTAAAGCCTCTCTTTAATTTATACTCATTAATAAAGAATAACTTAGACAGTTCTTCTGTAGTATAAAACTCTCGGTAATTAAGGTCTATAAATTCTTTTATATTAGATAGTATTAGTTCATCTTCTGGTGTCAGCTTTACCCCAAGCTGTAACTTAGAGCACTCCTCTACCCCAACCTCTTTCTCATGCAATAACACAGATATTACCTCTAGTACCTTCCCTTTGACATACATATCTTTAGCTATTCCTTTATAACTACATGTTTTGATTTCATTTAACAGTACTAAAAGCTCTTGCGTCAGTTTTATATTCTTAATTAACCTTGAGGTCTGGTCATTCTTTATCGCAGTAGTAAACTTCGCTATAGCCTCATCTTGTTGTCCCCATTCATTAAAGAACTCTAAAGGTAAGTAGATATCTAAATGCTCATATACGGCATCTTTTTCGAATATGACATCTGCTACAGATCCTGTACTTAGATAAGTCAAATAACAGTGAAAAGGCAAGTACTTATTAGGCGTTCCATTAATGACATCTCTGACGATATGCTTCCCAAAAAAGAAGCTTAACTCTACGTATTCTATTTCTTCAAAGACATAGTGCAGGGCATAATCTTGTGTATACTTCAGATAATACTGTCTAATAATAATATCTGCTGAATCAAAGATATAATAAGTCACGAAAGTTCCAGAATCATTTACTAATTCTTTTTTACTCTGATACATCTCATTAGTTACCATATTCTCTAACTCAAAAAATGCTACAATCTGATCACCTTTACTCATAAAACCACCTATTGATTACTAAACTGCTAATTTTTACTCCCTTTTGGCTAAGTCATTCCATGATATAGAATATACTTTTGTTTCCGCATTCAAATTTATTCAATCTAAATTAAGTATCAGATGAAAAGATTCTTTTTAATCAACACAAGTCATAAATTCATACTTACTGGTCTACTTTTGATCAATATAAGTACCTATGCCCAAGAAAAAGGGAATATCAAAGGAACTGTTGTGAGCCATAATCAAGAGAAGTTGGCAGGAACTACAATTACTTTAAATAACAACTTATTTAAAACTGTTTCAGATAACAATGGATACTACTTACTAGAAAATATCGAATCAGGTAAATACCTTATCACTCTTCAGTATAAAAATAGCATTACAAAAGACAGTATCGTTATACCTGCAAATCAAACTGTCATAAAAGATTTCATGCTATTTGATGACAACAATGAAACCTTAGATGCAGTAGTCATTAATACAAATAAAAACATTCGTTCTTCTTCTTCTTTGCGAACAGCAGCTAACCTATTAGATGTACCACAAAACATCCAAGTGATAGATAAAGGGTTAATGGATGATCAGATTAGTATGACGATGAGTGATGCTATTGCTCAGAATGTGAGCGGTGTAAGATCTGTATTACATCAAGAGCAAGCTAGTGCAGGTATATATGTACGTGGTTATGGCGCTAGTAATCTAAGAAATGGTATGGATATCTCAGGAAGCTTTGGCCCTATCAGAGAAGACAATACCTTTATAGAACGTGTAGAGTTTGTAAAAGGACCAGCAGGTTTTATGATGGGAAACACACAACCAGGTGGTTTCTATAATATCGTAACCAAAAAACCAACAGGTAGTAACAAAACTACGGTTAAGACTATACTAGGTAGCTATAATCTATATCGTGCAGAGGTAGATGTAGATACTAAGCTAACAAAGGATGAGAGACTGTTATTCCGTATCAATGGGATGGCTACAAAAGCTAGTTCTTTCCAATTGTACAACAAAAACAATTACTTATCATTAGCACCTTCCTTAAAGTACAATATTAGTGATGATACGAATATTACCTTTGAGTATATATTCAACTCTAATGAGTTCGAAGGTGGGTTCTCTAAATATGCCTATTCTAAAAAGGAGTTTAAAGAACTACCTCGTAAATTTACATTCACTGACCCTATCATAGATCCTACCATGATTAAAGAACACAATGTGTTTATTAACCTTAATCACAGATTAAGTGCTGATTGGAATCTTACTGCTAAACTGGGTTATGTAGAAGCTACTATGGAAGGAGAAAGTCTGTACTCTATCTATAACTCTATAGACGATAAAGGCAATGTACAAAGAGCACTTTCTGTAAATGATGCGTATAACTCAGCTAAAGTTGGGCAAGTCTATATGAATGGCAAATTTAAGATCACAGATCAGATTAAAAACAATGTGTTATTTGGGCTAGATATGGGGCAAAAAGAACACATGGCTGATTGGTCTGTTATTTCTGATACTAAAGGAAATGCTATTCCAGTAGGTCCATCGTTTAATATATATAACCCTGTGTATGGTAAGCTTACTAAAAAAGATATCCCTACTTATGACCGTTCACGTTCATTAAGAGAACGAGCAGCAGGTAATATTCAAGAATATAGCTATATCTCTCTATATGTACAAGACGAATTTCTTCTATTAGATGAGAAACTTAGATTAGGGCTTGGGGTACGCTACACCTCAACAGAGAAAACAACGAGTGCTTCTAAAGGAGATGTTGTAAAGAATCAAGCGTATACTCCTCGTTTTAGTATCACGTATAATATCTCTCCATCATTCTCAGCTTATGCCTTATATGATCAGAGCTTCCAAGAACAAGTTGGTCAATTAGAAAACAACAAAACAGCTGATCCTTCTAAAGGAACCAATAAAGAATTTGGATTAAAGAAGACATGGTTTGAGAAAAAACTATTCACTTCATTAGCTTTCTACCAAGTAGATAAAACAAATATCCTTACCCCACGTGATGCCTCTGCTAATAACCAAATTATGGTACAGAGTGGGAAGGCTACGTCTAAAGGAGTAGAATTTGACTTAAATGGACAAATTACAGATGGTTTGACCTTGACAATGAACTATGCGTATACTGATGCTAAGATAACTGAAGATAATAATCCAGCTAAAAAAGGACAACTATTACCAGGAACTGCTAAGCACAGTACTAATGCATGGCTTACTTATAGAGTTCAATCAGGTACATTCGAAGGTTTAGGGTTTTCTCTTGGATACCAATACCAAAAAGATCGCTCACAAGCTCCTGTACAAGCTAAAAAGTTCTTACCAGACGACTACTTCACCCTTGATGGAGGAGTATCGTATAAAAAGAACAACTATGCATTCAACCTAATTGTAAATAATATCACAGATAGATATAATTATGTAGGTCACTTCCCTGGTGCGTGGGGATACACACACTATGGATGGAGAGCTACTACACCACTGTCATTCAAACTTAGTTTAGCTTATACATTCTAATAAGATAAAAGATAATTAGAAGTCATCTCAACTTTTTATTTTGCTGAAGTATTTTTAGTTCTATAACAATAAAAGTTATAAAGTTCCATGCCATCCAGCTAGAAAGTGTGGTATCAAATCTATTTAGTAAACAGCGAAAGCTATCTAACCAAGCCTTGGTTCTTTCAATAACATATCTTTTTTTTATGATTTTTTATCAAAATAATCATCTTCATTATCTTGCCCATTTCGTTTATTAGGGCAGGTATTCGCTATTATTTAAATAAACTATTCTCCATAACACCTTTTTAAAGATGATTAAAACTAAATCTACTCACTAAAAACAATTTAGTATAGTTAAAGTAGCTAATAAAGAAAAAAAGCATTCATCAGTAATTATTTTTTGTTAATTTTTATACAAAATACATAAAAATTAACATCTTTAGCTATATATTTATTTTTAAAAAAAAATCATGAAGAAAATATGTTTTATCCTATGTATGTTTGTATTTAAAGTCGCTTATTCCCAACTAGGAGTAAATACTTCATTACCATTACAACCATTACACATTGATGGAAAAAAAGACAACCCTTTATTTGAAAAACCGAATGCTGAACAAATAAAAAATGATGTAGTTTTAGATGAAGAAGGAAAAATAGGGGTAGGAACTATTAATCCAAATTTTAAATTGGATATTTTGAGTGACACAAGAGGTGCTATTAGAATAGCTGATGGTACACAAGGTGAATCAAAGGTTTTAATGAGTAATGAAAATGGTGTAGGAACGTGGCAATCTCCTGCATCTATAAGACCTACAATATTAGGAGAACCTAATACTACAACAAAATCAGTTGCTTCACATGTGTTATTAGGTGCTTCTATTAATTTAACACGAGGAAAATGGATTATTAATATCGGGCAACTGTTAAGAAGTAATACTTCTGCATCAACTACTAAAAATAAATGGGTGAGAATAACTCTAAGTAGTAGTAATACTTCTAATACGAAAACAGGGTTTAAATTTATAAGTACTAGTATTTATATTTCGGGATGGTTATCTCCTTCTATAGCTACATACGGAGGTTTTTCTATGTTAACAGGTGTAATACCAGTAGAGGTTACTGCCGATGAGGTTACGTTATGGACATGGTTTGCAGGAGTTGATGAAACAAGTGAGTCTATACCTGCGGATGTTGGTAATAATGGAGAAAATTTTATATTTGCTATGCCTATTAACTAGTTTAAAGTTTCTTTTTAAACTTGGTAAAGTGTAAATCTAACTTTATTACTTTTGACTTACTTGATAAAAGGAGGTATAGGCACATTATATTTCTATGTAAAAAGAAGTATTTCATCAGATATTCAAAGAGTGACTTTTAATGAATAGATAAACAGCATCATTCACAAAATCTCCGCTTTATGTTCCATGATAAATATGACCCTATGTCTCACTCTATTCTAACTTTGTAAAGTACTAGGTACGTGAGATTATAAATTTTGTTTAGTGACGCAAATTTCTATAACCTTTATTTTACAAAAGTAAAGAATACTTCATAAAGATCATCCCTTTCTAGTTATTTTAGAAAGGGATGTTTTATTTTAAAACATTCGTTCTACTAGCAATATTCTCACATATTGACCTATACTCCTCTATTTTTCCTATTTTTGCAATAAAAATTTTTCATTATGAAATGGGAAGGTAGACGAGAAAGTAAAAACGTTACTGACAATAGAGGTAAATCTTCAGCTGGGAAAACAGCTATCGGAGGTGGTTTAATTGGTATTATAGCGATGTTGCTATACCTATTTGGAGGAGAAACAGGTAAACAAATAGCTCCTGTATTAGAACAAATGGGTGAAGGTCAACAAACAGAACAAGTAGAAACTAGAAACCTTTCTCAAGAAGAAGTAGAAATGGGTAAGATGGTAGCTGTGATGTTTGCTGACACTGAAGATGTATGGCACAAGATATTCAAAGAAAACGGAATGCAATACCGCGAGCCTAAAATGGAGCTATTCGATGATAAAGTGAATACACAATGTGGTAATGCTACTGCTGAGGTAGGTCCTTTTTATTGTCCTGCTGACGAAACAGTGTATATGGACTTAAGATTCTTTGAAGAACTACACACTCGTTTTGGAGCAGAGAGAGGTAACTTTGCTATCGCTTATGTTATCGCCCATGAAGTAGGTCACCACGTACAGACTCTATTAGGTACTAATAGTAAAGTACACCAAGCTCAACAAAGTATGAGTAAGAAAGAAGCGAATAAACTATCCGTAGGTTTAGAACTTCAAGCAGACTTCTATGCTGGTGTGTGGGCTAAGTATAATCAAAAGTACTTAGACGCTAAAGATATTGATATTGCCTTAAGTGCTGCACAAGCTGTAGGAGATGACGCAATACAAAAAAGAGTAACAGGTCAAGTAAATCCTGACTCGTTCACGCATGGAAGTTCGAAACAAAGAAAAGAGTGGTTTATGAAAGGGTTCGAGACTGCGGATATCAAGCAAGGAAATACTTTTGACTTTATCCGATAGATTCACATCTTCCTACCACAAACAAACTAATATTTATAGACAATTAAAAAGACTCTTCTTAAGAGCCTAACCTTATGACAAACTTAAAAGATATACTAGACAATATTAAACAGAATAGTTTTGCACTAGCTCCATTTCAGGTAATGAGTGAAGCGTTTAATTACTACAGAAAGACCTTCTTACTAGTAATTACAACTTTATTACTTACCTTTTTTGCTGCGACACTACTAGGTTCTCTGATATTAAGTCAATTCGTCACCTTAGATCCTAATCAAGATGTTCTACAAGAACAAATACAGGAAATGACTAGACAGCTAACAGAACCTCCTTTTTTCTATTATTATCTTGTATCATTTGCTATATTTAGCGCTCTAGGAAGCATACTTATAGGTGGTTTTTATAAATTAAATGCACAAGTACACTTAAATGAAGTTCCTTCTTTCTTTAATGCATTTAAGTACTTCTTTAATATAAAAGGGCTTTATATCTTTATATCTCATTTATTGATATCACTTGTCTTTATGGCGATTACTATTCCTTTAAAGTTACAAAACCTTGAAATGGTTTCTATGGCTATTAACTGGATCATTAGTACTTTGACCATATTCACTATTCCCTTAATTATATTTGGGCACCTAAAACCTATTGCTGCGATAAAGAATAGTATCATGGTTGTGAATAAACAACCTATCCCTATCATCCTAACGATTATACTGAATTACTTCTTTTTGATTAGTGGTTTACTATTCTTTGTTATTGGTATTTTATTTGTCTTACCTTATTTATTCGCAGTATACTTTGTGTTGTATAAACAAGTTATAGGATATAATCTAGAAGAGAATAAACAGCGCTAACCTAGCCATCCCTCTCTATCTAGACTACGATATTGTATTGCCTCAGCTATGTGCTGGGGCTTTATATTTTCTGAACCATCTAAATCAGCTATTGTTCGAGATACTTTTAATATCCTATCATAGGCTCTGGCTGATAAATTTAGCTTATCCATTGCGGTTTTTAATAAGTTTAGCGAATCTTCTTGTAGGGCACAGTACTTCCTTAGCAGAGCAGTAGACATCTGCGCATTATAATGAACTCCTTTATGAGATTTAAATCTATCTGATTGTACTTCTCTTGCCACTACTACTCGCTCTCTGATATCTTGGCTTGGTTCTGACAATTGTTTATCTGACAATTTTTCAAAAGGTACAGGATTTACTTCTTAGATTCAACTAATAAATGCAACAGCATTTAAAAAACGGCGGAGAACATTTGCTCCATGGAGCAAATGTTCTCCGCCGTTGGCGAAAAAAAACATCTACTTTTGAGGTTCCTACACACCCAAAAAGATGTCACATTTAACGTTAGAACAAAGATATAAAATAGAAGCATATAAAAAGGCAGGTAAATCACTTACTGAAATTGCTTGTTATATAGGCAAAGACAAGTCTGTTGTTAGCAGAGAGCTTAAGCGCAATTCAGACGAAAGAAATGGTGTTTATAAAGCTAATCTTGGACAAAGAAAGACAGCTCAACGACACAAAGAAAAACGCAAGAGAATACGCTTAACTGAAAACGTAAAAACAACTATTATAGACTATCTTAATCAAGATTATAGTCCAGAACAAATAGTAGGTAGAAGTAAACTTGAAGCAAAAGAAATGGTCTCTGTTGAATGTATTTATCAATTCATTTGGCAGAACAAAAAACAAGGAGGAAAGCTTTATAAGCATCTTAGAACTAAAGGTAAAAAATATAGAAAAAGAGGTGCATGCAAAGACAGTAGAGGCTTGATAAGTAATAGAGTAGATATTGAAAAAAGACCTAGTATAGTTGATGATAAATATAGAATAGGTGATCTTGAAATAGATTTAGTAATAGGGAAAAATCATCGTGGAGCACTGCTTACTATAAACGATAGAGCTACAGGGGTTTTATGGATGGGAAAGATAGAATCAAAGGAAGCTCACGTTGTAGAAGCTAAAATTATAGAACTCTTAAAAGACTTCAAACCGTTACTTCATACTATGACTTCTGATAACGGAAAAGAGTTTGCAAACCATCAAAATATAGCTAACACTCTAGAGCTTGATTACTACTTCGCAAAGCCTTATCACAGTTGGGAAAGAGGAGCTAATGAAAATTTAAATGGATTAGTAAGACAATATTTCCCTAAAATGACTAATTTCGATTTAATTACACAAGCAGCAATTGACAAGGCTGTAAATATTTTAAACAACAGACCAAGAAAGAGATTTGGTTTTAAATCGCCTAACGAAATTTTTACAGAAAAATTAAACCTAATGGTTACTGTTGCATTTAATACTTGAATCCACC
>NZ_BCMQ01000034.1 GCF_001485415.1 Myroides odoratimimus
GGGGCTCGAACCCAGGACCCCAACATTAAAAGTGTTGTGCTCTACCAACTGAGCTATCGAGTCGTTATTTCAATTCCTGATTGCGGGTGCAAATATAGAAGCTTTTTTTAGAAATCCGACACATATTTGTTTTATTTTTGACTTTTATTTTTCAATTCATCCTAACACTCTAATAAACAACCCCTTGTTTTTATGAAAAAAATTATTCTTTTAGGCTATATGGGTTCTGGTAAATCAACTATTGGTAAAATACTGGCAGAACAACTAAAACTAAACTTTATAGATTTAGACAACGAAATAGAGAAAAAACATCAAATGTCGATTTCATCCCTGTTTGAAACGAAAGGAGAAATCTATTTTAGGAAGCAAGAACACCTATTATTACATGAGATAATAGATACTCAAGATAACTTTATTCTTAGCTTAGGTGGAGGAACACCATGCTATGCTAATAATCATTTAGCTCTACAGAGAGAGGATATCTCCTCATTCTATCTAAAAGGTTCTATTAAAACACTAGCAGATCGTCTAGAAAAAGAAAAAGAGCATCGCCCTCTTCTTAATCAGAATTCAGACGATACTCTTGAAATTTTCATTGCTAAGCATTTATTTGATCGTAGTTATTTCTACCATCAGGCTAAAACTATTATAGCTATAGATGATAAAACTCCTGAGCAAGTAACTCAAGACATCCTTAATCATCTTAATTAGCTTAAATAAGCATACTCCTCGTCTCCATCAAAGACAACCTGAATATGCTCTAATAATGATGTAGATAATGATATCCCTTTAAAGTCCGCTTTAACGGGATATTTTTTATGGTTACGATCTACTAGTACCGCCGTTTTTAGTTTCTTTAATGGCACTTCTAAGAAATGCTTTACACCGTATATTAATGTCGCTCCAGAATTTAACACGTCATCTACTAGTACAACACACTTATCTGTATAAACTGTACTATTTAATGAAGTCTCTATTGGATTAATCGGATTCTGTTTATCTATACGCACTTCACAAAGAATTACTTTTATAGAAGAAATCTCTTGTAATGCTTCACTGATCTTTTGAGCAAAAGTATATCCACTATTTGCTACACCAGCGATTACTATTTCATCCTCATCTATGTAGGTCTCATAGATCTGATAAGCTATACGTTTAGTAGTAAACTTAATTTGCTCTTTAGTTAAAATGATTTTTTTAGTCATGTTGTTTATTAATTATAAAAAATAACTCTCTACCTGCTCTAGGCTTAATAGAGTTATGTGCTGTTTCTAAAACTTGTATATTGAACTTTTCCTTAAACAATTCTAAGTACTCTTCTTTACTTCCTCCAAAAGGGGGAGTCTCTTGATTAAAGTAACAATCAAATAACACCCCTACTAGCTTTCCTCCTGGTTTTAATAAATCATACATCTTCTCTACATAATCACTTCTCTTATCGGTAGGCAACGAACAGAAGAACGTTTGCTCTATAATAAGGTCATATTGTCCATCATGTTCAAAGAAATCTTCTAAAATCACATCACCATAAGGAAAGTTATTCATCAATCCGTACGCTTCTAAAGCACCAGCAATAGTAAAGTCTAATCCACTAATATTAGTAAAATCATTTTCATATAAATACATCAACTCATGCCCATGGCCTATACCTGGTACTAAAATAGCTAAATCTTTCTTTGTCAATTGATCGATGTATTCCTTAATAGGCGTAGTGATGCTTCCTGCATTCCATTGCGCCTCACTATTAGCATACTTCTTCTCCCAAAACTCTTTATCAAACATCCTCTTCCCTATCTTTAAAAGAATTATCTCTCTCTATACTATCTTCTCCTTCTATGATATCATCGTCTTCATAGTCGTGAAAATCATCTATATCTCTTCTATCTTTCTTAGTAGGACGTCCAGTCCCTTTAGCTCTATAATAGTCCTTCGATAACTTTAATAACTCTAAGTGCTCAAATGCCTCTGCAGGAGTCTCATCCTTGCGGTAAATATCAACTAACTTAGCTCCTACTCTATTAGCAGGTATACCTAATACTGTTAATTTATAAGTTATTTGATCTTTTCTCAATGTGATTTTATCCGTAGGAAAGACTTCTCTAGAGGCTTTAGCCGCTTGTCCATTCACCGTGATATGTCCCTTTTTACAAGCTTCCGTTGCTATATTTCTAGTTTTATAGTATCTAATACACCATAAATATTTATCAATTCGCATAATTTCGTATTAAATTTCTCTAACAAAGTACACAAAAATAAAGTAAAATTGTATCTTGCACTACTAAAATAAGTCAAAAAATGAATAGATTATTTACAGTTTTAGGTCTTGCTTTTCTAGGACTAACAGCTGCCAATTGTAATAAAGATGACGGTAATGGTGGAAATGAAGTTGTAAACCTAAGAGACCGTAAAGAAGTTCGTGATGAAAATGCAAAGCAAATAGAAGAGTTCTTAGCTAAAAACTACTTGATTATTGAAGGAGATAATATTCGTTTTGATAGTATTAGTAATCCTAATAAACCTAATCCTAATGTAGTACCTCTTAAAGATGATAAAAGAATCAAAATAGAGCAACAAATCATTACATCTGACAACTACGAATACGAAGCTGTTAGAAACCCTAATGGTACTACTTCTTTAAAGTTTTCTAAACCTAAAGACGAATTAGAATATACTATAGCTTATTTTATTGTTCCTGATGCAGATGGAAACAAACTAGAAGGAAAAGGTGATTATATTTCTACTATAGATTCTGTATATGTAAAGACAAAGTCATTTTCTTTAAAGAATGAATCTTTTGACAATAACGGGAATATAGGTAATTATTACTCATTCCCTATTACATTACAGGAGTTCGCTCTTATGTCACAAGGTAATTATGGTCTTATACCTGCTCAGTTAAAAACAGCAGAAAGACAACTATTAACTAAAGTAAAAACAGCTACTGGTATACAATTAGGTGATAATGGTATCCCTACTTATGAAAAAGGATCAGCAGGTAGAATTATTGCTTTTATCCCATCAGGAGTAGGATATTTCAATGCTGGATACGGATCTAAGCTTAAGGCATATCAACCACATATCATCGATATGACGCTTATAGCGAAAAGAGAACGTGATCACGATGGTGATGGTATCCTTTCAAAGTATGAGGCGAAACAAGTAATCGAAAAATCATCAGAACTAGGAAGAGCACTTACAGATGATGAGATACGTGCACTTAAATTAACGATTAAAGATTACTTTGACTTTGATACAGATGGTGACGGTGTACCTAACTTCTTAGACGATGACGATGATGGTGATGGTGTACTTACTAAAACTGAATTACAGTATAAAGACAAAAACAACAAAAAAGCATATTACCAATACTATGACCCTATTCTAAAAACTTGTTCTAATGTATTTAGATACCTAGACAGAGCATGTTTCCCAGATCAAAAAGATGGTGAGGTAATTTGGCCTACTAAAAAATAACAAATAAGATTATATACAAAGAGGTAGATTGATTCTACCTCTTTTTTTTGTCCTACTCCACTCATTATACTACTATACAAAAAAACCTGCTTGATTGCTCAAGCAGGTTTTTATATATTAGATATACTCTTAATTATCTTTTGAATTTACGGTTGATTACTAACTGTGCTTTCTCAACGATAGCTGTAGCGTTTAAACCATATTTTTCCATTAATTGCTCTGGAGTACCAGATTCACCGAAAGTATCTTGTACAGCCACAAATTCTTGTGGTAATGGGTTATTTAAAGCTAATACTCTAGATACGCTTTCTCCTAGACCTCCTAAGAAGTTGTGCTCTTCAGCAGTAACTATACATCCTGTTTTTGCTACAGATTTTAAGATAGCCTCTTCATCAAGAGGTTTGATAGTATGGATATTGATTACCTCAGCAGAGATTCCTTTTGCTTCTAACTCTTCAGCAGCGATTAAAGCTTCCCATACTAAGTGTCCTGTAGCTACGATAGTCACATCTGTACCCTCGTTTAACATAACAGCTTTACCGATAACAAACTTCTCATCAGCAGGCATAAAGTTAGGCACTACTGGACGTCCAAATCTTAAATAAACAGGTCCATCATACTCAGCAATAGCTAAAGTAGCCGCTTTGGTTTGGTTGTAATCACATGTATTGATTACAGTCATATTAGGCAACATCTTCATTAATCCGATATCTTCTAAGATTTGGTGAGTAGCACCATCTTCACCTAGTGTTAATCCAGCGTGAGAAGCACATATCTTCACATTCTTCTCAGAGTATGCTACAGACTGACGAATTTGATCATAAACACGTCCTGTAGAGAAGTTAGCAAAAGTTCCTGTAAAAGGAATTTTACCTCCGATAGTCATACCTGCAGCTAATCCAATCATATTCGCTTCAGCAATTCCTACTTGGAAGAAACGCTCTGGGTGATTCTTTTTAAAATCATCCATTTTTAACGAACCGATTAAGTCAGCACATAATGCTACTACATTCTCATTCTTTTGTCCTAATTCAGTAAGTCCTGCACCGAATCCTGAACGTGTATCTTTACTTCCTGTATTTGTATATTTTTTCATTTTTGATTCAATTTAAGTGGATTAATAATCTCCGAATGATGTTTCTGGATTTTGTTTTAAAGCTTCTTCTAATTGAGCATCACTAGGAGCTTTACCATGCCATGCATGTGTATTCATCATGAAGTCTACTCCATTACCCATTTCTGTTTTTAACAATACACATACAGGTTTTCCTTTACCTGTTTTAGCTTTTGCTAATTCATATCCAGCTACGATTGAATCAATATCGTTTCCTTTCTCTATCTCTATAACCTCCCAATCAAATGCTTCAAACTTAGCTTTCATAGAACCTAAATTTAATACATCATCAGTTGGTCCGTCGATTTGTTTTCCGTTTAAATCTACAGTAGCGATTACATTATCCACCTTCTTAGCAGATGCATACATAATAGCTTCCCAGTTTTGTCCTTCTTGTAACTCACCATCTCCCATTAAAACATAAACAAGGTGATTATCCTTATTTAATTTTTTAGCTTGAGCTGCTCCTACTGCTACTGAAAGTCCTTGTCCTAATGAACCTGACGCCATACGCACTCCTGGTAATCTATCATGAGTACATGGATGTCCTTGTAAACGCGTATTGATTTTTCTGAAAGTAGCTAATTCACTTACTGGAAAATATCCACTACGTGACAATACGCTATAAAATACTGGTGAAATATGTCCATTAGATAAGAAGAAGATATCCTCCTCTGTTCCGTCCATATTAAACCCTTCTTTTCTATCCATTAACTTTTGATACAAAGTCACTAAAAACTCTGCACATCCTAAAGATCCTCCTGGGTGCCCAGAACTTACAGCATGTACCATTCTAAGAATATCTCTTCTTACTTGAGTAGTTAACTCTGTTAATTGTTGTGTGTTTGGTTTCATTATTTTTTCAATAAATATTTACACACAAATATAAGATTATTTTACGGTAATCACTGTCTTTTTAAAACACTAAATAGTTCATAAATCTTTACTACAAGAAGTCTTCTTATCAAACTCTTTATTGATGCTAAATATCATTCTTCCTAAAAACAAAAAAGGAGACCTTATCAGTCTCCTCTTCTATCTCATATAGATTGCTGTTATTTAGACAGACTTGCCATAAATGGATCCGTTATACTTGCTTGACCATTCTCAATATGACCAGCATAATATTGCTTCCACTCTATATCCTCTTTACAACTTATCATCAAATCATACCAGCCGTTTGAGCTTGTATAATCCCATTTAAGTAATTCTTCTTTATTAGGAGGCAACTCTATAATCGTTGCTTTTTTTAGATACAAACTATTATCTAAAGCAACATTTACAGTATCCGCGCCATTATTTTTTAATTTCACAGAGATACTTAAATCTGTGAGTAAAAGAACCTCAACATAAATATCTAAATTTTTCTTACTTCCCTTAAAGCTTCTAAAGAACCCATTAGGTCCATGTATATTATAGTGATACTGCTCTCCATCTTCTACCTTCCAGTAATAATCCATTGGTTCATTATCTCTAACCGCAAAGTCCCAAATGCCTCTTGACGGGCTAGCTCCTAACATATCATATACTTGTACAGGAGCTGCATACACCTTATTCTTTAACTGATTAGACTCAACCGTGAAATCCATTTGTAACTGCGTTTTACTTCCTGCCAGTTTCACATTTGCATTCAGATTATAAGGTAAAGCACATGCCTTCTTTATTCCTTCTTCTTGTTTAGGAAATTTGGATAACAGTGTCCAATGTTTAGCCCCTAATACCTCTTTTTTTGTAAACGCATTAAAGTCTCCAGGTACCTTCTTCTCTTTTGCATTCATGATTCTAGCGATATAGTCCTTCCGATCTACGAAGTCTAAGTTTACCTCTCTTAGATCGCGTTCAGATTGGAATACACTCGTCATATTACCACACACCTCTCTTCTCCAGCTAGATATATTCTCTTCGATAACTTGTTTACCTGTCTTTTTTTCGATAAAGTATTCTAAGAACTGTATAGTAGAGGTCAAGTCTAACACCTCTGAGTTTACCCAGCCTCCTCTAGTCCAAGGCGAGGCTATAATCATAGGTACTCTATACCCTAATCCTATCGGACTAGCTAATTGACTATCAAGTTTATCTGTTCTTACTCTTTCTTGTTCTTTAGTGACCCACTCATCTTGCGTATCCATTCCTTTAGCCACTTTACCCATCGTCTTATCAGTCGTTAACGGTGGTACAAAAGGAGCAATATGATCAAAGTAACCATCATTTTCATCGTATGTCAACACAAATATTGTCTTCTTCCACACCTCTGGGTTCTTCGTTAGGATATCTATCGCTTCTGATAAATACCACGCCCCAAACCAAGGCGCTGAAGGATGATCCGAAAAGTTACACGGCGCAACTAACCAGCTTACCATAGGCAACTTATTTTCATCTACATCTTTTCTAAACTGATAAAAGATATCCCCCTTAGGCACCTCCATTGTTTTCTCCACGCCTCTCTCCATATAGGTCATCTCCTCTAGCTTGTGATAATCTGGATCACTTGTATTAGTAGTAAATGCCTTCTTGTGAATAGCTTTATCGAATTCGCTTAATGCTTCAAATTTAGAAGGAGAGTATAGATCAATATCTTTTTCTAGCTGCTGTATCTTACCTTCTACTTCTTGTATTTTATCTTTAGCGAGAGTCTTGTCATTCAAGCTTCCCTTTAATCTCTCCAACTCTAGTACCATATAGTCATAATGAGCCTTGTGAAAACGCACATTATATTGCTTATAGAACTCTAAATTATTATCTGTAAAATTCGCTAACCAACTCTCTGCATGCCAATCAAATCCCACAGGAACACTTAACTCATTCTGATATACTTTCCACGACACATTCGCTTTTTCTAATCGTTCTGGGTAAGTAGTCCAGCTGACATCTTTATAGTTTATCTGCCCATTATCCACATGAGCTATAGAGTTAGGATCTCTTGGCTTCTCGCGGATAGCACCAGCCCAAAAATAAGATCGATTAGCACTAGTACCTGTCAGAGAAGAACAAAAGTGCTGATCACATACTGTAAAGGCATCTGCTAATGCGTAATAGAAAGGAATATCAGCTCGTGAGAAATATCCCATCGTCAGAGGTAAATCCTTATACTCGGCATTACCAGGTCGTTTGGCTATCAACCAATTATCCATTTTACCCTCGTTACGAGCCTCTACCATATCCTTCCAACTATGTGGTAAGCCACCCATCCAAGTCACCTTAGTATTCTCAATATCAAGTCTAAAAGGACCATAAATATTTTTATGAATATCTGACTGAAACCAGACAGGCAGACCATCCTTAAGCTTCATAGCTCTAGGATCATTAAATCCCCTTACTCCTTTTAAAGTCCCGAAACAATGGTCAAAAGATCTATTCTCTTGCATTAAGAAAACAATATGTTCTGCATCTAAGAACGTAGATCCTTCAGGAGCTTTGATATCAAATGCTCTCTGAATAGATGCTGGCATAGCCTCTGCGAAAAAGAGTCCGCTTGAAAATAAAGCGGACTTCTTTATAAAATCTCTTCTTGTTGTACTCATATATCTTATTTTAACCACCAAGTGATACCGCGTATATTATCAGCTCCACCGAATTGGCTATTTAATGCTTCTTGTAGTTTAGCTTGATTTCTATTATACTCTGTTTGTGGATAAATCCATCTTGTAGGAGGGGTAATCCCCTCTTGTATTTTAAACTCTGGATACCCTGTGCGCAAATGGTCGTAATAAATCGTCCAATTCGATTGATGAAACATAGTAATATACTTCTGTGTCAAAATCTGTTTTAATTGCACATTCAGACTTCCTGTTTGATACTTCACCTTAGACTGATTTATATAATTGATAAAAGCGTCTTTTGTATAATAACTAGCCATTCCCTTCGCATATGTATTATAGAAATTAAAGTTTGCTTCTATCGCTTTATTATAAAAATCAGCTGCACTACCTCCTATCCAGTTACGCGCTACAGCCTCAGCTAATATAAACTGCAACTCAGAATAGCTCAATATAGAAGTAGGCTCGTTAGTAGGATCTAAATAATAACGACTCTTGATTTTAGATATATTCTTGGTTTGCACTAACTTTTCATTCTCTGCATAAGGCACTGTAGGATCCCCTCCATTATATCCACTAAAATCTGTAATAGGTAAACCTTTTTCTAATGCTGTTGACGTTTGTTGTGCAAAAGCAAATAACCTAGGATCTTTTAAATCTTGTAGTAAATTAATAAATGTTCCTGACATATACATACTTGATCCATAAGAACTTGAATTAAACTGAGGATAGCGACTACCTGCTTGATCGAAATACATAAGTTGTCCACTATCTGCATTACTTTCTAATAGGTTTCCTGCGTTATATATTTTTGCAAATTGTTCTGCTACTTGAATCGTACCAACTGTTTTTTTCTTAGATAAACTCATCAATACCTTTAATTGATATGAGTTTATTAACTTTTTCCATTTATCAGTATTTCCTCCATAGATTATATCTCCTTTAATAGAGGGTTTGTTTTGAATCATAGAGGCTGCTAATTCCAATTCTTTTAAAACTCCTACAAAAACATCCTCTTGTTTATCATACTTAGGGAAAGGAACTTTCTTCTCTCCTAATAAGGCTTCTGAGTAAGGTACATCACCGAAGGTAATCGCTAATTCATAAAAGAACCTAGCTTTAAGAAAATGACCTACCGCTATATATTCTTCCTTATTGGTACGTTTCGCTTCATCCATCATTTTTTGTACTTGTAACAACTTCTGATACGCTGAAAAACTAGAACTATTCCACTTAAAGTATTGACTAGTATTCTCTCCATCTGTCTGAATAATCATTCTAGAAGCATACTCTTTGCTAATTCCATTTAATGCAAAAGCTGACTTACTTACTTTGGGCAATAGTAAATAAGGATCTGCCTCTTTTACTCGGTTAGGGTCTTCGCTTAATTTATCTAAATCTTGACAACTTCCCATTGATATAATTACTAGAGCTAATGCCGCTATTTTTATATATTTTTTCATTTGTATCAGTATTAAAATTTAATATTCACTCCTAAACCTACCCATCTCGTTGACGGATCTTGAATATCATTAGAAGTAGTGATTTCGTAATCTGGATCAGAATAAAGTCCTTTTGATTTTTTCCATATCAATAAGTTATATCCTGTTAAGGAAGCAGATAGCTGAGTAATTTTCTTAGATTTAATCATCTCTGTAAAGTCATAAGAGATAGCCAATGTTCTTAGCTTAAAATACGTTCGATCAAATACGTTCGCAAATAGTTTATTCTCTTTCTCTGTTACTCGAGCACGATAAGGATAATTCTGTGCCCAACTTTGCCAACTTACTGCTCCTGTATGCTTTTGGAACTGACGTGTATCAGATACTACATTGCCATTTACATCTGTAATTAATTCTCCAGATACGATATTTACCCCTTCCGGTACATAAATAGGTTTACCTGTAGCATACTCCTGATCTCTATATTGGGTTGATTTAGGATGTTTTCCTCCCCACCACATTTTTTCTACCACTTGAGAGCGAGTAACTCCTCCCCATATTCCATCTATACCAATATTTACATTCCACTTTTTATACTTAAAGTTATTATTCCACCCTAAAGTCCATTTAGGATCGAAGTTTCCTAGTTTAGTAGCTTGCTTATTCCCTGTTGGCATTCCTGTTTTAGCATCTAAGATTACTTGTCCATCGGGCGCCTTCATCCATTCTATATCGTAATAAGAATCCGCTCTATCGTTCAATTTTAAATTTCCGTATTTAGCAGCGCCTCCATGTATCTTCGTAATTTTTCGTTCTCTTGTACTCCAGTTTACAGTAGAGTTCCATTGAAAATCATCTTTTTTAATCACGGCTCCTGATAGACTAAGTTCCCATCCTTTAGTAGTATATTCATTTCCGTTAAGCAACATATTATCAAAGCCAGAAGCTTCTGATACTGGGAATTTAATTAAGAAGTTAGAATCCAATACTCTATAATAAGTCAAATCAAAGTTTAATCGTTTATTAAAGAAGGCTGATGACAGTCCTAGTTCAAAAGATTTAGATTTCTCTGGTAGAAGACTTAAATCTAATATAGAATTAGGATACTCTACCATAGGATTACCATTAAATGAAGGTGTAACTGGAGAATAAGCTGACTGCAACTGGTAAGGGTCTAAGTCACTTGACACCTGAGCCCATGAAGTATATAGTTTTAAATAATCTACTTGTTTTGGCATTTCTATCAGATTAGATAACAATACACTCAAAGAAGTAGAAGGGTAAAAATATGACCTATTTTCTTTTATTAAACTTGATGACCAGTCATTTCTAGCGGCAAATGTAAAGAAGAACGAGTTAAAGAAATCTAACTCTACAGTACCATATACACTATTTACAGCTTTTTTTTCTAAACGATTCTCTGCTGTCACAGGACCTGTAGAATTCCCTAGATTATATACCCCTGGTACTGTTAATCCATCTGCTGCAGAATAACTTCTGTTGTACTGACTATATCTAGACGCTGCCCCAGCATTGACGTCTATACTCATATAGTCGGTTAGATCCTTCGTATACATCGCTAAGAAATCATATTCTAGTTTTAAATCTTTAATATTATTGATACTAAAACCACCTTCTCTACTAGCGCTGTAATTAAAGTAAGATTTAGGACTCTGTAACTCTTCTTTATTGCTTGAAGATACTACAGAAGCTCTTCCTTGAAACTTCAGGTCATCCGTAGCATCATATCTTAGTGCCATCTGTCCTGTCACAATATCTTTATTCCAAATTCTCTTAAAATTTTCAACCCCAAACCAAGGGTTATTATACCACGCATAATTCCAGTTCGCTTGGCGATATCCTTCCATACCAGGTACCCACAGATTATTCTTTAAGTCTCTACCATTTACATCTGACCCCAGCCATATTAGGACAGTATACATATGTCCACTCGGATTGTAATCATAATTAGGAATATTAGGAGAATAGATATTTGCATAAGTAAGTTTAGCATCTAACGCTAGTTTCTCTGTTAATTGAGTTGTTGATTTAAAAGAAAGGTTACCTCTATATAAACTCGTATTCGGTACGCGATCTTTATTATAGTTAAACTCCCCTCCTAGTCGATAAGATGTTTTCTCACCTCTATTAGCAACAGAAAAGCTTGTTCTTGAGTTCACTCCTGTCTCTAGAAATTCTTTTAAGTTATCGTGATATTCCCATGCTATAGGCACACGCTCATATCTAGACTTATCATTGTACATTGTCCCTTCAACGTTTCCATACCAGTTAATTACTTGTCCTGTTTGCTTATCACGAATAGGGCTATTCCACTGAGCTATTTTTAACCC
The DNA here is from genome assembly GCF_001485415.1 of Myroides odoratimimus. Lineage (GTDB taxonomy): Bacteria > Bacteroidota > Bacteroidia > Flavobacteriales > Flavobacteriaceae > Flavobacterium > Flavobacterium odoratimimum. The sequence goes on from NZ_BCMQ01000034.1 coordinate 11,918, forward strand.
TGGTGTAAACTTAGGCCCCCAGTTCATATCTCCATCACTAATACCACCATCTTTTCCATCCCAGAATTCATATTTACCATCTGATCCATTACCATAGTCTTTTTGTGTTTTTGGATAGACTGTAAATCCTGCACTTATCATCGTGTTCTGTGTAAGCGTCACTTCTAGTCCTTCTTTTTTAGCTCCTTTAGTTGTGATAAGGATAGCACCATTACGCCCACGAGACCCGTATAGAGCAGAAGCACTTGTTCCTTTCAGTACATTAATATCTGCTATATCTTCTGGTGCTATATCATAAAAATCTGTATCTACAGGGATATTATCTACGATGACTAAAGGAGTTTTTCCCCTAAGAGAGAACTTAGGTCCTTGTAATAATCCTGGTGCATTAGACACTTGAAGCCCTGACACCTGTCCTGATAATAAACTTCCCATATTAGGAGTAGCTACTTCTTGTGTTCTAGCTACATCTACTTTTTGTGTAGAATACCCTACTTTCTTTTCGGCTTTACTAATACCTAAAGCAGTAATAATAACCTCGTCTAAAGAAGAGCTCTCTGGATCTAAAGCCACCTTCATACTCTGCTGTACTCCTACAGGCACCTCTTTATTATTATATCCTATGAATGAAAATACCAATATATCAGTGTCCATTACTTCTATTTTAAATGCTCCATCTAGATCAGTACTAGTACCTTCTGCTGTATTTTTTATAGACACTGATGCTCCTGGTAAAGAAACACCTGATTCATCTACTACACTTCCTTGAAGTGTACGCTTCTCTTGAGCATAAATAAGGGTTACACAAAAGAATTGGAGAATAACTCCTATAAGTAATTTTTGTTTCATTTGATCGTGTTGTTATTATGTACTCAAATCTAGACTAGGCATTTTATCTAAATATTAACACAACACTAACTAATCACTATATTCTCATTTTCAAAATGATAGATTTTAAATAATCACTTAACTATATAGAAACAATATCATAAAAAACATTACTCTATCTTAACCTCACGAAGATGCTTAAACATATTACTTTCATAATACAGTTCATTTAACTACATTTAATTTTTCTTATTCTAGTATATATAACACATGAACACACCTATTTTAAAAACACAAGAACTGAGTATAGGGTACCCACTAAAGAAAGGACATTATAAAATAGTTCAACAACACCTAAACATTGAATTAAAGCCAGGTACACTGACTTCTCTTTTAGGAATTAATGGAATAGGAAAATCCACTTTATTAAGAACATTATCTGCTAACCAACAGATCATAAGTGGAAAAATACAATTATTAGGAGAAGAGCTACACACTTACAGCAACTCAAAATTAGCGACCATCATCAGTATAGTACTAACAGAGAAAATACCAGTCTCTGAACTAACAGTAAGAGAATTAATACAGATAGGAAGAACTCCTTATCTAAATCATTATAGTACCTTAACCGACAAGGACTATACACTAATAAATAGAGCTATAGAACTAACAGATATACAAGAGCTAGTCGATAGGAATATGAGCCAACTCAGTGATGGGCAGTTACAACGTGTGCTCATCGCTAGAGCCATCGCTCAGGATACACCTATCATTATCTTAGACGAACCTACTAATCACTTAGACTTGCATCATAAAGTAGCCCTGTTTAAACTACTGCGAAAATTAGCCCATGAAGAACAAAAAGCAATTCTATTCTCTTGTCATGATATGGATTTGGCCATCGCTTTTAGCGATGATATCATTGTACTCAAAAAAGATTCGAATACACAGGGAGAAACTGACACACTAATAGAACAAGGGGTCTTCGACAACTTCTTCGAAGATGATAATCTTAGCTTTGATAGAACACAAAAGCGTTTTATCCTTGCGGAGTAGTTGAGCTATTATGTCTCTTATTCTTAGAGATATTCTCTATCGTCCATTCTATCTGATGTTCAAATTCGGCCTGACGATAAGCACAATTCTCCACTTTACAGATCACACATGAGAAGGGCTTACAGTCATCCATGTGAACGAATAACTCCATATCTGCTCCGAACTTCTCGATTATCTCCTGTTCTAATTGTTCTACCTCTTTATGTCCTTCGACGATATTAAAATACCATGGTATGGTCATATGACAGTCAAAGTGTAATACTGCTCCATACTTAATAATACGTAGATTATGAAGATCTATCCAATTGGCTCTGCGGTGTTCTTGTAGATATTCTACAACTTCTTTTAACAAAAGTTCATCCGTTTCGTCCATTATACCAGATATCGCACCACGTACAATCTTGTATCCCGTGACAATAATGATCCCTGCAAATAATAATGCAACACCACTATCTAACCATCCATATCCCGTAAAATAAAGTAAAATCAAACCGATAATAATACCTATAGTAGAATAGGTATCTGACTGAAGATGTCTACCACTCGCTACTAAAGCAAGCGACTTATTCGTTTTTCCCTTTTTAATAGCGTACCAGCCTAGAATATAGTTTACTACTGCTGTTATCGCTACTAGGATAATTCCGTAATCTAGTTGTCCTACAGGTTGTGGGTGTAACAAATTACGCACTGCTTCGAAGATAATCACTAGCCCTGCTAGAATAATCATTCCCCCTTCTACAGTGGCTGAGATAAACTCTACTTTTCCATGCCCATAAGGGTGATTTCTATCTCGAGGTAATGCTGATAAATATAAACTATATAGTCCTACAAAGCCACTAATCACATTAATAACACTTTCTAAGGCATCTGTCAATATAGCTACTGAATGCGTTAAAGACCAAGCAAGTATTTTAATAACAAATAATAATACTCCTACTATGGCTACTATCTTCTGAAATTGATAATTCTCTTTTGCTTTAGTATTCATACTGGCTTAGATTATAATTGATCTACTTCTTTTACTTCTCCTACTTGCATCCCCTCTAATGATATCTCTCCGATGCGCACACGCACTAATCTTAGTGTTGCATGTCCTACATGAGCTGTCATTTTTCTTACTTGCCTAAACTTACCTTCTGTTAGGACTATACGTACCCAACTCGTAGGGCCATGTCTCTCATCTCTAATGCGTCTACCTACTCCTACCCACTCCGGTAATTGTTCTAATCGTTCTGCTACACAAGGCTTAGTCAAGTATTTCTCTCCTTTTACCCCGATAAGCACTCCATTTCTCATTTGTTCTACAGCCTCTTCTGAGATAACACCATCTACCTGCGCATAATACTCCTTTTCATAATGTGCTCCTCTTACGCGCTCACTAGTCATCCCATCTGTAGTCAAAAACAGCAATCCCTCAGAATTTTCGTCTAATCTACCGATAGCCATAGTCCCTTCTGGAAAATCATATAACTCTCCTAGCTTATGCTTCGTTCTCTTCTTCTCGTATATGAATTGGCTGATATAACCATGTGGTTTATATAACAAAAAATGTCTATGTGTAGATTCCATTATTAATGTCTCTATGGGGATTTATTCTGCGGACAAAGTTAGTTATTAAATAGAGTATGATTATTAGGATTTGATTATAATTTAATGCTAATATGCTATCTCTCTTACTTACTTTCTACTACAGCATTCATATTAGTCATAAAGGTATCTATAGCCTTAATATATCGCTCTCCATGTGTGGTATCAGACAACGCCTGAAATCCCTGAAGATGAGCCCCTTTATACAAAACCACTTCACTCTTAGCATTCAGAAACTTAGCTCGATAACTATCATTAGGAGACGTCAGTCCATCCCTATCTCCTGCAAAATATAAGACTGGTAAGGTCAGCTTACTCAACGCTAACTCATACTGTGCTGCACTGCTAGGCAATGTGTACTCTTTCTCTAAAAACTGTTTTAGCTTACTAATGATATCCCGCGGACTAGATACAAACCCTTCTGCTATCAAGAAATCAAACTTCAAATCTGTATATAATAATGTACTAGCTATCGTGCCCATCGAAAGGGCCCAAACACCTACTGGCTGCTCAAATCTCTTCTGACTATACTCTACTACTGCTTTTAAATCTGTGACGAATTCGTCATAATACAGCTGTGTCTCTATCATATCGAATGCCTGACTCTCTCCATATCCTCTATAATCAAACATCACGACAGTATACCCATGCTTCGCTACTTCTAAGACTTGTCTTACATAATAAGACATATTACCTGCATCGCCATAGGCTAATACCAAGACTTTCTTTAAGTCCTTATCCTTAGGCGGAAAACAAATCCAAGATTTCAATTTATAATCATCCTTCGTTACAATCTCTAAGGCTTCAAAATTCACTGTCGAATTAGCAGGATGATCTACATACTCCTTCAACGGCTCTACTGCCCAAGACATATAACTGATTAATACTAAAAATATAGATAGAATAATTCTCATCTCAACTCTTATTTTGTTTCTTCACTCAAATATACAATTTTACAATAGTCTGACGCCATTAAACTTACTTTCTAACAATAAGTTCCTAACTTCCTTTTCCTTCTTCTAAATTTCAATAGTACAGATAGTCTAAAAAAGAAGCATTTATTTTTTTGTTATCTAAGATAAAAGAGAGTATAAAAAGCTTCTATTTCAGAAAATTTACTCCGTTTTTTTTCTAATTGACTCCTTTTAGTCCTTTTATAAGTCCATTATTGAAAAAAACACCTTCTTTTTTTATTTATCTAAAAAACATAACACACTAATAAACAACAAATTAACATCATTTAATAAATTTAAAACAAATTTAAACCTAGTTATAAACCCAACAAATACGGGCTATACAGCCAGATCCTTCGACAATACATGGACAATAAGTCGAGTTTAATGGAGCTAGAAGCACTTTTGTCCAACAAATCTCCTTTTATATTCCTCGTATTCTCCCCTCACTTGGTACTATATTGCATTATATAAAATACCTCTCCCTCCTTGATAGATTTACAACATTCACAGATATATACATAAAACACTACTATTATATCTAAGTATCAATAGTATAAATCATCTCCAATAAAAAACATCAATTCATATAGAATACAGATCAACTAGCAAATAAAAAGAGCTGTTTATGAATTTCAATGAACAAATTCAAAAAGGAGGAGGTTAATACAATGTCCGTAAATCCTTTAAAGACAAACTCTTTTACTTCCTCTAGTTTATCTTTTTAATAATACCCTAGTGATAATCCTTCTAATCAACTTTTAATTATTATTTTTGTTACACTAAAATATTATACATTATGCAACATATCATTGACCGTTTCATCAGTTATGTAACTGTTGATACTGAATCTGATTCATCTTCAAATACTTGTCCAAGTACTGAGAAACAATGGGATTTAGCTAACAAATTAGTTGAAGAGTTAAAACAAATAGGTCTAGAAGACGTAACTATCGATGAGAACGCTTACATCATGGCTACATTACCTAGTAATGTAGATCACGAAGTGCCTACTATCGGGTTTATCGCACACTTCGATACTTCTCCTGACTTTAGTGGTGCTAATGTTAAACCTCAAATCGTAGAAAACTATGATGGTGGTGATATCGTATTAAACGAAGAGTTAAACGTTGTCTTATCTCCATCTTACTTTAAAGACCTTCTTCAATATAAAGGACAAACGATCATCACTACTGATGGTACGACTTTATTAGGAGCTGATGATAAAGCAGGGATCACAGAGATCGTATCTGCTATGGAATATCTAATCCAACATCCAGAAATCAAACATGGTAAAATCCGTATCGGATTTACACCTGATGAAGAGATCGGAAGAGGAGCACACTTATTTGACGTTAAAAAATTCGGTGCTGAGTGGGCGTATACTATGGATGGTAGCCAAATCGGTGAATTAGAATACGAAAACTTCAATGCTGGGTATGCTAAACTTACTTTTAATGGTAAAAGTGTTCACCCAGGATATGCTAAAGGTAAGATGGTTAACTCTATCTTATTAGCAAACAAATTTATGTCTAAATTACCTAAAGATGAAGTTCCTCAAAAAACAACAGGTTATGAAGGATTCTTCCACGTACATACTGTAACAGGTAGTATAGAAGAGTCTGTGGTAGAACTAATCATCCGTGACCACAACCTTAAGAAATACGAGAAACGCAAAAAGCTTGTTGCTAAATTAGCAGATAAGTTTAATAAAAAGCATGCTAAGAAATTTGGTGGACCTATCGTTAACTGCGAAATCGGTGACCAATACTTCAATATGCGTGAGAAGGTAGAACCTGTGATGCATATCGTAGATATCGCTGAGGAAGCTATGAAGCAATTAGATATCAAACCATTAATCAAAGCTATTCGTGGTGGTACTGATGGTTCTCAACTTTCTTATATGGGATTACCATGTCCTAATATCTTCGCTGGAGGACATAACTTCCACGGAAAATATGAGTATGTACCTGTAGAAAGCATCGTTAAAGCAACACAAGTAATCGTTAAGATCGCTGAGCTTACTGCTGCAAAAGCAAAGTAATTCTTATTTGACTATATACAAAAAGGAGATTCTGATGAATCTCCTTTTTGTATTTCTACCTTTTATAATATTACATACTACTTTACAGTATCACTATTGCCTAGCAAATGTTTCTTTAGTTCATTCTCTTGTTCTCTTAACTCCACTTCTACAGCACGTCTCTTTTCTTTTCCTTCTTCTTGGATACGCACTATGTCATCAATAGTGTTAATAATATCAGAGTTAACCTTGCGAATAGTCTCTATATCTACGATACCTCTCTCTGTCTCCTGTGCGATCTGAACTGTAGAGTCTCTAAGCAACTCACTATTGCGACTCAATAATTCGTTAGTCGCATCTGTCACGGCACGTTGTGCTCCTAGTGCCTGCTGTGAACGAGCTATACCAAGTGTCAAGACCATCTGATTTTTCCATAATGGAATAGTGTTTACAATACTTGATTGTAACTTCTCCATTAGCATCAAGCTATTGTTCTGTACCATCCTGATCTGTGGAGAAGACTGAAGAACAACCATTCTAGTCAACTTTAAATCATGTACCTTTCGGTCAAATCGAATTACTTGTTGTTCTAAATCTTTATACTCTTGTATCTTCGCTGGATCATTATCCTTCTCCGCTTCAGCTTTTAATTGTGGTAATTCTACTGTATTTAATTCTTTTAGTTTCTCTTCTCCAGCTGCTATATATAAAGACAACTCATTAAAGTAATTCTTATTCTCTTCAAACAGCTTATCGAACATCGCTACATCTTTCATCATAATCTTATAATGACGTTCTAGCTGAAGTTCTATAGCATTGATATTGGTTTCTACTTTACTATACTGGGTCTGAAGACGTGCTATCTTTTTCTTAAATGAATCAAACATTGGGAATAAGCTTTTCTTATTCGCAATACCTTCAAAAGACTTTACTTCTTCTTTTAAATTGACTAATACACTAGAAGTTTCTCCTAAATCCTTCGTCTGTACTTGTTTTAATATTTCTGTAGCAAAAGTACTTGCTTTTAACTGACTATTAGCTCCATACTGTATCACCTGAGTTGTATTACTTAAGTCAATACCTTTCTTATATGATTCGATTTGTTTTAGTTCTTGTGGCGTGAACTCTACATTCACTGAAGGTGCTAACACGTTCTCATCACGCATTTGTTGAATATCTTTTTCCATAACTTCTTTTTATAATAAACCTCTATTTTTTAGATCTTGTATATAGACTTCAGAATCTAAATCTATGGTTAAATGGTTAAATCTCGTTTTATTACTTAATTCATTTTCGAATGCACTAATAACACTAAGAAGGGTTGTTCTTATTTTACTTTCAGCTAATCGAATAATATCATTATCTAATTTTGATAATTCTATCTGATGATACTGTTGTAACATATTTTCTATAGAGTAAGCGTGTCGTTCAATAAACAATTCGCTGATATGCTTATTATCTTTAGTAATAGATTTAGTCAACTGAATCATGCTAGCAATACTTCCTCTTACTTCTTGTTGTTTTATCTCTTGTTGCCAAGTTACTAAATGATCTATAAAATCACTAACAGACAATACTTCTGATATTTTCTTTCTGCGCATAAAGTCTAAATAGTCATAATCAGTATTCCATCTTATTTTAATAATAGACTTAAGGTGCACTCTCCTCAAGAATTCTTTTAAATACATAGCGATAACCAATGCACCACTCAAAAGAATAGCAAACAACAAAATGTCTAATCTACCAGAGTCCTTATAAAAGAGATACAGAAAATAACCTCCTACATATAAACCACTCCATAAGATACTAGCAATAACTAAATTCTTAATCTTACCTACCACTCCCATATAAAGCATAGCCAATGGAGGTAGTACAAAAGGAAAGAGAATAGCTAAATAACTAAGCCACCCTACTTTTAACTCCCAATTTTTAGATTGATGTGTAAACCATCCCATTATAACAATCCTTTTCCTTTTAATACTGATAAATAAACTGAAGCTTCTCCATCTACTGTTAGAACTTGAGTCTCTATTATCTTAGATAGCTCGTTCTCTAATGCAATTCGTGCATACTTAACTAAGTTTTCTAACTTAGATATAGATTGCTTTACTTCGTTATTTATATGATAGCTATTATTCAACTCTATATACTGAATTAAAGCATTCTCTATAGTAGACACATGACGTTCTAACAGCAAATCAGTACTAGCTGATTCTTTTAGTACTATAACGTCTATTAAGCGAAGAATCTCATCGATCTCATTAACTATACTAGGATTAGATATCTGTCTTCTAAATGTCCTTAAATTAGCCATAAAAGACTCTTTTAATGACTCTGAAGACTGTACATCTTCCAGCTGTTCCATGATTACATAATAATTGTATTCTTTGTTCTTTTCTAACTTAATATAGTTTTTTAAATCTAACCTCTGTAGATACTCAGGTAAGTACAGTGCCAAATACACAACATAAATATAAAAGCTTATATAATTCAACGTTAACAATGAAACAGGGCTTTCTCCTGCTAAATAAACAAATAAAGCAATCAATAAAACTAATAAGTAAACAAGTGAAATCAAGAAAGAGGTCTTAATCCAACGCGTAACCTTTACTTGATAGCCAAATATCATCACCACTAAAGGGGTAAGAACTCCTAAACTTAAAAAGCTAATAATACCTACAGTACCTAATAGTACAAGCCCTTCCCTTATTTCCCAAGTCTTATTTCGGTTAGTAAACCACCCCATTTATATTTGTTTAATAGATATTTTAAAGATATTAAAATTTTCTATAATACTCAATAAATTACACTTAAGCAGTTACTAGATTATAAAGTAAATTCATAAAAGAAATGACATACTTGAGTTTACTGCATAAAAAAAGCCCCAACATAAATGTTAGGGCTTTTGAAATTTATAGGTTAGGAATTATTTTCCTTTCTCCATTCTTTCTTTTAATTCAGCTAAAGCGTCGATATCACCTAAAGTTGTTTTTTCTGCAGAATTATTTGCAGTTTCAACAGCTTTTACATTTTTCTCTTCTTCTTCACGGAAGATAGAAGTGTGAGAAGCAACTACTCTTTTGAATTCTTTGTTGAACTCAATAATTTTGAATTCAGCAGTTTCACCTTTTTTCAACTTTTTACCGTCTTCTTTTTCTAAGTGACGAGTTGGGATGAAAGCTACAACATCATCTTCGAATACTACAGTAGCACCTTTGTCAACTAATTCAGAGATTTCTCCTGAATGTACAGTTCCAACAGCGTAAGCATCTTCGTATTTATCCCAAGGATTAGCAGTAGTTTGTTTGTGTCCTAAAGATAATTTACGTCCTTCAACGTCTAACTCTAATACAACTACGTCTAATTTATCTCCTACGTTTACAAACTCAGATGGGTGTTTGATTTTCTTAGTCCTTAGTCTCCAAGATAAGTCAGAGATGTAAATTAATCCATCAATTCCTTCTTCTAATTCTACAAATACACCGAAGTTAGTAAAGTTACGAACGATACCATTATGTTTAGAACCTACAGGGTACTTAGAAGTGATATCAGTCCAAGGGTCTTGAGTTAATTGTTTAATACCTAAAGACATTTTTCTCTCTTCTCTATCAAGAGTTAAGATAACTGCCTCTACTTCGTCTCCTACTTTAACGAAATCTTGAGCTGATCTTAAGTGAGTAGACCAAGACATTTCAGAAACGTGGATTAAACCTTCAACACCTTCAGCAACTTCGATGAAAGCACCGTAATCAGCTAAAACAACTACTTTACCTTTAACTTTGTCACCAACGTTTAAGTTAGCATCTAAAGCATCCCATGGGTGAGCGTATAATTGTTTTAAACCTAATTGAATTCTTGTTTTCTCATCATCAAAGTCTAAGATAACAACGTTTAATTTTTGGTCTAACTCTAATACTTCACTTGGGTGGTTAATTCTTGACCAAGATAAGTCAGTGATGTGGATTAATCCATCTACACCTCCTAAGTCAATGAATACTCCGTAAGAAGTGATGTTTTTAACAACACCTTCTAACACTTGACCTTTTTGTAATTGACCGATAATTTCTTTCTTTTGAACTTCGATATCAGCCTCGATAAGTGCTTTGTGAGATACAACAACGTTTTTGAATTCGTGGTTAATTTTAACTACTTTGAATTCCATTGTTTTGTTCACGTATTGATCGTAATCACGGATTGGTTTAACGTCAATTTGAGAACCTGGTAAGAATGCTTCGATTCCGAATACGTCAACGATCATACCACCTTTAGTTCTACATTTAACGAATCCATTAACAATCTCTCCAGACTCGTGAGCAGCGATAACTCTATCCCAAGCTTTGATTGTACGAGCTTTTCTGTGAGATAATACTAATTGTCCGTATTTATCTTCTCTTACGTCGATTAATACTTCAACTTTGTCTCCAACTTTTAAGTTTGGATTGTAACGGAACTCGTTTAAAGAAATAACACCTTCAGATTTAGCGTTGATATCAACGATAGCGTCTCTGTCAGTAATTCTAACTACAACTCCTTCTACTACTTCTTCGTCATCAGTAGAAATAAATGTTTTTTCTACTAGGCTTTCGAATTCTTTTAATTGAGTCTCTTCAACTGCATCGATACCATTTTCGTAGTTTTCCCAGTTAAAATCCTTTAAGAACTCTTCTTGTGTTTTAATATTTTCAGACATCTCTGATAAAAAATTTGTATTCTAGATTTTATAAGTTTCTATATATCAGAATAAAATACTAGAAGTTGTTTAACATTTAAAATAAACACCCTTAGCGAAACTTCTCTGAACTAAAAGCGGTGCAAAAGTATAACTTTATATTATATATACAACTATATAATAACATAATTTTATTATTAATAGCTTGCTAATCAATCTCATTATAGAACAAAAAAGGTCTATGCTATAAGCGATAGACCTTAATTATATATTAAAAGAATTAAATATCTAATTAGTCATGTTTAACTTCTCGTTATCACTAGTTGAAGCTTTAGCTTTTTTATTAAATATCTTAATAAACTTACTATTCTTATATAAGTCCCAGTTCATTAAACCTACACTTAATAATACAACTACTAATCCTCCAATTTGTAAACTAGTGATAATATCATCTGTAAAGAAATAGCTCAATGCCACAGCTACAACAGGATTAACATAAGCATAAGTACTAACCTCTACTACTGGTCTATTCTGAATTAGCCAAATATAAGAGCCAAAAGCTAAAATAGAACCAAAAGTTATTAGATATCCTAATGAAAACCATCCTGACACAGACACTTCTATAGGATCAAATGCAGCAAACTCTCCATTTAATAATGCTACTAAACAAAATAGCACACCTGCAGTAATCATCTGCCAAGACGTTTTAACCATAACATGAAGATCTTCTCCTTCATCAGTATTCTTATCTTTAGAATATTTCGAATACAATGATCCAGCTGTCCAAGCTATAGATCCTAAAATCAGCAATACCATACAGAAAATATTCAACAGACGTTGTGATTCATCACTAGCAATATTAATCTGTTCAGCAAATAACATAATCACACCAACAAAACCAAGAATCAAACCTAATACAGTTGGTATACTTGAAAAGTTATTCTTCCATTGAGGCTTATCCAATATGACAAACCATAAAGCTGCTGCTGCTGCCATAATAGCGGCAATACCACTAGATACATGTTGTTCTGCCCAAATCAAAGCCCCCATATCAATAAATAGTAATAAGAACCCAGTAATACATGCTTGCTTAACTACTTTCTTATTAAACAATTTATACCCTTTCATTTTACAGTAAGTCAATAAAAGAATACTTGCACTAAAGAAACGTAACGTTCCTAAAACAAAAGGTGTAAAATCACTTAATGCTTTGTGAATAAAAAAGAATGTTGATCCCCAAACAAAATATACAACGATATAAGCTGCAACAACAGTGCTTTTACTTGTGCTATTTGTACTAACTGCTCCCATAACTAATACTCTAACCTTTCTGGTATAATTAATTTATTTTCTTCTTTAACTGTTTGTAAAACTATAATTGTTCTAGTTGAAATAATTCCTTGAATTCTTGATAGTGAATTTCTCATTAAATGCACTAAAGCTAATGAATCTGTTGTGCGTACTTTAATCATATAACCATCATCACCTGCTATATCATGAACTTCTAAAACTTCTGGAATCTCTGCCAAGAGTCTCCCTGTTTCTTCATCTCCAATAATTTCATCAACTTTAATAAAAATAAAAGAAAGCATTTTTTGATCTAAAGCTTTAGGATTAACCTTTGCATGATAAGCTAATAGAACATCCTTATTCTCTAACTTCTTCACTCTTTCCAATACTGCAGAAGGAGCCATACCAAGTTCCTTTGCTATATCCGAATTATTAATTCTAGCATTATCCTGCATCATTCGCAGAATCTTTAAATCAATCTCATCTAACTTATACTCCATCATATCGTATTTAACGAGTGCAAAGATACATACAAAAAGAATTATATACAAACATTTTAAATAAATTTAGAATATAATTCGGTCAATTATTTTAATAACAGAATTATATACAAATAAAAAACAAAGAAATAGAATTGTGGGGAAGTAAAAAAAGATAATATACAAAAATAGAACAACATCTTGTCTGCAGAAACAAAATACGACTAACCCAAATAAACAAAAAATCCCCAACCTCATACGAGATTGGGGATTCTATAAAGAAAGGCGGCGACATA
>NZ_BCMQ01000035.1 GCF_001485415.1 Myroides odoratimimus
CAATAGCGTCCTAAATAAATTTAAGGCATAAAATATCCTCCCATTTTAGTAGGTTATAGATGATATTTCGATAAAATTTAAAACAGAACCCCCTGTATCAATTTTGGAGGGGGTTTTTCTACCTCATTTATCGGATTATCTAACCATTTTTGCAGTTCAATTTTAACAAAAAGGTTTAGACGTATAAAAGCGACTAAATTAGATAAATGCCAACCAAATTGAGACTGAGCACGTAGAGCTTTCAGTATTAAAATAGTGATAAGTGCAGTCCAAATTTGTATCATTACAGCATTTTCTGAAGTTCCTATAAAAGACTTAATGTGTAGAAGTTGTTTAAGGTCTCTAAAGAATATTTCCACCATCCATCTACTTTTATAAAGCTCACTAATTGTATTAGCAGTCCAAGTAAATTGATTTGTGATAAGCTCTATAACTTGCTCATTTTCTTGATCCCATACCGCTACTCGTCTTAGTTTATTAGGATATAGTTGTTTTGAGTTACTATTAGTTAAAGTAATTATCTCATCTTTTAAAATATTTTGATGTCTATTCTCAGGTAGTTCCAACTCTTTAATTGTTTCAAATTTTAAGTTGTCTTTATGTCTAATGACAAAGAATACTTGTTTGCTGTCCCAAACGTTTAAAAGGCTAAAATCATTATAAAAACGATCGGCAACTATAACACTACCTTTAAGTAAAGGAATATCATAAGCTCCTTTATTATCAGCTGTTTTACCATTAGTAATATTGATATAAGCTGGTAGATTTCCATCAAAATCAAGTAATGTGTGCATTTTAACTGCTCCTTTATTGGTTTTGTATTTAGCCCAATCAAAGATGCTCAAGCATAGTGATATTGTGGTGGAGTCCAATAGTAAGATTTTTGACTTGATTCTAAACTTCACTTGTTTAAATTTGGGGTGCTGTCCTAAACTTTGAAGTAAAACAAAATAATACTCTTTAAAAAGTTTATGAGTTCTGTTTATGTTCTGATAACTTACTGAGGATTTAGATGGTGCTCTATCTATACCAAGGTGATTTAGGTTGCCTGTGGCTGAACGAAGTCCATTACTAATATCACGAACAGATTTGCTACGGGCAAAATGACAAAATAACATAGAGACAAGGTGACTCCAACTATTAAATCCTTTGTTGTGTTTGTCTGTCTGTTTTTCTTTTACGATTTTTTTGAATTTTGAACGATCAAGTTTTGCTATTATTTGTGAAAACAGTGTTATATTTACCATCGAGAGAGTCTTTTTTAGGTGTGCAACTCAAAGATAATTTGAGATCCGAAATTAACTCTCTTTTTTTGTGCCTTTTTTTAAATGTTTAGGACGCTATTGGAGTATAATATTTATTAGCTTGATGCTCAGACCATGCTTCAAAAGTATATGACCAAATTTCGGAGAGATCCTTAACCGCACGGTTAGTCAAAATATACTTTGCCATTATTTCTATTTGTTAGCCTTTAAAGCTTTTAGATGGTTGTTAGGGTCAAAGTCTGCAGCTATTCCACTATCAATTCCTTCTTGTATAGCATTTCTTAATACTTGTATCTCATTTTCTTCTTTCTCAAGAAGACGTAGACCAGCGCGAATGATCTCACTAGCATTTTTATAACGACCTTCATTTATTTTAGCTTCAACAAAACCTTCAAAGTAGTCTCCTAATGATACTGATGTATTACGTCCCATAACTTCTATTTTTATCAAAGTTACCAAAATTTGGTAATTTTAGATAGCGCATTTACTTTTATTTAGTATTTATTTTCAGTGTGTTAGGAGGCTTATAAGAAAAAAGAGTTGACCCAACTGAGCCAACTCTTGCGAATTACTTATTATGTATCAATCTAAACGACTACTTTGCAGCCCATATTTCTATTTCTAATTGAATCTCTGGCAATCCTAGTGCTGTGATATACCCAACAGTCATAGATGGGTAATCTGTACCAAAAGTGTTATCCCAAACTTCGTAGAAGAAGTCCCAGTCTATCTCTTGTGTCGCCCAAATATTAACTTTAATAACATCATCAGCAGTTAGTTTTTGACTACCTAATACTTGGATGATATTCATAAATGTGTTTTGTACTTGCGCATTAAATGTAGAAGGGATATTCCCCATCGCATCTGTACCTATTTGTCCTGAGAATGTATATAGATTAGCTCCTTTAGGAACCACAGTCACATGAGAATATCTTCCCACTGGTGCTGCTAAAGTGCTAGGATTAAGTCTTTGTATTTTTGTATTCATCCGCTATAAATTATTGTTTCACGCGCGAAATTAATCTATTGATTTTTGAATTTAAGTTTCCTAACTAACTTTAGCTTTTTTATAAGATAAATGGCTGTTTTTAGGGGTAAACATGTTTTCTAAATTTAGTTATTTTTGCTCATTATGCTAAACATAATAATATGGAAACTATTAATTATCAACTATTTTTAAAAGAGATAGCACCTTTTGAAAACTATTTGTTTTATAAAGCTTTAAAAGAGAAAGAAGTAGTAGAATTAGAGTCAAGTATCTCAAGATCGTTACCACCTTATTACAGAGAGTTCTTGTTAACTATTGGTATCTATCAAGATGTTATAGAAGGGCTATTCATTAATAAGAACGAATGGATAGAACAGAATGGGTATTTAGGTGAAGTAGAAGAGAACTATGTGATGATAGGGGATAATGGAGGTGAAGAATTTTGGTTGTTGCGTACAGATGATACAGATGATCGAACAGTTTATAATTGGGTAGATGACGAAATAGAAGAAACTGGTTTTGCTTTCGAGGATCTACTTGAGAGATGTTTAAACAATTTGAAGGATGATAGCTTATGTAAATTAAGCAATGATAAAAAAGCTTTAAGGATTAACTTCGTTTTACGCCCTGAACAAGAGAATAAACTAAGTGAAGTCTTAGGTATAGAATATACAGGAGAGTGGATAGAAGATATCCCTAATTTTGAAGATTTGAGAGATTATTTAAAAGATCAGCAGTTAAGTGTTTATAATATTCATGCAACATTAAATGGTCAATCTATTGAGATAAGAAAAGAGTATAGTGATAAAACAAAAGAAGCTGTGTATACTTTTGGTTACAACGAATCTTTATCAGTGTTAAGAGAGAATTCTAAAATAGAAGAGTATCAAACTTTGATAAAAGAACAGTTTCGCAACTCTTCTGTAAGCGTTTTTGATATTTATAATACCGATTTAACTGATTTAGTTTGGTAAGAGGCATATTATACTTTTTGGTGTTCTTTTTTATACTGTGAGGGAGTCATTTGTTTATATTTTTTAAACAATTTAGACAAATGACTTTCATCGTTAAAGCCTAGTTCAAAAGCTATTTCTTTTAATCTGGTATTGCTGTACTTAAGCCTAGTTTCTACTAACTTTAGCTTGTAATCTAAGATATAGTCTTGTAGTGATATCCCTGTCTGTTTCTTAAAATATTCACCCAGATAGTTTTTAGAAATACTAAACTCATTGGCTAACGCTTCTAAAGTCAACTTCTCCTTATGCCCAATGTGTTGCTGAATATAAGTGATCATTTTCATAATATCTTGTGCCTTTCTATTCTCATTGACTTGCTCATAATCGTGTAGAATAAGGTTACGAGCTACAAGGTTGAGTAGGATAGAAATGCATTGTCTTATGATTAAATAATCTTGTGTATGGTTATTGTGCTCTCGTTGAATACTGAGCAATAACTGTTCTGCAAATACAGCATCTTCTTCAGACTGGAACACACATCCCGCTTTAGTATGGTAGTTATGTGTGATATAGGTCAGCTTATTGATATTATCACAAGTCTCTATGCGATCTGCCTCTGTGCGAATCTGAATGATAAAGCTCTGAGGACATTCTATCACAAGGATTTGGCCATCTTTACTTTCAAAAGAATACGGTGTATCAAAAGGAATAATAAACAGCTTTCCCTTTTTAAAAGGGACTTTATGATCTTCATATAGACTCATCCCTTTTCCCTTTTGTATATACACGATAGTGAGATGCGCTTTTGGTTGTATACTAAAAACATCATCTATCAGTAGATGTTCTGTGATATGAATAGGGTCGAAGGTGTTTTTAGAAGTCATATTGTTTACTGTAAAAACCTTTTAAAGTACAAGGTAATTTGTATCTAGGGTGTTTCCTTTGCAAAGGAATAAAAATAAACAATATGAATGAATATAAAAACAGGTGGACTATTCTACGCTATTTAGTTATAGGAGCTTTTCTATCCCCTTTAGATTACTTTATTGTCAATATGGCACTGCCTGCTATTAAAGAATCATTCCATGCAACAGAAAATCAATTGCAGATGGTCATTGCGATATACGGACTTACGTATGCTGCTCTGGTAGTCTGTAGTGGAAAGCTTGGTGATATATATGGTAGGAGAACTATCTTTACGACAGGGCTGTGGATATTCTTAATCTCCTCTTTGGCGTGTGCATTTTCTCCTTCTGTACAGATGTTGATTTTCTCTCGTTTTTTGCAAGGAATAGGAGCCTCTTTATTAGCACCTCAGGTATTAGCTTCTATTCGAATCCTCTTTGACGAATCAGAACGAGCAAAGGCTTTAGGACTTTTTGGTTCTGTATTTGGCTTAGCAGCTATAGTAGGACAATTATTAGGTGGTGTACTATTAAATATTCATTTGTGGAATCTAACGTGGGAGATTATCTTTTTGGTAAATGTACCTGTGGCAGCTATTTGTCTATACGGTATTTATACTACTATGCCTAAGGAGAAAGTACAAAAACAAAAGTTAGATTACTTAGGTGTAGTCCTTGTGATTAGTGCGTTACTTTGTTTTATCACTCCTTTGATTTATGGAAGAACCTATGATTGGGTGTGGTGGATATTTGCTATTATAGGAGGTAGTATAGCACTTGCTATTAGCTTTGTGAAGTATGAACAATATAGAGAACAACGCCAAAAACCTGTCTTGTTATCTATCTCTTTGTTTAGTAATAAATCCTTTGCTTATAATTTGCCTATCATCTTGTTTTATAATTTTACCGCAGGGCTATTCATCTGTTATCCCTACTATTTACAGTCTTATCTAGGGTGGGATGTATTAGTAGCTGGTATGGCTGTTTTGCCTTATGGAATAGGTTTCTTTCTAGGGCCAATCTTATTTGCTAAGGTAGATAAGCAAGCTTCTTTTTGGATAAGATCAGGACTATTGTTATTATTAATCTCTTTCGTAGGGTTAGGTATATTATTTAGTCAATATGGTACACCGAACGCATTCATGCATGGCTTATTTCTATCAGCAGGACTTGGACACGGGCTGTTAATGCCTGTGATGATGAAAGAGAGTATTAAGTCCATAGCAATAGATCAAGTAGGGCAAGCATCAGGTATTGTGAGTACTACGATACAAGTAGGCAGTGTATTAGGAGGAGCAGTGATAGGTACTGTATTCTTTAGTTTAAGTAGTACTTTAGACTATCCTAAAGCCTTTGGGATAGCAATAGCAGTAATAGGGTTAGTACAATTAATCAGCATAGGTTTTTATGCTCAAATCAATAAACAAAAATAAATAAGATGAGTAATTTAGAATTAGGAAAACAACAGGTAATAGACTTTCACATCAATATACAGACTTGGTTTAACGGCACAGCATCTAATAAAGAAGAGTTGTATCAAGCGATAGTAAGTACATTCGACCCATTATTTGTAATGACTAACGGAGATGGTAAGAGTATGGGGTATGATACATTTACACAATGGTTAACTACTGCTTATGGAATCTTTCCAACAAGACAAATAGAGGTTAAGGATATAGAAGGATACGCTACTTTCGGACATGCAGTAGTTCACTATATAGAAATACAACAGACAGATGATTTAAAAACAGTTAGAGAATCATCAGCAGTATTTACCTTAAAAGAAGGTAAAGCGATGTGGTATAGCTTAGTGGAGCGTTGGGTTTTATAGGTTCTCGGTTCACAGTTTACGGTTTACAGTGAACCGTAAACCTTAAACTGTCCACCATTAACTACTTTCTATCTAAATCGACTATCAACAAAGGATTGTCTTGACGCAATTGTTCAAGTAGTTTTTCTGTTTCAGAAGTCTTAGGATTTTCTAGTAAGGCATCATATTCTTTCTGAGTAATACCAACCATCTGTAAGAAGTCTATACGTCCATTAGGAGTGTCTAAAGAGCCTAGTTCTGGGTCTAGTGCAAAAGCGATGGCTACTAAATCAGTATCGTAATCTAAACGAATAGGGCTATTAGTAGGGATAAAATGAAACTCTTCAAACCATTTTCCTGAGTTAAATACATATTTAGCCAAGTTATTCATAAGGTTCATCGCCCAATGAAAGTTTTCATCTCCTTGTTTTTTTAGACGCATTGTCAACTCAAAACCATATCCACTAAAGTCATTGTCTACAGCCTCGTCATTATAATATAAGTCAGAGAATCCATAGGTAACAATATGGAAATGATCTGTCTGTTGATCACTATTATATACACTTAATCCATCTAAAGGGTTTTCTCCACCTAAAGAGTAAGGTAATGCATTGCCGAAGTGCTGAGGTTCTTGCTCTCCATATTGCTTTGCTAAGTGATCAGAGATAGCATCCCATCCCACTGCATCTTCTTCATTGTATTTTTGTTGGTATTCTTCTTTTGTCATTTTTTCTATGTGTTATTTTATGCGTCTTATAGCCTAACAAAAATAGTCTTTTTGTTAAAATAAAATAGCTAAAAAGGATGTGTTACAGAGGTGTATTGTTAAAAAAGACGGCATAGAACAAAGTTGAAAGTTAAAACAAGAGATGTTATTAATAATAGAATTATCTTTAAGGATTCTAAAAAACAAGCATTAATTATATGAAAATAGCCATCGTATGCTATCCAACCTTTGGGGGTAGTGGTGTAGTAGCCACAGAATTAGGGTTGGAATTAGCGAAAAGAAATCACGAAGTGCATTTTATTACTTATAGCCAACCAGTGCGTTTAGCCTTGCTAAATCCTAATATATTTTATCACGAAGTAAATGTTCCTGAGTATCCATTATTCCATTATCAGCCTTATGAACTTGCCTTGTCAAGTAAATTAGTGGATATGGTGAAACTATTCAAGATCGATGTACTGCATGTACACTATGCTATTCCTCATGCTTATGCAGGGTATATGGCGAAGCAGATGTTGAAAGAACAAGGGATTAATCTACCGATGATTACAAC
Source organism: Myroides odoratimimus (assembly GCF_001485415.1). GTDB lineage: Bacteria > Bacteroidota > Bacteroidia > Flavobacteriales > Flavobacteriaceae > Flavobacterium > Flavobacterium odoratimimum. The sequence goes on from NZ_BCMQ01000035.1 coordinate 7,205, forward strand.
ACTACATGGTACAGATATTACTTTAGTAGGAAATCACCCGAACTATAAGACTGCAGTGAGCTTTAGCATCAATAATTCTGATTATGTGACTTCTGTATCTCAATCTTTAAAAGAATCTACTCACTGCCTGTTTGGTACTGAAAAGGAGATTCATGTCATTCCTAACTTTATAGAGGTAAAAGAATTAGACTGTGAAGACACACCGTGTAAGCGTAGTGCTATGGCTGGTAAAGATGAGGTGATCGTAACGCATATCAGTAACTTCAGAAAGGTGAAACGCATCGAAGATGTAGTCTCTATCTTTTATGGAATCCAAAAAGAGAGACCTGCTAAACTGATGTTAGTAGGGGACGGGCCTGAGAAAGAGCGTGCAGAACGCCAAGCATTAGAATTGGGAATCTATGATAAGATTATCTTCTTCGGTAATAGTAATGAGATAGAGCATATCTTATCTTATTCTGATCTATTCTTATTGCCATCAGAGACAGAGAGCTTCGGTCTAGCAGCCTTAGAAGCAATGGCGATGGGAGTACCTGTTATCTCTAGTAATACGGGAGGTCTTCCTGAGGTGAATGAGCATGGTGTATCAGGATATCTTAGTAATGTAGGAGATGTAGAGGATATGGTAGCGAATGCATTGAAGATCGTAAAAGATCAAGATACGCTATGTGGTTTTAAAGAACGCGCAAGAGAAGTAGCGAAGAAATTCAGTATAGATAAGGTCGTACCTCTATACGAAGATATTTATCGTGCTGCGATAGAGAAGAAGTAAGAATACTTTAAATAGAAAAGGGAGTCAAGTGATTGACTCCCTTTTATTTGCTGTGTATTTTGGTATCATCTTCTTTATCAGTAAACCAAAGTACAAATACCTCTATTTAGCATAGATAACCATACTAGGGTTATATTCTTTTGTATTATATAAAGTTAACCTTTGTGCAGTATTATTGATAGGGTAAAAGAACTGTATATCTGCTACTAAAAGCTCAAATTTTTCATCCGTATCAATACAATTACACAACCAGTCAGTTTCGTTTACAATAGAATCATGTATCGAAAATTCTATATTTAGCTCTCTAAGTGGTCCTTCTTTGGATAAGTCGTTGTCAGGGTGTATCGCAAAGGCTCTAATGCGCAGGAGTGCATCTGTACAACCTTTTGGGAAGACCACTTGTTCTTTTGGAATAAAAGAAGGTACCTGTACTTGCAGTACTTCTTTGTCTGTGTGTTGTACAATAATTCTTTCGAGGAAAGTGTCTTTAAACAGAGCTTTTCTATTGAACTCAAAACCTTCGAGTGCTTTACAATTGACCGAAAAAATCGACCTTTGTTTAAAATCAATCTTATCCTCCTGGTGCATGATACTCATGAGGTGCCCTAAAAATCGAGAATGCATATAGCTCTCATGTCTTTTGTTTAAATGAATCTCGATTACCTGTCGAATAAAGGAAGAGTTATGAGATACACTTCGCATTAATTTTGCATTGTGATTTTTTGATTTGTCTTGTTTTGAACGATTAGGCCTTGTTTGGAATATCTGCTTGCCTCTGTGTTCTTTTCCATAAATAGGTCCTATTATACCTACTAGGAGTTTTTTGGAATTAATTCTAGCCATAATGTTGTTGGTTTTAATAGTTGATAATAAGTATTTTATATCAAAAATCGAGCCGAATGTTCAGCATCTGATGGTAGAATTATAGTATAGTGATTGCATTCTTTTATAGCTTTATTATGTGACCACTATGCGATAAGTATCCGATAGGTATGCAATCAGTGCCATTAAAAAGTAATGCTTACTTATTTGTTTAAAATGCATCTGTATAAAAAAGGGTTATTCTAATCATGAGAATAACCCTTTTTAGGATATATAAATAACTAAGCTTCTTTTTTAGTGCTAAATATAGTAGAGCCTACACTCGCAGTGATCACACAGGCTATAGAGATCCACTGTGTCATGGTGAGGTGCTCTTTTAAGAATAGAAGACCTGACATGGCTGCAAAGGCAGGCTGTAAACTAGTAAGGATACTGAATGTCTTGGCTGGTAACTTCTTTAGTGCAACTAAATCTAGAGAGAAAGGTAAGGCACTAGATAGAATAGCGACTAATACACCTAACCCTAAGCTACCCCAGGTCAACTTCTCTAGTCCTCCCATAAATAAGGCTACAGGGACTACGATAAACGTAGCGAATACAAGACCTACTGATACTGCATGGTTTGTATTCATTTCTTTAGAGACTTTACTTCCCATCACGATATAACACGCCCAAAATACACCTGCTGTAGCGGCTAATCCTAGTCCTATAATATCTACATTGTTAGTCTGCCACGGAACGATTAATAATATCCCTGCACAAGCAAATAAAGCCCATACGATATCTAATACTTTTCGAGATAAGAATAGCGCTAGAAATAAAGGGCCTATAAATTCTATCGTCACTCCTAGTCCTAATGGAATGCGCTGTATAGCGAGATAGAAGATCATATTCATCAGGGCAATAGAACCTCCAAATAGCCCACAGTACAACCATTCTTTTTTAGAGAACTTCGAAATCTTCGGACGATTAATAATATTAAGGAATATAGCTGATATGCCTATTCTCAAAGCGGTCGTTCCGGTAGCTCCAACTACAGGAAATAATTGCTTGGCTACAGATGCTCCCCCTTGTACACACATCATAGAGGTCAGGGCAGCAGCAACTGAAGATGCTGTAGTGTTTTTTTTCATTTATAATGGTTAGGTAGTAGAGGCTTGTATGATGTAGTATATCTAGGTTAGTAGGTATAATACTTCATATAGCGAACTTGTCTTAAGGTTAATCTCCAAAGCTATGATAATTTCTAAAACTATCAAATAGAAGAACAAGTACTTATTTGAATGGAGTTAATAAGGAACAATACTCACCTATTGAAAGGAGTAGATAGGGATAGAATTACATAAGGTGATTTTCGATATAAAATATTTTTATTGGGTGAATATGAGCTTTTTTTGAGTGAATGAATATTTGAATTTTCTCACTCAAAAAAAGTGGGGTTTGGCACTTTATTGTTATGATACATAGTGTGTTAGAACTAACTTAGATTTAAAATTAGAGCTATGGCAAGATATAAAGCTACGGTGATACGCACATATAATAATGAGCAGGTTTACCTCGAAAAAGGGATGAGTGTTGATTTTGTGTCATTTGCACATCCTTGGTTAGACAATGGCAAGGTGGTACAAGAGGCATTTAGACGAGTATATGGTATTGACTTCTCTAAAGGCGGCGGTTGTAGCCCTGCCTTTATAGAAGTGGTGGAGGTTTAGTGTAAAGGAGAATGATAACTTATTTAGATAAAAGATGAAAAATAGAATATATTTAAAACGACTCCCACTTAGCGATATTTCGTAGCAAGGAAGCTGGTTTTAGAGAGTAATAAGTAGATGTTTTAGAGCAAAAAGTACTTTAAAATTTGGTAGTTCAATATATAATTGTTTTCTTTGGCCTCGGTAATAGATTAAAAAAGAGCTCTTTTGAGCTGTATTTGATTGGTTATGAGAGGGAGATAGGAGCAGGGAACCCAAAAAATGAAATTACCATTCTTAAGTTAGAATAATTAATTCATCTACTAAATTAATATCACAGTTAAAGCCTATCCTTATAAAGGAATGGGCTTTTCTTTTTATACATGAGATTTGAAATGTTAATTTATAGGATTAGAATAAACGAAAGAGGGAGGCTTATATTGGCTTTTTATAGGTTGATAGATGGCTGAAATGATATTCTTATAAAGGAATGATAATAATTACAGTTGTTTTATTGTGTAAATAATTCTCAATGTGTGAACTTTGTGATGTTTTAACTAAAAATAGTTTAACATGAATTTGAATTGAATTATTTTTAGCGACTATAAATGTCACTTGAATTAATATACCATACAAAATACGTGAATAGAAATACTAAAATTCAGACACTTTCCACTTCCACCATTTTAGGGGAAGATACCTGGGATATAACTTTGTTCAAACATATTGAGAAAGGTAGAAATGATTTGTTGTCCCCACACAAGCATGATTTCTACTTTATCTTCTTCGTTGAAAAAGGAGGAGGATACCACGATATTGATTTTGAAAGAGTAGACGTAGTAGATTACCAAGTGTTTTTCTTGAGACCCCAGCAAGTGCACTATTGGTTATTGGAGAATCATACTGTTGGATTTCAACTGATGTTCTCACCTACTATCTTACAATCTCTGAATACGACTTATAGTCCTTTAGCTTATTTTCAATTAGGAGCACCGAATCAGATGTTGCTAACGAAGGAGAGCTTTGAGAAGTATAAGGCAGATTTAGAGGAATTAGAAGGACGATTAGCTAAGAATCAGATTATTGACCGAGAGATTGCTCTATTGTCGTTTCATTTATTGCTAAAACACTTACACAAGGATTATGTAGACTATCATGAGGGAGTGAATCCTCATAGTATAGATAAGAACATACTCCAGTTCGAAGAGTTGTTAGAAGTACACTTTAAAGAACAAAGTAGTGTAGCATTTTATGCTGAGCAATTAAAGATCACTCCGAATTATTTAAATATTCTTTGTAAAAAGGTATTGGGAACTAATGCGGGATCATTAATTCAGAATAGACTATTGCTAGAAGCAAAGAGGTTATTGACTACAACGAATATTTCGATTAAAGAGATTGCCTTTTCGTTGTCTTTTAATGATACGAGCTATTTTAATAATTTCTTCAAAAAACAATTGGGAGTAACACCTGGTGAGTTTAGATCGAGTTATAAAAATTCCAATAATCTATAAAAATATTACAACTTCCTTCCTATCAGTGCTTCTATCTTTGTATTAGTAGTTATAAGTAACGAACTTAACCTATTAAAAATCAAGAGATATGAAAATGAGAAGAAGAATAGCTATATTACTTTTTATTGGCTTTATCGGAGGTGCGGCTATGGCTTGTAACTCGTCAGATGAAAGTTCAACCCATTCAAATGAAGTAGTAGATATGAAGGAAGTATCATTATTTACCGCGATTAAGAATAATAACCTTACTGCTGTGAAACAGCTTCTTGAAAGTAAGGTAGATATAGAACAGCGCAACGAAAAAGGAGAGACTCCTCTGATGTATGCTGTATATCAAAATCGCAATGCTATCGCAAAGATTTTAATGCAAGCAGGGGCAAATGTCAATGCCCAAGACAAGGTTCTTAATAGCCCTTTCTTATATGCAGGAGCAGAAGGTAATTTAGAAATAGTGCAAGAGGCGTTAAAATACGGTGCAGACTTTACTGTGTTTAACCGTTATAATGGTAGTGCACTTATACCTGCGGCAGAAAAAGGTCATTTAGAAGTAGTAAAATTACTGGTTAACTATCCCAATTATCCTATCAATCATGTTAATAGACTAGGCTGGACAGCGCTTATGGAAGCTATAGTCCTTAGCAATGGCGGTGCTGTACATACTAGTATCGTGGATGAATTAATTAAGGGTGGTGTGAATGTGAATATTCCTGACGCTGATGGAATAACTCCATTACAACATGCTCAAAAGAGAAATTATACAGGAATGGTGAAGTTGTTAAAAGCAGCTGGTGCTAAATAAACTGTATATTCGATAGGTGTATAACAATAATAGGAAACAACAACATGATAAATAGAAAGCAATTTCTAGGATTAACAGCGGCGGCAGCTGGTGGATTATTTATTCCATCAGTAGGCTCGTCAGCGAAAGCAAGTACTGAAAGAAGTTCTGTTAAGGCAAATGTGTTCATTCTGCGCAATGTCTTATTAGAAACTGGCTTTGAGTATAATGATAGAGGGGAAGTGTGGCGTACTAAGACAGCCTTATTTGATATACGCATTGCCAATGGAGTTATTGTTTCTATTGATAAGGTAGGAATGTCCGATACATCAGGTATTATCAGTGTAGATATGGATGGATTACTAATGTTGCCAGGATTTAGAGATATGCATATTCATATCGATAAAACGTTCTATGGAGAGCGCTGGTATGGTGATCCTAAACCTGGTCGATCTGTTAAAGATATGATCGATCTGGAAAGAAGAATATTACCTAATCTATTAGTTAAGTCAGTAGAAAAAGCGGAGATGGCGATAGACTTAATGAATAGTCAAGGAACTTATTTTGCAAGGTGTCAGACTAATATAGACCCGACTAGTGGACTGAAGAGCTTAGAGAATCTAAAAATAGCACTAGAGAATAAAAAAGAAGTGATGGGGAGTGAGATAGTTGCTTTTCCTCAGCATGGTATTTTATATTCTGATAGTGAGGCTCTGCTAAGAGAATCGGCTCAACTAGGGGTGGATTATATTGGAGGGCTTGACCCAACTACGGTAGATGGGAATATGGAGAAGTCTTTAGATATCATGATTCAAATCGCTTTAGATTATGACAAAGGAATAGATATCCATCTTCATGAAGGAGCTAAAACAGGCATTCCTGCTATCCAATATATTTTAAAACAAGTAGAAGCTAATAAAGCGTTACAAGGACGTACTTATATCAGTCATGGCTTCGCTCTAGGGCAGTCAGATGCTAAGGAATTAGAGGAGTTATGTACACAGATGAGTACTAATGGAGTAGGAGTGATCTCTACTGTACCACTAGGGCGCTCTATGATGCCTATACCTACATTCTATAAGCATAAGGTAAGTGTGATGACGGGTACAGATAGTATTATAGATCACTGGCAACCATTTGGGAACTGTGATATGTTAGAAAAAGCAAAGCACTGTGCCGAACTTTATGGATGGACAGATGAGCTAAGACTGAGTCGTGCATTACAAATAGCGACTAAGGATCAGGTACTACCACTGAATGAAGCAGGAGATCGCCAATGGCCAAAAGTAGGAGATTCAGCAGACCTTGTTTTCGTGAAGGCTAGTTGCTCTGCGGAGGCAGTGGCTCGTACTCCAGAGAGAGAAGCCACTTTCTATAAAGGAAAGAGAGTGTACTCAAGAAAAACTGTTTAGTAATCTAAACAATAAGAACGTTTTTTCATACCCAATTTTATATTTTTTTTTAAACATCAAAGACATTGCATTTATAGAGACCTGATATGGAAAGCCCAAAAATAACAGAAGGAAGTAGTATTTGATTTAGTGATAATAGTGTTTTCTAAAGTTTACTCCTAAAGGTTGATATACTTGTATAAGCGTAAATGTTTTTGGAAGTACCCCCATTAGAGACTTGTCATTAGATGAGTCTCTAATTTTTTAGTGATGAGCATAAAAAAAGGAACAGTCACAGAGCTGCTCCTTTTAAAGTACATTAATATATTTACGTTATATTATTTCTTGTAAACACTTTCTTTTTTGAAGTGAACAGTCAATAAGTAATAAACTACAGCTCTGTATTTATTTCTATTTGATTGACCGTATTTGTCCATAACAGCTTGGATACCTTTATCTAACTCTGGTCCATCTTTAAGACCTAACTTTTTAATTAAAAAGTTGTTTTTAACTGTAGCTAACTCAGACTCTGAAGAACCAGCAACGGTAGAAGAATCTTGGTTATAAATAGATGGTCCACATCCAATAGTTACAGCAGTTAATAAATCCATATTAGCTGTTACACCACACTTATCTTTTAAATCAGCAGCGTACTTTTGAATTAATTCGTCTCTTTTACTCATAATTTTCTTTTTTATTGAGTACAAGATACATAAAATTTCAATACGCAAGCATTAATCGCTGTTAAAATTACATATTGCGAAAATAGTTGCTCAGTACAGTATTATTAACCTCAGTAGGAGTGAATACTTCTAGAATAGCAGGACCGTTATTATCTTCAAAAAACAATTGACATTGCTGTTCTAGTTCTTCTTTGTTAGTCGCTGTTTGATATTTAAAATTATACATCTTTGCCAAGTGCTCAGCTGTGTGATGATGGCTTGTCTCAAAGTAAGTATTAAATACAGGTGTTTCTTTATGTCCTGGCAAGATTCTGAAAATACCACCACCACCATTGTTTAACAATAGTATTTTAAAGTCTTTAGGAATATAGTTATTCCACAGTCCATTACTATCATAAAGAAAACCGATATCCCCTGTGATTAATAAGGTAGGCTTTTGGGTAGCTACAGCAGCCCCTATAGCCGTAGAAGTACTTCCATCTATTCCGCTAGTACCTCTATTACAATAAACAGGGTTAGAAGCGTCTATTTTGATTAATTGAGCATAGCGTATTGCTGAGCTATTACTGATTTGCAATTGGGTTCCTTTTGGCAATTTAGCAAATAAGGTTTCGAATACACTTAGATCACTAAATGGTATTGTCTTTAAATATGCCTCATGCTTAGCTAGTCTAGCTGTGACAATGCTCTGCATCCAAGTGTAATAGTTAGATGTGGTATAGTGTTCTACGTTTTCTTTAATGGTTTGGAAGAAGTTCTCAGGCGTATCTAATACTGCTTTGTTAAGCGCATTATAAGTATCATAATGTCTTAGGGTATCAATATGCCAATGCTGAGCAGGTTTATACTTACGCAAGAATGCTTTGATTCTCTTACTGATCACCATTCCTCCAAAAGTAATCAAAAGATCAGGTTGAAAGGTTAAGAAATCTTCTTCAGAGAATGTGGTAATGATGCGATCGATATGTTCTACGCAGTGAGGGTGGTGCAGGTTAGAGGTAGTCTCTGTCATGATAATAACAGAAGGATCATTTGCTAACCAGTCTATCATCTCCTGACTTAGTGCATCAGGTGTATTAACACCTACAAGGATCAACTTCTTAGTTGCCTCTTTATAACTATCTATATATTGATCAAACTCTTTGAATTGAAGAGGTAGCGTCTCTAGGTTGATGATAGTAGGAGTAACTGTAAGTTCCTCTACAGTATTGTATAGCGGCTCTTCAAAAGGAGCATTGATATGCACAGGGCCTTTTTGGGCTATCGCTGTATTAATAGCATTGTTAATTAGAATATCATTTTCATTACTCGCCTCTTCTGTTAGATTAGCATTGTACACGATATGGTTCTCATATACATTGCGCTGTCTGATGGTCTGACCATCTCCTATATCAATCTTAGAGGTAGGTCTATCTGCAGAGATAATAACCATCGGTATCTGACTATAGAAGGCTTCTGCTACAGCTGGATAATAGTTAAGAAGAGCTGATCCAGACGTACAGACTAAGGCAATAGGGAACGCTGTCTGTTGGGCAATTCCCATACCGAAGAAGGCTGCACAGCGCTCATCTGCGAGACTGTAACACGTAAAAAAAGGATCACTAGCAAAGCCTATTGTTAATGGGGCATTGCGTGATCCTGGTGATATGATTATATGTTGAATATTCTTTGCTTTACAAATTTCAATAATACTTTGCGCTAGTTCTATTTGTGGATAGTTCATAATTTAAAAGTAAAACCCAAAGATACGAACAAACCCATTGTATTAAACCTCAAATCCGCAGAAAACATTTAATCGCTAATTGAAGCTATGTAAAGTAGAATTAATTCACAGTAAATGGTAGCTGAGGATTTAAGGTTAAATATGTAAAGTGACTTATTTTGCCTTAACCCAAGCTTTGATTTCTGGGTCATCTGGTAGTGTTCTAGGGTTGATTACTTTCACTAAATGACCAGTTTCGTCTATTAAGTACTTTTGGAAATTCCACTGTACTTCACTGTCTTCTAATCCATTCTTAGACTTTTTAGTTAAGAACTCATATATCGGTGCAATATCATCTCCTTTTACAGATATCTTATTCATCATTGGGAATGATACACCATAATTCTGCTCACAGAAAGTAGCGATTTCTTCATTGCTACCTGGTTCTTGAGATCCAAAGTTGTTCGCAGGGAAACCAACGATTACAAAGTTGTCTCCTCCGAATTCGTTATACATATTCTGAAGTTGTTTATACTGAGGTGTAAGACCGCATTCAGAAGCAGTGTTCACAATCATGATTTTCTTTCCTTTTAAGGAAGCAAAGTCAAACTCTTCTCCATAAAGGTCAGTAACCTTAAATTGGTAAATTGTTTTTTTGTCTTTTGGGGTTTGTGTCATAATGCTTTTATTGGTATTAATATTAGTATGGTGTGTGTTTGCAAAAATGGGTGTAATGGCTAAGATAGCCGCCATAACGAATAACTTTTTCATAATGATGTGAGTTTTATTGAGGTGAAATTACAAAACTGTTTTTAATTCCCTACTTGTTTTAACGCTTAATTTGTTTTCTTTAGTATTTTAAACGCATCACATAGAGGTCTAAACCTTTTGCCCAATAATCTTCTTGAGTTTCTATCACTTCAAAATTGTGTTTTTCAAAAAAACGGTACACCACCTGAGAGGTACGCACTTGTATTGTTTTGATTCTATGATCAGGCTTTAGGAGGTTTAATCTGTGTTTTAAGAGTAGAGAACCTGCACCTTTTCGATGATAATCAGGATGTAAGAATCCCCAACTCAATGAAGCAAATTCCTTCTCGAAGTTTCTGTTAATACCTGCAGCACCTATAATCTTGTCATTGTCTAAGGCTACATAGTAGAGGTCTAGATACTGATCTAGGTATAGCGCTAGGTCATCTACTTCTTCTTGCGCAAAATAAGTAGGGACATTGAGCTGAAGGATATCGAGTAAGATTTGCTTGTCTTCTTTCTGATAAGGTCTGATTGTTATACTCATTAATTTAGTAATTAGCTGTTATAAAAGTGTAATTGGTGTGATTAATTTAAATCCAATAGGGATTAATAGGCTAAAAGTAATAAAAACTTAAAATATGGAGTATAAAAACTGCTTATTATAAGTATAAACTACTAACTTTGATAGTTTGCCAATATTGCAATTATTAAAGCCCAAAAACATATTTTATGAAATCAGTAGTCATTCAAGGAATCAAAGGATCTTTCCACCATGAAGCAGTTGGGAAGTTCTTTGGTTCAGAAGAAGTAGAGATAGTGGATAGTCCTACTTTTAATTCGTTAGTAAAACAGTTAGTCAATAAAGAAGTAGATTATGGCATGATGGCGATAGAGAACTCTATTGCAGGATCTATATTACCTAATTACTCGTTGTTAACTAAGAATGACTTGTATATTTGGGGAGAGATTGCTCTTCCTATTAGACATAATTTACTAGCCTTAAAAGGACAGACATTAGCGGATATTACAGAGGTGCGTACACACCCTATGGCCTTATTACAATGCGAGAACTTCTTAGATCAATATACTGATTGGAAGCGTCTAGCGATGGATGATACGGCTACATGCGCTAGAAATATTCAAGAGAAACAGTATAAAGGTGTTGCATCTATCGGATCTACATTAGCCGCAGAGATGTATGATCTAGAGATCTTAGCAGAGAATATCCATGACGTGTATGATAACTATACACGATTTTTCTTGTTAAGTAGAGAGCCTAAGAAAGTAGAAGGGTTTAATAAAGCTTCACTATATTTTTATACAGATCACCAAAAAGGAAGTCTAAATAGAGTATTAGAGATACTAGCTTCTCATGATTTAAACTTGAGTAAGATACAGTCTGTGCCTCTGTCAGGAAGTGTGTTCCAGTACTCATTCCACGCAGGTGTTGTTTTAGTCAATGAAGATTATGACAAGTATTATAAGGCGATGGAAGAAGTAACTAAGGCTACTCGATACTTAAAGGTATTAGGAGAGTATAAACAAGATAAATTAGTCATACCAGACCACCAATAGCTACAATTTTAGTAGTATAAGTAAAAAAGCGTGAATGAGATTATTCACGCTTTTTCTTTACTGCTTAGAAACTAATAACAATCCTGCTCCGATAGGGAGGATGACTTTCTTAAACTTATTCTCATCTATTCCATTGATAAACTCTTCTACTTCTGCTTCATGTGAGATTACATTATCTACTACCAATAGACTAGATTCAGTCTGATCTAATAGACGTTCTAGATTTTTCCAATATCCTGTATAATAACTTCTCTCTGCATCTAATAAGATAAGATCAAAATCAAGATTAGTATCAGCTAGATATTCTCCTGCGTCATAGGTTAGCAATTCCACATAAGACTGTAGGTTAAATTGTTTTAGGTTTTCAAATGCCTTATTTGTACGTTCCCTTTCGATATCTATAGAGATAATTTCTCCGTGATGATGAGATACAGCTTCGGCTAACCATATTGTTGAAAACCCATTAGAAGTACCTAGTTCCAGTATTCTCTTAGCTTGTTTTGTTTTGACTAATAGCGAAAGGAACTCTGCAGACTCAGGTTCTATATTGCGCCATTTATCTAATCGGTCTGTTTTTTGAGCATCTTCTTTTTTAAAAGTGTCATAAAGAGCTAAGAATGCTTTTTTTAATTCAATATTCATACTGAAGGGATTTTTATCTGATTTTGAACAACTAATTTACAGAATATACGTTAGTATAGTAAGTAATTAAAGTAGTATTTTTGAGTAATAAATAGTTAAAATAGAGTACATTTATCTCTATTGGTCTATATAACAGAATAGTATGAGAATTTTTTTGATGGTTTTACTGTGTAGTTTAAGTATAACTGTACAAGCAAAAAAGAAACCAAGCTTAAAACGAGCAGACAAATATTATAAGAATACCGAGTATGCTAAGGCAGCGGACGAATATAAAAGACTTATATTAGGACGTCGTACAGCTGATTATATTTATTTGCAATTAGCAGATTGTTATGATCGGTTAAATCAAGATATTGAAGCGTCAAGATATTATGGTAAAGCAATTGCTCAAAACGACTCTACACTTAAGCCAGATATCTATTATAAGTATGCTAAAGTGATGGAGAAGAATGGGCGTTATGAAGCAGCCAAAGATATGATGCAACAATTCGTTCGTCGAGCACCTCAAGATGCAAGAGCAAAAGACTTTTTAGCCAAACCAGATGCACATAAGGACTTAGTTGACAGATATCCTACTTATATGTTTCAGGAGTCAGGCCTTAATCATTTAGAATATGACGATTTTGGAGCATGGTTAAATCCTGGTGATACGTTGTACTTCGCGTCAAATAGAACAAAGCACGAAAAGAAAATACCTAGAAAGATATTTGAAGTAAGAGATAAGTGGCAACGCAAGCCTAACTTTGATCTTTATACTGCTGAGTTTAAGGGAAAAGATGAACCTATAAAAGGCGTAACGCGTATTAAAGGGCGTGTCAATAGACGATTTAATGACGGCCCTAGTGTGATCTCTGCTAATGGGCAACGTATCTATTTCGCTTCAGAAGCCTATAGAAATAGGAAGTTTAGAAAGAATGATAACGTCAAGCATAGAGATCATCTAATGAGTTTATTCTATGCTAAGAAGAAGAAAAAGAAGTGGAAGAGAGTAAAGCCACTACGCTTTACCCGCGCAGGCTTTATGTATACGAGCCCAGCATTATCGCCTGATGGCAAATTCTTATACTTTGCCTCTAATATGCCAGGAAGTTATGGAGAATTAGACATATGGCGTGTAGCCCTATTAGAAGATGATGAGTTCGGAAAACCAGAGAACCTTGGGCCAGTGATTAATTCAGGAACTCGTAATGATTATCCTTTCGTTTCGTCAGACAATAAGTTATACTTTAGTTCTGATCGATGGGGAGGATATGGAGGAATGGATGTGTATGTATCAGATTTAAATAATCTATCTAATGCACCTACTAATCTTGGAGAGCCTATTAACACAGCTAAGAACGATTTCGCTTTTAGCTTTTATCCTGATAAGAATATGGGATTATTCTCTTCTGATAGAATAGGTCGTACAGATATATATAAGGCATTCCCGCTGTGCTTTGTAGAGTTTAGAACTATGCTTAAAAACAAGAGCTTTAATACTCCTGTAGCTGATGCTAAAGTAGAGTTTATCAATACTAGACGTAGAGTAGAAGATCATGGCGTATCTAATAGAAGTGGGATGGCTAGAGGAGAAGTGAAGTGTAGCGAGACTTATAAGATTAAGGTCTCTCACCCAGATTATTTAGATGAAATCATTGATATCACAGTAAATGCTGAAGAAGGGGTACAGGAGATAGACGTATTCTTAAGGCCTCTAGAAGAACTCGTAATAGGGAAAGACAAAATCGAATTAGGAGATATCCAATTTGCCTTTAATCAGACCGAAATTACAGAGAATAGTAAGATAGAATTAGATAAGCTAGTAAAAGTGATGAAGCGCTACCCTAGTATGCGAGTTAAAATTAACTCACACTCTGACAGTAAAGGAAATCCAGCTTATAACTTAAAATTGTCAAATGATAGAGCGAAGGCTACACTTGACTATATTGTATCACAAGGTATAGAAAGTAGTAGGTTAGAATCTCAGGGATATGGATCACAAGAGCTAAAAGTAGAATGTGAACCATGTAGTGAATGGGAAGACGCACAGAATAGACGATCAGAGTTTATTATCCTTCAAAGATAATATATGAGTATAAAAATAGTAAAGGCAGTGAGTTATCTCACTGCCTTTTTCTATTAATAGAACTCTTTATTTATCATAAAAACGGAATGTAATGAACTTTATTCTTATTTATCAGATGATTTAGTTGTTGTATTTAGCTAATAAAGGTTATTATATTAAGTTAATTAATTGTTAAATAATATTTGTGCTCTTATCACCATTAGTGATTTAAGAAAAATTAGAAGTAGAATGTATAGACTGTTTATTATAGAATAAGTCAATAGTGTTTTTGTAGATTAGTTATAAGATGAGTAGTGTATTAACTATTTTACTTGTTAAAAGTGAAGAGATGTAGGCGAGGGGAGACAAATGTTAGTTTAAGGATTTTATAGGAGGTGAACTTATTATTACTATTATCTACAATAGGTGAATGGGCTTAAAAAGCCAGTGTTTACAAGGGTTTTTATAGTGTAAAAACATGTCTACATTTGCTCAGTACAAAAAACATAACAATAAAATAATTGATGCGAAAATGATCGGTTAGATAGGCTTTATAGATGGTTCTTTTGAAAGTTATAAGCAATAGTATTTTTCATAGTTAAAAAGAATATCAACTCTAGCCAAGTTAGTTCTAGCCTAATCGATTTAAAGTATGTGTCAAAGAATCTTTCTGACATAGTAATCATATTATATAGACAGAAAGATTCTTACAATGAGATCATTCCCTCCTAAGCTTAATTTTTTTAAAAAAACATTGCTTGTGAAGAAGAGACTGAATTAGGGTTAGAGAGGGATTGTTTTTTAAGTGTTATGTACTAAAAGTGAGTGTTATTTAAGAAAAGGATTTAGTGAGATCCAAATAGGGTGTTTTTCAAAAATTGTTTTATAGGGAATGAGAGGTAGGAATGCCTCTCTTTTTCCTGAGTAGCACTGAGATATACGAATACCAACCAAGAAAAAAATAGTTGTTGTCTTGATAGTAATAAAAAAGCCTATTTTGAATTATTCAAATAGGCTTTTTGTTTTATCGCGTTTGACTCTCTATTAGAAGGTCAGTTAACATTGACATTTTCTTTTTGTAGACTTCTGAGATATCATTGTCTTCATATAAGTCAGAATTACTAATCGGTATAGAATAAGGCAAAGACCATGCTCTAAGTGCTTTTGCGATATTGTCTAGAGCTTGTATACCTTGCATAGCTTGGTTACCAGCTGACCAACATGTAAATCCTACTATTTTATTTGTCAAATAAGCAGGATGGTCTTTGGCTGTTATTTCTAACCAATCGATAGCATTCTTCATTACTCCAGTAAGACTACCATGGTAGAGTGGAGTAAGCCAAATCATCACATCTGCTTCTCTAAAAGCATTCGCAAAGGCCATAACGTCTGCTGGGACATTATCCATTAATTTAGCTTGAAATATAGGAATTTGAAAATCTGATAAGTGAACCTGTCGAACTTCAATATTAGAATTTATGAACTGATCTGCATAATACTGTGCAATGCGTCGCGATGTACGGAATGCTTCTTCGTCTAAAGAACCATTAAAAATTAAAGCTTTCATAAAACTAAATTGTTATTAATCCACTAAGGTAAAGAATTTATCAATTGTAAAGCCTTTATAAGCTTATCTTAATTTTTATTTAACCCTCATTAGAAAGCTGATAATATTGAATATTTATTCTGTTATAATTGATTTATAGTTAGTTGTATAAAAAAACCTGTGAAGTATAATTTCACAGGTTTTAGATATTTTAATGACTGTATTCTGTTACAGTCTTGTGTTTTATAAAGAGTTTTTCTTTGCTAAGTCAAACTTCATAATCACCTTATTGTTTTGTAAGATATTTAAAGTCTGATCTGTAATTTCGAATGGGTAAGTAGAGTTGTCAAAGTATTTTAAGAACTCGTCTTTGCTACTATTACCACATGATTTAGTCGTATCTGATTGAAGTTCAAATAAAGTGACTGTACTCGTTTTTGTATTGATAGCAAATGGAGCTTCGAATAAAGCACATCCGTTATTTCCTTTCACTAAGTAATTGTGAAAGTCAAAAGTTATCCATTGTCTATAAGGTCTTTTTTCACCACCATCTAGCTCTACTAATTTCCAGTCATAACGACGTACATCTTTAGCTACTTTATCTAATTTCTCATCAGCGAATACATACTCGATTCTATCTTTAGTCATTAGGTATAATAAACCTTCTTTCTCATTGAAGGTAATTGTACCATTAGAAATACGCTTTAAGAACTTGTTCTCATCATATTTAACATCTGTAGCACATTCTTTATTCGTTTTAGAATCAAAACGAGTCGTTAGATGTGTACCTTTTGAGTTAACAGAAGTTTTCGACACAGGAATTTCAAACACATTACACCCAGCAAATCCAGTGATAGTAGATCCATATTCGCGACTAAGCATGATATGCTTATCAGTAGGAGTTAGGGTTCCTGGTTTGCTATTGTCTTGTAATACCCATCTAACATTCCATATACCATCTGGTGCTAATGGATGTCTTTCTTGAGAATCGAAAGAACCTTGTTGTGCAAAAGTTACTAAGCTTGTTAAACAAAGAAATAAACTAGTAGCGTATTTTTTCATAATAAATATTAAAATAATTCTAAATATACATGATACATTTACCTTCTTTTTGTTAACTAAATTTTTATAATATATTGATTTATATGTATTTAGTTTATTGGTCGCAGACTGTAGTTAAAACTATGCACTTTAGTGCATTTAGCTTTCAGCTTCTAAAAATGTTTACCTTTGATATATGGAATATCAACGAACCGGAGGACATAGTGTATCACGTTTAACTGCCCATATAGTATGGGTGACTAAATATCGTTATCCAGTATTGGAAGGAGATATTCAGATACGTTGTCGTAGTCTGATCATTCAGATTTGTGAAGCAGAAGATATTCAAATTTTAAAAGGTGTAGTATCAAAGGACCATGTTCATCTTCATATAGAATATCGACCATCTCAAAACATAAGCAATATTGTCAAACTCTTCAAGGGTCGTACCTCAAGGAAACTCCAAATAGAATTTCCTGAGTTGAAGCACAGATACTGGGGACGTCACTTTTGGGCAATAGGCTTTGGTTGTTGGAGTACAGGAAATATTACTGATGAAATGCTAAATCAATATCTTGAACACCATCGTAAATCAAATGATAACGGAGGTAACTTTATACTTGAGTAAGTAGCTCCACCCAGGCAGACTTTAGTCTGCTTTAACAAACTATGGACTTTCAGTCCATAGTGGTT
>NZ_BCMQ01000036.1 GCF_001485415.1 Myroides odoratimimus
GTAATTGGTGTAAAGCTGGTGTATGGCAATCTTGTTGGACTGAATTATTAAAAAAGAATAAATCTCTTATTGATTTATCAAGTGGAGATTTAGATGGAAGCCATACCACAGCTTTAAGAGGAGGTGAACAAGTAGCTTATCAAGGTAGGAAAAAACGTAAGACGACAAACTCCTTATATTTTACAGATCGTCAAGGCTTACCTTTAGCTATGTCAGAACCGATAGCTGGAAATCACAATGATTTATTTGATATAGAAATCTATTTTGAAGATATAACCGATCAATTAACTAAAGCAGAAATACCTCTATCGGGATTGTTTATTAATGCTGATGCTGGGTTTGATTCACAGAAACTTAGAAAAATATTTAGTGATAAAGAAATAATAGCTAACATCTGTCCTAATAAACGAAATGGACAAAATAATGAAGATGATTATTTTGATGAACAACTATACAAAGAAAGATATGCGATTGAAAGAACAAATGCTTGGATAGATAGTTTTCGTTCTTTACTCAATAGATTTGACACCACACTTTCTAGTTGGATGGCGTGGAATTTTATGGCTTTTATTGTTATAGGACTAAAGAAATTTCAGAAAACTAAAAAGTCAAGATGACTTCAATATTTAAAGTTGTAAAATCAATGGAATACCTATCTTTTTCTTTGGGTTTATTACATGCTAAAAATAAAATAATTACAAAAAAAATCCCTATGTATTTACTTAAGTATATTTTGATATTCATATTGTTGTATATTTCTTTTATATTCACTTGTTGTTTTTTCCAATGATAGTAATAATAGATTATAAGTTACCTCAATAAAGATAATAATTTTTAGGGGTCATCATCCCGACAAAAAAGAATCACTATTAAATAGCTCCTTTTTTATTTACACTCACTTTCTTATTCTACATTAACACCTCTTCATGAATCATTGAGTATCTTCGTAATTATAATAAACAATGATAATGACTAGACAAAATCCAGAAGAAATAGTTCAACAATTTGTAACTGCTTGGAATAAATACGATGCTAACTTACTTGCTGATATTTTTGTAGATGATGCAGACTTTGTCAATGTCACAGGATTATGGTGGCATAAAAAAGAAGATATTTTTAAAGCTCATGATTATGGCTTACGAGTAATTTTCAAAGAATCCCAACTAGTAATCAGAAGAACTAAGATCAGATACTTAACAGACACTATAGCTATTGTACATGCAAGACTACAATTAAGTAATCAATCAGCATTAAAAGAAAATGAAACTCCTCAACTTAGAAACAATCTATTTATTTTCGTAACTCAGAAAATAGAAAACAATTGGTACTGTATAGTAGCTCAGAATGCCGAAGTACAGAGTGGCAAAGAGACTTTTATTAAAAAAGAAGATGGTTCTTTTGAATCAGTCAATTACAATCAATTTAAGAAGTAAAGACTAGTTTAAATATTACATCTTTCCATGGCCTTTTTCTGTTTTAACTCACTAATATACTCTGAAGGCAATACACCTGTATATTTTTTAAAATTAATCGTAAAACGGCTATGAGAAGCAAAACCGCTCTTATCTGCTAAATAACTTATCTTATATGTCAGATAATGTGGTTTAGTTGATAAAGTATCTACCATATAAGAAATCCTCAATTCATTAATATACGTAGCGAAGTCTTTTTCTTTATACATATTAATATAGTAAGACACATAGCGATGATTAACTCCTAAGCTTGCAGAAAGATTACTTAGTGATATTGATTTATCCAAGTATTTTCTTTGTTTCTCAAACTCTTTTATTTTTTGACACAGATAACACTCCATGCCTATAGACATATAATTAGTTTGTTTATTAGAATCATCACTTATTAGTAGCACCTCTTCCTTTAAAGAAGAACCTCTAACTCTTCTTAGCAATCTTTTCGATTTTATTGAACTACTAGATAGTTTATCTTTTATACTCCATATCATACTTTTCTTTAATAGAGAGGCACACTCCATTGTTCTATTAATGATAATACTTAAAAATAATAAGGTCTTCATATCTATACTTTTATCATTATTCAACTATCGTCTATACCTATACAGTAGTAACTTCCAAGTCAAATAATATGTGGTGGTGTATTTTATAGTCATACTATAATGAAGCAGACTATAACTTTAGGTTTATTTGATAAAAGTATAATCTCTATAACAGAATGTCACCTTTAAGGGGGTGGACAAAGGGGTGGACTTAACACAATTCACACGATATAAGTATTTTAAAAAGTAATACACCTCATTAATAGAATACTCACTTTCAGATAAACATATACTCATTTAAAGATATAATATCAAAGATTTTTTATATCTCTAATACCTATTTACAGTTAACCACATATTTTTCAATTCTACATCCTTATCCTTTTCAACAAAAAAAAGAGGCTATACAAACTGTATAACCTCTTATAATAAACAACCCTAATTTATTTCGAATACTTTATATAATTAAATTATTATTTTTCTACATTAATTTTACCAATTGTACCAATACTTCCATCAGCTAGATCTTTAATTTCAAGACCTTTAGTAGCCTTAGCAGCTGTAGCATCTAAAGAATAAACAAATGATTTTGACTCTGCAGTGATTGGTAAAAATACTTCTTTCCCATCCACGAATGGTGCTCCAGCAGCAGCAATATCATTAGCAGCAGGCAACCCTTCAATCCATTTAAAGTCTCCTGTCACAACATTAAATACAGCCAACTTATTAGCAGCAGCCATATTACTTGCTTTACTAGGACTTACGAACATATTAAGTAAGAAATAATCCCCACCGATAGCGAATGCTTTATATACTTTTGTTCCTGAGATCTGTTCTAAGTTAAAGTAATAGTTATTATCGAAGTCTCCTTTTTTAGAGTCAAATTTAATAACAGCACTTGGCTTACTTGAGAATGATACTCCATCACCATTAGTAGCATTAGGAGAGAATAAGTAAACGTTTCCATCACCCGCTTTTCCGATAGTAGATACACGGCTAGAACGGTAACGCGCTACAGCAAAACTCATCTTATCACTCTTCACTACTTTTTCTAATACTACTTTTTTATTAACATCCGTAGCACTTTCATCAAATTTAAAAACAGCTAACCATGCTCTATCTCTATAAGCAGAAGTATTATCTTCTTTATCATCTTTAGTGATTTTAAATGGTTCGATAGCCATAACAAAACGATCATTACCAATCGTCTCAAGACCTGCGAAGTTAGCATACTCTCCTTTTTCTGCAATGTTTTCTACATTTACATAAGATGTATACTTAATTCCTCCACTGTTACCATCTATGAAGTTAAAAGCCTGAGCCTTTTCTCCTGTAGTTAATTTCAAACCACCAGTTGTAGCGATCATATATTTACCGAAATTCGTAATAAACTCCTCACGAGTAGGTAGGTCAACTGTAGTATGTTTACTCAATTTTCCATTAGGTGTTAATAACCAGCTCTGCATTCCAGAAGGATCTCCTTTTCTATATTCAAAAACATAAGCTCTATTTCCTCCATAAGTATAAACTGTAGTTCCTAATGCCGTTAATCCATTTCCCTTAGCAGATATTTCTCCAGATTTAAGGTCATTGGTAGTCAGTAATAAGTTCGTTTTAGAAGCACTTGCCCCGATTACGTACTTCCACTCTACTTTATTTCCTCCATCAGTTCCACCTTCTTCAGGTGTAGGAGTACTATTATCATCAGAAGAACAACTAGTCACCGACAATGCCCCAAATATCATAGCAAAAGCAAATGTCGAAAAAACTCTTTTTTTCATTTTAATTGTATTTATTATAGATTAGTAATTTTAGTATGTATAGCGTATTTTAAACATGAAGTTTCTTCCTGGTTTTTGGAAACTATAGTTATCATAAGCTAGTTTATCGAATAGGTTATTAGCCTCTACGGTTAAGTGTATTTTATTATTAAATAAACTGTATGAAGCACTTAGATCGTGCACAGCTTGAGACGGAATCCATATAGGATCTTCACCGATTCCTTTAAAATCGTAGCTATAATGATCTATATAGCGAAGGTTATACCCTATATTTAAATTGTTGTTTTTCTTTCCTAAATCTTTAATAATAATCCCCACATCTGCTGATCCGAAGAAATAAGGCTCATTAGGAATTCTCTCATTGTAGTATGGGTTCTCTACTCCATAATCTCCAATAGTATATTTTTGTTTACTTCTGATATTTTGAGAAGTTAAACTACCTCCTGCATATATAAAATCATTGTACGTATAACGAGCTTCCACATTGATACCATAGCTCTCTACTCCTCCGATATTCACACTAGTTGCACGAGATCCTGAACCATAAGGATTACTGCGGATATAATCTTTAGTATCTCTGTATACAAAACCTGCATCTACGAATACAGCATGTATTTTATTAATCACACCTGAGTAACTGATATTCAGGTTATAGTTTTTACCTTGCTCTGGTTTTAGACCTGTATTTCCCCATACTAAGTCTCCATCTCCAAACAACTCGCTATCAGTAGGTAGTCTAAATGTATTTTCATAAGAAGCTTTGAACTGTAGATCTTTCCACAAGTATGTAGCAGCGATACCGTATCCTGTTTTATCTACTTTAGTGCTTTCACTTTGATAAGTATGTTTGATACTGTAGTGTTTACCGAATAGAGACACATTCAGATTATCTAGAATATTATAGCGATAAGACAGTGCCATAATATTTTTAAAACTACTTCTTTTTATCTCACTGTTCTTTTCTGATTGAGTTTCTTTTACAGCTAATGGATCTTTTGTCTTTCTGTTGAAGTAGTACATTACATCATTAAAACTAAATGAGTGCTTGTCATTTAATTTATAATTTACATTAAAAGTAGTTGAACCATTATGATCATAGAACTTAGTCATAGAAGGACCTCCACCAGACTCACCTTGTTTTAAGGTTTTGATACGCTCACCTGCCCAGTTATATTTATAAGAAGAGGTATCTATATTTTGATTATACCCTCCATTATAATTAGATGTAATACTTACATCTAATCCATCTATAAATAGGTTCTTCTTGCTATATTCTAATGAAGGCATAATTGTTACAGAACGACGTTTCTTATCTCCGAATACTTTCTCCATAATAGTACCTGTCTGCACACCGCGTTTTCCTTCTCCATAAGTAAATCCAAGCATAAGTCGGTCAGCATAAGACTTATCTACCACCCCTACTTTAGCTACTACAGTAGCAGTTTGGAATCGATCATTAAAGCGTCTTACCCATTGTTTCTCTTTAGAATAAACCCCAGATTGTAGATCTACCACAGGGACTAATACTTTATAATCATTATCTGAGTAGTTCTGAAAAGCATTTAACTGAGCTACTATACCATTATTAAAGGCTTTACTCACATTCAGATGACTCTTGTATGTATGGAATGAACCAGTAGTAAATGAAGCATCTATTTTAGTCTCTTTAGATTTGTTTGTGATAATATTCACTACTCCTCCTAAGGCATCAGATCCGAACTCCACAGGCACTACACCTTTATAAACTTCGATTCTGTCAACCATTGTGATCGGTAAGTTGTTTATTTTAAACTCACTACCAAATCCTTCCATAGGTACACCATCTATAAAGAATCGAATGTGTTTACCACTAAATCCATTCATTGAGAAATTATAGTCAGATCCCTCCCCACCATCTTTACGCACTTTCACACCAGATACTCTATCAAGTGCTCCAGCTACATCTAATGACGTATTGTAAAGTGGCTTTGCATCTATAGCAACTACGTTATAAGCAGATTCTCTAACTTTCTCGATAGGCTGTTTTACTTGTAGTACTACATTGTCTAAGAAAGAGTTATTCGTATCAAGTTTGAAGTTATGTGTTATACTCTCTCCTGCTTTCACCTCAAATGAGTACTCTTTAGACTCATAACTGACGTGTTGTACAACTAATTTGTACTTACCAGGTCTTTTTGTTTTAATAGTATATCGTCCTTTATTATCAGTTAACTCACTATGATGAGTATCTAATAAGCTGACTGTAGCATAATCAATAGGTTCGCCATTCGCATCTTGTACAACTCCAGAAATAACAACTGGCTTTTCTTGTGCAAAAGAAGTAAACTGACCTATATTAAAAATTGCAAAAATTAATAATAGATAGTGTTTCATTGTTCTAAGAACTTAATGTTGTGTTAGTAATTATATTATTTAGATTAATTATAAATTGAAGACAAATATATTTACTTATAACTAAACAACCATAATAACTTAGACTAAATATAAATAGATACACAAAAGAGACAATAATCGTCATCGTAATATTCTAAAAACAAAACATAATAACCTTTAATATTTTACTAAAATTTACATATTATTAACTAATAACTTTTATAAATAAAAAAAGTCAGAATTACCCATAATTCTGACTTTATGCACAAAATGCACTATTTAATCTTATTAATTCTAAATAAAAGAGCTTTAGAGATTAGTACAAACAAAAAAAGAGAACTAAACTAGTTCTCTCTTCTTCTATTTCTTAATCTTTCGTTCTTCACCTCTTTTGGTTTGTTCACGCTATTATTGCGTTCTCTATCGAAGTTTCTTCTCGGTCTTCTATCCTCACGATTTCCGTCTCCTCTTCTTCCCTCTCTTCCAGAATCTCTTCCTGTAGTCATTCTACGACGAACACTCTGTTGACTCTCTTGATTTTTATTTAGACTAGCTTCCTCTGTCATTACAGAAGGCTCTATTAAGCGGTTAAGCTCATCTAATTCTGCTTTTGTCAAGTCTCTATAAGTTCCCACAGGTACATCTAGAGAAATATTGATAATACGTATCCTTTTTAATGCTACTACATCATAGTCAAAATACTCACACATACGTCTAATCTGTCTGTTTAAACCTTGAGTAAGGAATATTCTAAACACAGTCTTGCTGATCTGTTCTACTCTACACTTCTTAGTCACTGTGTCTAATATAGGTACTCCAGCTCCCATACGTTGAATAAAACGATCTGTAATAGGCTTGTTTACAGTAACAATATACTCTTTCTCATGATCGTTCTTTTGACGCAATATCTTATTCACGATATCTCCATCATTCGTCATCAGAATAAGCCCTTCACTGTCCTTATCTAATCGTCCTACTGGAAAGATGCGTTTTGGATAATTAATATAATCCACGATATTATCGCGTACACTCGTATTAGTAGTACACTCAATACCGATAGGTTTATAAAAAGCTAAATAAACATTCTCTTCATTTTTATTAACGATTAATTGTCCATTTACGCGTATCTCATCATCTTCAGACACTTTTGTCCCCATCTCTGGCACTACACCATTGACAGTGATTCTCCCCTCATCTATAAGTCTATCTGCTTCTCTTCTAGAACAAAAACCTACTTCAGACAAATATTTATTTAAACGTGTTTGCATTTTTTCCATATCACAAAATTAGCTATTTTATTTGCTATTAAACAATGCTATAGCGAAGCTAATTCATAAAATAATTCTTAATTTTTTCGAAGACAATTCTATCTTGAACAGAATGTCCTAATCCTTCTGTATAATAAACCTCTATTCCCTTTTGGTTGGCGAAATCATGAAAAACTGTACACTCAGCCAATTCTACTACTACATCCTCTTTATCGTGAATAATCAATGTCTGATTAGACAGTGATTTTATAAAGTTACGACTAGCATACTCTCCCATATCCATATCGATTAACCCTTCTAAGAATCGTAACAAATCGCTAGATACTTTCTTCCAGTATCCTAACATGCCAATATAATTATCAATTACATGCTGAAAACGATCTAGACAAGCCATTAAAACAACCTTCTCTACAAAGTCATATTTCACTACACTCATCTGGTGTAATAGAGCAAACGCTCCTAGTGAATGGGCTACAACATACTGTGGTCTAAACACTCGTAAACAATGATCCATCAAGTGAGAATAATCGATAACACTCAGATTACTTCCATCACTAAGACCTAGTCCCATCGCATCTATACTGACATACTGGTACTGATCATCTAAATAAGTCACTAGTTCCTCCCAACGACCAGCATTACTCTCCCAGCCGTGAAACAGCATAACTAATGGCAACTCTGATCGCTCTTGATTCCAGCGATAGCATTGAATACTCAGTCCATCGTAGACAAATCTATCTTGATGAGCCTCAGATAAAAAGTTTGGAATATCTCTTCGCTTAAGTTGCCCTTTACGAGGTGTAGAGAATAACTTATAAGCAATAGCACATGCTCTCTTAGGAGCAAATAACGACAATAAATTAATCAATAAACCTAGACACTTAACCATATATAACTTCTGAAAATAAAAAAAGCCTCTTTCACAAGAGGCTTTCTGATATTATAATTTAGCTATAATAGCTTCAATTTTTTCTCTTTCTTCTTCAGCTAAAGCACTATCAACTAAAATACGTCCACTGTGCTCATCTGTAATAATCTTCTTACGTGCCGCAATCTCTACTTGAGTTTGTGGTGGAATAGTAAAGTAAGATCCTCCTGATGCACCACGCTCGATAGATACAACAGCTAAACCGTTACGAACACCATTTCTGATTCTGTTATAAGCTACTAATAAACGTTCTTCGATATCTTGTTTGAACTCTTCTGATTTCTCTAATAAGATTTTCTCTTCACGCTCAGTCTCAGACATAATGCTGTTTAATTCAGCTTCTTTATGTCCTAAGTGCTCTTTTCTAGCAGCTAACTTAGTTTCTGTCTCTGCAATTGTGTTTTTCTTGTGCTCGATGCTAACTTTCATCTCTTTGATGTGTTTTTCAGCAAGCTCAATCTCTAACTTCTGGAACTCAATCTCTTTTTCTAATGAGTTAAACTCTCTATTGTTTTTAACCTCATTTTGTTGCTCAGTATATCTTACGATAGCAGCTTTGAATTCCTCAATAGCAGCTTTTTTATCCTTAATACTCGCTTCGATATTACTTAAGTCTATATTTGATTTCTCTAAGCGTTTGTTCAGTCCAGCAACCTCATCTTGTAGATCTTCAACTTCAAGAGGCAATTCTCCTCTCATATTTCTGATTTCGTCAATTCTTGAGTCAATCAATTGCAAGTCATAAAGTGCTCTTAACTTCTCTTCAACGGTTAATTCTTTTTTCTTTGTCATCATTATAAGTAGTTAACTGGATTCGTATTTACTGTTGATAAAATAACTGCAAAAGTAGTTATTTTTTTTGAAAGAAAGTCAGTTATATAATTTTTTGTATACCTTTCACTTTCAAAATGCCCTATATCAGCTAAAACCAACTGACTTTCAGCTTGGTAATAATCATGATATTTCAAATCTGAGGTGATATAGGCATCTACTTTCTGTGATAATGCAGCTCCTATCGCAAAACTTCCAGAGCCTCCTAACACAGCTACTCTCTTTATCGGCTTCCCTAATAGCGCACTATGTCTAATACCTCCAGTTCCTGTTTTAGCTTTGACCATCTGTAAGAATGCTACCTCGTCCATCTCTTCCCCTAGTTCACCTATCATCCCCATTCCTACATTTTGTAGTTTATTCTCTAGAGTATATATTTCATACGCTTTCTCCTCATAGAAGTCTAAGTCAAATAAGGCTTTTAATACCTTACCTTGTAGATGCTTCTCAAATATTACTTCTACTTTGACCTCCTCTACTTCTTCATATTTTAGTGGTTCTCCTATAACAGGACTACTCTTCTCATTCCCTCTGAAACTTCCCTTGCCCTCCGTGGTAAAACTGCACAAATCATAATTACCTATAGCTCCTGCTCCTGCATTAAACAGAGCCTGTCTCACTTCATCTGCATTCACACGAGGAGCGTAAGTCACTAGCTTTTGGATATAGTTCTCTTTCGGTATTAATATACTTGTGTTCTTTAATCCTAGTGTATCACAGAATATCTTATTCACCCCTTCCTGATGATTATCTAGTGCAGTATGTATAGCATAGATTGCGATATCGTGTTTGATCGCTTTAATTACAGCTCTTTCTACATAGCTCTTTCCTGTTATCTTCTTTAATCCAGAAAACAGGATTGGGTGAAAGCATACTACCATATTACACTTCTTCTCTATCGCCTCGTCTATCACGGTCTCTAAAGCATCATGACAGACTAGGATCCCACTTACTTCTAAGTTATAGTCCCCTACTAATAACCCGACATTATCAAATCCCTCTGCATACGATAACGGTGTCATCTCTTCTAACACAGTGATTACTTCTCTTAACTTCATTTCTCAAATAATTTTGAACTGTAATTTATATATTTTCTCAAAGATAAAAAAATTGGTAATTTCGTATTATGGAATTACTGCGAAAATTACTCTTTCCTTTTGCCATCTTATATGGCGGGATCACTTCCCTGCGCAATTACCTTTATTCAATAAATATATTGAAGAGAACCTCTTTTAGTACACCTACTATAGTAGTAGGTAACTTAAGTGCAGGTGGTACTGGTAAAACGCCTATGGTGGAATACATAATACGACTTTTAAAAGACAAATACAAAATAGCGACTCTTAGTAGAGGGTATAAACGCAAAAGTGAGGGCTTCTTCCTCGCAGATGAACATACGACTATGGAGCAAATCGGTGATGAACCCTTCCAATATCATCACAAGTTTGATAATATCGCTGTAGCGGTAGATGCAAAAAGAGTAAACGGAATAGAGAATATCCTAAAACGAAGAACAGATACTCAAGCCATCGTTCTAGATGATGCTTTTCAGCACCTAGCTGTAAAAGGTGGTTTTAATATTCTACTGACTACTTATGATGAACCGTACTATAGCGATTATATGTTGCCGACAGGTAACCTTAGAGAAAGTCGTAGAGGAGCGAAACGAGCAGATATCATCATCGTCACCAAATGCCCTCCTACGTTATCCTCAACAGAACAAAACGAGATCATTAAAAAATTAAATCTCAAACTGGGACAATTGTCTTTTTTTACGTATATTGAATTCAGTAAACTTGCATATTCAAAGGCTGATTCTATCTCAGTAGAAGACTTAAAAAAAGAAGAGTTTTTAATGGTAGCTGGTATTGCTAAACCACAAAGTTTTTTTGACCATCTAAAGGGCGATAAAACAATTTGTTTAACATTTCCTGACCATCATCATTTTTCATCTACTGACATTGAGTTAATTTTGAACAAAGCAAAAGAGAATAAGATTATTACAACAGAGAAAGATTATGTCCGCTTAAATGGACTAATCCCCTCGAATAAATTATATTATTTACCAATTCAGACTTCCTTTTTAAACAATCAAGAGGAGTTTGATAAAACAATTTTAAACTATGTGGGAGCAAGTACAAGAAACGGTTAAGTATTTAATTGAAAAGACACAATTCAAACCTGAGATAGGTATTGTATTGGGGTCAGGATTAGGAAACCTTACTGCTGATATTAAAATAGAGCATGAAATTCCTTACTCAGAAATTCCTAATTTTCCAGTATCTACTGTACAAGGACACAAAGGTGCTTTAATCTTTGGTACGATTGGTAATAAAAAAGTAATGGCTATGCAAGGTCGTTTCCATTACTACGAAGGATACGAAATGGTAAAAACAGTATTCCCTATCAGAGTAATGAAGTATATGGGAGTAGAAACATTAATCGTATCTAATGCTTCAGGAGGTGTTAACCCTACATTTAAAGTAGGAGACATTATGATCATCACAGATCATATCAATGCATTCCCTGATCATCCTCTAAGAGGACATAATGATGAGCGCTTCGGACCTCGTTTCGTAAACATGAATGATGCGTATACAGGAACTTTAGTTAAGAAAGCACAAGAAATAGCTAAAGCGAAGAACTTCGATATTAAACAAGGAGTATACTACGGATTACAAGGACCAACTTTTGAAACATTAGCGGAGTATAAAATGGTACGCGTTGTAGGAGCAGACTGTGTAGGTATGTCTACAGTACCAGAAGTAATCGTAGCTCGTCACATGGATATGAAAGTATTCGGTATCTCTGTTATCTCTGATATGGGGAATGAAGAAGGTATCGTAGAAGCACATCACGAAGATGTACTTAGAGCTGTAGAAGCTGCTGAGCCTATCGCTCGTGAGCTTATTAATGAGTTAATTAAAACTATCTAATTAGTTTTTCTTATAATGTAATTTTAAGAGATACTTCTTCTACAGAAGTATCTCTTTTTTTTGAGACCTGTTTAGATTCTCTGTGTGGTTTTCTTTAAGAATACTACAGAGTATCTAAACAGGTTCTTTTTTTTACCTTCTATCTCATGCTAGTATCATAATGGCAGCTTGATCGCATAGTGATCGCATTAAAAACGGCCAAAACTATGCGAACAGTATGCCATCACTATGCGATAACTATGCGACCACTCGAATCAAAGGCACAAAAAAAAGCCACCGAAGTGACTTTTTTGAATTCTCTATTGTTATAAATTAATCTATAATTTGCATTTTTTTCATAATGAATGTGGCATTCTTATTTTGACATACACCATCTCTTATCTTATAGTCAAAGTGTAAATCATCTTCTTTAATCTCCACCTCAAAACATTTATTGATTAGAATATCAGGGAATTTATTCGTTGTCTCACACACCTCTAAATCATGGGTAGCGATCACACCATAGGTCTTCTCCCTAATCAACTTATGGATTACTCCTATCGTTCCGCTCTGCTTATCATCAGAGTTCGTCCCTCTAAGTATCTCATCTAGTAGTACGAAGCATGGTTCTTCTCTCACCTGTTCGATAATCATCTTTAGCCTTTTCACCTCTGCATAGAAGTAAGACTCACTATCTTCTAATGAATCTGTCAATCTCATCGATACAAATAACGGCAATGGGAAGAAAGTAGCTTTCGTAGCACAGATAGGCGCTCCTATACTAGCTAGTACAAGGTTAACCCCTATGGTACGCAAGAAAGTACTCTTACCAGACATATTAGAGCCTGTCAGAATCACAAAACGTTGATTGCTAAAGTTGATATCATTACAGACTCTCTTCTTCTCATTTAGCAGTGGATGTCCTAGATCTTTAAACTTCATCTCTCCCTCTTCATTGATAGTAGGGAAGGTATAATGTCTGTTGTTATAAGAGAAGTTCGCTAATGAATTAAGCGCTTCTACCTCTCCTATGATCTCTATTGCTTTAGGTACAAGATGTCCTTTGCTCTTTTTCCAATCTAAAAAGCGGTATAATACATGCACATGATACTGCACAAAACCGTTAAAGACAACCATCACAAAGATATTAGCCACAGTCTCTAACTGTTCGAATAGTTTTGATAGTTCTTTTAACTCTTTACTCGCTTGAAAAGAATCTTTATTTAATTCACTGATGTAGGATTTCATTTTATCCGTAGTGAAAGTCTCTCTTTCTATACGTTTAATGATAGAACTACAGCTCTCTATAGTCTCATGTACCTTATCTGCTCCTCCTAGCTCTGCCTGAATATTCTTTATCTGTGATAAAGTCAGTATTAAGTTAAAAGAGAATAAGGTAGAGATCACATATCCCATAAAGTCAAGATCTAACAGAAAGTATAAAACAATCGAAATCCCTAATAGCACAGGTAACACATAGCTTAATGCACGGCCTAACTTACTAATAGGTACTACAGCTGTGTCACTCCATTTCTTTAATCTTGCATACGCTTTCTCATCTAAATTAGACAATTTACTATAAGCATTAATCTCATGTCTCCATTCTACCTTCTGAGAGAGTTCTTTAATCGCTTCTTGATTATCTAAAATAGCCTCTGAAGTCAATTTGCCTTTTAATAAATCTGCAAGCTTTTGTTTGCCTATAAACGTTGCTGTCCTATTTAGGTATTGATATAGGGATTTATGCCCAAAAATATCTAAGTCAAAAGCATAAGGGTGTTCTGTAGTCTTAAACTCTTCTCCTGCATCAAAAGGTCTGTTATCCTCTTCTAAGAAGGCAAGCTCATCTGTATTAATCTCTTTAAGAGCCTGTACATAGCGCATTTTCCACGAGTACTC
The DNA here is from genome assembly GCF_001485415.1 of Myroides odoratimimus. GTDB lineage: Bacteria > Bacteroidota > Bacteroidia > Flavobacteriales > Flavobacteriaceae > Flavobacterium > Flavobacterium odoratimimum. Next base: position 14,007 of record NZ_BCMQ01000036.1, read on the forward strand.
TACGTGTACACGCAGCAATACTAAGAAAGCAACAATAAGCCCTCCTGTAAAATATAAGTAAAAGGTATCCGCGTTAGCCAAAGCTAGATAGAAGAAATAAATAATAGCGAAGAAAACGATCAAGCGTATTGCTCCTACTATTTTATATTTACTTCTTATAGCATTGTATTTAGTATTAAATAATAACTGTCTTTTGTTATAAATTTCCATTGATAATTTATTTTTTTTGCCATACCGCCTCTAATGAGACATCAACAAATATACACCAATAAAAATATCTTGTTCATTAATTCTAGTTATAATATTGAGAATCTATTGTGAAAATAGGGGAATAAATAGGACAATTTAAATTAGCATTACACTATTTCACTTCAGTAGTTTATCTTCGTATTATAAAATCTCTAATAGCTGTGTTATGCCTCTAGACTTTGAACAAAATAGTTATCTATACCTACCTAGTTTCTTTATGGAAGAAGAATTAACACCTATAGAATTGATACTTAACAACTTTCACAAGCAATGGTTAATAGAAAATGAACAAGAGTATAAGAACGGCTTAATCAACAGTCATAGCCTTACGAGTAGTCCTTTTATTACTAAACAAGAAAGGCCAACATTATTCCAATTCATTGCTCAGGCTAAACTTATAGATATTGTCGAATCTATCTTTCCTGATAAAGCTAAATTCTTAAATACTCAATTATTCTTTGATCCTTATCACAAGGAACAAAAGAACTATTGGCATAGGGATATTCAGTATACAGGGCTTTCGATAGAAGAACAACAAGGAAAGATTAAGACAGAAAATGTAGTTCACTTTAGAATCCCACTGAAGAAAGAAAATGGAATAGAAATCATCCCTGCTACTCATCGGTTATGGGATATGCCTATAGAAGAAGACACTCGACTATCTCAGCATGGTCGTCATCCAAGTGATGCTCTGGAACGAGGGCAAGTGTTTAATCTAAATAGAGGTGATCTATTTATCTTCTCTGCGAATAGTATCCACAGAGGGCTGTATGGGGATGAGAGATTCTCTTTTGACATCATCTACTGTGATGACACTCCTGCTTTTAATGCATTTATAGATCCTAAAAATCAACCTACTGAAGAAGAATTAGTTCTTCTAAACAACAGTGTGTTCTAAGAACACTTCTTTTATATGAAGGAACTAAAAAGGATGTAATGGTATAATACCCACTACATCCTTTTTAACCTTCTATTGGCTCTGATACAGACTTACTCACTTTTATCTCTCTGGATAGCATTCCTAACCAAGTTCTAAAGCTAAACTGCTCCCACCCTTTCTTACCTAAATCGTGACAGCGTCTAGTCCCTTTACCAAAAAGATAGATATGTAACCCTATAAAAACTATTAGAAATAGTATTCCAAAAAAAGCGCCACTTAATCTCGCAAATACTGAGAAGCTTAAAAACAACAGCACAAAGTAAGTTACTAGACTTACGATATATGCCTTTCTGTTGATAGTCCCTTTATAAGAAAATGCCTCTTTTATCACAATTATTCAATTTATCTTGAAGCGTCAAAATTAAACAAAAACTAGTAAAAAAATTACTCTGATTATATAAGTAATAGGTAGACATATTTGTGATAAAATAAAGTTTTATTTAGATATACTGACTGTAGTTATTTTAATTTCAAAATACATGACACCTTATGACAAATATGTTAAACAATCAAATAACACCTTCTGATTAAACAATATGAACCTTATATTTAAGGTTATATCTATAACCAACTAGAAATAAATACTATAATATGAGATTTTTATTCACCTTACTAATGGCTTTAGTAATCACCATGACTAAAGCACAAGAGTTAATAATACAGCCACTACTTCCTCCAGATACTAAGGAACTAACAGACCTGTCTTTCCTTAAAGAAGAGCTCAAAGACAAGCAAATCGTCATGCTAGGAGAACAAACACATATGTATGATAATATCTTTGAGATGAAGACAAGAGTAGTTGAATACCTACACCAAGAAATGGGCTTTACTACTTTCGCTATGGAGTCTCCTGTATATGATATATGGAAGATGAATCAACAGGGGTTTAATCCTGATGCGTTTAATCAAGCTATTTTTAGTACATGGAGTAATAGTCAAGAGTTTCAAAGATTAGTTAAGTATATAGAAGATAACAACCTTAAAGTGATAGGATATGACTCGCAAATCCTAAATGAGGATATCTTCATAGAAGACTTCTTTACTTACCTAGAGCAACAAAAAATAAGTTTAAAACTTGACTCGGATGACTTCGGTATCGCATTAGAGGCATTGCTAGTTACTTATAAATACGATAATCAAGATATCAAGTTTACTGCTTTTGAAAAAGAGCTTAAAAGAATAATTACTGCTATAGAGAAGTTACCTCAAACAGACACTAATCTTACTTGGGTACAAATCACTAAAGGTCTTCTAAGCACTGCACAATCAGTCAATGATACGAAAGAACCTATTATGACAAGTGACCTTGCCTCTAAAGATGACAACTATCGCGATAAACAGATGGCGGATAACTTAATACAGTATATTAAAAGGCATCCTCAAGAAAAAATCATGGTATGGGCTGATAATATCCATGTTATGTACAGCAACCCGAATAGTGGAAATGTACAGGCAAGAGCCTTCATCTCTATGGGACGACAAATAAAAGATTATTATAAAGAGAAAGTATTTAGTCTAGGTACATTACATGCCAATGATTCCCTGTTCGATACAGGGACACGTACCTTACATGCTACTCCTATTCAAGAAGGTTCTTTTGAAGATCAGTTACAAAAGTTAAACACTCCTTATCTGTATATTTCTTCTAATCAGGAAGCAATGCATCTACCTATGGATACAAGGCTACTTCACTTCGTAGAGTATACTAAGGAGAGATTAGACTTATTTCACGATGGTTATATATTTCTAAATACTGCTTCACAAGCAGAACGAAAAAAGATAAAGAAACAAGATACCCAAAACAAGGTAACTGTACCTTCTAAAGAAATCAAACAAGAACAAGGTTCTTTTAAAGGGCAACTATTAGATAAAGATACTCAACAGCCTATCGCCTTTGCAACTATTATCTTAGTAGAACAAGATATCTATAGAGTAACGGATGACAATGGGTATTATGAACTTCCTTTTGACCCTAAGACAAAAGGTAACTCTACACTAGAGATACAAGCTCTAGGATATGATAACTATACTGTATCCTTAAATGAATTAGCTTCTGTTATCTCATTAGAAGCCAACTTTGACTTACTAGATGAATTAGTTATCACCAAACAATTTACTCCAAAAGAAGTACTCCGCCTTGCTATCAAAAAGAAAGCTGAGAACCACCCTACTGAACCATTTAACTTCACTAGATTTAGTCATGAATTAATCTATAAGAACGATACTAAAATATTTGACCTTGAAATGATAACTAAAGATTACCAGGAAACCTATTTAGGCTTGAACAGAACAACTTTTGAGGTACAACAAGTAAAATGGAACAATAGAGGTATTAAGAACATAAAAAATACAGACCATATTTTTAGAGGCAGAGAGAATCCAATTCAATACTCTAATATATTACACAAAAGAAAATACAAGAAGTTTAAACTCTCGTTTATAGAATCAAAAGATCCTAATGATAGTAACTTATATGTTATCGCATTCGAAACAGAGAGAGAGGGTTGGAATTACACTAATAAAGCTGATCCCTCTAAATACTCAGGTAGAATTTATATTAATCAAGATAACTATGCCATAGTAAAAGTGGTTGAAACATGGGAATCATCATTAGATGCTGACTATTTAAAAAGTAAGTATAAACACAATTCTAATATAGAGCGTATTGCATTAAGGACTGCTAAGGAAGAAAATATCAGCGTATTCAAAGATCTCCTCAATAATGGTAAATACTATGCTACTAACTTCTTCTATAGATCCTTTAGTGATGAAACTTATCATAATGGAGAAAAACATAATTTCACCAACTCTACTGACTCACATTTATTTGATTTAAAAACAAATGACGTCGAATTCATAGAGTATGAATTTAAAAACAAAAGCAAAACTTTACTAGATAGGGTATCTTACAATGATGGCTTTTGGAACAACTTCTACAAAGAAAACCCTCAGTATAAACCATAATTAAGTTAAACAAAAAGAGGCTGTAATTCCATTACAGCCTCTTTTTATATCTATTTCGTAATGACGATCATCCCAAAATCACCTTTTTTATAGCCATACATGACATCTGTCTGTTTTGACTTTTCGAAGCGTATTTCTTTTACATCTTCTACTTTTAACAAGGCTAAGTCTTTTGACTTCATCATCGTATTTCCATCTCCTTTTTTATCTATTACCATCACACTAAAGTTCCCAGGTTCTATAGTAGGAATAGCTCCCTTGTGATACAACTTACAGGTATTAATATAAAGATCTTCTACATACTGCTGTAGAGTAAGTTTATTACCTGGGTTTACTTCTTCTTTAGATTGATATAAAGAAGCTAAACTGTCATTTATACTTGTGTTTTTGTCTTGTGGATTTTGTCCAATACAGAATGTAGTAACACATAGTGCCACTACTATATATCTTAAATGTCGCATGAGGTATAGAGTGAAATTATAAAGCTCTAATTTACTCTATCAATTCTTAATATAATGGTAAAGATAAGGTATTGAAATGCTAATTAAATCAACTATTGCTTTAACATCCAGTCCACTATTTTTTGTTTAGGTTCTTGATGGATTTCATAGCTTTCTCCATCTGCAAAGAAATGATTCTCTCCTTCTAATACTTCTACTGTTATATTCTTATTGTGAAAACTCTTAAGCAATTCAACATTCTCGATAGGATCTACTAATACATCTTGATCCCCTATCATATAAAACATCGGTATAGCGATCTCTCTATACTTATCCTTATTATCCTTTGCCACTAAATCTTTTGCTGCACGTCCTATTAGGAATCCAAATCTTGTGTTATATCTCTTATTGGTATATCCTATTTCTTTCGTTTTTTTCTTATACAACCTCCAATAGTTCTTCTCATCCTTATTGGCAATATAAAAATCAACTAATTCATTATACACCTTTTCTTTTTCTTGTTGAGTATCATACGCAAAGTAATCTTGAAAACCATTCTTCTCTTGTCTTAGTTGGTATAAAAACATCTCTTTACCAGAAACAACAGGTGAGGACAACATCACTAAAAAATCAGGATCAAAAGAATGAGCATAAGCATCCATAATAGCAATCCCTCCCATGCTATGTCCTATCAATCCAATCTTTTTATCCTTTAACTCTTCTCTCTTCTTTAACATCTGAAAGGCAGAAGCTAATTCCGCTCCCATCATGGTAGATGTATATGACATATCTCCACCTCCTGTTCCTCCTGAATTTCCCTTCTCTCTTTCATCATATCTAAATACAGCTATATTGTGATCTAATAAGGCTTCTGCTAAATAGCTATGTGTATTACGTGTATTATATCCTGTACCTGGTTTAATAATCACTACTTTATCGAAGCCTGTCTTAGGTATGATTAAACTACCTTCAAAAGAAACACTATCTATCTTTTCTTTCCAATGAAAGGCAGGTACATTAAATTTAATCGTAGTAAAAGAGTAATTGTCTTTTTTAGGGACATAGGTTTCTAAGTCAGTCTTAGCATTCTGTCCTAAACACATCGAAGTAATCAGTAGAATACTGTATAAAATTAAGCGTTTCATAATTATAAGTTTTAGTTAAGTGTTCTATAGATAACTACTTAACTAAAACCTTTAGTATAAAAAAAAGCTACTTTAACATATCGTAAAGTAGCTTTATTCATTCTTATATCAATTGATTACCAAACCAATACGTTATTCTCATTCTTCCAAAGTAACAAACGGAAGTCTTCATAAATATCAGCAGTACCAATAGTATGTGTATCTCTTACAGGCTTATTCAAAGTCAGCTTGTGTAATATACCTGCATATGTACCTACATATAATGTCTTCTCATCTTCTGATAATACCATTCCACTTATGGTAGAACCTAAGAAATGTTGCCACAGCTCTCTTCCGTCTTTATGTATTGCTCTGATATATCCATAAGCATCTCCTAAGATATAGTAGTCATTAAAAGCTACACCAACATACACACGCATTCCTTCATCTAATATCGTAATATCCTCATGATCATCCCATCCTGGTATATCCATTCCATCTAACTTATCTCCATCTACCCCTATCGATATCCCATTGTAAAAATGGCAAGAGTTAGTCAAAAGTTGTTTATCATCTTTAGTAAACAAACAATAATGAGGATACTCAGATTGTGGTCCTACTGATCTTACTTTATTCCCTTCACTGTCCAAAACGATGTGATCACTACACTGCTCTCCTACTACAATATACTTATTGTCGTGAGATAAAGTAGCATGATCCATAGATAATCCATTGTTTTCTTCCCCTTCTTCTAGTATTGGAAACAACAGTTTCTCTTCTTTAGTATTTAATAAATAAATTCCCTCTGAAGAGATGAACAAGACTTTCTGTCCATCATTAAAAGGAATAAGTCTTGTAATTCCTATATTCGCTAAAGTATCTAATGTAAACTCTGCTATAATTTCTCCTTCCCATCCTTGACGAGTCACTATCTTATCTGCATACGCTATCGCATAAACAAGGTTGCGCATAGACTGTCCGATACTTTTAATCTCTTTGTCTAATGCAACTACTTCTGTTCCTTTCACTATATATGCTTGTCGCTCTTCATAAGAAGTCCCTTGCATAAAAGCAACACTATCTTCTGCTATATAACAAATATCTCCTATATAACTCCCTTTGTCATCTAACATGGGTATAATAGGAGCATGTGCAGGAGGAAACTCTTGTCTAAAAGTATCTACTGTACCATTAACATTAGCTTCTCTTAATAACTCAATAACTGCTTCTGCAAGTTTACCTCTTGTGTCCTCTGCTTCTTCACCATCCCATTTATCCCAGCCGTGTTCTGTACCGAAAGCGACCATCTCATTAATCTCCTTAGCATACTTCTCGCCTTTCTTATACCACTTACCCTGTAGCTCTTCTCTTGTTTTCATCTCTTCTATGTTTTATCACAGCACTAAAGTATTGACTTATGTCTTCTAATGCAATCACTTTATTCAGCTAATTTTCGCTCTCCTAAGTTCTCTATTAATCTCAATAAATACCCATCAGGATCTTGTACTAAGAACTGTTTCTGACCGAACTCTACATCGTCTGCTCTATACCAACGCTCTTCTGCATCAATAAATAAAGTATAATTAGCTTCCTGAAGTCGTTTTAGAATAGGTATTATGGCATTTACTTCTATCTGAAAGTTTATTCCTCTACCATACGGCTTTTCTAATATCCCTGTCTCCCATTCTCTATCAGCAGGATTATATTGTTCTAGCATTACTTGTGCATCTCCCATACCTAAATAAGCAAAGTACTCTTCTTTGCGATCATACATTACTTCAAACCCTATATAATCACACCAAAACTGTAAACTACTAGCTAAATCAGATACTACAAACTCTGGTACTAAAGCTGCCCACTTTATATTATCACTTCTCATGATGTTCTTTTAAGTAAAAATACTATTTATTAGATACAAAAAAGGCTATCTAAAAGATAGCCTACGATATACCTTATCCAATTCTTAAATAGTTGCTTGACTATCTAACTCAACATTAAAACTCACCTTTAATCCCAACGCCTTAAATACTTTTAATAAAGTAGTCAGACGAGCATCTGTAGTGCTATTCTCTATCTTTGAGATCTGAGCTTTTTTTACTCCTACTAAGAGACCTAATTCCTCTTGTGTTAAATTACGCTTTTGTCTTGCTTGTTTTATTTGTTGTCCTAACAAGTCAAGCCTTAATTCATTATCAAACTCTTCTCTACTCTCTGTTCCTCTCTCACCAATATATAAATCAGTAATTTCTTCTAAGCTATATGTTTTCATTTTACTTCTCTTTACTATTAAAATAGACATCTCTCAATCGTTCAGCTCTTTCTATTTCTTTTTTAGAAATTTTATCCTCTTTTTTTATAATACCATGTGTTGAAATCACCATTGTATTTTTATTATCTGACTTATCCCAAAAGGCAAATAGCCTATAATAAAAAGAGCTATACATTGTTCTAAACTCCCAAATATATCACCTTGTAACTTCTTAAATAATTCAATATCTGAAGTAATGCTTGCTTTGTTTATATTATAAATAATCTTTGCTCTAGCTTTAGAATCTAAATGGTCTAAAAACTCCTTAGCTTCTTCTAAAAAAATGACATTAAACTTTAAACCATCTTTCATTATCAATAGATTACAAAATTAAATGTTTCCTAATAAAGAAACAACCATTATTATATATTAAAGATAAAATGATTTAAGAACATAAAATTAAACATATCAAACACCTTCTTAACAATACTAAAATAATACACTTAAAAGGCAATAACTCATTACATCATAGTTAACCAACTTCACTATTCTTCGTCAAAAGAAAACTCACTCCACACCAATTCCCAAAAAGGACTATCTAAATCAAAACGCTCATTATACAATCTCTCTATTTCTTCTTTAGACAATTCAGATTCTGTCAAATAAATCATATATTTCACACACTCTTCAAACTCACCTAAAGAATCTGCTACTAATAATGGTTCCCATTTACCTGCTCCATGCTCTGCAAAATAAACAGGAAAGCCTTTCTCCTCTTTTGTGATATCTATCCAATATGGATCTTGTGCATAACCTCCACATATTACATACCAATTAGGATGAAAATCACCTTCCTTAGTTCCTGTGATATCCTTTCCTTCAACGCTATTATACTTATACCCATCTTGAAAACCTTCAATATCGCCCTGTTGAGGATAAAACTGAGGCATAAAATAATGAGTACATTCTATCTCTTTTGCTATAAAATCTGTTATTGCTTTTGGAAATTTCATATTCTTCTTTTTAAGAGGATAAAGATAAACCATTCTACACTTGCTTCCCCTTCATCATTTTATTCCAATATAAATAGGGCAACATATATTTCTTCAACATCCATAAACGCCAATGCTCCTGATCACTTGTATTAATCAACAACTGTTTTAACTTAGGATCAGGTGTAAACTCATTCTTATAATTAAACTCTGCTAAAACCATCTTACCATACCCAGTTACTAATGGACAAGAAGAATAACCTTTATATTCTTTATTAGATACTTCTTTATTATCTAATAACTTACACAAATTATCTACTACTACTGGAACTTGTTTACGTATTGCAGCACCTGTCTTAGCAGTTGGTAAACCCGCCACATCTCCGAGTCCAAATACATTAGTATACTTATTGTGTTGTAAGCTGTTTAAATCAACATCTAACCAACCAGCAGTATTTACTAAATTAGATTCTCTTACAAACTGTGGTGCCACTTGAGGCGGTGCTAAATGTAAGAAGTCAAAAGACATCTCTACTACACTGCCATCAGCTACAGTAGTACTGCCGTCAGAGATTACCACACATTTATTATCAGGCATATTCGTGCGTTTAAAATAAACCTTTTTATGATCAGCATCTATTTTAATCGGATTGTGGAAAGGTCTAAAGTCGATACCATATCTATCAACTACTTTCATTAAAGTTTCTGCAATAGGTTTAACTCCAAAAATAACACTCCCAGGCATCGGGAAATGAATTTTAGTATTCTTATCTATTCCTTTCTTGCGAAAATAATCACATGCCAAATACATGATCTTCTGAGGGGCTCCACCACATTTAATAGGTGTATTCGGTTGAGTAAAAATAGCAGTTCCTCCTTTAAATTCTTGTAATAGCTTCCAAGTATATTCTGGGTCTATATAATTACTACACACCACACCTTTCTCTACAGCATCAGCTAGTCCTTCTATCAAGGATAAGTCATTCACTAATCCAGGACAGACTACTAAATAATCATACGTATAGGTTATTCCTTCTTTAGTACTTAGGCGATTATTATCAACATCCATAGAAATAACCATATCTTGAATCCAATCTACACCACTAGGTATAAGATCCTTTGTAGGTTTTATAGTTTTCTTCTTATCATAAGCTCCCGCCCCTACTAGTGTAAATGCAGGTTGATAGTAATGTAATTCTGATGCATCTATAATCCCAATATCTATATTGAGATTACGTTTCTTTAATTGAGCTGCTGTCATTATACCAGCAGTTCCTGCTCCTATAATAAGGATTTGATAGTGAGTTTTCATTTTTTACAATATTGTTTCAGTTAATATACTAAAATATTAACCATCTACCGTATGTGTTGTAACAAATGTTACAATACTGTTTATAATTTATTAATAGAAACACATTACATTACGTGTCGCACAATACATACCCAATACAACACATCAGTAGCGACATAGCACCTTACGTATCACACAATACAGATCCTATACAACACATCAGTAGAGACACAATATTTTGTGTTTCAAAAAATACATCTCCAATATAACACATCAGTAGAGATGCAATATTTTGCATGTCACACAATACATATCCAAGACAACACATCAGTAGAGACACAACACCTTACGTGTCACACAAT
>NZ_BCMQ01000037.1 GCF_001485415.1 Myroides odoratimimus
CTATAACAATAAAAGCCATAAAATTCCACGCCATCCAACTAGAAAGTGTGGTGTCAAATCTATTGAGTAAAGAACGAAAACTATCTATCCAAGCATTTGTTCTTTCAATCGCATATCTTTCTTTGTATAGTTGTTCATCAAAATAATCATCTTCATTATTTTGTCCATTTCGTTTATTAGGACAGATGTTAGCTATTATTTCTTTATCACTAAATATTTTTCTAAGTTTCTGTGAATCAAACCCAGCATCAGCATTAATAAACAATCCCGATAGAGGTATTTCTGCTTTAGTTAATTGATCGGTTATATCTTCAAAATAGATTTCTATATCAAATAAATCATTGTGATTTCCAGCTATCGGTTCTGACATAGCTAAAGGTAAGCCTTGACGATCTGTAAAATATAAGGAGTTTGTCGTCTTACGTTTTTTCCTACCTTGATAAGCTACTTGTTCACCTCCTCTTAAAGCTGTGGTATGGCTTCCATCTAAATCTCCACTTGATAAATCAATAAGAGATTTATTCTTTTTTAATAATTCAGTCCAACAAGATTGCCATACACCAGCTTTACACCAATTACGAAAATGACCAAATACTGTTTTATGACTTAATATTTGAGTGCTAAATAAAGCTTGAACTATTAAATAACTCCACTGGATACCTGTTTTTAGTTTATACAATATAGCACTAACTATCTCATAAAGTGGAGCTTTTGATTTAAATCCTCTTTTTGGAAGTGGTAAGTGAGGTACTATATCTAATTCTATACTATCTTTGTGGAGTACTTGGTACACGGGGTTGTAGGTTTTGTTTGTTTAGCAACACAAATTTCTATAACCCTTCTTTATTTTACAAAAGTCAAGACGACTTCATTATTTATTGAATAAAATGTTTTAGTTTTGTTAATATATTAGTCGTCCTTGTTCTGTCTTTTTGCCTATTAATTGATAAGGAGTATAGAAAAGAAGGTAAGTAAAACAAAAAAAGACGACATAAAACAATTTGTTAATTTTATTGTTTTATTATCAATATGAATAAAAATCTACAAAAATATATAACTTTAGATCAGTCATACTTCTTCGATATAGATGAAGTGTACTGTGGGGCAGAAATTATAGTTCAACGTTTAATTAACTATGATCTCTACCAAAGACTTCATTCAGAAGAGTGTAAAAACTATACTCAACAGGAACTTTGTGATTATTATGAAAAGGCAATCCAGACTGAACAAGTGGTTTTAGATAAAGGAGGATACATTATCGATAATAGTTTTTTTCATGGAGAGTTCTGCGTAGGAGAATTTGGCTTGCTGGATGGAGAATGTAAACTTAGAAGTAAGGTAAATGGAAGTATTTTCGATTTAACCTTTGTAAAAGGAGTAGCTGTAGAAGGTTCTGTAAAAGAAGAAGATATAGTTACCTCTAGATTTTCTTTAGAAGATAGAATCTTTACTGTAGAAGGATTTGAGTCAGGTAAATTAGTGAGTAAACAAGTTATCCATTTTGATTTAGAATTAGATTATAATACTATTTTTTATAGTTATTACGAGGATGAATCCGTTGAGAGTATAGAAGACAATATTAATCAAGCTCATAAAGTATACTATCGAAATGGAAATATACAGAAGATAAAAGATGTACTAAACGAGCGCACTCAGTTCTTCGACAACAGAGGAGTGCTTACAGAAGAGTTTTTTATTGAGAAAGGCTATAGATGTTCGCTGACTTATCAAGATGGTGTTTTAACTGACAAGACTTGTATCGGAGAAGAAGATAAGTACTTTTATTTTTATAAAGAGGGTAAACTAGATTTTTATGAAGTATTAGACAAGGCTACAGATACTATTAGTGTGTATAAGAGTAGTGGAGAATTAGTCCAACAAGACAGTTTAATACAGTTAGGATTTACATCCTAATAAGAATGTATTTGATGTTTTTAAGCCTAAATAAATAGTGAAAAGGGAATCCTATCACATAAAAAAGAGCTTTAGCCTTTGGGTTAAAGCTCTTTTTTGTTTTTAAAACATTCGTTATAAGTGTTTTATATAAGTGATGTTTTTTTGAAAAAAAATGCGTTCAATTGCTTGTATTTACTGGAAAAGTAGTAATATTGCACTGTTGTCAAAATCTGTTATTTGATGACTCGCTCTCTAGTCAGGCTTCCAATTCTGATTAGGGAGCATTTTTTTGTATATATCCCATCTTTGTTTATGTATATTGTAATATAAGTATCTGTTAATGAGTTTTTTATTGAATTATCAGTTATTTTGTGTCAATTTTTGTAAAAAATAGTATTAAAAATATTGCATATTTACTCAAAAGGTAGTAATATTGCACTGTTGTCAAAATCTGTTATTTGATGACTCGCTCCCTAGTCAGGCTTCCAATTCTGATTAGGGAGTATTTTTTTATACCTACTTCATTTTTGCTGTAAAAGGATGTTTTTCTTTTAAAAGTACTCTTACTATGATGTGTGGTGCATCTCGTGTTAATCTATCAACTTGTGTTTATCATTATTTTTATTGATAAACTAAGTTTCTAAATGTGAACTATTGTTAGAATTCAAATATCATTGTTTACATTTGTTATGTATTGATACAAACTGATATGAAAAAACTTCACCAAATTAATTTTCTATTTGTTGTACTTGCATTGTTATTAGTGAATTGTAGTCGGTCTAAAAAATTGAATGGAACTGATTATGATCAGCTATATGCAGTGTGGTATAGTGATGATTATAGGGATAGCTTAGCTGAAACTTTAAAACCTAGTATAAAGAAAGCCTTAAGTTTAAAAAACACACCTGACAATCGTGTTTTTATTGATAGTGTTCTCAATCAATTGCGCTGAACACGTGATTCTTCGTCGTTTTATAAACTTAGTCAAAGGGCAATAAAGTTTGCCGAAAGAAAGTCTGATGATATGCATTGGCTAGTATATACAATGATTTAGGAGTTTATAATCATGATTTAGGAATCCTAGACAGTACATTCTATTACTATATTAAGGCAGAGAATATCTATAGAGAGATAGGAGATTCTATGAAGATGGGGGAGCTTAAATTTTATCAAGCCCGTGTTCTTTTTGAAAAAGGTCTACATATAGAAAGTGAAAGCAAAGTTGCAAGTGTTTTACAAGTATTAAATAACTACCCATTTAGCCCTATACCTTTTGAGGCTAATCAATTAATGGGGACCTGTCTTTTGAATCAGAATGATTTTGAAGGAGCTAAAAAGTATTTATTAGAAGCGCTAGCATTAATGCAAAAAGATGCTAAACAAAATAAAATACTAGATTTAAATAGATTAAAGATGGCAAAAAGTATGTTATACTATAATTTGTCAGAAGTATCATATTATTTAGAAGATTATAAAGAAGTAACTAAGTATGCTTCTACAGGATTGAGCTTTATTATACCTGAGATTCCCTCTTTATTAAAGAGTGTATTGAATTCAGGTATCGCAAAAGCGGAGTTTATGGATGGTTTAAAAAGCTATAGTCAAACAGAGTTTGATTATTATATAAAACAACTAGAGAATACTTATGATGAAGCAGCTATCTTAACCAATAGCTATGTGATGAATGAAATGGCTATGACTATAGCGAGCTTATATCTTCAAGATAAAGATAGTATTCAAGCATTTAACTGGGCTGAGAAAGTATATCAACTAGCAGTTGACCGGAATATAAAGGTAGATCAGAAGAATGCCTTAGAGTTTTTAGTTTCCCATCAGCATTATGATAATAATAGTAGAGTAAAAGAAATTATAACCTTGAGTAATGATCTTGCAGAACTAGATTATGCTACGCGTAATCGCTTTGCTCGTATTGCTTATGAAACAGAGAGAGTAGCTACCGAGAACGATGAGCTTCGAAATGTGATATTGATGGTCGTAGTGACGAGTCTTATTATTATCTTAGGATTATCTGTAGGAGTGTTTATCTATAGGTTGAGAAATAAGAATAGAGAACTAAGTTTCATACATACGGCATATATGCCAGTTCGCGCGGATTTGCAATCCGTCCAGAGTATGTAGAAGTGTATCGTATATGTCCAACAACCTATACCAGTTTGCGCGGATTTGCAATCCGTGCGATAAATAAAAAAGGCTAAACAAAATATTTTGTTTAGCCTTTTTTTAGTTTATCTAATAAGTAGGAACATTAAAATATTCGTACCTATTAAAAAAGAATTAAGCTCTTCTTACGTTAACAGCGTTTAATCCTTTTTTACCTTTTTCAACTTCATAAACTACTGCATCGTTTTCACGAACTCTCTCGTTTAAACCAGTTGTGTGTACGAAAATGTCTTGTCCTCCATCATTTGGAGTAATGAAACCGAAACCTTTAGTTTCGTTGAAGAATTTTACTGTTCCTTCTTGCATAATATTAAGTATTTAAATTTTATTTACTTCAACGGCACTTAGGCCTCTTGGAGTTCTTTCTTTTTTGAAGGTAACTTTATCACCTTGCTGTAATGGCTGATTAGACTGACTACTGTGTACAAAGATGTTTTCTTTTGAATCATCTTCAGTTATAAACCCGAAACCTTTACTGCTAAAATAAGTCACTACTCCAGTGCATTCAGTATCTGGAGCAGAAGCTGCCGCTAAGCGCTCTTCAAGTTCCCTTTTAGCTGCTTCGATGTCTTGCTCTTCTGGCGGAACGTCTGTTAGATTACCATTGTAGTCTACATAAACCAACATATCTTCAAGATCTTTACCCTTGTTGTTGTTTACTTTACGATCCTCTCTCTTTAATGCTTTCTCTTGTCTTTTCTGTGCTTTCTTTTTATTTTTCTCTTTTTTCGAAAAAGAATCAGCCATATTTATTGCGTTTTTAAGTTAATATTAAATTTCTTGTTTTACCTGCATTTTGATACCTGTAAATCGCTGAATATCCTTCAGCTCTTTTCGTTGTTCAGGTGTGCAAAAACACATGGCAACCCCTTGTACTCCAGCTCGTCCAGTACGACCGATACGATGAACGTAAGTCTCTGGTTTGTCTGGTATATCATAGTTGATCACAAAGGGAAGTTTGCTTATATCTATTCCTCTTGCAGCAATATCTGTTGCGATAAGGATATTGATTTTCTTATTTTTAAAATCATCTAATGCTTTAACACGAGCACTTTGAGATTTATTTCCATGGATAGCCATCGCCACCATATTGACCTTTTGAAGGTATTTAACTAGGTTATTAGCCTCGTATTTCGTTCTTGTAAATACTAATGTAGACTCCGTATTCTCCTTTAAGATAGTGTGTAATAACGTTTTCTTATCTTTCTTCTCTGTATAGTATACTTGCTGTTCGATAGTTGTCGCTGTGATTACTTCAGCAGCTACTTCTATTTTTACAGGTTTGTAGACGATTGTTCTAGCGAATTGCTCTATTTCTTTAGGCATTGTAGCTGAGAAGAACAGAGATTGTCTTTTAGTAGGAACAAATTTAAGAATTTTTTTAAGATCGTGTATGAATCCCATATCTAACATCTGATCAGCCTCATCTAGTACTAATATCTCTAGATTAGAAAGCTTTACTATTTTTTGATTGATTAGATCCAATAGTCGACCAGGAGTAGCCACGATAATTTCGGGATGTTGTTTTAACGCTCTTACTTGAGGTGGAAGAGGTACACCACCGAATAAAGTTACTGTTTTCAGAGGAAGCTCAGTACTATAGTCTAAAAAACTATCTTTTACCTGTATTGCTAATTCTCTTGTAGGAACTAAAATTAAGGCTCTTATACCTTTTGTCGATTTAGGAGTAGAGTGCAGTTTTTGTAAAATAGGAATAGCAAAAGCAGCAGTTTTACCTGTACCTGTTTGAGCAGTACCGATTACATCTTTTCCTTCCAGAATAGGAGGGATTGCTTTTTGTTGTATTTCAGTAGCTGTAGAATAACCTATTTTAGTTAATGCTGTTTGTATCTCTTGTGTTAATGCTAAATCTTTAAAGTTCATTTATTATTGCCTGTACTTATTCTTTTATCTTTATATGCTTTAAAACTATTAGGTCTTAAAGTCTTTTGGTATTATTTATCCTAGTGAACTTGTTTTTCTATTATGCATCAGAAACTCATATTTCGTAGGTAAGTGGTCTTTTGTTTTTGCAATAAAGCTCTAAGAGCATAAGCAGGGAAACATCTTTTACTTTCTATTGAAATTGTAAAAGAATCAAGAGTTAAATAAAGTAAAGACCAAGGAAGTAAAATTAAACGAGGTTTTTTAAAACTATTTAATTTTAGAATAACTAAGGCAGAAATCTATTAACTAATAATACAGGCACAAAGGTATAATTAATAATCGAATAATGAAGTATTTATTTTGAATTAGAGAGATAACAATTCAAATAAGATGTTTGTTTAAGAAAGAAAATACGCTTTTTAGCAAAAAGGCGTTAGCAATATTGAGGAAGAATAGTAAATTTGGAAGAACATAAAGAATCAGTAGAAATCACTTGAATGAAAACAAAATCTTGGTTAACAATAGTACAGCAGCATGACGACTTAGTAAGACGATGGTTTATTTGTTGTTGTGTATTGATGAGCTCTCTAGTATGGGGGCAGCAAGTAGATGAAGATCAAGTGAGTGTAGTGAAGCTTTGGCGTGACCTTAATGGTGAGAATAGCCTATATATAAAAGTAGGAGCGACCTGTAATAACTATGATAGCAAGGGAATCTTTGCTAAGGGTGGATACGAATCCATTATCTCTATAGAGTTGATTAACGAAGAGAATAAAGTAAGTATAAACTATGGAGAACGCCTTCCAGATAACCAAATGTTGATGTTTTATGACGAGGGAATTTGGTTTGAAGAACACGAAGATATTCAGGCGGTTTTTATTCCAGTTTTTTACTGTAGACCCTATTTTGGTAGTCAAATGCCCCTTACTTATATCGTTATTTATAACGGAAAACGCTATATGTATCACTTCGATTACTTCTGCCAATCGGATATATTAGGAACTTGTTCACTCCCTTATAGCAAGGGTAGATTACAAAAAAGGTTGTCAGATTTACCAAAAGAATTAGCCAAAAAGTTCGCGAACTATTTGACCAAAGTATATACCCAAAGAGAAGACCTATTTCCCAATCACCTTATCTTTAGAACAGAAAAATATAACAATGTCTATAGACCATATGATTTAGCAACAGCTTATCACGCATCATATCCCTATGTTTTATTAGACAAGGTCAATGGTTACCTTGAAGAAAAAAAGTATTCTTTAGCGACAACGTATCTAAACGAATTTGAATATATCTATGTGAGAGAGGAATTGACAGTGAATGTAGCGGGTTTTTATGTACAGGATAAAACTATTGGTCAAAAAGCAACGTCTTATCGCTCAAGAGTACATGCAGAAAGAGAAAAACTATTAGAAGAAGCTAAATTCCTAACCCGTAGAAATCAATACCAAGAAGCCTATTTAATCTATAAAGTGATATTAGAAGAAGAAAACGACTTCCTTCCTTCGGGGAATTAAAAATTAAGAATGGTTCCTGTTCGTGCGGATTTAAGGTTGTAATCCGTGCGGTTTTCATACGCCTGACAACGTATATCCGTTTAACAGTAGAGGCAACACCTTGCATTAAATACATGTCACACATAGAATTTATAAATAAAAACACCTATTGCTTATAGTAGGTAAATAATTAACTTTACACCTATTGTTTATAGCCCCTGATAAGAGGGGTTAAGACTATAAGAGTTAATAGACTCTAGATAAGAATTATACTTTTGGAGATTATATGAAGAATATACAAAAAATATGTTGCATAGGAGCAGGTTATGTAGGTGGGCCTACTATGGCAGTTATTGCACAGAAAAACCCACATATTCAAATAACAGTAGTAGACTTAAATGAAGCGCGTATCAAAGCGTGGAATGATAAGGATTTGAGTAAATTACCTATTTATGAGCCAGGTTTAGATGTGGTGGTTGGTGAGGCAAGAGGGCGCAATTTATTTTTTGATACCAATGTAGATAAAGCTATTGATGAAGCAGATATGATCTTTATTTCAGTAAATACGCCAACCAAGACGTATGGAAAAGGAAAGGGAATGGCTGCAGATTTAAAATATATTGAGCTATGTGCTCGTCAGATTGCACGAGTTGCCAAGACAGATAAAATCGTAGTAGAGAAATCTACACTTCCTGTGCGAACTGCACAAGCAATTAAACGAATTCTTGATCAAACAGGCAATGCAGTAGAGTTTGAAATACTCTCTAATCCTGAGTTTTTAGCAGAAGGTACAGCTATTCAAGACTTGATGAATCCTGATCGTGTATTGATTGGAGGAGCAGAAACTCCGAGAGGAAGAGAAGCTATTGAAGCGTTAGCATCTATTTATGAAGCATGGGTGCCTGAGGAGCGTATTTTGCGTACCAATGTATGGTCGTCAGAACTTTCTAAACTGACAGCCAATGCCTTCTTAGCACAACGTGTATCTTCTATCAATGCGATTTCAGAACTATGTGAAGTATCAGGGGCAGATGTAGCTGAAGTATCTAGAGCTATTGGTACAGATAGCCGTATTGGGAACAAGTTCTTAAAAGCATCTGTAGGATTTGGAGGGTCGTGTTTCCAAAAAGATATCTTGAACTTAGTGTATATCGCTAAGTCTTATGGACTAGATGCAGTAGCAGACTATTGGGAGCAAGTAATCATTATGAATGATCATCAGAAACGTCGTTTTGCAGAAAATATTGTAACGACTTTATTCAATACAGTTAACGATAAAAAAATAGCTTTCTTAGGATGGGCATTTAAGAAAGATACCAATGATACAAGAGAATCAGCGGCTATCTATGTAGCCAATGAGTTAATTGAGGAAGAAGCACAGATCCACGTATATGATCCTAAAGTAATGGAACAACAGATGTTGTCTGATTTAGATTACTTAGCGACTCGTGAGGCGGAGTTGAATAAAAAACATTTGACAGTGCACCAAGATCCTTATACTGCTCTAGAAGGAGCACATGGTATTGCAGTATTGACAGAGTGGGATGAGTTTAAGACGTATGATTGGCAACGTATCTACGATAAGATGCAGAAGCCAGCCTTTATATTCGATGGTCGTAATATATTAGATCGTCAAGCGTTAGAAGATATAGGATTTGAAGTTTATACAATAGGTAGAGGAAAATAAACTTTAACACGTAAATTAAGCAATAAAAATGCAAGGATATAAAATATTAGGATTTATATTCTTTAGAGTATCTCTTATATTTAGATGAATTTTATTACAAATGTAATATAAGAAGAGACTATTAAATTGATGATATTAACTGTTTTTTTAAAAAATAAAAACAGACATTAACACACATTATTTAACTATGAAAAAGAATTTGATTGTATTTGGTACAAGACCAGAAGCTATCAAAATGGCTCCTTTAATAAAAGAGTTTAAGAAGCACAATGATCAATTTGATACACGTGTATGTGTAACCGCGCAACACAGAGAGATGCTTGACCAGGTTTTAGAATTTTTTGATATTATACCAGAGTATGATTTGAATTTGATGAAACCCAATCAAAATTTGTATTCTTTAACAGGGGATATTATCACAGGATTAAAGCCTGTTTTAGAGGAGTTCAAGCCTGATTATGTATATGTACATGGAGATACTACTACAACGATGTCAGCAAGTATTGCAGCTTTTTACAGTGGAGCCAAGGTGTGTCACGTAGAAGCAGGCCTTAGAACACATAATAAACGAGCACCTTTTCCTGAGGAAATAAATCGACAGATCACTGGTCGTGTGACAGATTATCACTTCGCACCAACCGCAGCTTCTCAAGAAAACTTATTAAGAGAGAATATTGCTACTAAAGATATCCTTATTACAGGAAATACAGTTATTGATGCTTTGTTAGAAAGTGTAGAGCGTGTAGAAGACTTGCAAAATGAAGAAATCACACAATTAAAGCAAATTGTCGATCCTGCTAAAAAGCTTATTCTAGTAACAGGTCATAGACGTGAGAACCACGGAGATGGGTTTATTCGTATTTGTGAAGCACTAAAAGAAATTGCTTTAACACATTCTGATGTACAGATTATTTATCCTGTACACTTAAATCCAAATGTAAAAGGTCCTGTTTACGAAATTTTATCAGGAATTAATAATATCAAATTAATTGACCCATTGGCTTATCCATCTTTTGTGTGGTTGATGAATAAGAGTTATATGATTGTAACAGATAGTGGAGGAGTACAAGAAGAAGCACCAAGCTTAGGAAAACCTGTCTTAGTGATGCGAGATACGACAGAGCGCCCTGAGGCTGTAGCTGCAGGAACAGTGATCTTAGTAGGTACAGATAAAGATAAAATTGTAAATGAGGCAAATAGCTTATTGACAGATATAATTCGCTATGAGAAGATGTCAGCTTTACACAATCCTTATGGAGATGGAAAAGCATGTGCACGTATAGTGGAATTTATCAGTAAATTACAGTAGAGACGTAATACCTTACGTCTAATAAAAGGAATACAGTAGAGACGTAATATCTACGTCTAATAAAAAGATATATAAATGAATACACAAGTAGTAACAATAGGATTAGGATATATAGGATTACCAACATCAGCATTAATTGCACAAAATAAAATAAGTGTACATGGAGTGGATATTTCTCAGCATGTGGTAGATACGATTAATGCAGGTAAAATTCATATTGTAGAACCAGATTTAGACAAGGCAGTAGCCGAAGCTGTACAAGCTGGATATTTAAAAGCAGCAACTACTCCTATTGTAGCTAATACATATTTAGTAGTTGTACCGACTCCATTTAAAGGAAATCATGAACCAGATATTTCGTATGTAAAGGCAGCAACTACGGCTATACTTCCATTATTGAAAGAAGGTGATTTATATATCATTGAATCTACCTCTCCAGTAGGAACAACAGAGAAGATGATGGAATACATCTTTACAGAACGCCCAGAGCTTGAAGGTAAGATTTATTTAGCTTATTGTCCAGAGCGCGTATTACCAGGAAATGTGATGTATGAATTAGTTCACAATGATCGTGTTATTGGAGGGGTAAATGAAGCCTCTACAGAAAAAGCAGTAGCATTCTATAGCCAATTTGTAAAGGGAACTTTACACAAAACAAATGCGCGTACAGCAGAGATGTGTAAACTGACAGAGAACTCTTCTAGAGATGTGCAAATTGCATTTGCTAATGAGTTATCACTTATTTGTGATAAAGCAGGGATTAATGTTTGGGAATTAATCGAATTAGCAAATAAACACCCACGCGTAAATATCTTGCAACCAGGATGTGGAGTAGGAGGGCATTGTATTGCAGTGGATCCTTACTTTATTGTATCAGAATTCCCTATGGAATCTAGAATTATTGCTCATGCTAGAGAAGTGAATAATTATAAGTCATTTTGGTGTGCAGAAAAAGTAAAATCAGCTCGTTTAGAGTTTGAATTAAAACAGGGACGTCAACCTGCTATTGCAGTAATGGGATTGGCTTTCAAGCCGAATATAGATGACTTGCGTGAATCGCCAGCTATCTATATTACGGAACGTATTTTGCAAGATTCAGGAGATGCTGATATGTATATTGTAGAACCAAATGTACATGACCACAAAGTGTTCAAGTTAACGAACTACAAAGAAGCTATAGAAAAAGCAGATATTATTGTATTCTTAGTAGCACATAATGAATTTAAAACAGTAGAAATTCCAAGTGGAAAAGTAGTTTTAGATTTTTGTGGAATAAAGAAATAATAAAAGTAAGTAGAATGAAGAAGATTGTTGTTACTGGCGGTGCAGGCTTTATAGGTTCACACGTCATTAGACATTTTGTAAATAAGTACCCTGCATACCACATCTATAACTTAGATGCTCTGACTTATGCAGGAAACCTAGAGAATCTAATAGATATACAGTCTGCCCCTAATTACACCTTTATTAAGGGAGATATCACAGATGAGCAATTTATTCAGGAACTATTTAAGAAAGAGCAGTTTGATGCTGTGATTCACTTAGCTGCAGAGTCGCATGTAGATCGTTCCATTACTAATCCGTTGGCTTTTGTGAAAACAAATGTAATAGGAACAGTGAATTTACTACAAGCATTTAAAGCCTTATGGCAAGACAACTGGGAAGGAAAGCGTTTTTACCATGTCAGCACAGATGAAGTATATGGAACATTAGGAGAGGTAGGTTTGTTTACCGAAACGACCGCTTATGATCCTAATTCCCCTTATTCTGCCTCTAAAGCTAGCTCAGATCACTTTGTAAGAGCTTATGGTGAGACTTATGGAATGCCTTATGTAGTGAGCAATTGTTCTAATAATTATGGGCCAAATCACTTCCCAGAGAAGTTAATTCCATTGTGTATTTACAATATCATCCATAAGAAACCCTTGCCTATTTATGGAAATGGGAAGTATACTCGTGATTGGCTCTATGTCTTAGATCACGCCAGAGCGATTGATGATGTATTTCACAAAGGAGGTAATGCAGAGACTTATAATATCGGAGGTTTTAATGAATGGCAAAATATTGATTTAGTCAAAGAATTGTGTCAACAGATGGATACAGTCTTGGGGCGCCAAGTAGCAGAGAGTGAACAGTTAATCACTTTTGTAAAAGATAGACCAGGACATGATTTAAGATATGCTATAGATGCAACTAAGATTAATAGAGAGTTAGGGTGGAGCCCATCAGTGACTTTTGAAGAAGGATTAGCGAAGACCATTGACTGGTATATGAATAATCAAGACTGGTTAATGAATGTAACAAGTGGAGCTTACCAAGAATATTATCAAAAACAGTATATAAAGTAAATAGAAAAGGCCTTGTACTCTGAGATGGTACAAGGCCTTTTCAACCCAAAACAAGCGATAGACATATAAGCGAAAAGTAATTATACAAAATAGGTCTGAATTAGCGATACAAGCATACTTTAGTATGGTTACAGAACTAATGAAAGAGATATGAAGTAGAATTACTTTGTAGTATGTGGCTAACGCAGATTTTGGGTTTAATACATTATTACTCTATTGCCATTAGATATTCTCCATACCCACTTTTACATAGGGGTTGAGCGATATGATGTAGTTGTTCTTTTGTGATATATCCCATTCGATAAGCAACTTCTTCAATGGCTCCTATTTTTAGCCCTTGGCGCTCTTCGATGACTTGAACGAATTGACCAGCTTTCATCAGAGAAGCAAACGTACCTGTGTCTAACCAAGCCGTTCCTCTGTCTAATATGCCTACTTTCAGCTTACCTTGTCTCAAATATTCTTTATTGATGTCTGTTATCTCGTATTCTCCTCTTTTAGAAGGCTGAATAGTCTTGGCGATATTCACCACATCATTGTCATAAAAGTACAAACCAGGAACCACAAAATTAGATTTAGGCTCTAGTGGTTTCTCCTCTATGGATAGTACATTTTTATCTTGATCGAATTCTACTACACCATAGCGTTGAGGGTCTGTGACAGAATAAGCGAATATCGTTGGTTCTGCACTTTTTACACAAGCTTGTAATAGTTTGGACATGCCACTACCATAGAAGATATTATCTCCTAAGATAAGCGCTACAGGATCTTTACCGATAAATTTCTCTCCGATTATAAAAGCCTGTGCTAATCCATTAGGTTCCTCTTGTATAGCATAGGTAAAAGAACAGCCTATTTGACTTCCATCTCCTAATAGCTTTTTAAAGTTAGGAAGGTCAGTAGGGGTAGAAATAATCAGAATTTCATTGATTCCCGCTAGCATTAACGTGGATAAAGGGTAGTAAATCATTGGCTTGTCATAGACAGGCATGAGTTGTTTACTTACAGCTAATGTTAGTGGGTGTAATCGAGTTCCAGATCCCCCAGCGAGAATAATTCCTTTCATCTTAAAATAATAAAGGGATAAAGTTAATGATTTTTTAAATCAAGATTACACGATAGACATATAAACGAAAATCAATAAAATATTCTAGGCTTTAATTTAGATTAGGGTATACTTGTAGAGTTACAGAAAGAGGTGTGAACTTGACCTTGTATATTAGATTTACCTCATGTGAAATCTAGGGTTAACCTCTTAAAAGAGCATAAAATAAATTACGTATATAGGCTAAAGCAAGGTGTAATGATAAAAAAATAGAGTTTAAAAAACATATATTATTGTTTTATGTATGGAATGTATGTTAATTTTGCAAAAATTAACATGTAAATTGTATTTAATGTTTTTTTGCCTCTAAAAAGCTGGGTATTTTTAAAGGTGTTAAATATTGATTTTTAGTATTTTAAGGTATAGTTATTATTGGTTTTTAAAGAAAATAAAGCTGTATAAATCGTAAATTTAATAGAGGATAAAGGAAAATCTTCTTTAATAAAAAACATTATGAAAGCAAAATTTGTACTACTAACTCTTTTCTCATTAGTAGTATTAGGGTGCTCTTCAGAAGATGAAGGCATTAGAGAAAAAAAAGTGACTATCACTTTTATCAATAAAGAAAAACAAGTATTGATAAACGATAGTTTTGACTTGATGAATGAACTCAAGATTGAGAATGCAACTAAAGAACAAGTTGTCTGGCTCAGTGAAAACCCAAGTGTTGTTCGTTTAAATGGAAGCATAGGTAAAGCGCTTTCAGAAGGAGAAATCCAAATTACAGCCAAAGTAAAGAATACTAATGTTCAGACGAGTATGAAAATTAGTGTACAAGAACAGATTTTACAATTTAAACAAAAAGAATTATCTTTAGTTACAAATAAGACTTTCAATCTAAACGATCTATTAGAAATTAAAAATATTGAGTTAGATCAACTAAAATGGACTGTAGAAAACTCTAATATTTTAACTATAAATAAAGGACAGATTACTACTTATCAACAAGGTAAAGTTAAAATCACTGTAGAGTTTGGAAAGTCTAAAGCTATTATTACAGTTATCGTTGAAAACAATGAACTCCAAGACATTATTTTTGATGAAGATATTATTGAAATTACGGGGATGCAACAAAATAAGATCCCTTATCGTACCCTACCAAAGGGAGCCAGTACTGCTGGAGTCAAATGGGAGATTTCACCAGGAGGCATTAGTTTATTTGATAACGAAACACTCTACTCTGATAGATTGGATAGTAGTACACTAACCGTTATATTGCCTAATGGCAAAAGGAAATCAATAGAGGTAAGAGTGGTCTCTAAAGGGATTCTTGAAATTAAAACACCTTATGGCACCAATATAAAAATTGTCGAAGAACAAGAAGAACAATTTTATCTAGTTCTACTGCCTTTAGGTGAAACTTTTGAGGACTTCGAAGTGACTATGGATAATCCAATTATCAAAATTGATATTAACGGATATATCAAAACATTCTTTGGTCAACTAGGCGTGACAAATGTAACCCTTCGAAGTAAACAAAATCCTCATGTATCGATCATAATGAGAGTAGAAGTGATCAGTTTTATAAATGATGTTTTGGTCAGCTCACAAATCTTTGACGAGATTAAAAATGACGGAACCCATACAGGCGAATTACAGTATCAGCTGTTTAGTTCTAGGAGAGATGGTATTTCTATACAAGACTTTATTCTCTATGACGGATATAATCGAGTGATCTTTAGAGATTCTAAAACCTATACACTACAACAGATTTATACTATTAAGTTAAACAAAGTCTATAAACCATACGCCGAGTTTACCTTAATGTATAAAGGCGTAGCCATCAAATGTAGAAAAGAAGTCAACGTAGTTACTGGAATACCGATCCCAAAGGCTTTTTAATTAAGAAATAGTTCTTTTTTAATAGGCTCTTGATATAAAATACAACGACAATATGGTTAGGCTGTATTGTCGTTTTTTTATTCTATTGTTCTTGACTTTGGTAAGTATATCAAGGATTTTAGGTTTCATTCTGTGCAATACATAATGCATTTATACAACAGAAGGACAATCACATATGGCTACACAATACATTGCGTCTACCACATCAATGAGATAAAAATTTAACATTTTATGAGTTTAAACTACAACAGTAAGTGTAATTATTGCTTTAAGTTTATAAATGAAATTTAGATGTATCTATTTTATGATATAAAACTTATACTAAGTGATTTAGAAAACTCTTTGTTGTAATTATTATAAGTAAAGCAGTCCTTCTTTGATAAAAGTGACGATAGACTATCGAAGAACGTATTATAGAAATAGAATAATATAAAAGCGTTTTACAGCAGAAATTAAATTCTACTTAGAGTGAATATGTTTTTACATCTTAAATTATTGTTTATTAATAACCATAACTAACTATGGAGTAGTTATTATAGTTAGTTATTAAATCTATACAGTATGAAAAAAATCTATTTTATGATGGGGTTAGTAACTCTTTCAACCATGGTGGTATCTTGCTCTAACGATGATAATTTACAACAAGATATAGAAGTAAAGCAAAGAGAGAAACAAGCAAAGGCGCAAGGAGTACTTACAATAAAAGATGAAACGGAAGTTGAAACGAAAAGCTTCTCTACTGAAGAGATGAATGATCGTGGGGATTTTGATTTAGATAAGGATAAAACAAAGAGAGAAGGAAACGGAAAAGGAAAAGGAAAGTAATAAGTGTTTACCTTTTTTAAGGTTATAGATTTTGCAGTATAGTAAAGCGATTCATCTTGGATCGCTTTATTATTTTGGTTATAAAAGAATCGTTATGCGTTTTAGTTTATTATTGTTTTTATTTTGTTGTCTATCTTGTAATGGGGTAGTAGAGAAAAAAACGAAAGAGACAAACTATTTTGAAGGTTATGCTGAGGCTATTGATAAAGAAGTTTATCTAGACAGTATTGCTACTTTGATCATAAAAAGACCTAATGACTCTTTGACTAGAGAAGCACTCTTAAGATTAGCTAACCGTTACGAATGGATAAAGCGGGATAGAAAGGTTAAGAAAAATCTAGAAAAACTGTATACTTACTCAAAACAACAAGGAGATACAGCACATATAGCCAAGACCTATTGGTATTTAGGAGATTATTACGATAGGAAACAAATTTTAGATAGCGCTTACTTTTATTATCTCAAAGCGGAGAAACTTTATGCTTTACAACAAGATAGTATCAACTGGGCTAAAATGCTTTCTTATAAAGCAGGTGTTTTACACGATACAGGGATTTATACAGAGAGCGAGACCACGATAGCCCAAGTTCTACAAGTGTTATCCAAACAAAAAAACACAAGACTTATCTATGAAGCCAACTTCCAAATGGCTTCGGTACTAAAAGAACTGAAAGAGTACAGAGTAGCTCTAGAGTATTATGTAAAAATACCAGAATTGCTAAATAGGTTAGAAGAAGAAGGATATGATAGATATAATTTACAACGCTCCTGGCTATCGTATTATAATAATCTAGGAGGCTATTATCAAGAAGTAGGTAATTTACAAGAAGCCAAAAATTACTTTCAGATTGCGCTTAGAAACCAGTATGTTGATAGTTTTCCACGATTAAAAGCGATGGTTTTAAATAACTATGGATATAATCAGATGCTCCTTTGTGAGGATACTAAGGTGATCCAATCTACACTAGAATCTGCTTTGGAGATTCGTACCCAGATTAATCATAAACAAGGCATTGTCGCTAGTAAAATAAGAATAGCAGAGCTAAGTCTTCTAAAAAAAGATACCATAGCGGCTTTAATTCTCATGAAAGACGCTTATGCTATGGCGGCAGAGGATAGGAATCTTTATGAGTTAATCGAAAGTCTAAAGTTTTTATCCGAATACGATGTAAATGACAAAGAGTTTTATACCACTATTTATCTCAGAACCCAAGATAGCATAAGAACTCTAGAGCGTCAGACTAGAAATAAATTTGCCCGTATTGAATATGAAACAGGAGAAATAGAAAAGAGAAATGATCTTTTAAAGCAAAGAAATACATATTTAGGAGGAGTCATTTTGCTTGTCGTCTTACTGTCTATTGTGTTTTTTATTGTGCTTAGTTTGCAAATGAAAAACAAAAAACTCTTATATCAGCAAAAAGATCAACAGGCTATACACCAGATTCAAGCTTTGCTTTTACAACAACAAAGCATAACCTATAAGGCAAAAAATAAACAAAGAAAACAAATAGCCAAAGACCTACATGACTCTATTATTAATAGAGTGTTTACGGTGCGTATCAATCTCGGACAATTGTCAACTGATCAAACTAAAGAGAAAGAAAAGTTAATCGATCAATTAACACAAATCGAAGCGCAGACCAGAGCCTTATCTCACAATATGCATAAGACCTTGTTTAATCAAGAGCAAGACTTTAGCTTAGTACTTGAGAATTTAATATTAAGTCAGAAAAATCCATTTCAAACTGTTTTTGAGTGTTCTATTGATAGACTTATTAATTGGGATTTTTACACCTGGTATCAAAAAGCACAGTTATACCTTATTGTACAAGTATTGCTTCAAAATGTAAATAAACATGCTCATGCGAGTAAGTGTTTAGTTATTATTCTTTTAAGTGAACAGCATATTGTAGTTAAAATTCATGATAATGGTATTGGTATTGATACCAAGAAAATAAATAAAGGATTGGGTTTTAAAAATATAAGGCATCGACTACAATCTCTACAAGGAAAAATGACTATCTCTACCCTTAATCAGATGACAACGATTAGTTTAGAAATTCCCTATAGTGAAAAGGAAGTATAGTTTTATTTTGTTGTAATTTTTATAAATTTAAGATTGTGTAGTTCTTTTTTATTCCTAAATTGCTTTGT
This sequence comes from Myroides odoratimimus, assembly GCF_001485415.1. Classification (GTDB taxonomy): domain Bacteria; phylum Bacteroidota; class Bacteroidia; order Flavobacteriales; family Flavobacteriaceae; genus Flavobacterium; species Flavobacterium odoratimimum. The sequence goes on from NZ_BCMQ01000037.1 coordinate 18,737, forward strand.
AATTTTTATAAAACGCCTATATGACCATATTACTAGCCGACGATCATTTTATGACTTTAGAGGGGTATATTTCTATTTTAAATAATGAATCTAATACGTATATAAAAGCCCAAAACTGTGAGGAACTCTATAAACAGATTCTTGGCTTAGAACAGCTTGATGTAGCTATTATAGATTATGATATGCCTATATATAAGGAGCAAAATATATCCTCAGGTTTAGACTGTACAACCTTGATTAAAGAGCGCTTTCCTAAGTGTAATATTATTCTAATTACAGCCCATGAGGAAGCACTTATTCTTTATAGCATTTACCGAAATAAAACAATAGATGCCTTGATTGTAAAATCTGATTTTTCAGCCAAGACTTTACAGGATTTGATTCTTAATGATAAAGGACCGGAACTTTTTTACAGCCCTATTGCCAAGGAGTCTATCAAAAAGGTAATCGCTAAAAATACACTTCTAGACCCTAAGAACAGAGAGATTTTAATGTATTTATCTCATGGATATAAAATTACGCAGTTAGAGAGCTTTGTATTTTTAAGTACAAGTGCTATACAAAAGCGAATAAGTAAAATGCTACATGAGTTTAATGTAACGGATTATCAGGAATTAATTCAAATAATAAAACACAACCAATTGCTATAGTATTTTAAATATATTGATTTATAATATATTACTTGAATTTAAGGATAAAAAGTGATTTTATTGGTATATTTTTATTTATAACTAATATTTAGACTTTAAAGGGGTGGAAATGCTTGTTTTTTTAACACTTGCTGTAGGTTGACTTCCGTTTTAGTTAATTGTCTTGTTGTCAGTTTTTTATATTGATTTGATGTTGTTAAATTTATGTTATTATAAACCAAAACAATATTGATAATATGAAATTACACCACAAGATCCTATTAGGGTCATTCATCTCAGTAGCACTGGTATCATGTAATACTAATGACAATGATACAGCAGTAAATGATAGTACTAGTGGATTAAAAGAATTAAGAGCAGTACCTAAAGCGGATATTGTTTCAGGATTTGAAGGAGCGAAAGTCTGTAAAGATGTTTATCCTAAAGGAACAGATCCAAGAGGAGCTGTTGTTAGAAGTACAAAGTGGCCTAATGGAAGTGTTATTACTGTAGGACTATATGGAGGTACTCCTTATGTTCGCAGTAAGGTTAAGCAATACGCGCAGGAGTGGTCTAATTATGCCAATATCACTTTTAATTTTGTGGAAACTGGAACTCCTCAGATTCGAGTTACTTTTACCCAAGGAGCAGGATCGTATTCTTATTTAGGAACACAAGCCCTTAGTATTCCATCTAATGAAGAAACAATGAACTTTGGTTGGTTTGATAATTCGACTAGCGATGCAGAGTTCAGTAGAACAGTTATCCATGAGTTCGGTCATGCGCTAGGAATGATACACGAGCATCAACATCCTTTAACGAATATTCCATGGGATAAAAATAAAGTGTACGCTTATTACGCTGGTTATCCGAACTATTGGAGTAAAAATGATGTGGATAACAATCTTTTTGCAACCTATTCAACTACGCAAACTCAGTATAGTGCTTATGACACGCAGTCGATTATGCATTACAGCATAAGCAGTGCTCTTACTACAAATGGATTTAGTGTAGGAAATAACTCTGTTTTATCAGCAACAGATAAACAGTTTATTGCAACAGTTTATCCAAGAAACTAAAGTATATACATTAGGTTAGTTTTAATAATAGTCTACCTTACCCTAGTGTGAGGTAGACTTTATCTATTTATGACAATGAATAAAAGTTACTTTCTATTACTTTTTTGTATTCTTCCTTTTTTAATACAAGCTCAAGCCAAAAGACAACCCTCTTCTATCTCACCTTATGTAAATTGGAGTGAAGAAAACTTGAATTGGAATATAGCAGGCAATGAACAAGGACAATACCCTAATGTATTATCAGAATTAGATTGGCGCGATCTTCGCGGACCTTCTGTAGGTGTTGAATCTGTTATCTCTCTTTCATCGAAATTTCGCTTAAAAACAGACCTAAATTACAAGGAGATAACAAGAGGAACTGTGAAAGATACAGATTATGCAGGAGACAATAGATTCCTAAAAACCTCTGAACTTGATTTACAAGCAGATAAAGGTCATTCTTTTTACACACGTATTGAATTATCCTATTTGCTATGGTCTAATCATCACTTTTATTTTAATACCCATATTGGGTATTATGGTGCCTATCAGACTCTTTATATGTTAGATGGAGATGTCCCTCTTATAGAAGGCAAAAAATTAAATAGCACCTATAAACCTCAATCTCATGGAGTCATCATGGGATTAGAAACGAATTTTATTCATCAGAATTGGAATGTAGATTTTGATATTAGCGCTATATATCTACCCTCTTACACTGCTAAGGCAACTTGGAACCTCCGAGAAGAACTTAGACAGCCCACCAGTTTTAAGCACAAATCTAAGGGAGTGGGGTGGAGGACAGGATTACATATCGGCTATCAGCTCACACAGCGCATACAACCTTTTTTCTCTGTTCACTATACCCATACAAAAATAAATAAGGGAACCGATAAGTTATTTAAGGCAAATGGAACAACTCATACCGCCCAATTAAATGAAGTTCATTCAAACAGTTTAAGCATAGGGCTAGGAGTGAAGGTATTTTTAGATTCCTTATAAAAAATAATTGTTTTCTTAAAAAGTAAGAACACCCGGTAGTTGATAAAAAATAAGACAATAATTTTGAATTTTTTATTTAGCGTTTTATTACATAAATAATTTAAAGGGTATTAAATATACCACACAAGAGGATTATATCCTCTTTTTTTATTTTTATCAATCCATAATAAAACTTTTAAAAGGCTATTTAAAGTCAATTAAAGACTGAGCATACCAAGTTTTATTAATAGATAGTTTTCCTGGGACATTTGAGCTAAGATATTAAGCAAACAGCTTAATAAATAACTTATAAATGTCAAATTTTATGAAAACAAAAACATTTCAAAAATTAGTATTGTTAGGTCTAACATTACTTTTATCAAGCAATCTTTTTGCTCAAGGAAACGGAATAGCAGGTATCACAGAAGCTACCCAGATGGTTACTTCTTATTTTGATCCAGCCACTAAACTTATCTACGCTATTGGAGCTGTGGTTGGTCTTATTGGAGGGGTAAAGGTGTATAACAAATTCTCAAGTGGTGATCCCGATACAAGCAAGACAGCTGCAAGCTGGTTTGGAGCTTGTATCTTCTTAATTGTAGCGGCTACAATTCTAAGATCATTCTTCCTTTAAAAGATACTTATATGAAAAAGTATAGTATCAATAAAGGCATTGGAGCAAGCGCAGAGTTTAAAGGACTCAAGGCTCAGTACCTGTTTTATTTTGCAGGTGGACTATTAGGAAATCTAATTCTTGTTATGGTTTTGTATATGGCTGGGGTAAACAACAAAGTTTGTTTAGCCCTTGGTCTTGGACTATCGGGGTATCTTGTTTACAAAGTATTTTCATTAAATAAGAAATACGGCCAGTATGGTCTTATGAAACTTCAAGCCAGAAAGTACTTTCCAAGGTATATCATCTCAAGAAAAGATCTTAGAGGGTATTTAAGTAGAAACTTAAAACTAAGACACTATGAGAAATACAGCTAAGACAAATACATTAGAGCGGATGTTTCCAATTCTATCAGTGGAGAACAACTGTATTGTCTCAAAGCAAGGAGATATCACGGTTTGTTATAAAGTGATCTTACCTGAGATATTCACCATCTCAGATAAGGAGTATGAGACTATTCACAGCCTGTGGCATAAGGCTATAAAAACGCTTCCTGAGTTTACTGTGATTCACAAGCAGGATTGGTTTGTAAAGGAAAGTTACCACGCTGATTTTAAAGATGCAGAGCAAAGCTATCTAAGTAGAAGCTTTGAGAGGCATTTTAATGAGCGTCCCTATCTGAATCACAGT
>NZ_BCMQ01000038.1 GCF_001485415.1 Myroides odoratimimus
TTATCATTTTCTTGAAAGTAGATGGCTAATAATCCCAAAATACATACGATGATATTAAACCATAGATGCTCTGTCCATCCCATCTTTTCAAGTATTCCTCCACAAGAGCAAGGTATAAAGTCGCTGTAGTTTAATATCAGGTAGATGTAAATAGTAAAAACTACCATTAATCCGTAACTAAGATATAAACCTAACAGCTTGAATTGTTTTATCGTTAATAATGAAGCGATAACAAGTTCAACAATAATAACCAAATAGGCTATTATACTAGCGTAAGCGCTTAATAGTGGGGACTGGGTCAGTTGAACTTGAAATGCTTCAAAAGTGATTAATTTGCTTATCGCTGCATAAACAAAAAGTAATACAAAGAAATATTGTACAATAAGTGAGAATTTGGCTTTCATAGTACTGGCATTTTGGGATATCCAAAACTACAAATCACTTATTTTCAAAACAATACGTAATTTTACGTAATTTTAGTAGTTTGACTTCTAAAAAAGATCATCCTCTGTTATATAGTGTCTAATAATAGCATAAGCAACAGCACCTATGAAGTTATTCGCTCCTGTTTTTTGCATAATAATCTCTTTGTGCTTTTCTACAGTTCTAACACTCAAATGAAGTTTTTCAGCTATTTCTCTTCCACTGTACTGCTTAACAAATAGCTTAATGATCTCTACTTCCTTCTGGGTTAAACCAGCATCTTTTTTGTAATCTGCATCTTGTAAATGCTTTACTATATTTCTAATCTGGCTATCATAATACACTCCATCTTCAAATACATTGTAAATAGCTTTTTTTATTTGAGACTGTCCTGCATTCTTGGTTAGATATCCTGCTATCTTATATTTAAGCATTCTCTCAATGGTATAAGAATCATTAAAACTACTAAGAATAAGTATTTTTAAGTCTGGATATCTGTCATTGAGTTTGGGAGTTATCTCAAAACCATCCATAACAGGCATTTGAATATCTAAAAATAGAATATCCACCTTTTTAGTTTTTAATACCTCAAATAGCTCTATACCATTAGAGCACTGAAACACTACTTCTACTCCGTCTAACTGAGATAAAAGCAAACCAAAACTTGTTCTAAAAAGTTTATGGTCATCTACTATTCCTACTTTAATTTTCATATTTATTATTTATTTTTAATGTGGTAATATTAACCTCTTGTTGTCTTTGATGAGTAAAATCTGCTTTAATTTGCTGTACTCTTGTCTTAATATTACTAAGTCCTAAGCCAACATCCTGTCCTTTTAAATCAGCATTAAAATCATACCTTATTCCATCATCAGTTATAGATAATACAAGTTGATCCTCTGTCCATTTAAGTTCTAACTCTGTATAGGTCGCCTTGCTGTGCTTGATAATATTTTGGATTAGCTCTTGTATTATTCTATAGAGTTCTAATCTTACTAATTCACTTAGTATAAAAGTTTGTTTATCAGATTTAAAAGACATTTTTATACTTGTCGCTCTTGATATCCTGGTTAAGTAATTACTTAATATGATACTAATTGGATTATCCTTAATCAAAGGAGGTGATAAGTTATAACTCACTCTGACCGCCTCATCATAGCACAATAAAATACTCTGTTGTATATCTGAAATCGTAGATTTTATTAAATCCTTATCTTGACTAAGTTCTATAACACCTACATAATTTTTTAAAGCTGCTAAATCCCCACAAAGACCATCGTGTAACTCCTTGGCTATTCTTGCTCTTTCTTTATGCTCTACAATTAAACTGTTTCTAAGTTGCTGTTTTAGCTGTTCATTGTGGTACTTGCTTAGATTCTTCTGATAAACAATCACAAGGATAATCACGATAATGACAAGGGAAATCATAATAAAAGTCCCAAGCCAAAAGAATAATTTTATTTCATTTTCCATACGCCAATTGATAAGATGATTCTAAGTATCAAACTAGCTATAATATTCACTAACCAATAATCATTAAAATAGATGTCGTTATTATAGATATAACTTGATAACATAAAAAGTGAAATCGTCGTACTATAATAGAAGAATAGCCCCATAACTACATAAAAACTACTCTGCTTATACAGACTTAAAACCACCTTTTGATCAAAGACCTGTTTTACCCATAAAAAACTACACCACATAATAAACAAGGTCAAAAAAGACTTGTTGATGCTCTTTGCTAAGAAAGCTGAATCTTCTTCCAAACAGAAAAAAGAATAAACATAGATCAATAGAAAAAGACCTAAAAAGGTTAAAAAGAACCATTTAGGTCTTTGTACAATTAATTTTATAAAAAGATAGTATAAAGCTAAAAACTCTAATAATGAATGTATTTGATACCAAGGAATAACACTTATTTTCAATACACCACTAACTACATACTCATATATAGAAGAACCAGCAATTAACAGAATAAGAGGCAAAACATAATTGTTCTGCTTATTTAAATGATTTCCTTTTCCAATAAACATAACTATAGGAAAAAGACCTGTTAATAGCGTTACATATAAGAGTACATAATAAATCATCTACTTACTTTTTATAAGCTTGGTTGGCTTTTTAGGACACATAGGAGGACATGTGATAAGCTCATCAAGCATAATTCCATTAGTTAAATCTTCTCCTTCTTGGTCTACTGCTACTAAAACCATATTGTTTTGATTGCTTTGAGGATCTAAACCTGGATAGATTCGCAATCCAATCCCCCCTTTTTGTTGTAATAACTCATTAATCTTATCAAGACCTACAAAATAACTATTAGGTTTTTCGGGGCTGTTTTCTTGATAAGAATGTGTTAGTTCAATTGCCTTTTCAAGGCTAATTACTGTACCTGATTTTTTGTTAATCTCCATAAAGCTAAACATTTAAAAATTAATAATGTAAATATTTACAATTTCCAAATAATAAACAATACGTGTTTTCCGCATATTTACCGTGTTTTTACGTATTGATTTTAAAAGTAGTATTGCTTTATTTTAAAAGAGCTACTAATAGAAGATTCTTTCAAGGCAAACGTGTCAATAATTAACCAACCAAAACTCAATAATTATGACACAAAATGCTCTTTACAAAAGTGTATTAAAGACAATCGAATCAAAGGAAATTGAACTAAACTTAATTGATTCAACTTCAATTTCAAAAGCTTACGAGATGATTCAATTTTTAAGGCTTTTACTTATAAAGCTAAAAGAAGAAATACTTCAAGTGGGGTTCAAAAATCAAATAGATGAGATTGAATTTTTTAAAGTAATTAAGCCTCAAGTCTTAGGCAAACTAATCTTTTACAACAAACTCTATTCTATAGAAACAAGTTGCCCAATAGATATTGTTGTTAAGAATAAATACTATCATAAGCATCTGGAAGAGCTAAACCTTGAGTATAAGAAGTATTTTGCTTACAATGACTTTTATAAATACTATAATGCTAATCGAACAGACAAAGACATAGAATATTTTACTTTGGGTAAAACAGATTTACTCATTGGCATCAACAGCTTTATCTTTGAAATAGATCCACTCTTCTCAACTTATTATGACTATAAGATCGCTCGTATTATCTCTCATGATCTACTTCAAAACTACCTCCATGAAAAAATACAGGAATATGATATTAGTACTAATCAGATAATATCATCTAATTTAGTGTGGTCAGAATCCCAAAATGCGCTCATAGAACTTATCTACGCACTTTATCTATCAGGGTCTATTAATAATGGTAAAGGAGAAATACGCAGAATAGCGGTACTGTTTCAACAGCTATTTGGTATTAAGCTTTTAGATATACATCATGCCTTTCATAGAATGAAAACAAGAGCTAAATCCAAAACATCTTATTTGGATAAATTAAAAGAAGTGTTAGAGGATCATATGGACAAAAATTACTAATACTTCAATTATAAGGGGGACAAAAAGGTTCCCCCCTTATTTATATGTTTAGATTACTTATTATGACTTAAAATATGATTCATCTCTAAAGGACCTTCATAAATTCTTTTAACAATGATACTATATACAAGTTTTTATTTTTTAAATAAAGTTCTAAAGCTCTAATGAAACTGGTATAGATTTGAAAACACTCGTTTTATAGGTAGAGTTATAATATAAAATAACTAGATTATATTTACCCGACTCCCAAGATTTAGCATTATTTATACTATTTCCCTGATTATCTTTTTCAGCTCCAATTACAATACTATCTCCTGTCCAAGCCCCATTTATATTTTGAAGGGTTGAAATCTTTGAGGCTGGTCCTAAACCTTTGTGTTCTACCTTTGAGATAATAATAGCTTTGCTAAAATCCAATTGTGCTACTGTCTCAGGAGAATGGTTTAGTTTATCTTTAATAAGTGCTGTATACAATATACCATCTCCTTGAATTTGTTTAATTTGAGTACGTCCTATAAACACATCGCCTTTTTTAAATTTTAATGGATTTTCATTATAAGTACCCATATAATAAATCATGGTATCATTTCTAAATATCATATCTCTATCCACAATAGGATCCACAGCTGTACTATTTGCATCTATAATCGTAAAATCCTCTTTTAACTCGAAAACAGAACCATTTTGATCATGTACAGTAAATACAAAATCATAAAGACCTTCGGGAGCGCTCTTTGGAATTGTAAAATGCTTATGTACATTAGTATTTCGATGATCTTTAAACTCATCCCAAACAAGTTCTAACTGCCATTTACTTGAATAAGTTTGCTCCTTTTTAGGAAGAATAGCTACTTTGATTAAACCTATTTTACTTGCTGCTATAACATCTACATTAAAATGAAAGTCTCTACCCCTTATGGCCTTTTTATTATTGGCATATCCTATTTCAAGATTTTCAATTGTTGGCTTTTTTAATTCTTGATCATTATCATCATTACTACAACTAAAAAATAAAACGGATAATATTATGCAAACAAAACAAATAATCTTACTAATTTTTTCTTTTTTCATAACTTCTAATTATTAGGTTAAATCACACTTACTTTTATCATTATATATATTGAGGAAATGGATCACTAAAGGCTATGTTTTTATCAAATAAAACTTGCTCACCCTCTTGCAATAAACACCCTTGAAGCTCTGTAATAATTTCTTGCTTATTTATATGGTGCCCTATAAAAACCAATTCATTTAATCGATCCGCCCATACTGGATGCCAATGAGATTCTATTAAATCTTGGTTATATACAAAATCAGGGTTTTCTATTCTTTGATTAAAGGGAATACTACACCACCAAACTCCTGCCGTCTCTAACCTAGAAGAACCACCAGCTTGTGAAAAATTAAGCGCTTGATTAGGTCTACTTGCAATCCAAAAAAGTCCCTTAGCACGTATTAGATTAGTCGGATAGTCCTCATTTAAATATCTCCATAATCGCTCTGGATGAAAAGGTCTTGGATCTTTAAAAACAAAGGAACTAATTCCATACTCTTCGGTCTCAGGTGTGTGACTTTGTTTTTCTAATTCTAATTGCCATCCTCTAGATAATTGAGCTTGCTCAAAATCAAATAATTTTGTGTTTAATACTTCATTAAGGTCAACCTTTGCAAATTCAGATTTTATAATCTTCGCTTCTGGATTTAACGTGTGAAGAATTGTCTGAAGAAACTTCAAATTATCCTCTTGTACTAAGTCTGTTTTATTTAAAATAATTACATCGGCAAACTCAATTTGATCCGTTAAAAGATTGACAATCGTCCTATAATCATCCTCTATAGCAGTGAGTTTTCGATCTTTTAAAAGTTCAACTGTACCAAAGTCTTTAAAAAAATTGTACGAGTCTACCACAGTAACCATTGTATCTATATAACTAAATCTAGAAAGATCTATACCTGACTCTTGATCTACAAAAGAAAAAGTCTGAGCTACAGCAATTGGCTCACTAATTCCTGTACTCTCTATAAGTAAATAATCAAATCTATTTTCTTTAGCTAGCTTTTCAACTTCCTTGATTAAATCTTCCCTAAGTGTACAGCATATACAACCATTGCTTAGCTCCACTAATTTTTCTTCTGTTCTTGATAAAATATTTTGATTCTCAACTAAACGAGCGTCAATATTAACCTCACTCATATCATTTACAATAACAGCTACTTTTAATCCTTGTTTGTTGTGTAAGATATGATTGAGTAATGTTGTTTTACCTGCTCCAAGAAACCCACTTAAAACAGTTACTGGTAGTTTATTTTTCATTTTTAAATTTATTATTCACTTACAATATTCATCCCTTTTGCTTTTACATTCTTAGAATAATAGGGTTGATTCTGGTATTATTAAAACAAACAGATAATACAAAATTCACTATAGATGTAGTCAAACATATCAGTATAGAATGCAGAATAACTAATTTCATAAATTGAAAAAAGTATGATAAAAGAGTATCAAAACACTTTTATTCTTCTGCATTGCTATCACTGATAAGCACAATTAAAAATCAAAAAATTAGAAAATATACATCAATGCGAATTAATCTAAAGTATTCTACTAAATAGAAAAAAAGCGTTATTATAAAATAAATGGCTGAAACTAATCTAATATTTTCAGCCATTTTAAAACCTACTAACTATATTCAAAGTACATAGCATAAAAATACAATACTTTGCTAATTAATCTTTTATAATAATTTTCAGCAATTCATTTTGATAGGATATTGTTTATGAAAAAAGAAAATCCCTGTTAAAACTCTACTTAAAACATTAAAAGATTAATGTTGAATAAAAGTAATATCATTAAAAAAAAACATAGTGACGATATACGAAATAAGAAAGACGATGTGAGTAATACTTTTCACAACTCAACTTATTTACCATACTGAGCTTTAAAACCACTAGGGGTTAATTCGTGATATTTTTTAAATGCTGCAGTGAAATGGGTCGCATTCTTATAGCCTAAACGTTCACTAATTTCAGCTATAGACAATCTATCTTCCAATAAATAATCTTTAGCCATTCCCATCTTGTAATCCGTTAAAAAGGCATAAGCTGATACTCCAAAAACCTTTTTAAATTCAATTTTTAAAGTACAATCATTTGTACCAAGTTCAATGGCAAGTTTTTTTAATGTTGGAGGTTTTTTATAATTTCTAATAAGTATTTCCTTTGCTTTGTACATCTTATCAAGCTGTATCATCATTTGGGTACATTGTATAGAACAGCGGTGCTGGTGAATCTGTTCTAGTTGTAAAAGCATAAGCTCCAGAATCAAACTATCAAAGTAAATAGCTCGTAATACACCCTCTTTTTTATTATTAATCAGTTTTTGCAATAACAAATCCATACATATTGTTATAGGCATTGGATGAATATTTGTAAAAACATAAGGGGCATTCTCATGAAAATTAGAAGTCTCAAACTGATTTAAATACTTATCTACTAAACTACTTTTAATGTAAATACGAAAAAAAGTTCCTTTTACTCTAAAGCTATGTTTAGCTAAAGCATTTAGATACCTGATAATCAATTGCTCTGACTCTCCACAATTAAATTCAAAATCTTCTTTATTATTATATAACTCCCCCCTTATCTGAAAATGTAAAACAACTGTACCTGATTCTGTGAGTTTCTCATCGAAAAAAAGAAGGTAGTTTTCATCTACCTCACATTTTACAATAGTTACTGATTCTGTTGAAAAAGAATCTAATATAAAATTATCCTTTGAGATTATCTTCTCATTTAGCTCAGATTCAGGTACAATATTAGAATTAGCAGCAAGCAAAAGCTCACTCCTATCAACTTTTATTTCTACCATAATAAATATAACATAAGACACTTACCCTGTGTCTTAAACCAATAAAATAATTAATTCTACTAAAAAATGTTAGTATAGCAACTGTTACAAATCAATTATTAAAAAAGGTGGTGGTCGGGAAAAAATAGTATTAACTATATTCTTTGGCAATATTATTAAAGGGTAATACGTAGTTTTTATATAGTACTTCGCTTTTACAAATACCACAGAAAACACAATCTCCTTACTTAAGAATAAAGGAGTGTTATTATCGAGTAAAACTAGCTCACATATAGGACAAGGTTTTCCATCAATGTGATCTACTTTATGGGTATAACAATGCAAGTTAACTAATTTCAGTATACTGAAAATAGTCACAAAAAAGATAACAATATACTTTTTATACTTGCGCATTGTTTTGTTTGATATGGAATAAGTACTAATTACTCAGTTGCAAATATATACATTAGAATGAATTAACCTAAGACGCAAAGCGGAATAGTAAATGACGTGATTAGCAATTAACTTTTAACTAATTGATAAAAATCTACCATCCTTTCTCTTATAGATAATAAAACCTACTAATATATTAAAACAACCTATTAAACTCTCCAATGGATAAGACCACAACGACTGTAAAATAACTAAAAGAGTAAAAACTATAAATATATATTGTTTCAATAAAGATAATAGACTTTTTAAAATACCCGAATTAGTTTTATTCTTCTTAATTCTTACAAGTCCAAGTACTACTAGTAAGCTACATATACTTAATAAAAAACCACAGTACACTAAAATCTGCTCAAAGCTTCCACTTATTAGTATAATTAAAACAGTACATCCTTGGAAACACAATATCTTGATATTTTGATAAGCACAAGAAGAACTTCTTAGAAATAAAAGAGTATGACTTTTAATAACCATCTCATGTAGAACCTTACTACCTATCCAAGTCATAATACTTATACTAGATAAAAAAAGTAGAATTATAAACCCTTCTATTACTATTGTATAGTGACCATTACTTAACTTATTTACTAATATCATTATAACGTTTAGATTTCCTTGTAGCTCCACATATTTTAAATGTCGTAATAACACAACTTGGAGTAATACATAACATATTCCTACAAATAAAGTTCCTATAAACAAAACTCTAGGTACAGTGTTTATAGGATTTTTAAAATCTGCTACAATGTAAGTAATAGAACTCCATCCAGTATATGAATATGAAATAAAAATTAAAGCTATAATAAAATTTGCAATAACTGTAACATAATCTCTTGTATCATTAATAGTTTGATAATTATTATACACAGAATTTTCACTAGGCATTATCAATCCAAAAACAATAAGTCCTATCATAATAATTACGATTACTACAGTAATACTCTTTTGAAAAACCAAACTAATTCTATGCCCCAAAAAATGTATAATAGTTGTTACTATAACTATACCAGTTGCGATAAGTGTTTGATTTGTTTCAGCAAAAAAAAAGGAAGCAAAAATCTTTGCGCTTAAAGCAATGGACACTGGAAATCCTACTGTAATTGATATCCAACCAGCTAAAAAGCCAATTGTTGGATTATACATTTTTGACAAGAAAGTATACTCTCCTCCATTTTCAGGATATATATTTGCAACTTCTGCATAGCTAATCGCTCCACATAATGCTATTATTGCTCCAAAAATCCAAACTAATATAATTTCAACAAAATCAGTCTGATACATTAATTGAGTTCCCAAACTAGAAAAAGCACTAATACCAATCATATTTGCTATAACAATCAAAACTCCAGAAAAAAGACTAATTGTTTTCTTTGTACTCACGTTCAAGCTCTTTTAATAATTCTATACCTTTTTTATAATTTTGATTAGCTCTTTCCTTTGTGAATTTTTCTAAAGTATTCTCTGCTTTTATGTAAAGTAGACTATCGGTTTTCCCAATCCTATAATCCAATGGTAGAGCATAAACAAAATGTCCTGTTTTGGACTTTAGTGTTGGTATTTGAAAAAACTGCCTAGGCACAAATTCCCCACTTTCCTTTCCTTTAATAAAAGCTTCTACAAAAAAATCTACTGCATAATCAGGATAACCAAATAAATAACCTAAAGCCCTATATCTTTCTGGCATATTTGCATTTTCAATTTTGATTAACATATTTTTGTAATCTGTATTTTGATTAATTAAAAGACTAGAGAAGAATTCTTTTTTATCTTCCAATAATTTAAAAACTAAATCCTTTCTTAATACACAAAAATGGTAAGTTTGAACACTATCCCATGTACTATTAAAAGGATAAATCTGAAATTCTATAGTTTCGAATTTTGAATTTTCAACAATCGATTTCAACAAAGCAATGGTGTCCAACTGTGCCTTGAACTTAGGATCAGATTGCTTTAACTTATAGTCAACCCTATAATCACCTATTGTACTCATTGGTTTAATTGGAGAATAGATAGTATAGATTGCCTCTCTTTGAAGTCCTTGTTCAATAACATAATCTAAAATCTCTTTCTGCTGTTTATTAAATGTATTTAATTGATTCGATTGCAACGCTCTAATAGGTTTACAGCTATAAAAAGTGAGAATGCATCCTATAAATAATAAAATATATTTTTTCATAATTTTCTATTTTAAAAAGTAAAACCTACATTGAATTGTAAACCTGAATATGTATTAAGTTTCTTATTATCTGTTTTTAAATAATTATACGAGGCTTTTAGATAAAAAACAGAACTAGGACTTTTATCTAATTTCAAAGAATAAACAATTTCTGGAGTGACTCTCCAATAGCTACTATCTATATATTGTAATTCATTTTGCATTAATTCTGTAACAACTAAACTACTTGGATTTCCTCCATTATACTTATATTCAGAGCTAAAGCTATGTCTATATTTAAGTCCCATACTTGCTATTAATTCTCCCTTTTTCCTTAAGCGACTTAAGTTTCTTTGATATTTAAATTCTCCCATCCCAGAACTGTTATAGAATTTTGAACCAATTGCCAAATACTTATCTTTTTGATTCAAATAAGACAGTTTAATCGTAAACCAATTGATAAAATCTCCTGTTATACTATTTTGGGTTAAATAATCTACTCCTAAATCAATCCTATCCGTTTTATAATTTGAGAAAACAAATTGTCCTTTTACATCCCATCCCAAATTATCTATATTAGAATCATATAAACTAATATATTCAATTGCTTTTCTGCTAGTACTACTATATTCTAATTGAACCTTCGACTGATATCTATCCTCAGTATTTCCAAAAAAAACTCCTAATTTGTTTTCTCTTGATTTAACCGTTCCATCCTTTTTAGGAACAGAAAAACTAATTTCAACATCTTCAACTTGCAAATCGGTTTTACCATAGAATAAAAACCAATACCTTTTTTGTTTATATAAATAGTTTATTCCTGTACCTAAGGTGTTACCAAAATAATTAGTCGTTCTACCTGAACCTATTGCCTTTACATGATGTCCCAACCCATATAATTCATAATATGGCTGATCGATATAAGTATTAGTATTAGAATTAGAGGACTCCTCTTTAAAGGAAACATAGTTCAATTCTGCACTTATAGAACTATTATTAGTTAAATGATATGACAAAGAAGGATTCATTTGTAATTTATATCGATAATTCTCAGACCTAATATCTCTTTGTTTAGCCCCACTATAAACTTCAAATCCTGTAGCAAGACCTAAACTTATTTTATCTGAAACTTTCAATACACCTTGGGCATTAAAATCTATTTGTTGTTTATTCCATCTACTAGAGTTGGTGTCTGCAACAATAAATGGCATCCCTCTAAATGGATCCAAAATTGAGGCATTAAACTTTACATTTTCTTGTTTAATCCTATTGTAGTTAAAGTTTCCTTTTAAGTAAATTTTATCCCATTTTTTAGTTCCTTGAGAGCTAAATCCATAAAGAGTTGTTTGACTACCTTGTTGTTTTCTGGAGAAATCTCCCCTTTGAGAATCAAATAAAAAATTCAAATCATTATACACTTTAAAATCTTGTTTATCCAAAAGAGACGAATGCATTTGACTAACAAAAAAGGACTCAAATATTTTAATCTGATTGAAAGAAGGTTGTATTTCTTGTTTATCCTGCGCTAATAAAACGCTTGGCAGTATTATAATACAACCATATACTAACTGTTTTACTAAATTCTTCATATTATTTTAATGTGTGATTCCATTTTGGCATTTTAGCTCCATAACGACGAAAGACTGGAATCTCTCCATGAATAAAATCTTCTGAGCTATTATTTAAATCTTGAAGTATAGGTGTACCATCTGCATTTTCACTAATTTTTTTACGTACAACACTTTTAGAATTATAAGTTGCTCCCACATAAGTCATGCCTGCATCTAATACTGAAGGCATTCTCTTACCCACAATCATATTTTCATTATCTCCTGCCTCTACAGCATCTAGCACATAGTTAATTGGAATTTTTGCATAAATGGTATTCAAGGAAGACGAAGCATCTTTTGCCTGCAATTGTAAATTATTTATAGGGTCATATATTTTATCTTCAGGTATAGAAAACAAAACAAAAGCTCCACCAAAAACAGATGTCAAATATTGAGGAGCACTACCTTTAACAGCTTTTCCGTTATAATAGAAATGTTCCATATCGATAGCTGGTTGATCGGGAAAATTTGGATTGTCCATGTTAAACTCAAACTCAGAAATAGTAGCATCTAAAGGAGAATTTGGATTATATCTTTCTAACTTATGATTAGCTGCAAATTGAGAAATAACACAACTTTCCCCTGGGAGTAATGGATAGTCTGTACCTGATCCAGGAAATTTCCAAATTCTCTCGGTATAAACAAACTTGTCTTGATCCTCTGCTGGCCAAATAGGTTTTTGAGTAGTTGCCTTTGTAGGAGCTATTGTAGCGAAATAAACCTGATCTAAATAAATTACTTGATCAGAATTATTATAGATCTCATAGAATTGATTTCTGAAATAAAATGGAGCTGTGCCAGCATAAAATATTTCTTTAAAGACCAAGGGGCTTATTCGAATACCGTCAATATCAACTTCTAAGTAATCTGTTTTTACAATTGGAAAATTATTTTTAGCACCTCTCATTAAAAATTGTTCTCCATTACTACTTGATAGCCTACCCGAAATATTTAGATTATACAGCCCTGGTATTACGTGATTAAATACAATCTGAGTACCTTTTAGCTTTCCCTTATATATCTTGTTTTCTTTATAGTTTTCTAAGTTGACTTCTAATCCTGAGACATCCTCTATATCACTGACCAAAGAACTCACTTCAATTTTAAACTCCACAAGTGTGACAGTATCTGTTTTTAACGCATCATCAAATGATGTACAACTACTCAAAAAAGCAATTACACATAGTGATATTATTCTTTTCATCTTTACTTATTTTTTAAAATAGTTTTGTTAACTCCAGACCAAAGAAAAATTGATTCCCTCTAACTACTTTTACTCCTGGAGTCCTTGCTGCATCATGTAATGGATATGATCTAAACATATTATTTACATAAAATGAAATCCTTGTAGATTGTCCTACCTCTTTAGTTAGGTTTAAATTGAACATAAACATGGGATTGTAACTTTCCTTTAGATGCATTTTTTCATCTAGTGGTCTTACAAGAAGTTTATGCTCTTCTTCAGGTAATGGGTTAGATGCTAAATCATACATCTGTCCATCTATCTTAGAAATGTATTTTATAGGCTTGTCATAATCTTTAAAACTATACCAATCAGACTCTTTCCAAATAGCCTCTGTTGTAAAGGTCATAACAAAGCCAATTTGAGGAATATGATGCACTAG
Source organism: Myroides odoratimimus (assembly GCF_001485415.1). Taxonomy (GTDB): domain Bacteria; phylum Bacteroidota; class Bacteroidia; order Flavobacteriales; family Flavobacteriaceae; genus Flavobacterium; species Flavobacterium odoratimimum. The sequence continues at coordinate 13,561 of NZ_BCMQ01000038.1, forward strand.
TCTTAAACTTGTAGAAAAACGTTGATTATTTACAACCCTGGAACCTTTTTGATAAACTCCAACATGAGTTCTTTCCTTAGGTCCTGTAGAACTATATCCATCAAAAAAGGAATAATTATTACTATAAGTTTGAGATTCTAAAAAACTTCCATTTAAATAAAATGAAGTCCTTATTTCGTTCCATTTTCCAAGGTCAAAATCAAACTCTACTCCTTTTGACTTATACTCTAGATTATTTGTAGGCTGATAAAATGAAGCCAGTACAGGATTGCTTGAATCTAAATAAATCCCTTGATCATTTCTTTTATACTGTAAAAAATCAACTGGTTTAAAAGACGAAGGTAAGTACCCCATTGAGTATCCATTTTTCAAATGTTCTTTAAATAAAGTAACAACTAACCTTTTCCTATTAAGTTGAAAATCAAACGTAAACTCCGATTTTGTATTGCGAGCTACTTTTAAATCTTTATTGGTAGTATCAAAAACTCTTGTTGTTGTTATAAAAAGTTGTTGATCTTCAGGAATATTGTTTATTCCTAACTCATTTATATTTATATATTCAAAATAAGCTCTTTCAGGATATAAAAACTGTAATCCTGGAGACTTAACTCCTACCCCATGACTAAATCGAATCATCAAATTATTTGGAAGAACATCAAGAGCTAAATTAAATCTCGGAGACCACTGCTCTTTTAATGTAGAATACTTATCATAACGAATTCCTGCATTTATAAAAACATTGCGATTAAGCACTTCAAATTCTATTTGATCTTCTGCAAAAAATGAAAACTGATTTAAATAAGGAATATCATCGTAAGATCTTGGCCTAAAACTTGCATTAAACGCTGATAAATCTCTATAAGGTGGAGCGGTGGGTAAAAAAGTTTTTCCTTTTCCTTTATTTCCATCTTTTTTATACTCAACTCCTAATAATACATTATGAGTAAATATGCCTGTGATTTTCTGAAGTGAACTAGTTAACTTACCAAAAAGATTAATCTCTTTACCATCTATATTATAAAATGCGTTATAAGTACTTGGTAACATCATCGCATAATAATCTTCCTCGGTTTGATACCTATTAGTACCAGCTATTAAATTACCATCAATATCATAAATCTCTATATTTCTATTAGACATAATACTACCATCATACATAGTCATCGAATAAGGAGCTGTGGCTGAGGTATATTGTTGACCATAAAAACTTTTTTTTGCCGTTTGACTATACCCTAAGACATATTTCAAATTTCTAAAAATATCTGAATTAAAGTAATAAGTTCCACTTGCATTAAAAACTAAACCAAGACTACTCCCCTTACTTTGTCTTTGGGTTATTAACTCATCATAGTTTCTATATTGATGATCCTTTGAAGTGGTAAGTTGTAACATCCAATTAGTCTTTAATTGATCATCTAAAAAGGACTGTTCATATTGAGTTCTAAATTGAAATCTTTCATAAGTTAAATAAGATTGTATCGGGCTCTTTATACTCTTGGCATAATCAAAATTTGTAGTTAAAACTCCTAATTTATCTGATAACTTTTCACCTTTTAACACAGAAAACTGATAAACATTAGGGTTTGTCTTAGCTGATAGCATCCAGGGTGTAATTCCTTTCTTAGTTGAGAAAAGAACAGCACCTGAGGTAAGATCTCCATACTGAGCAGAAGCTACACCTTTAATTACCTCAATAGATTCTATTGCATCTGTAGGAACATTTCTAGTATCTATACCTCCTAAAACATTAGCTCCTCCACCTAAAGAAGAAAGATTACCATCTACTGCAGGATTCATCATTTGCATATTAGCATTATTAGAAATAGGCATTCCATCTTGAATTATACTAGTTCCAAAAGAATTCATAGAATGTGTTGTACTTCCAATATTTCTTATCGATATACTCCTATTGCTTTTTAAGTTTGGATTTGAAGTGATCCCTCCTGGAAGTAAACTCATAGCATCATTTAAGCTTAATGATTGCAGATGATCTAAACTTGCTCTGTTTATCTTAGTAGAATGATCTTGCTTTTGAATATTTGAAACAACATGAATTTCCTCTAAACGAAAATTGTCATCTTTTAGCACCCACTCAAATTCAATATCACTAGTAACATCAATCAAAGTATCTAAACTTACCTTTCCAACATAAGAAATCATCACCTGATGTTTTCCCTTAGGCAATTCTAAAGAAAATTCTCCCTTGTTATTTGAAAAAGTTTCAACACGACTAGGTAACGTATATACATAAGCTTGAGCTAAAGCTTCTTTTTGATTTTTAACTTCTTGCAATACTCTGGCTTTAAGTTTATAGGTCTTAATATTTTGAGCATAAATTGAATTTGTATATGAAATACCTGTCAGTATTATTAAAAAACTAAACTGCTTAAATTTCATTTTGTTTATATCGCTAATTAATTTCATTTGCATGATTGATTTTAGATCGGGACAAAACTATATCTGAATAAAAAATCTACACTGACGAGATGCGAAATAATAAAGACGAGACGAGTAATACTTGCGATTATGGTGATTATAATTCTAATTCTATCAATTAGTTTTGTCTGTATAAGCTTTATAAAAACAATCGTAAAGAGCTTATCAATAAAAATGAAAATTCATAAACTACTTTTTTAATGACTGAACTAATCACTAAAAAAACCTTTAGAGATATTATACGCAAAAAACAAAATCTCTTTATTCTCTTAGGAGTTTGGCTAATATGTATCCTAAGTTGTTTTATCAATTACACTCAATTTACTACCCATGCTACCTCTGTTGAAGCTCATCGTGTTGAAGTAAGGGAAAAATGGGAAAATAGTCCTGATAAACACCCCCATAGAATGGCACATTACGGCTACCTTGTTTTTAGGCTTGCTCATCCAATGAGTATATTGGACAAAGGGTTAGACGACTATCTAGGAAATATAATATTCTTAGAAGCTCATAAGCAAAATACGGCAAACATTTCAGAAGCTAATAGCTCAGGGGTTCTTGTACGGTTTGGCGTATTTACCCCTGCTTTTATCTTACAAGTCTTGCTCCCTCTTATTATTTTCTTTGTTGGTTTTAATCTAATAACCAAAGAAAAAGAGGACAATACGTTAAAATTGTTAAGTATTCAAGGAGCCTCAAAAAAGGCTATTATTTTCGGTAAAGTAAAGGGATTGTGGCATTACGCTCTTCTACTTTCTCTACCTATATTTCCAATACTAATTGGACTGATAAGCTACAGTTATTTAAGTACTTTTTCCGATATTCTGTTTCGAAGTTTACTGATTCTGTTTTCTTATGCTTTATTTTACTTTTTGCTAAGTTCAATTGTTGTAGGAATCTCAACACTAAGTAAAAACTCATCCATAGCATTGATTAACCTAATTACCATCTGGCTTTTGATGTCAATTATTCTACCTAAAGCAGTACAATATACCGCTCAAATTAGTTATCCAATTGAATCAAGGATTGCCTTTGAATCCAAACTTGAAAAAGAGATTCTAAAAGTTGGTGATAGTCACAATCCTAATGACCCTTACTTTTCTCACATCAAAGACTCTTTATTAAATCATTACAATGTTGACAATGTAAATAAACTTCCCTTTAACTATGGAGGTTTTATAATGAAACAAGGCGAAAAAATCAGTACGGGTATTTACAATGCAAAAATGAAAGAACTAGAAGATACTTTTGAAAAGCAATACCAAATCACCCAATACTCTAGTTATTTTAATCCAATGACAGCCATTAAAAGCTTTTCAACCACAGTTTGTGCAACAGATTATTATGCTTATAAGATGTTTCAAAACCAAGCAGAAGAATACCGCTACAAACTAGCTCAATATATGAATGACTTACAAATAGAACACATCAGTAATGACAAATCTAAAAACGAAATTATTAGTCAAGAAAACTGGAAGAACCTTCCTGATTTTAAATATCAATATACAGGACTATTAACTAGTTTACAAACTCAATTAACCACTTGTTTTGCCCTAGTCTTTTGGTTTGCAATAAGTCTTTTAATCATACTCCTAAGTATCAAAAAACTCAAATTCAATTAAGATGAATAAGTACTTATATAAACAATTTTTTCAAAATAAATTGTATGTATTTTCACTAATACTACTATTTTTTCTTGGAATATTATCCATACATACTGGAGTTACATTCCTTGAAAAAAACAATCAATTAATGCAAGATGCTACTGAATATCAAGAGCAAAGCATTCAAAAAAACACAGCGCACGAAACACATATTGGATCTACTCTTTACTATATAAAATTCCATTTATTTAACGAACCTAGTAAATTAACAGCACTTAATATTGGTATGAGAGATTTTACACCAAGTGTAAAAGGAATAACTATCCGAAATTTAGAAGAGCAGAAATACAATACCGATTTCTATAACCCTACAAGCGCACTAGCTGGAAATTTCGATTTTAGCTTTGTACTTATCTTCCTTTTTCCACTTATTATAATTGCTATTAATTTCAATATTCTATCACAAGAAAAGGAAAGTGGTACATTGAAACTATTGTCTTTACAAAGTGGAAATATAAAAAGAATAATAGATACAAAGCTCTTAATAAGATTCTTGGCTATTATTTCAATTTATTTTTTATTGCTCTTAATTGCCAAACTATGGATTGGTATTCCCTTGGATAGTACCTTTAGTTTATTCATTTTACTTGGTTTTTTATACATTTTGTTTTGGTTTGTTTTATGCCGTTTTATAATAGCAAGCAATAAGAATACCTCATATAATGCACTTTCTCTAATTATTATTTGGATAGGAATTAACTTTATTGTTCCAATGATAAGCTTTGTTCTAATTCAAAAAATGTATCCTATCAAAGAAGCATTACAAACTGTTATAGAACAAAGAGATGGTTATCACAATAAATGGGACGAACCTCAAAAAAACACAATAGATAAATTTCATAATATATATCCTCAATTTACAACTAATGATACCATTTTTAATAATGATTTCAATTGGAAATGGTATTATGCGATGCAACATCTAGCGGATGTGGAATCAATGAAATCTTCTATTGCTTATCAGGGCAAAATAAAGGCAAGAAATAATGCTGCTAAACTAATAGGTTATTTTCTTCCAAGTATACACACCCTATCACTTTCAAGTGAACTAGCCTTATCTGATCAAAATAATATACTTGCTTATGAAAATAAACTAAAGGATTTCCATCATCAGAAACGTTTGCATTTTTATCCCTTAATTTTCTCTAATCAAGACAGTACTGTAGAAAATTGGAACAATCACAAACTAGAAAAATTCAAAGCACAATCAAACGTTTCAATTATCGAACTATTATTGCCCCTACTTCTTATCATTACTATTTTACTGATTATCTCACATAAAAAACTAAAAAAATTATGCTAAAAGCAACCAACCTACATAAAAAATATGACAATAACACAGCGTTACATAGCTTGAATATAGAGCTCAAAAAAGGAGAAGTCTATGCTCTACTTGGTCAAAATGGAGCAGGAAAAAGCACAACTATTAATATATTTTTAGGTTTTATAAAACCAACATCTGGAGAAGCTTTTATAAATGGGATATCTGTTATAGAGAATCCACAATTAATAAAAAAAGACATTGCCTATATACCCGAAACAGTTATGTTATACCCCGAACTAACTGGAATTGAGAATCTGGATTTCTTTAGTAAAATTGCTGGTTTTTCTTATACTCAGAAAGAACTCATCGATTTTTTAATACTAACGGGGCTACAAGAATCTGCACATCATAGAAAACTTAAAGGATACTCAAAAGGAATGAGACAGAAAGTAGGAATTGCCATTGCAGTTGCTAAAAATGCCAAAGTGCTGTTTTTAGATGAACCAACAAGCGGACTTGATCCAATTGCTACAAATGAATTTAATGAACTCATCTGTAAATTAGGTTGTGAGGGTAAAACAATTTTTATGGCTACACATGATATATTCAATGCGACTAAAGTCTCAACCAAAATAGGAATAATGAAGCAAGGAAAACTGATACAACAATTAGATTCTAAAAATTTCACACCTGATGAATTACAGGAACTATACATAAAAACTATATAAATTAGTTAGGTAAAAAACGGGTTATAATAAGTTATAATTCGTTTTTTTATTTTTATTTATTTTACTTAAATTTAGTCTTAATAAACTATAGTGTAAAATCATGAGATATTCTTCTTATAAAAAAATTACCGTTCTACTCTTTTTAATAATTCAAATATTTTCATTTGAATTATTCGCTCAAACAAATACAGAATATTTTGCAATTGAAAATACTCCACTATACCAAATTAAAACTAGTGATGTCAACTTAGCGATACGCTATAAAAAAGGGCAAGGTATCCCTATAGTTTTTATACACGGATCATGGGATGATCATAATTCTTGGTTACCTGTGGCCGAAGAGATAAACAAAACAGCTACTAATCCTATAATTTTATATGATAGAAGAGGACATAGTGCTTCTTCTGCTGATAAAGAGCAAGGTACTATATCAATGGATGTTCAAGATGTTTTATCCTTACTTGATGCGCTTGAGGTTAAAAAAGCTCACTTTATTGGGCACTCTTATGGAGCAAATATCACAATTGAACTAACTAATAATCACGCTAATAGAGTTGAGAGTATTGTTTTATATGAACCTCCTATTTTTGGAATGCTTAAAGGACAAACTCAATACAAACAAATTCTATCAGAGGTACAGAATGAAATGCAAAAAAGTAAAACTTTACTTGAACAAGGACACATTGAACAGGGAACCTTTAATTTTATTGAAAAAGTTGCCTTTGGAAAAGGTAGTTGGTATTCTGTTTTTGATCAAAGAGCCAGAAATACAATGACAGCTAGTTACACTACTTGGCTTGATCAAGCTAATGATCCTGAAAGATTAAATATAAAACCAGA
>NZ_BCMQ01000039.1 GCF_001485415.1 Myroides odoratimimus
AAATAATCCTTTCCTTTATTTCTCTTAAAATCAACTGTTTAATAATTTTGTCGTGTACTAAGTAATATTTTATAAAACACAATTAACAAACAACAAATGAAACAAAAAACTACTTTTTCTCTATGGAAGAGGTTACTGCTTTTGCTCGTCCTGTTCGTTCCTTTAGTACAGTCCTTGGGGCAGACTAAGATTTATGCAACAGATCTTATAAGTGATAAGAATGTTGATAATCCTAGGTATGCAACTGATGGGAATTTGGCAAGTAAAGGTACACTACATGCACATCCAGGTGCATTAATGCTAGGTAAGAAGAGCGGATTCTTAGAGTACAAATTCCCTAATGCAGTGCCAAAAGGTAAACAAACCTATATAAAAATAGGGATGGAAAACAATGAATTACTTAATGGTTTATTAGGTGGTTCAGTAGGTAAATTATTATCAGGCCTTTTGAATGAACTATTGTTAGGAAGTCACAGATTTGATGTTAGTGCTTATAATGGCAATAATAAAGTTCTTGAAGTAAAATCAGTAGATGGTTTTGGAACTAAACAGGCTAAATTAATCCAAGATAAGGATGGAGAGTACATGATTGCATTTCAGTTAGATCAATCATTTGATCGTATGACTGTAGGTAATAGTAGTACAGCTTTATTGGGTTTAACAGGTGATAAGTTATTAGATGTTTACGATACTTATTATGTAAAAGAAGATGGAGGGAGCTGTAGTAGACCTATAGGAACTTCATTTGATTCAGCAGGTATTGAAATAGATTTATTAGGAGGTTTATTACAAAATAAATTCTATGAAGCTATAGATGGAAAAGAAAATACTTATTCTTTGTTAAAAAGGGATGGTGCAGTAAATGTTGGAGTGGGGGGGTATATCTCTCAGTTTTTTTATTTTCCTACTAGTTCTAATGAAGCTACTACTGTTAATTTAACCATAGAGTCACCAAAGGGATTACTTAGTTTAGATTTGTTAAGCGCTATCGAATTAAGAGCATATAATGGAGATAAGGAAGTATATACTAAGTCTCTAGAAGGAGGGTTGCTTAATGGTGTAAATCTCTTAGGATTATTAAAGACACCTGGAAAAAAGACTTTGACATTTGCACCGGGAAAAGCGTTTGACAGAATAGAACTAAGAGCAAACAATACATTAAATGTTGGGTTGTTAAGCGATGGACTGCGTATTTATGATATTGAACGCTTTGATACAGCTAAATGCCCTAATCCTAATATTATAGTTCCTGCTCCGACAGAATCTCCTTTTGATATAGCAGCTTGTGCTACAGTTTTAAAGGATTTTAAAAATGTTGATTTTGTTACAAATGCTATAGATGGTAATAATGAAACATTTGCTACTTTATATGCTAATAATGGTTCTTTATTGTCTGCTTTACCTTCTTCAGGAATGATAGAATTAGCATATAACCAAAAAGTAGCTGCGCATACAACTTCCTATATTCGAATTGATTCTGATAAAGATGTATTAGAAGCTTTATTAGGAGGAACTTTAGGCAAGCTAGTTGATGGTGTTGCAGGTTTATTGTTAGGAGATCACTATTTTGAAGTAGAAGCCTTTAGTAATGGTGTATCTGTATCGAAAAGCTCAAGTATAAGTGGTTTTGAAGGAACTACTAATGGAGTAGTATCACTAGTACAGGATAAGATAGGTCGCTATTATTTAGCAGTTACACCAACAACTGAATATAATAGTATACGTATAACCAATAAAGTAACAGGATTACCAACAGGAGAACAACGTATGTTAAAGGTATATAATATGTGTCGTGAGATTGGTTCAGATCCATGTTATCCTGCTCAGTTTACTTCATATAATCAAGCAGGGTTAAATTTGAGTATTGCTAGTTTAAATGAAGCAGGTGTTAAGAATCCTTATCATGCTATAAGTGGTAATTCATCTAATTATTCAGAGATTAGTTCTGGTACTCTAGCTGTAGGTACAGGAGTAAAACAAGTTATTTACTTTCCTAAACCATCTTCTAATGGTGATAAATTAGAAGTGAGAGTACAGTTTAACCCTAATAGTGTACTTTCATTAGATTTATTAGGTTCTTATAAAGTGACTACTTACTTAGGTAGTACTAAGAAACAAGAGTTTACTTTGAAACAGGGATTATTAAATAACCTTGATTTATTAGGTCTATTGCAGTCTGGTGGAGTTCAGTCTTTAGTTTTTGATACAAGTGTAGAAGCTTTTGACAGAGTTGAGATTTCTACAGTTACATTACTTAATCTTGGAGTAACACCTGCTATTCGTTTGTATAATGTGAAACGTATTAATGATGTATGTATTGATCCAATGACCGAAAGCCCTTTTGTTTCTTCTATATGTGCTACTGAGTTGTTAGGAAGTAAGTATGTAGATGATATCTCTAATATTTTTAATGGGAATTTTGATTCATTCGCGACGATTAACTCTGATGCGGGAATTTTATTAGGAGGAAATAAAAGAGCTGGTTTTGTTGAAGTTGGTTATGACCACATTGTGAAGGCTGGTACGACCTCTTATATTCGTTTTGATTATGATAAGGGGATATTAAAAGGTTTATTAGGAGGTAGTTTAGGTAACATTGTAAGTGGACTATTAAATAATATTGTTTTAGGTGATCATTTTTTCGAAATAGAAGTGAAAGATGAGAATGGTGTTGTGTTAGAAGGTAACAGTAGAGGTATAGCAACAACATTCAAAAATGGAGAAATAAGAGTGGTAAGTGATAAGCTAGGACGCACTTATTTAGCTATAACACCGACTAAAGATTATAAATCAGTTAAGATCACAGATAGAAACGAGAGTTTATTAGGCATATTAGCCCCAGCTACTTCTATGAATGTGTATAATATGTGTTATGAAGGTAATGCTGATTCTTGTGTTGATGCTTTTGCTACATCATTTGACTTTACTGGATTAGCCTTAACAGTTAATGATTTATCTGGAGCAGGTGTTGAGTATCCAGAGCGTGCTATAGACTCTAATACGACTAACTATTCACGTATTAGTTTAGGAACGCTTAATGTGGCAGGAAGTGTAAAACAGTGGGTATTCTTTAACTCAGTTTCTGATAAAGATGATGTTACTAATATCAAATTTAGAACAGAGTCAGGAGGAGTAGATCTTAATGTGTTAGGTAGATTAGAGATTAAAGCATATTTAGGAGATAAAGTAGTTAATACGCTTGATTTATCTAGTGGTTTAATTAATGGTATTAATGTTTTAGACTTAATTAATAAAGGAGATATAGTTAATTTACCATACACACCTGGTGTTGAGTACGATCGTATATCTATCGGACTTAAGAGTGTGTTAAATGTATCTGTGTTTCCTCCAATTAATTTATACAGCGTAGAAAGAAGCTGTCAATCTTTAAATCAAGATCTTGTTAGTTGGAAGTCTTATAAAGTGAATGGTGATTCAACAGTTCAAAAAGTTACTGGTGGAGAAGAAGTAGAGTATATTATTCATGTTAAAAATGTAGGTGCTGCTGATGTACCGACTTTATTAATAGAAGACAGATTACCTGCTGGGTTAACATGGACTTCTGGTGGGACTCACAGTAATGGTGTAGTTACATTCAAAAAAGAAGATGTTTTAGTAGTAGATGGTGTAGTTACATTTAGTTTTAAAGCTAGAGTAAATACAGATTTAGAAGGGATTTCTCAAATTAGAAATATTGCGGTAGTAAAAGTTGATGAGACAGATAAAGGAGTAAATACTTATCCAGCTATTGACAATAAAGACCCTAAAGCCCCAAATACAAGCGAAAAACCGGGCACTGTATTAGTTGTTGACCCTCTTTATGATATCGAATTATCTAAAGTAGGATCAAGTAATGGAAAGATTAGTAATCAAGCACAGCTTGGTGATGAGATAACATATACTATCTCAGTAGAGAATAAAGGGAATAAAGCATTAAGAAATGTTTTACTTAACGATGTTCTAGGTAATGTTCTAGGTTCAGAAATAGAAATTGTAGAGGTAGGATCAGGTGTGATTCAGAACAGTACTATTAGTTATGTTATCGCTCAGTTAAATGTAGGTCAAAAAGAAACTTACGTAGTTAGAACTAAAGTAATCGGATTACCTACAACAAATAAAATTTCAAATAAGGTCATTTCTATCTATACATTACCAGATAATACAATTAAAACAAAAGAAGTTGTATTTGAGTTAGCTAGTAATTGTAACGATATTTTTGAAAATAGCATTGTTGTAGAACAGGTAGCAGATGTATGTGCGTATACAGAATTTGTATTAAAAGCAGCATTAACAAATCTAGCCCCTAAAGATTTAAAGAACCCAATATTTAAATGGTATAAGAATGCTGATTTATCAGATATGCCATTAGTAGGTCAGGAAGTCAAAACAACTATAGCGAGTACTACTAAGTTTTATGTGACTGTAGAGGGACTTGGGTATTGTTTTAATGGAACACCAGCTGAAGTAGAAGTTAAAACTTTAGTAAGTCCAGCGAAACCTGTTGTGTCAAGTACTCAAGCTGATATATGTGAAGGTACTTTAACTACATTATCAACTATAGAAGGAGCAACTGAATATCAATGGTTCCTTAATGGTGTATTAATCGAAGCTGAGGATGAAAAAGGACAACCAGTTCGTTTCGGCCATTCGATAGAAGTTAATACTGGAGGGGATTATAGTGTTATAGTTTCTAATGGAATTTGCTATTCTCAAGAGTCAGACGCTTTCACTGTTAAGGTAAAAGAAGCAGCTGAATTATCTATCGAAGGTGATCAAAGAATTATCACTAAAGTAAATGTCGCTATTAAGTTACCTAAAGTGACTAGTAAGAATGGAACAGTAACATGGTATAACGAAAAAGGTGAGTTATTTAATGAAACAGAAATCACTTTTGCTGTACCTGGTATTTATACTTACACTGTAGTAGCAGACTTAAATGGATGTTCTACAGCGGAGAATATTATTATCACTGTATTAGATTCTAACAATTGTCCTCCTCAGATAGAAAGAGTTTATGCAAAGGACAAGACAACTTGGGGATCTATAATAACTGGGGGAATTGCGAATAAAACCAACGCAATAGATGGTAATCCTACTACTTATTCTGAAATAGTAACAGGGTTAGGTTTATTAGGAATAGGTACTACATGGCAAAACATATATTTTGATGAAGTAGTGCCTGCAGGAACACCTGTGACTATTAAGTTAGGAAAACAATACAGTGGTTTAATGTTAGCTGGAGGATTATCTGTACAGGGATTAGATGAAAATGACAAACCTATTGGAACGTTAAAATCGGTACAAGGTGGACTACTTGATTTATTAGCAGCAGATAATGTGATCGAGTATACATTTGTTCCTACTTCTTCTGGTAAACCAAAAGCATTTAAGGGAGTTAGAGTTTCTCAAGGTTCTTTATTAGGTCTTGCTCAAATCTCAAAAGTATATGGAGTATATTATTCTAAATCAGGTAATATTAGTTGCGCACCTGTAGCGACTAACATAAACTCAGGTGTATTAGATGTACTTCATGGGGTACAAGATCTTGGTTTAGGTGTAGCAAGTGCTACTGCCTCAGTTACTAACCCTTGGAATGCGGTTGATAATAAACCTGATACTTATGCATTAATATCTCGTGGAGTAGCAGTATTAAATGAAGCTTCATTGACTGTTGTATTTAAGCAACAAGCTATGCCTGGTGATGAATTACATATCATTACAGAGATTCCAGGTAACCCTATTTTAAGTTTAGAATTGATTAAGGGATATAGTATCCAACGTTATTTGGGTGATAAAAAAGTAGGGCCTAAATTAGAAGGAGGATTGGACGTATTAGGACTTAAGTTATTAGGTTTAGGGTATGGTAATAAGCATAAAGTTATTGTTGCTCCATATGATGAACAACCATATGACAGAGTAAAAATCTCTTATGGTAGTGTTGTAGGAGTATTAGGAGATTTTACACGTATCTATGATGTGAATATTGTACCTACGATTGGTACAGGAGTAAAAGAAGATGAAGTCATTGATGTATGTAATTATGGGATGTTAAAGTTATCTATGATAGATGCTTGTACTACATATGAGATATATACTTCAGAAACAGGATCAGACCAATTAACAGAAGTAACTCCGTTCGAATTCTACTTAAAAGGATTGTCACAAGGTGAACAAACCATCTGGATTCAGAATGTTAGAAGTGGTTGTCCATTAGGGCCACGTATCCCAGTTAAAGTGAATGTGAAAAATTGTTCTGTCAAGACAAACTTGAATATCACACACAAAATCAAATAATTAGAAACAACAATATTTATATATAAAAAGATATGAAAAAAATCACATTATTAGCGGTATTATTAGGAACAACATATTTCGCAAACGCACAAGTAGGGATCGGTACGCCGGACCCTGCTACTTCTGCAGAATTAGACATCGTAGCTAAGGCAGGAAATAAAGGTATTTTGATTCCTCGTGTTGCATTAAAAAATACAACAGAATTCCAAATGGCTGGTAAGGTTGCTGAGAGTACTAGCTTATTAGTATTTAATAAAACAGAAGTAAAGAATCAAGTACCTACAGGTTTTTACTACTGGGATGGTGCTAAATGGAATAGAATAGTAGGGAAAGAAGAGTTAGATACTGTAATTAAGAATTTAGGTGATAATATTACGAATATCACTACTAAATTAGAAAGTGACGTTAAGAATCTTCAAGCAGTAGTGAACTACATATTACCGTCTAACCCTGATAATAAGGATGATAAAGGAAATCCAGTAGTTACTGAAAAGCATACTACGATTGTTTATAATCCTGAGACTAAAGAAATGTTCTATGTGACTTATGATAATGGAAAGTATACGACTAATCAGATTGACATTACTAAGATGGTACAAGGAGTAGAAACTAATACTTTCTTTAAAGACATCAAAGACGCAAATGGTAAAACAACTGGCTATGTATATTTCAACGAAAAAACGATTGTAGAAGCTATTGATAAAGAAACCGATCCAGCTAAGATTAAAGATATACTTGATAAGTTAGATGGAAATACAAAAGGAGCTATCAAGATTGACGTTAAAGGAACTGTAGTAAACAACTTCAAAGAAATCTTAGAAGCACCTACTACAATCACTGTAACTACAAAAGATGGAGATAAAACTTTCACAACTGTAGAAGAGTATTTACAGTATATCTCTCAGTCTGCTGATGGTAATGTAATCTATAAAAATTTAGGAGATACTACTAACCCTAACTGGGTATTCCAATACTATGATAAAGCTACAGGAAAATATGAGACTATTGTTTTACGTGATTTAGTAGCAGAAACGGAGTCTAAAACTACTATTGTTACTTATGAAAATAAACAATACTATTTATCAGAAGCATATATTGTAGGAGGAGGAGAATTAGATGTGACTAAATGGACTGCAGTTCCAGCTGGAGCTATTCATGTAGATGTAGTAGGTGGAGTGATTAATAATATCGAAGAGATCTTAACGACTAAAGGAAATATCACTATCCAAGTAGGAGGAAAAGATATGAACTTTACATCTGTAGAAGAGTACTTGCAGTACATCACTCAGTTCTCAGAAGGTAATGTTATCTATAAGAATATCAGTACTGATTCAACAAAACCAAATTGGGTACTACAGTACTGGGACAATACTGCAAATGAGTACAAAACTATCAACCTAACAGATCTTGTTGCTTCAGTAGAAACTAAGACTAATATCCTTAGAGCAGAAGCTACAGCAGATAAGACATTATCTATCTATGAAGCTGTAGTAGCACCAGTACAAGATAATGTTAAGAAAGGAGAAATCTTCTATAAGTATAATAATGAAGATAAAGGGGAGCAATTCATCAATATGACGGCAGATATTATCTCTTCTATTAACAACAATGAAGAAGTGAAGAATGCATTGACTAATATCTTAAACCAAGGTGGTAACGTGTACTTCGGTGATCATGATAATGATGCAGCTACAGATAATGTATTCTATACAATGAAAATTGTAAATGGTAAAGAAGTGAAGACTCCTATTGAATTACCAGCTTCATTTTTATTAAAGATTATCAACGATTATAAAGAGGTAATTAAACAAGCTTTAGGAGATAATATCACAAACGAAGGAGATATCGTATTCACAGGGAATATCTATAATGGACGTCAAGTATTATTAGCTAAAGGAAGTACTAAAGCAAATGGAGAATCTGCTAGAACTGAAGGAGTAACATTAGAGAATGCTACAGGTGATAACGCTATCAATGGTGTGTTATCTATCAAAGTACTAAAAGCAGGTGTAGTAGTTACAGAATCAACAAAAGATGTTGTGGTATCAGGTACTAAGATCGACTTTAATATCGGTGTAGGAAATATCTATACAGCTTTACCAAAAGATACTTACGAAGTTGTAGTAGAGTACCTAGGTAAAGAGGTAAAGCCTACAACTCAACCATAATTTAAAAAACAACAAACAACAATTAATTCTTTTCAGAAAGGGAGAGGCTAAAGCCAACTCACAATAACGGCCTCTCCCTTTTATTAAATCAAACTCACATTATGAAAAAAATATATTTAAGTATAGCCATATCATTTCTTGCAACAGCTGGTTTTGCTCAGACTAAGATCGGTGTTGTTGGTAAATCTAACCCAGATGTAAACACGAATGCTATCTTAGAATTAGAAGCAGAGAATAAAGGTCTTCTTTTACCTCGTGTTGCGTTAACTGAAACTACGAAAGCAAATCCTCTAAGTGCTCACGTAAGCGGGATGACGGTGTATAATACAGCTACTGTAGCGGATGTTGTGCCGGGGTTTTATTATAACGATGGTTCGAAATGGCAACAGATGGTAACAACAGACAATAAAGCTGTGAAGTTCTTCTATATGCCTACGATCACTTTTGATACGAGTGTTCTTGGAGATGGTACAAAAGAACTATACGAAGAGTATAAAAAGCAGTTCACTATGCAGAGCGGAAATGCAGTAAAGAGTACTAGCGCACCAGCTGTTATTCCTCATTTTCCAGCAGCTAGTGATTTATACTACTATGTTACAGACTTTGATTCTGCTGTGTTTTCAGATATCGTTATAGATGATAATGGAGTAATGACTTACAAGATTATTGGTAATGGTACTCCTACTTCTATCATGAATATCGTATTCGTGGTAAAATAACTAACTAGTAAAAGTGATTCACTATGGTTAAGAAAAGAACACTCTTAGTAGTTTCTGGCTTGTGCTCTATAGCTACTATGGCACAGACAGTAAACAAGGGAGGGCTATATGTAAGCCCAGAAGGGATAATGTCTACACATTATGCCTTAGAGAATACAGATGAGGCGGACTTTAAAAATAACGGTACGCTATATGTCTATAATGATATTATAAACAACGGTGCTTTCTTTGATTATAAAGGGAAACTAGCACAAGGAACTACTATTTTTAAAAGTGATAAACAACAGACTGTATCAGGTAACAGTATCAGTAAGTTTAACAATGTAGTACTAAATAACACAGCGGATAATATTGCATTTAATGTTATTAATGATGTGGTAGTACAGGGTAAAGTAGACTTCCAAGACGGTATTGTCAATGTAGATGAGAAAGACGGGTCATTTACATTCTTAAAAGACGCAACGGCAGTTAATGCAAGTGATAATAGCTATATCCAAGGAACTGTAGACAAGGAAGGAAACAACGAGTTTGTGTTCCCTATTGGAGATAAGAAGTATTATCGAAACGCTACGATTACAGCGCCTAAAGAAGAAAAAGACATTTTCGTAGGGAGGTATAATTTAGATGATAAGAACTTCTTTACTTCTCATAAGCATAAGTCTGGTATAGTAGAGTTAGTAAACGAAAGAGAGTATTGGCTAGTAGACCGTAACTCTAATGCGAAGAGCGATGTTATCTTGACATTAGGTTGGCATGCAGATACTACTCCAGCAGAGTTATTAAAGACTCCAGAGAAGAACTTACGTATTCTTCGTTGGGATGCTAAGGATCAGCTTTGGGTAGATGAGGGAGGTATCGTAGATGTCGATAATAAGACAGTGACTACACCTACATCTGTACGTGGATACGGATTCTTTACATTAGGTACTGTGAATACAGATTTGATATTAGATGGAGACGTAGTGATCTATAATCTAGTAACGCCTAATGGAGATGGAGAGAATGATTTCTTCTTAATTGATAATATTAATCGTTTCCCTAATAATAAAGTTGAGATCTATAACCGTTGGGGAGTGAAGGTTTATGAGACTTCTAATTATGACAGTAATAATAACGTATTCAGAGGGTATTCTGATGGACGTGTTACAGTTAACTCTGGAGAGAAACTACCTACAGGAACTTATTATTATGTGATTAGCTATGAATACAGAAATGCTAGCGAAGCACATACAATTAGAAAATCAGGGTATCTACATTTAGACAACAACTAAGATTTTACGAATGACAATTAATAGAACAATAAGAAATATAAGTGTGTGTATGTTAACCTTGTTAGGAGCACAACAAATGCAAGCACAACAAGACCCACAGTACACACAGTATATGTATAATACCTCTAATATTAACCCTGCTTATGCAGGTACTAGAGGTAACCTAAGTATTTTCGGTAACTACCGTACACAGTGGGTTGGTTTAGATGGAGCGCCTAAGACAGCTAATCTGTCGGTGAGTACACCTCTAGGAGATTCAGGATTAGGATTAGGGGTGAACTATATGAATGATCGTATAGGAGCGATGGATGAGAATAATATCTCTGTAGACCTATCGTATGCTATCGATGTTAATCAAGACTATAAATTAGCATTTGGTTTAAAAGCTACGGCTAACTTACTGAATGTAGATTATACTCGTCTTAATATCTATAGTGGAAAAGACCCTGTAGCGATGACGAATATAGATAATCAATTCTCACCTAATATAGGGGCAGGTCTGTATCTATATTCTGAGAAGTCATATTTAGGATTGTCTGTACCTAACTTTTTGACTACAGATCGCTACGATGATAACGAGGTGACGACGATGCGTCAGAAAGCGCACTTCTACTTAATGGGAGGATATGTGTTTGAACTAAACCCTAGTTTGAAGTTTAAACCAGCTTTCTTAGCGAAGGCAGTTTCTGGGGCACCATTACAGATGGATCTGACAGCTAACTTCTTAATTATAGACAAGTTTACTGTAGGAGCAGCATATCGTTGGGATGCATCAGTTAGTGCATTAGCAGGATTCCAAGTGAATGATAACTTATTCGTAGGATATTCTTATGATGCAGATACGACTAAGTTAGCGAATTACAACTCTGGATCTCATGAGATATTCCTAAGATTCGATTTGTTTAATAATCGCACTCGTATGAATACACCAAGATTCTTTTAACGAAAACTATAAAGTATGAAAAAGAAGGTTATTAAGTTTTTCTCAATAGCCTCTTTTTTCTTAATAACGGTAGGGGCAGTAGCTCAGACTAGTAAGGAGAAAAAAGCGGATAAGAGCTTTGACTACTATGAGTATGTCAATGCGATCGAAATCTATGAGAAAATTATAAATAAAGGGTACAAAAGTGTTAATACACTTACTAAGTTAGCAGATGCTTATTACTTTAAAGGTGAGCTAAAGACTGCTCATAAGTGGTACGAAGAGTTATTTATTTTTGCAGAACAAGAAGGACATAAACTACCATCAGAGTACTACTATAGATATGCGCAGACGCTGCGTTCTATAGAGGATTATAAAAAGGCAGATGAGTATGTAAGTCGCTTTGCTGAATTAGAGAAGAGCGACAGTAGAGGTATATTATTCGAAGAAAAGAAAGATACTTACTTAAAGGAGATTAATGCCATGATACAGCGTTATGATCTGAAAGTACTGCCTATTAATAGTGTGTATTCTGACTATGGATCGAGTATCTTAGGAGACCAATTAGTTTTTGCATCTGCTAGAGAAACAGAACATGGAGGTAGAGTACATAAGTGGACTAATGAAGCATTCACTACTCTATACAGTACGGTGATCAGTAAAGACGGTAGTTTTAGCGAGCCTGAGCCTTTGGATAAGTTTGGAAATGCAAAGGTCAACGTAGCATCAGCTATTTTTACTAAAGATGGTAAGACGATGTACTTCACGAGTAATAACTTTAAGAAGAAAAAGAAAGTTCACAATGAAGATTATTACATCTTATTGAAGTTATATAAATCTACTTTAAATGAAGATGGAGTATGGACAGAAGCTGTAGAGTTACCATTTAACTCAGATAATTTTAATACTGCTCATCCTGCTTTATCTCCAGATGAGAGATGGTTATACTTTGCTTCTGATAGAAGTGGTACACTAGGAGAGTCTGATATCTATAGAGTCTTTATAGAAGAAGACGGAAGCTATGGTACCCCTGAGAACTTAGGGGCTAGAATTAATACAGAAGGGCGTGAGACATTCCCTTTTATCTCTAAGGATAACTATCTCTACTTCTCATCAGATGGACGTCCAGGGCTAGGAGGGTTAGACGTATATATGGCTAAGCTAAATGTGGATAATACCTTCGGTAAGGTAGCGAGTGTAGGTGCTCCTATTAACAGTTCTTCAGATGACTTTGCATTCTATATCAATGATAAAAATAGAAAAGGATTTATCAGTTCTAATCGTGAGGGAGGAGTAGGAAGTGATGATATTTATTTCTTCCAAGTAGTAGACTGTAAGCAGCAGATAGAAGGAAAGGTGTTCAATACGAGTACAAAAGAACCGATAGCGAATGCCACAGTAGTATTATATGATAATGCGTATAAAGAACTAGCTACGATCACTACAGATGCGAAGGGATATTATCTTACAGAAGCTTTAGACTGTAATTATAAGTTTAGATTAAAGGCTAGTGCAGATAAGTTTTTGACAGCAGAGGTATCTACGGTATTAGGACGAGAGTTTAATGTATCTAAGACGGTGGATATAGGACTAGATCCTATAGTTGAAAAAATAGAGAAAGATGATGATTTATTTAAGAAATTGAAGTTAGATCCTATCTATTTTGACTTTGATAAAGCGACTATTCGACCTGATGCAGCAGTAGAGCTAGCGAAGGTAGTAGAAGTGCTTAATATGTATCCTAAACTGAAGATAGATGTGCGTTCGCATACAGATAGTAGAGGTAATGATGCTTATAATATGAAGTTGTCTGACCGAAGAGCTAAATCAACGATAGCTTGGATGGTAAAACAAGGAATAGAAGAAGATCGTATCAAGGGTAAAGGGTATGGAGAATCACAGTTAGTTAATAAATGTGCTAATAAAGTACCATGTACTATTAAAGAGCATCAAGAAAATAGAAGAAGTGAGTTTATTATTCTGAATATAGAATAACACTGTTTCGGTTAGTAATTTTAAAAAAGCCAGTTTGTGATGACAGACTGGCTTTTTACTTTTTTAGTCAAATGTCATAGAACGGACAGAAAGGAATGATTCTATAGCCCTATTAGAGTGAGGTTGTTTTGTAATTCTATTCTTCAGTACTCTCCCTTCAATACCGCTACAAGATCTCTTCAAGACTTCTTCAAGAAAACAGGCTTGAACTAGAGCAATCTTGTCGTATTGTTGAAGAAGTGTTGAAGGAATTCAGACAAAGGCTTGTATATACTAGGATAGAGAGGTATTCGTGTATTATCTATTTTTGAAGTGTTCTATATTTAATGTTTTTATAGTTAGATGTTTATGTTTTTTTAGAGGCTTTTTTTTAAGGAAAAAAACACTATACTTTTTTTCAAAAAGAAGTGTAAATGGATGATATGAAGGATAAATATCAAAAAAAGAGGGTATAAAACGTCTTTTACACTAGGTAAGTACGTCATAACTCATTAAAAATGAAAAAAAGAGATAAGAATTATTCACAACAGAATGAAATAGGATTCGAAGATAGGGTGATGATTATCTCATATACTATTTCAACAAAAAAACCACCTGTTTAGAGGTGGTTTTCATATAGATAATAGATTGATTATTTTTCTATTGTTTGGTATACTTTAAGAGCTTGTTTTAAGATCTCAGCTGAGCGGATTAAGTCTTCTTTTTTAAGAACATAAGCCATACGAGCTTCGTTTAATCCTACACCTGGTGTAGAGTAGAATCCTGCAGCAGGAGCGATCATTACAGTCTCTCCATTTAGGTCATACTCTTCTAATAACCATTTAGCGAAGTTATCAGCATTCTTAATAGGGAACTTAGCTACACAGTAGAAAGAACCATGTGGCATAGTCACTTGAACACCTTCTATCTGTTGAAGCGCAGTGATGAATACATCTCTTCTCTCTTTGTACTCCGTGATTACTTCATCGAAGTAAGATTTAGGAGTGTCTAGAGCAGCCTCAGCAGCGATTTGTTCAAAAGTAGGAGGAGATAGACGCGCCTGAGCAAATTTCATTGCTGCAGCCATAAGCTCTTTGTTTTTAGAAACGATACATCCTATACGAGCACCACACATACTGTAACGCTTAGATACAGAGTCAATCATGATCGCGTGATTCGCTAATTCTGGGATGCTCATCACAGAGATATGCTTATATCCATCATAAGCGAACTCTCTATATACTTCATCAGCGATTAAGAATAGATCGTGTTTAACCACTAGATCTGTTAACTGTTTCATCTCTTGTTCTGAATATAAATAACCAGTAGGATTACCAGGATTACAGATTAAGATCGCTTTGGTCTTAGGAGTGATTAGTTTTTCGAATTCTGATATAGCAGGTAATGCAAATCCATCATTGATAGAAGACATTACAGGTACGATGTTTACTCCATTAGAAGTAGAGAATCCATTATAGTTAGCATAGAATGGCTCAGGGATGATGATTTCGTCACCTTGGTCCATTGTACTTCCTAAAGCGAATAATAATGCTTCAGATCCACCAGTAGTAACGATAATATCTGCTACATCTACATTAAGATTTTGGTCTTGATAGTGTTTAGCTAACTTTATTCTATAACTTTCGATTCCTGCAGAGTGGCTATATTCTAATACTTCGAAGTTAGCTTCTTTTACAGCTTTAAGAGCTCCTTCAGGTGTTTTAATATCAGGTTGTCCTATATTTAAGTGGTATACATGGTGTCCTTTTTGCTTTGCTACCTCTGCAAAAGGGACTAATTTTCTGATAGGTGATTCAGGCATTTGAAGCCCTTTGTTTGAAATCTTTGGCATAGTTTTGAAATTTAAATAAACATAGTAACTCTCTAAATCAATATTGGATTAGAAATCAATAATCCTCTAGAATATTACTATCGCAAATGTAACTTATTTTATGCAAAAATTTGCAACAAATTGATTACTAAATATTAAGTTAAATATACTGAATTACTGGGCTTTTTGGTTATTTTTGTTGCACTATTAAAACAACATATTAACAACTCATGGATAAAAAAATAATATCTTTTTTTTCTTCGACACGGTTAATGGCGGTTCTTTTTATAGTTTATGCTGTAGCATTAGCTCTAGGAACCTTCATCGAAGATCGTTATAACACAACTACTGCCCGTATTTTAATATATAATACTAAATGGTTCGAGTTTATTATGTTTGTTTTCTTGATTAACTTTATAGGAAATATTAAGAAATACAGACTACTGAGCAAGGAGAAGTGGGCGACATTACTACTGCATGCGGCTTTTATTTTAATTTTATTAGGAGCTTTCATTACTCGTTATATTAGTTTCGAGGGAATGATGCCTATTAGAGAAGGGGAGACGGCAGATAGTATTTTTTCTGATAAAACTTTCCTTACTGTTATGACAGATGGTGAGTATGAAGGGGAACAACGTAGACGTACGTATGAGAGACCAATATTATTCTCTCCTGTGACGAATAATCACTTTAAAGTAAGAGAAGACTTTAATGGTATCGATTACGAGATAGAGTATAAAGATTTTATCATGGGAGCTACTGAGGCAATAGCAGAAGATCCTAATGGAAAAATGTTCTTAAAATTAGTAGAGTCTGGTGATGGAGATCGTCATGAACATTTCTTAGAAGAAGGAAAAGTTGTGAGTATCCACAATGTATTATTCTCATTGAATAAGCCTACTGATGGAGCAATCAATATCACAAAAGAAGGGGATGAGTTCTTTTTAGATACACCTTTTGGAGGAACGTATATGGTGATGGCAACACAGGCGACAGGTGATGTAGTAGCTGGTACAAAAGCTCCTCTGAACTTTAGATCATTATATAATATGGCAGGAACACAGTTCGTTATTCCAGAAATGCCTATTAAAGGAAAGATGGTTCTAGAGTCTGATGGTGACTTTAAGAATAAAAGAAATACGGATGCTTTAGTTCTTACTGTTCGTTCTCAAGGAAAAGAGGAGGAAGTAACGCTAATGGGTAAAGCAGGAAGAATGGGAGAACCTCAGTCATTTAAACTAGGTGACTTAGAGTTTACGATGATGTATGGTAGTAAAGTGTATACTACACCGTTCCAAATCAAGTTAAATAAATTCATTGCTGAGAAATATCCTGGTACAGAGAGTAGCTATGCTTCATTCGAAAGTCAGGTGACTGTATTAGACGGAGCAGAGAACTTCGATGCACGTATCTATATGAACAATATTCTAGATTATAAAGGATACCGATTCTTCCAGGCAGAGTTCGATAGAGATGAGAAAGGAACTATCCTATCTGTGAACCATGACTTCTGGGGAACGTGGATTACTTATATAGGGTACTTCTTACTATATGTAGGATTAATAGTAATCTTATTCGATAAGAATACAAGATTTGGTGATTTGAAACGAAAATTAGATAAAGTTAGAGAGAAGAAAGCTTCTATACTTACGATGTTGTTCTTGTTCTTATCAGTAGGAGCATTCGCACAACATAATCACGAGACACCTACACGTCCTAATCAGGTAGTGATAGATTCGCTGATCAAGAGTACTGCTGTAGATAAAGAACATGCAGCAAGATTCGGAGAATTGGTTATTCAGGACTTTGGTGGTCGTATGAAACCAGTGAATACTTTTGCTTCAGAATTATTGCGTAAAGTATATAAAGGAGAAAACTATAAAGGATTAAATCCTGATCAGGTGTTTCTATCGATGACTCAGTTCACAGTAGCTCAACAATTACAAGGAGCACCTAACTACTGGTATTATGCAGAATTGATAAAACTACCTAGAGGGAATGATAAAATACTAGAGGCATTAAAGCTGCCTAAAGGTGCTAAGTATGCGGCGTTTATTGATTTCTTTGATGAAAATGGTAATTATAGATTAGCAAAAGTAGTAGAAGATGCTAATCACTCTGCTGTTAAAAATCAGTTTGAGAAAGACTATTTAGATTTGGATTCTAAGATGGCTCTATTGAATGCAGCATTCACTACACGTAGCCTTACGATATTCCCTATACCTGGTCACGATAATGATAAATGGGTATCTCCATTAGAATTAAACGAGGCTGGTCTTAAAGGAATGGATTCTACATTCACGAAGAGCATATTGCCTAGAATGTATGTTCCAGCGTTATTTGAGGCAAAACAATCAGGGGACTATGCGAAGGCAGATGAGTTCTTACAGAGTATTAAAACGTATCAGAATGCTTATGGTAAAACTGTAATACCTTCTGAGAAAAAGATTCATTTCGAAATCCAATATAATAAGTACGATATATTTAAGACACTATATAGTTACTATATGTTAGCTGCTGTGTTCTTATTCATCTTCATTATATCAGAGATATTAAAACCAAGACGTATTAATAAGACGATGATAAAAATTGGTAGCTGGGCTACAGTCTTATTATTCGGTATCCATACATTAGGATTAGCTGTGAGATGGTATGTATCAGGGCACGCTCCATGGAGTGATGCGTATGAGTCAGTTATCTACGTGGCATGGGCAACTACATTATTTGGGTTGATTTTTGGGCGTAAGTCTGAGTTAACAATTGCTTCAACAGCATTCGTGGCCGCTATAGTATTATGGGGAGCACATCTAAACTTTATGGATCCTGCGATTGGTAATTTACAACCAGTATTGAATTCATATTGGCTGATTATCCACGTAGCAGTTATCGTAGGTAGTTATGGTCCATTCACATTAGGTATGATATTAGGAATAGTGACTCTATTCTTAATGATTCTTACCAATGATAAGAATAAGAAGAAAATGGATCTTAATATTAAGGAGTTGACTTATATTAATGAGATGACATTAACGGTAGGTCTAGTTCTATTAACTATTGGTAACTTCTTAGGAGGTCAATGGGCTAATGAGAGCTGGGGACGCTACTGGGGATGGGATCCTAAAGAGACATGGGCATTAATTAGTATTATGATTTATGCTTTTGTGATCCATGCCAGATTAGTGCCTGCTATGCGAGGTACATGGTTATATAATGTATTCAGTGTAGTAGCGTATTATTCAATTATGATGACTTACTTCGGTGTTAACTTCTACTTAAGTGGATTACACTCTTATGCATCAGGAGATAAAGTGATCACACCTACTGCTGTATGGTGGTCATTAGGATTTGTGATAGTATTAAGTGTCTTCTCTTATATTAAATATAAAAAGTACTTGAAGAAATAGTATTCTCTAAGTAGAATATAATCTAAAGCCCAGCTTCTTTTAGAAGCTGGGCTTTTTTTGTTTTTATATCTGATTCAAGAGTAGAATTGTGATATAGAAGGAGAAACTACGATATGTATTACATATTATATAGGTATAATTAACTATATTGTGAATAGTTTCTTTATTTTAGAAAAATTAGTGTTTTAATTTTCTTAAAAAATATAATTTTCTGTTTAATGTGGTTTTTAAAGGTGAAATATTTAAAATGTTTAGTTTTGTTTTGTGTTTTATATACATCTTTTCTGAGTAAAATTTAAATATATATACAAAAACTTCTCTTGTTGTAGTATATTTTCTAAATAAGGTTAAATTGTGTGAGTAATAATCAAATTTTAACATTTGATGTTTGTTAAGTCGTTTTTTTATAACTTTGTAGTACAAACTGTTTAAGATTTTAGGTTAAAGCTTATTGTCTATATAGGATGTTATGATTTGATTAACGATTTGGGGAAAATGTGATCACTTCAGATTAATTAGTAAAATATTTTAAATAAATTTTTTTAAACATGAAAAAGAAAATTACTACTCTGTTTTTGTTAGCTCTAGGAGCTGGTATGTATGCACAGACTCCTGATCCTATTGGTATGGGGGTTGGTACTGCATTAGTACCTAATAAAAGTGCAATATTAGATATTGCTGCGAGTAAGAAAGGGGTCTTGATTCCTAGAGTTGCTTTAAATGATGTTAAAGTATTTGGTTTAGAAGGGGATTCTAAAACTGAAAGTATGTTGGTCTTTAATGATAAAGGTACTGCTGCAAAAGGATTCTATTATTGGACTAATAATACTACGACTCCTGCAGAAAGTAAATGGGAACTTATTACTTCAGAATCTGTATTAAATCAAAAAATAGATGAAGTTAAGAATTATGTTGATACAGAAATAAAAAAGATAACTAATATAGTAGATGGTGCTAACCTAAGTTATTTAGTTGCTTTTAATCCTACTGGAGGAGCAAATGGTAAAGGAGAGTTTTCTTATTTAGTTCCTGATGGTAGCGGAGGGTATACTCAAAAAGCAATTACATTTGCTGAGTTAATCGCCTTATCTGAGACTAAAACTTTTATGAAAGCAGAGATGCATAAAATAAAAGATCCAAATGATGAAACTGGTAAAACTGAAGTTGAAGTAGTAAAAGCTTATTACTATTTCAATGAAGATGCAGTTAACGCCTGGTTAATTGCTGGAAATGATATTAAAGATATTAATGACCCAGTTAAGGGGATTCCTTTTACTTCAGGATTTAAAATCGACGTAGTAGGTACTGTAAGTTCTAACTTAGAACAAGTATTTAATGATAATCGTAAGTTTATTGATAAATTTATTACTAAATCTGAAGGGAATGTTTTTGCTGAAGTAGTTAATAATGAAGTTAAGTTATACTATATTGACAAAACTAATGGTAAAACTGAAGTGAATTTCAATACTTTAGAAACAAAAACTAATATTCAGAAAACGATTGTTGACGCTTCTGGGAAAGAGGGAACTTATACAGATGCTACATTAGGAACTCTTAAAGAAGGTCAAATACTATTTAAATACAAATCTGAAGAATTAGATGCTAATCAGCAGCCTGTAAATTATTATTTAAATATTACAGAAGAGGTTAAAAATTCATTTAATCATCAAGATATCAAAGACGAGTTAAATAGATATTTGACTCAAGGAGGTAATGTTTACTATGGTGAAATCACTACAGGTGATGGTAAATTCGTGTTATATCATTTAATTGATAATGGTGATGGAACATTTACAAAAAAACCAATTGATATTAGTGAAAACATAATCGAAACGATTAAAACTAATGATAAAGTAACAGAGTTAATCAA
>NZ_BCMQ01000040.1 GCF_001485415.1 Myroides odoratimimus
CCTTCTAATTTTACAGAAGCTTTATATGTACCTGCATTAGTCGCTCTGTTGTTTTTATAGGTAACAATTACTCCTTTAGGTAGTTCTCCTTCTAATAGCAGTTCGTGTTCTTTACCATCGTAGGTTACTTCTTTTTTACTAAACTTGACTCCCGTGATACGTGCTTTCTCGATAGTCAGTGTAGCTGACTTAGTTCCTAGTAAGATATTTTTAAAGTAGAATGAAGCTACTACTTGATATGTACCAGCGTCAATATATTGGTTCTTATCATAAGAAACTCTTACGTTATTAGGAAGGTTAGTCGCTTCTATAGCAATTACTTCACCAGTATACGTTTCTGTTTTGTGTTCAAAGAATACATTATCAAGGGATGGTAGTTCTACTTGTTTTTTAGTAATTGATAGTGTAGCAGATAGGGTATAAGGCATCGGCGTATAGTTAGAGCTACCACTTAATGTTGCTGTGACAGTGTAATTGCCTATTTCTGTATGTTTGTTGTTTTGATAAGTAAGCGTTAGTTCTTGAGGTATTTCACCTGTAACAGCTAGTGACTTCGGTTTACCGTCATATATAAACGACTCACTTTTTAGTTCTACTAATTGAGTGATATCAGCAGGTAATATGATTAACTCGTTTGATCTAGTGCTTGTGATGTAGTTGTCTCCTTCTAGTTTTACAGAAGCTTTATAGATACCTGCATTAGTAGCCTTATTATTTTTATAAGTAGCAGTTACGCCTAAAGGCAATTCCCCTTCTAGTAATAAATCGTGTTCTTTACCATCATAGGTTATTTCTTTCTTATTAAACTTGACTCCTGTGATACGAGCTTTTTCGATAATCAGTGTAGCAGACTTAGTTCCTAGTAAGATATCTTTGAAGTAGAAAGAAGCTACTACTTGATAAACACCTGAGTCAATATATTGGTTCTTATCATAAGAGACTCTTACGTTATTTGGTAAATTAGTAGCTTCTATAGTAATTATTTCTCCAGTGTACGTTTCTGTTTTGTGTTCAAATATTACACTATCAAGAGATGGTAATTCTTCTTGTGCTTTAGTAATTGATAAAGTTGCAGATACTCTATATGGCATTGGTGTGTAGTTATCACTACCAGTAATAGTAGCTTCTATTTGATGGTTTCCTATAGCATTCTGTCCATTATTTTTATAGGATACTTTTAGTTCTTTAGGTAAAGGAGAGGTGATTTTTAAGAACCTAACAATCCCATCATATTTAAAAGTTTGACTTTTAAATTCAATAGTTTGAGTTAAGTCAATAGGCAATATTGTTAAAGTGTTTGTTCTAGTACTTGTAATATAATTTTCTCCTGTAAGTTTTACTGTTGCTTTGTAAGTACCAGCATTAGTGTGTTTGTTATTAGAGTAAATAGCAGTCACTCCATTAGGTAAATCTCCTTTTAGTAATAGAGTATGAGGTTCTCCATTATATAAAACAGATGTTTTATTAAAGGTAACTCCTGTAATTCTAGCCTTTTCGATTGTAAGAAAAGCTGTTTTGGTACCAAGGAGAATGTTTTTAAAATAGAAAGAAGCCTTTATTTGATAATGACCAACTTCTCGATAGTCATTTTTACTGTATTTTACAATAACATTATCAGGTAGATTATTAGCTAATATAGATATAATTGATCCAGTGTATGGAGTGGTAAGGTTTTCAAAAGTAATATTTTCTATACCAGGAAGCTCTTCTGATACTTCCTCTTTAGTAATTGTTATAGTAGCTTTTAGTTCTAGAGGAATTGGTGTGTAATTTTTACTACCTGTTATTGTAGCAGTCACTAAGTGGGAGCCTATTTCTGATTGATTATTACCTTTATAAGATATATAAAGACCAGAAGGTAGTTTTTGATTTAGGAAAATAGACTTTGATTGTCCATCATAAACAAACATCTGACTAGTTAAGGTATATTTACTCGATATATCTATTGGGAGTATAGTAAGGGTGTTAGAACGAGTACTAGTAATGTGATTTTTTCCTGCTAGTCGAACGCTCATTTTATACACTCCTGCATTGGTATGAGAGTTATTTTGATAAGTAGCAGTGACTCCTTCAGGTAATTCTCCACTTATTTCAAGAGAATGTTTAGAACCATCATATACAACTTCTTTTTTTCGTAAAGTAACACCTGTAATTCTAGCTTTGTCAATATTAAGCCTAGCGGATTTTGTTGTAATTAAAATATTGTTTTCATTGTAAAAGTAAGCTTTTACAATATATGAACCAGCATTAACGAAGCCATTTTTATCATACTTCACCGTTACATTATGAGGAACATTAGTTGGTTCATGATAAAATGTCTCTCCTGTATAGGTTACAGTTTTTTCTTTAAAAACGAAGTTATAATATTTGTAGTTAGAGTTATTTGTTTGGGAGATATGGGAGGAGGAATTATCAGATTTCGAATAGATATTACTATAAGAACGTTGTGAAAAAACACATAATAGAGCACACAACAAGGGGAATAATTTTTTAACCATAGTAAACATGTATTAACTTAAATTATTATATAAAATATAGTATATCAGATGGATATATATAAATATACAGTCAGTGCCTACATGTTTAAAAGTTAATATATTAAGTTGTTGTTACGTCAAGGTTATCAGGAGGTAAATATTTGTTTGATTAATTGTGTTAGAAGGTACTTTGTTTGTTTCTATTAATATTTAGTTTTTACGTGAAAGAGAATTATAAGATATAAGAGGTGATTTAAAGCAAAAAAGCGATGGAGATCTCCATCGCTTTTTTTTATTTCTTGGTAATTTCATTTTGTGTTTGTACTTCTTTAGCTTTCACTACTTCTTTAGCCTTTGTCCATTTAGAAGGGTCTTCTTTTAAGTCTAGGTAGTATTCATAGAGCATCTTAGTTAGTTCTACTTCTACGCGCTTACCTACGAAGTGTTTATTGGTACTGAAGTATCCATATATAATCCCGTCTTTCTTTACGATAGGAGGTTTATCTGCATGTATATTCCAGGGAGAGTAGCTACTGGTCTGGTCTCCATAGATGCCATATTTATTCCAAATTGACTTTTGGCTGTATAAGTTCCCATACGTTCCATAGGTATTCCATATAGAGTTAGCCTCTTTGGCATCACAGCTTAGGCAACCTAGATATTCTTCTTTACCATCATTGGTATATAACTCAAGCTTTTGGGCATAGGTGCCAACACTTAGTAGAATAAGAAATAGTATATAATGGAATTGTCTTTTCATGTGTTCTTTTGTTTGTCGGCAAATTACAAAAAATTTCAAAATAAGAAATGTCAAATTTTAGCAATATGCTTAAAAATGCTGTAAACTGTAATATTATTTTGATGAACGGCTTTTATGTTGTGTTTTTTACACTTTATACACAGGATTAGAAGGGATGTTGTTATTCGATTTTTAAGGTAATAAAAAGGAATTGTTGCTTAAATGAAGTGGTTTTTGGAAGGGATTTAGAACTGTTTTATTAGGTGAAAAAAGAGAGATTTTGTATATTGTAAGCTTTGTTTTGTATTAAAAAACTTCTTAATCATGCTTTTCAAATTATTTTATCTCTTTACTAAAATAGGACTTTTTACCATTGGTGGGGGGTATGCTGTGATTCCATTAATCGAAAAAGAAATAGTTTCTCGCGATTGGTTAACTCAGGACGAGTTTTATGAACTTCTAGCTATAACTGAGTCTCTTCCTGGTGTGTTTGCTACCAATATAGCCGCCTTAGTGGGGTTTAAGATTAACGGGGTAAAAGGGGGAGTAGTCGCAGCACTAGGCACTATATTAGCTCCCTTTACTATTATACTTCTCATAGCAGTTTTTTTTAGTCGATTTCAAGAAAATGTTTATGTGATAAAGGCGTTTAAAGCCCTCAGACCTGTAGTAGTAGCTCTCATCGCGGCACCGTGTTATACTGCTATTAAGGCTAATAATATGACAGCAAAGACGTTGATATTTCCCTTAGTAGATCTAGGCATGATGTGGGGATTAGGTGTGTCTCCAATTTGGATTGTAATAGGGGGATGTGTAGGAGGAATTGTATATCATAGTATAAGAGAAAAAAGTAAAGCATAAGATATGATATTTTTAAAATTGTTTTGGGTATTCATAAAAATCGGTACTTTTGGGTTTGGTGGAGGATATGCTATGCTGTCTCTTATTCAAGAAGAAGTTGTAGAGAAGAATCAGTGGATCAGTAGAGGAGAGTTTACAGACCTTATAGCAGTTTCTCAGATGACACCTGGTCCTATAGGGATTAATTCGGCTACTTATGTTGGTTATAGTGCATTACATGGTGCGGGATATTCTCCTATGGTAGCTATACTCGGGTCTGTCATTGCTACTATTGCCCTTTGTCTACCTTCTTTTATGATGATTTGTTTGATTTCATATTTCTATTTAAAGTTTCGATCTAATAAGTATTTTTCATATGCCTTAATGGGGATTAAGCCATTGAGTATAGCTTTGATTGCCCTAGCAGCTGTATCACTAATAGATCGAGAGAGCTTCTCTGATTATTACAGTATAGGCTTGTTTATTCTGGCTCTTATCTGTTCTATCAGGTTTAAGATACATCCTATCCTTATTCTTTTTGTTACAGCTGTCGTAGGGATATTGATTTATTGAGAGAATAAAATAAAATTATTTCTCAGGTAGTTTAGGCTTATCTATTAACATAGGTTTAGATGATAAGGCTTGTAAAAAAGCAATTATAGCAAGTTGTTCTTCTTTTGTTAGTCCTAACTTTTTAATTAAAGGGGATGTAATAGGAAATAATGAATCGTTTTTGTATTCTTCTCTTCTGTAAGGAGTGTTCATCCCAACATTATACATTCCAATCACACTCTCTATAGTAGGAAATATACCTTGATGAAACCAAGGGCCTGTATGTAAGACATTGCGAAGACCTGGTGTTTTCATTTTACCAACATCAGCAGCTTTATGAGTTACATTATATCTTCCTAAATCTTCTCTTTTCCTCTTATAAAAAGTAAAACCTTCATTGTGGTATTGTAAATCTGTAAAGTAAGGTCCATTATGACAATTAATACATCTAGCTTTGGTTCGAAATAGATGTAATCCATGTACTTGTTGATCAGATAAACTTTGATAATCCCCATTTACAAAGTTGTCAAAGGGTGTTGGGTTAGAAACAATAGTCTTTTGAAATAGAGCAATAGCATCCAATATTCTGTCTTTAGTGATAACGGTTGTACCATAGGTTTTCTTGAAGTGTTTTTGATATCCTTTTATAGTTGCTATTTTGACAGGCAAAGAGTCTATGTCTTGGAACATTTCGACATGGTTCTCAATAGACATCATCTGTTGTTCTTGTAAACTATTCGCTCTTCCATCCCAAAACAGTTCTTTTTGTATCCATACATTTTCTATAGTAGGAGTGTTTCTAGTTCCGACTAATCCTTCATGACCTATAGCTAAAGTTTCTTTATCTGCCCAATGTTCTGAATCTATATGGCAGGTAGCACAGGCTATTTTATTAGAAGAAGATAGTCTAGGGTCATAAAAAAGAAGTTTCCCTAACTCGACTTTATTTCTATCTTTTTTATCAATCAGAGGAGGAGATAGGAGAGCCCCTAGTTCTGTAAATACAGCTGTACTGTCAAGAGTAGGAGTTGGCCAAAGAGAAGCAGGACGCTCATAAGCATGACGCAACTCTTCAATAGAGTGGTAAGTAGAAGATGATGTGTCTAAACGATGAAAACTTAAGAATAAAATGGTCAGTAGTAGTGTAGCTAGATAGATAGCCTTATTCATTATAAATATAATTTTAAACTTAGATTAATACTGTTACGATCTCTGTCCTTTGATTTTAAAAAGTGACCTGAAATTGCAAAATATAAACTGTATTGGTTCAACAAGGTTCTATTGCCATAGCCTAATTCTCCTTGTACTCCCCAAGCATTATTATTGTAATAGTGATAATCAGGAATGATTACCTGATCTGTAAAATTAGTGTGTTGTGTATCAGGAATGGTTAAATCATTGGTTAGTTTGAATCTGTATAAAGGGGTAATATTAACTTGATAGAAATGTTTGTGTTGATTGAATATAGTGTTTAGTATTACCTTGTTTAATAATTGTTTCTCATCTCTATAGACACCGATAGCATAGTCTTTACGGACTGTAGAGTATAATGTGTGATCTAATCCTACTTGTAAATCTGTATCTTTCCAAAGATTAGAGAATGAACCTATAAATTGAGCATTGATATTGTAGTGATCTACTTTGTAATTTAACCCTTCTATTAGTCTCAAGTTTTTTCCATCATAGTTACTGTATTTTAGATTGACTTGATACTGATTTTGAACTGAAGAAGTATAAGTTAACATTCCTTGTAGAAGTAATTGCTCTTGTTTAAATCTATTTGTTATATCAAACCCTTGTTTATATTTATTAAGCTCTGCATTTTCGTCATAATAACTTTTTTGAGCTAATGCTGCTATTTTTATTTTTTCTCCAGAATATTGATATGCAAACTTGTAAGCATTTTCTTTTGCTTTTCGATCTAACAGAAGATTCTGATCGCTAAGAACAATATCTCCATACCCTAAACTGATATTAAGAAAGCGTTCTTTGTATTTGTTGCTACTTTTGTATTCATTGTTTTTATACATGATATTGTTTTCTTCTGTCATCTTTCCATAAGATAGACCAATACCGATAGCATGTTTATGAATATGCCAAGCTACATCTGCTTTATAACGGATAAAATAGTTAACTACATCTGGTCTAGGGTCATTGTTACCTGTAGTCCAATTGTAATCAAAGTCTAAACCGAACCCAATGAATAGTTTTTGTTTGACTAGTTCATAACTCATCATTGTATTGGCTAAATACTGTTGATTCTGAAAATTATTAGGGTGATTAGCATAGAAATAAAAGGGATTAAAGCCTTCTTTTTTTCTTCTAAGATCATTCGCTAAGTGGTTCTCAAATGTTTTGTCATAAGCAAAGTTGCCATATACTTTAAATCTATGAATATCTGTAAAGCCTTCTGCTGAGAACTTAAAGTCTTTACTATTTTCTGCTTCTTGACTTTTTCTGTAGTCACCTTTTGCCTTGTTGTAGTCTAAGGCTAACTTTCCAAATTCTTCTGTTTGATCATTTAAGAAAAGTATGTGTTTAGGGACATAAGCACGTTGATTCTTCTGAATATACCAAAGATCTAAGTACTCAGAATGATTCTGAGCACTTAAAATCTGGCTAAAAAGTAGACTTATAAAGATTGATAATTTTCTCATGGGATTAATTAGTAAAAGAGTCTTCTCCTTTAGATACTATTGGTTTTTCTATCACTACGAAATCTTCTGTAGAGTTATCAGTGTCTTGCAGTACACGACGACCATTCTTTAATTTATATCTCGTTTTTCTCAATAAAGATTGACTAGAGTAAGTTCCGTTTGGTACGAAAGTACTTCCTTTATCTACAGATTCAGGTACTTTACGTGGAGCTACACGACTGTCTTTAGAGTGTCTAACCTGTACTCCGTCAATAATGTATTCAACAGGAATTCTTAGGCACTGTGTTGAGTCATTCTTTTTAGGAGCTTTGACTGTAGGGAATGATTCTACTGCTATATCTTTTGGTAACTGTACTAGTAATATTCCATCATCAGTAGCAAAACGCATAGCTAAGTCACTATTTTGAGCTTTAATGACTTTCATTTTAGCAATACCTACAGTATTAAGGTTATAGCGATACTTCGCTTGTGTAATATCAATGCCATATTCTTTTTGTAAATAATCTAAAACATAAACATCAAAATCAGCCTTGCTTAAATCGACTGTCTTATTAGGATCTACAAACTCTGATGGCTTACCAATGACGAAGTTTTTAGTGTGGTCAATAGCTGTAGAAGCAATAATCATACTTTTACCTGGCTCTATTGGATATTGTGAACCTCCGCCTGGAAATTGAAGTACTTTTTTAGCATATACATAGTCCTTGTTTAAATCTCCTTTTCCTGTGTTTTCAGCTGCTTTTGTCCAATCGTATTGACGAGAAGGTAAGTAGCTTGAATCATCAGAACCTGTAGCTTGACTGTTAGTAGTATTGTGGAGCATTACTAATAATATTCCATCAGCATATAAGGTTTCGGTACTGTTATTATAGATTTCTAAAAATTGATCTCTATACCCGGAGCCATCTTGTAAACTAGAACCAGCGTAGAATATTTGTTTAAAGATTAGACCAGATTGACTAGTCTTGTTCATCTGTAATTCTATTTTGATTTCATTAGCATCAGTCACTGCTAGATTGTCAATATTAGCAGTGAAAGTAATAGAATCTTCTTCTATTTTTTCTTCATTGCTTTGAGAAGAGTCGATTAATTGATTATAGGCTTGTTTACTCATCGTTAGTTTAGCGATGATATTATAATTTCCTACTCTTAAGTTTGCTGTTGCAATACCTTGATTGTCTAGTGTTACTGTGTTTTTATTCCCATTAGCTCTATTGGTAAACTCTATTGTTGTACCTTCTAGAGGAATATTAAGATTGGTGTTTTCTTGTGATACTGAAGCGACAAATTTAACATTAAGAGTATTGGCAAAGTCACTAGAGTTGTCATCTTTACTACAGCTAATTGCGAATAGGGTGCAGACTACGGAGATGATTAAAAGTAAAGTATTTCTCATTTTGTTTTAAAATTTAATTGATATCGATCCTGTTATACTAAATGGAGCGTTATAGTTAATAATAGACCTTGTTCCATCAGATAACTTTTTTTCTTTGTTTATTCTGATATTAAAGAAGTTATAGGTGTTGATTCCTATTCTTATGTTTTTACGTATTTCTTTTGTGGCATTTAGATTAATGACATAAAATGTAGGTTGTTCATAGTTGCTACCAGCAGTAGAAATAGTCTGTTTAATATCTTCAGGAAGTTCTACTTGGATAGGTTGCATGGCAATGTCTAAATATTCATTAGCGTATTTCTGTTCTGTATTTAAGCTTTTTCTAAACCAAAAAATATCACTGTTCATCGTTACTATAAAACCTATTTTAGGAATGTGGTAAGTCAATCTTAGTTTGCTCATTAAGGATAGCGATTTAGTTTTTGCAGGATAAAAAACAGTGTAATACACTCCATAATCTTGTTTGTAGCTTTCTTCAGAGACTTCGTTATAAGTTGGGTTTTGATCATAATATTCACTATAAGAAAGACTATTAGACAAAGACAAATACATGTTTAAAGGTTTGATCTTTTGAGTAGCAATAGTCCAATCAAAACCATAAGATTTAGAGCGTACACTATTAGTCATATGACGTATACTATAGTTTGTTAAGGTTTTATAGTTTCCTGTAGCTTCATATTGAATAGTTTTTCCTTTCTCTAATTCTCCAATTATTTTGTATTCAGGTACATCGATTGGGAAGTATTCCTTTTTAACTCCAAAACCATTTTTATTATCCTTAAAATACCCAAAGAAGCTATTAGTTAAGAATTTATTACTAAAGGTATATCCCAATTCGAACTGTGTAGATTGAGACGGTTTAAGGTGATTGTTATTATTTTCTATTTTTACTGTTTTAACCAAGTATAAACTATTGTTGATATTAGAATCATCAAAGAAGTTTAGCAGCGGGAAGTCTAACCAGATTGGAGCAGGATAGCGGTGCGCTAGAGATGGTGCCTTAGTAGCTATTCCATATCCCATAGTAATCCTACTGCTAGGAGAAACCTGATATGCTAAGTTTATTCTAGGTTGATAACTAGCTTTGCTATTTTGTACATCCATACGGAATCCAAGATTCCCTTCTAATGGTTTATCGAATAAATACCATTTAAAGTTGTCCATAATGTAGGCTCCATAGTTAGCTTGACCTTCATTTTTTCTGAAATCATAAGGACGTTCGTTCTGGTTGTTATTTTGAAACCATCTAGGCTGATCAGCTTTATAAATAGTTCCTTTACCCAAGTTATCGTGATAGTTAATAGATACTCCTGCTGTGATTAAGTGTTCAAATTTATTTCCAAAAGCATCAGAGGAAATGTTTAAGGTAGATCCTAAACTAAGAGGTCTTCCTTGTATTTCTTCAATAGCAATATATCTACCATCTACATAATAGCCTTCATACACACCTGTAGTATCTCTGTTGGCTATAGGAAAAGGGCCTTTGTTTATTCTTTCTTGGTTGTAAGTATTACTTATTCCATAAGAACCATTAATATTGAGGTTAAGAGATTTAATAGCTCTAGAATTGAATTGTATATTCGTTCTATTAGACCATCTAAAGAACTCATCTGTTGCTTTTAGTTTTCGACTTTGTTGATCATCAGGATCTTCTCTAACACCGTCTAGTCGTTTGCTAAAGCTTAGACTTAAATTATTTTTGACACGTGGTGAGAATGATTTAGTCCAAAGAATACTTTGATTGATTCGATTATATTCTTTAATGTTATCTCTAGGGTCATTGTTACTTTTAGAGTAATTCATAGATAGGTTTAAAGCCCCCCATTTGTTAGGAAGTCCAAAACCTTTAGATAAGCTATATGAAGTGGCTCCTCTATTAATGTTAGTTGTAAAACTATAAGGTGTTTTCCCAGCTTGTTTATTGATGATAATAGCTCCGTCAGTTAATTCCCCATATTTAGCAGAGGCAACACCTTGTACCACTTCTATACTTTCAATATTTTCTACTGGAATTTCACGTAAGTCAACCCCTTGATAAGTAAGATTGGCAATACTACCTGTATTAGAAGAATTTGTTAATCCAAATTGATTTAAACTACGCGTTTGCATATTGGCATCGTTGGAGATAGTTACATCATCTACGATAATAGCTACTCCAAAAGAGTTGTTCATTTGCTGAAGTGTTCCTCCCGTTAATTTATCAAAGCTAGCGCCTCTAAGGTTTATGGTCTGTGCAGTATTTAGGTTTGGCGCCACTGTAGCATGACCAGGTAATGTATTTAATACATCTTTTAAACTGAATGCTTGTACTTCACTAATTTTCTCTTTGTCTATTACTATTGCTGAGTTCGATCCAGACTGTGCTTTAAGTATAGGTGCTGTTATATTAATCTCGTCTAGTGTAATAGATAAATCAACTAATAGAAAACGATTATTGTAAGTAGTAAAAGTTTTGAGGTCTTTAATGTAAATAGACTTCTTATTGGCGTAGTTAATACTGAATGGCTCAAAGTCTTTTTTAGTAGAAAAAGAGAATGTTCCTTGATTATTAGTGTAGTAAACTTCATTGTTATCTAATATAACAGTAGCGAATTCTAAAGGTTGATTATTAGAATCAACAACAGTTCCTTTAAATACTTTAGAACTCTGGGCGACACTATTTCCTGCTAGTAAAAGAAGAAATATGTAGATAAAGTGATGTGAGAGCGACTTTTCTACATTAGATAGTAGTTTCATTATTTGGACTTAATTTAAATAGTGATGCAAATGTATATATTATATCAGTATATAAAATTTAGTTAAATAGTAGGGTTGTGCGTCTTTTGGCTAATGTGTTGATAGTTAGTAGTATTATTTTTCTTAACTAATTTGAGTTATGAATAATTAATATATAGCTATTTAATTATAATGATTCTAAATAGAGTTATATTATTTAGAATTATTCTATTATATAGCTTTGTAAATTAAATAATTCATAAAAATGAAGCGCTATTGTCTTTTTATGTCAAATGAGCAGGGATTAGCCATCGATTATATTCTATTCATTCTTTAAATCTTCTCTACAAACTTTAATCTTAGGAGAAAAAGAATAAACTCTATTTCTTATGACTGCAGTCATAAAATGCGTAGTAGGTAAGCTTCTATATTTGGCTGTAACATTATAAAACAACGAAGACATGTTAACAGGTGAGCAAAAACAATTAATCTTGGCAACAGTACCTTTGCTAAGAGAGAAGGGATTAGAACTAACAAAACATTTTTACTTGAGAATGTTCGAATATCACCCAGAATTAAAGAATGTATTTAATATGGGGAATCAACGTGCTGGCAAACAACAGATGGCTTTAGCGATGGCAGTACTTGGCTATGCAGAAAATATTTCACAGCCAGAACGATTAATGCCTGTAGTTGATCTAATAGGGCATAAGCACGCCAGCTTATCAATACAGCCAGAACAGTATGAAATAGTAGGAACTCATCTACTAGCGTCTATAAAAGAGGTACTAGGTGAGGCAGCGACAGAGGATATCGTACAAGCCTGGGCAGTGGCTTATCAACAATTAGCAGATATCATGATAGGACACGAACATAAGATTTATCAAGCTAAGGAGAATGAAGCGAATAACTGGATAGGGTGGAAAGCATTCACTGTGAAGAGTAAGGTAGTAGAGTCTGGAGAGATTACTTCTTTTTATTTGGTACCAGCTGATGGAAGTGCTGTTGTACAGCATCAACCAGGACAATATATCAGTATTAAAGTCTTTTTAGAACGAATAGGCCTAGAGCAGATCAGACAATATTCTATATCATGTGCTCCTAATAACGAGTACTATAGAATATCGATCAAACGCGAACTAGGAAAAGAGATCGATATGAATGGTATGATTAGTAATCATCTGCATGACCATATTAATGAAGGAGATACAGTAGAAATTAGTTCTCCGTCAGGAAACTTTGTGCTAAAGGAGAACCAGAGAGATAAAGTGTTTATCAGTGGAGGAATAGGGCAGACGCCTTTATTATCAATGCTAGAGGCATTAGAATTAAGTGGAGTGGTAAATCACAATATTGTGTGGATTCACGGGTGTAGAAATCAAGAGGTACAGGCATTTAGAAATAAACTAAGCTATATTACGAATAACTGTTCTCAGGTGAAGCCAATCTTCTTTTATGACAGTCTAGATCAGGTGGCTGAAGATATAGAAACTTATCAAGGAGTTGTTGATTTATCTACGATTAAGGGATATGAGTTTACGAATGAAGCAGATTACTATTTATGTGGACCACATCCTTTCTTAGAGAAGCAACTTCGTGATTTAAAAGCTCTAAATATCAGTGCAGATCAGATCTTCTATGAAGAGTTTACACCAGCATCTGTTTAACTCGAAATAGTTAATTGACAATATTGGATGTAAGTCTATATTTTTTTAAGCGAAAATACTAAGTGTATTTTCGCTTTTTTTTAGCGTTTGCATCTATAGTTTATTAGTAGCTTTGGATATCAATATAAGTATATAAGGTAGATATTTAAAAGGCAATATGATTACGATAGAATTGTTAACGCAATATGGAGCTGAAATAAGAGAAGTGAAGAAGAATGAAATTATCTTTCAAGAAGGGAATTACCCTAGTCATTATTATCAAGTTGTGTCAGGCAAGGTAAAGATGAATAACTTTAGTGCTGATGGGAGAGAGTTTATACAGAATATTTTTACATCTGGACAGAGCTTCGGAGAGCCACCTCTATTTATAGAAGAGCGTTATCCTGCCAATGCAATAGCCGTGAGCAATGCGAAGATTATTCAATTGCCCAAAGGTGATTTTTATGAAATGATGAGACAAAATAATGAGGTGTCTTTAGCTATGAATAAGAGCCTGTCTAGACGCTTATACTATAAGTCTATTATGGCACCTGATATCGCTTCACAAGACCCTGATAATCGTATTATGACCCTGCTAAACTATCTAAAGTCTCATCAACAAGCTGTGGAAGAAACTTCTCGTCCACTGACCATTGATCTGACTAGACAACAAATTGCAGATTTGACCGGGTTGAGAGTAGAAACAGTTATTCGTACTTTAAAAAGATTAGAGAGTGATAGCAAAGTACAAATTATCAATAGTAAAGTCGTAATTTAATCAAGAACAATACAGAGGTCTTAGATACACCTGTTATTTATCCTAATAAACAAGATAATGAACTAATCGAAGAGTTGTCTCTACTTATCAGAAAACAGTATAGTCTACCTAAGACTTATTTGTTAGAACAGATGCTACAGTACCTTATTTATTCCTTGATTACAGTAGTGTCAAAGTCGTATTATTCTATGACTTTAAAAGAAAACTTACAGAAGAATAGAGTTAATGATATTATGGATTGTTTCTTTGAACTTCTCGATGAATATGGAGTGGTAGAACGCAATGTTTCTTTTTATGCCACACATCTACACTTAACACTACAGCATCTAAGTTCACTAATCAAGAAGAGAACGGGTGAGTCAGTTAAGTCATGGATAGGTTTTGCAGTTATAAACAAAGCTAAAGAGTATTTAAACACCACTTTTCTGTCTGTTAAACACGTGATCAGCTAGAGTTTGCAGATGCATCCTTGTTCTGTAGGTATTTTACGCGCTATATTGGACAGATACCTAATGAGTATAGAAAGAGTTGAGGTTAACGAACTTTGTTTCTATAACAAGACTATTCCTGTTATCTATGCTTGACTTTTGACTTTTTGAGGTACTCAATAAGCTTATTGAATCAGCTTTTTAGTTGACTCAGTAGCTTTTAGTATATAGAATAATAGAAACTTTATACTTTCGTTGCATA
The DNA here is from genome assembly GCF_001485415.1 of Myroides odoratimimus. Lineage (GTDB taxonomy): Bacteria > Bacteroidota > Bacteroidia > Flavobacteriales > Flavobacteriaceae > Flavobacterium > Flavobacterium odoratimimum. Next base: position 14,491 of record NZ_BCMQ01000040.1, read on the forward strand.
ATGAGCGTTATTGGAGAAAGGAGGCTTAGAGAGGACTATATCTCTATTGGCTCATTCTTAGTTAATTATCGAAAGTACAATATTCATGAAAATAAAATCATTTATAGTAGACGCATTTACAACAGAACTTTTTAAAGGAAACCAAGCTGGAGTATGTTTATTAGAACAACCTATTTCTGAGGAAAAAATGATCCTTATCGCTAAAGAATTTGGTTTTTCAGAGACGGCATTCGTGATGCCTATTGAAGATAATAAATATAGTATTCGTTACTTCTCTCCTAAGATGGAGATTCCACTGTGTGGACACGCTACTATGGCTTCTGCCAAAGCACTTTTTAGTGGAGAAGAGCAGTTACATAAGATTATATTTAATACACACTCAGGCTATACAGTAGAAGTGCGCAAGCAAGGAGTGAATATAGAAATGTCTTTTCCGCTTCTAGAGGTAGAGAACACGACTTTATCAAAAGAGATAGTGGATGCACTAGGTATAAAAGAGGTGTTGAGCTGTGGATATAATAAAGAACATAATATCGTCATGGTAGAGATACAAGATGGTGTAGAACTAGCAGCCTTGTCTCCTGATTTTAATAGATTAAGAAATATTGATACTGGGATTAATGGAGTGGTAGTCACTGCGAGCTCTTGTATAGAGGGATATGATTATGAGTATAGATATTTTTGGCCTTGGTCAGGTACAGATGAAGATCCAGTGACTGGGGCTGTTCAGAGTTTTTTAGCACCGTATTGGTACATCAGATTAGACAAAAAGGTACTGAAAGCATTTCAGTGTTCTGAAAGAACTGGTAGTATGGAAGTAGAGTTGACAGAGGATAAAGTGATTATTAAGAGTTGTGCTGTTATCTTTAGTGAAGGAATAATTACAATATAGAAGACTATATATATGCGAATTACATTAAGAGAAGTAACAGCAGATAACTACTATGAAGTAGGTCTGCTAACGACTAATCAAGATGGTAAACCTACTTTTGATGAGGAGTATATCTGTGGCAATGCAGTATCTATAGCAGAGTCTAAGTTTTATCCTAATTTAGAGCCACAGGCTATTTATAGCGATGAAGAATTAATCGGTTTTATTATGTCAGGACCTTATGATCGTGACCAAGACAATTATTGGATTATGCGATTTATGATTGATTACCAACATCAAGGTAAGGGATATGGGAAGAAAGCGTTTGGAGCCTTTTTAGAACAAATGCGACTTAGAGAGGATATACAAAAGCTTTATCTCGGATTAGATGAGAGTAATCTGAGAGCGATCCAACTGTATACCTCTTGTGGCTTTGTGAATACAGGTGTAGTAAAAGATGGCGAACAGGTTTATGTACTTCATTTATCACAATAATCACTGTTCTCTATAACCATCCATAATAGAGCGAAATAGTTCTCCATTAGATGGAGGAGTAAGAATGATAGCATTTACCTTTTTTTGTGCTATATTTTGAAGTGATTCATTTGTTTTACCTCCAGTAGAGATTACAGCTATATTAGGGTAGTTTGTTTTAATATAATCTACTATTTTTAGAGTATCTGCTCCACCTGTCACATTAAAACAGCTTACCCCTGCTTCTATACGTGATTTAAAATCAAAATTAAGGGTTGATACGCTAGATATAATAGGAATATTGATATGCTTCTTTACTTCAGCGATATCTTCATTTTTAAACGGTTGATTGACTATGACTGCAGCGGCGCCTAAAGCTTCTGCTTTTTTAGCCATGGTAATGGCAAAGTCCCCTTGGGTAATACCTCCACCTATTCCACAAATAACAGGTTTCTTAGAAAACTCAATTAAGGTTTTAATAATATTCTGTGAGGGAGCAAATGGGTACACTGCAAGAATAGCATCTGCATCGTTATTTTCTATTAAGGCAATATCTGTTGAAAATAGAATAGACTTGACTTTCAGGTTGTTTAATACTAATCCTTTACACGACTCTATAAGGTGTAGGGGAGTAGGGAGTTTGACATGTGGACAAGGTCTTTTTTTCCAGAACATAAGGAAATCCAGTAGGCTTCTTTTGCGCCGATTATTCACCCAAATAGAACTTATATTATTTGTAGTAGTCATCACTATAGATTTAGAATTAACAAGACAAAGATTTGTTTTTATCCCTTTAGAAGAAGGTGGAGTGTAATTAAACTTTGAAGAATTGTAATCAAATCAGGTTTTTATGTAAGGAAGTAGGTAAGGTAAAGTGTTATAATGTCTAAATATTGATCTTTAGGCTAGGTAGATGAAGTAAATAGTAGTTGTTAGATGATTCTGTGTAGTTAATATTTCACACAAGTATTGTTTTGTATAAGAGTGAATGGGTAAAGAGATGAATCAGTATTTAGTCCGTTGTTTTGTTTAGAATAACGGACTCACTACGGACTCATAACGGACACAGTACGGACTCACCCCAAATCAATCTAGTTCAAAAATCTATAGAAACCAAGAGATAGATTATAGGGAGTATTTGTAAAAACTGGACTAGGTAGGTGTGTTATTATCAATATACATTTGTATCACAGAATAAGGCTTAGAATAGCAATTGAAATGATAGAATTTTAATTGGATTGGAGCTGCAAGAGGATAAACAATGAGTGCTATACAAATGGTTGACTTACAACGTCAATATGAAAAAATAAAGGAAGAAATAGATAAGGGAATTGAGCAAGTGATTAGAACGAGTACCTTTATCAATGGACCAGCTGTGAAGGAGTTTACAGATAATCTAGCAACCTATACAGGTGTGAAGCATGTGATCCCGTGTGCTAATGGTACAGATGCATTACAGATCGCCTTGATGGCATTAGGCTTGAAGCCAGGTGATGAAGTGATAACTCCATCCTTTACTTTTGTTGCAACGGTAGAAGTAGTTGCTCTATTAGGATTAACACCAGTATTCGTAGATGTAGATAAAGATACATTTACTATTAATAAAGAGAGCCTGGAGGCAGCGATAACTGAGAGAACGAAAGCTATTATACCTGTTCATCTGTATGGTCAATGTTCTAATATGGGAGAGATTATGCCAATAGCAGATAAGTATAATCTTGCAGTGATAGAGGATAACGCTCAGAGTATAGGAGGAAGTTATAAACAAGGAAGTACTTCTTATAAAACAGGAACAATGGGAACAATCAGTTGTATTTCTTTTTTTCCTTCTAAGAACTTAGGTGCTTATGGCGATGGTGGAGTGATTATGACTAATGATGATTCATTAGCTCATACTATGCGTAAGATTTGTAATCATGGTTCGGAGAGACGTTATTATCATGAAATAGTAGGAGTGAATAGTCGTTTAGACTCTATTCAAGCAGCAGTTTTAAATGTGAAATTAAAATATTTGGATGACTACTGCAATAAAAGGAGAGAAGCAGCTGCTTATTATAACCAAACTTTTAAGGCTAGTTCTAATATCATTACTCCTTATGTACCAGATTATAGTCACCATGTTTTTCATCAATATACGATGATTCTAGAAGGGGTGAATAGAGATGAGGTACATGAAGAACTAGCAAAGTTAGGCATTCCTAGTATGATATATTATCCTGTGCCTTGTCATGAACAAGAGATGTTTAAAACATTAAAAGATAGAGAATATAATTTACCTAATACAATGTATTTGACTTCTAGGGTATTGTCATTACCTATACATACGGAGTTGACTGAGGAAGAATTGATTTTCATAACAGAAGGAGTATTAAGTGTAATTGAAAAACTGAAGAAAAGATAAGATATATTGATAGTATTAAAGGTTCTGTGGCCGAGAGGATAGGCATGACTACGCAATGGTCATTAGATTGGTTCGAATCCAGTCAGAACCTCAATATAAGAGGATAAACAAAAGGTTCTGTGGCCGAGAGGATAGGCATGACTACGCAATGGTCATTAGATTGGTTCGAATCCAGTCAGAACCTCAATATAAGAGG
>NZ_BCMQ01000041.1 GCF_001485415.1 Myroides odoratimimus
TATCGGCCAATTTTTTTTAAGAACTCCGAAAACTCTGTAGTCATTCGTGTTCCTTCTGCGATGATATTCCAATCACGTGATATAATTTCTCCTGTTTGTTTATCTGTCCAACGACGACGTTGAACATGTAGTTTAACTGATTTACCTCGTAATGGGAAGTCTTCAATAGTAATCATACTATAGAAACCTTTAGAAATAAGCTGTCTTTCTGTACATTGATTTGCGTAATCATTCTTCTCTTCAAAGTAGATATGTAGTTTTGTTTCTAATTCTTCTATTTTGGTAATATTGAAGTGTTCTACTAAGTAAGTAGGTAAGATTAGTTTTAGTATTTCTTGGCTATCCATCATAAGGCAAAGATATTATTTTACACTTTCCTCCCCAACCTTTAACGTTGATCCAAAATTACCTTTTGTATTCACTTCTATTTTTACTTTATCTGCCTTAAATGCATTGCGTTGTACTTCTTTAAGTTCCTCTTTAGACATAGCGCTTATCTCTCTATCATTTACTGATAATATTTTATCATCTATTTTTAGGTTATTCTTTCTAATAGCTGGACTGTCCCAAACAAAAGAAATAACTAGTTCATTATTCTTTAGTTTAGTTTTAATCCCTATATTTTCATAAGTTTGAGAAAAGCTTTTATTGTATGGTTTAAAATAAAAGTGATTCTTATATAAGATGGTGCGATAATATTGGAGCCATTTAGATCCTAAGTTACTAGTATCATCTACATCTACAGTAGTGATAAATACAGGGATTTCATAATTACCTATTTTCATCTCTAAAGGAGCAATGTATGTTTTACCTATACTTGGACCAAAAGCACTATAACTAATCACCCCCTCACCAGTAAGTGCTTTAGAAAATACTTTTTTATCATTCAAAGTATTAAACATATCTTCACTTAGGTAAAAGAAATCATTATAACCTGTATCAAAGAAAATATTCTTTTCTTTTAGACCATTAAAATAAGACATTGTTAGGGTAGGAGTACCTGTATCCTCTTTTTTTACTTTAACTTTGTTAAATAAGCCTATTTCTTTTTTATCTAAAGTATTAGAGAGTGTTATCCTATTGTTTTCAAGGTCAAAATCCCAACAACTTTTACTTATCATATTGCCACCTATCAGACCATCTACACCTAATGATTTAAATGCATCCATATCACTTTGAACAGCAGTAAAGTTTTTATATTCTAAGTTTCCGATTTTAATGCTTGGAATACTTACATACTTAACTTTAGATACATTGTTAGATGCATCATATAGTTCGTCTTCATATATAAACTTAAAATCTCCTTTTACATTAAAAGTAATTGATGTCGGTGCACCAGTATCTACAATGAATTTATAGATCTTATTTTCAATAATTACATCCACATAGATATGGTCCTCTTTTAGTGTGTAATTTAAAATTTCATTATAAATACTAGGGGTTATAATTCCTTTTTTAAAAATTCCTTTTTGTGCAAATAAGTTAAAAGAGAACAATAAGACTAATACAGTTATTATGTTTGTTTTGTTGTTAAAAAACATATTTTATTATGTGTTGAGAGTTAATTTTAATTGATTACAAATATAAAGTTATTAAATAAAACAAATATATCTGTTTAGTATACTTTTTACTAATAGAAAGGAAGACTAAGTAATATGCATAATCACTATCTCTAATGCTACTCTTTTAGTATTTTTGTTCTAGAACACATATATTTATAAATCTCGATATGAAAGCATTATTAGTAGTAGACTTACAATATGATTTTTTGCCAGGGGGTAGCTTAGCTGTAGAAGATGGTGATAAGATTATCCCTGTTATTAATACAATCCAAAAGCAATTTGATTTAATCATAGCAACTCAAGATTGGCACCCAGATAATCACAAGAGCTTTGCTAGTCAACATCCTGGTCATAATCTATTTGATCTAATAAATCTCAATGGAATCCCACAAGTACTATGGCCAGAGCACTGTATACAAGGAACTAGAGGAGCGGAGTTTACCACTGAATGGGACACAACTAAAGTAGCCGCTATTTTTAGAAAAGGAATGAATGTAGAAGTTGACTCCTATAGTGGTTTTTACGACAATGATCACCAGCATAGCACGGGACTATTAGGTTTTTTAAAAGATAAAGAAGTAAAAGAACTATATGTATGTGGCTTAGCAGCAGAATTCTGTGTTTATTTTAGTGCAAAAGATGCACATGAAGCTGGTATCAAAACATTCTTTCTTAATTTTGCTACTAAACCTATCACTGAAGGTGGTTTATCTCAAGCAATAAAAGAAATGGAATCCCTAGGAATTACTATCCTGAATAACCAAGTAGCGCTCTATTAAACAATGAAAAAATACAGTAGATTCAACTTTTTTAAACACACCTATTGCGAATGGCAAGAAATACCTATGTCATTTGTCGAAGGGAGAAAACCTGACTATAAAAGTAAGACAGGTAGTATGTATTATTATGATGAGAAAGGCGTAGCAAGATATGCAAATCACTGGGGTAGAGCAGCTAACTGTAGGTGGAAGATTACATCAGACGAATATAAGAATAGTGTATACACACTTGCTTATGCCACTTGGGACAGCTTCTTTCCTAACAATGAACAAGAACCTTTGTATGCTATAATTCTAGATTTAGAAAAAAAATATGTGACTTTTAAGCATAAAGGTTGTCTTAATGATACAAACCATGTGTTGAGAAGTGCTTCTGAGACTGCGAAAAGAATTACGAAGGTTAAAGAAATACTAGAAACAGATGGATGGTATAAGTATCTAGACTTTATTAATATTGAAGAAGCTAGAACATTCTTGATAAATGGTTTAGTGAATTCAAATATTGAATTCCTTAAACTAAAACAAGAATTATTGAAAAAACAGTAATAAATACGTTTAAATTTATTAATTTAGCTTTTATTAAAACAAATACTAATTAGTCTAGTAAAAGGATTACAAATTAAACAGTAAAAATTATGAATAAAGATTACTTTATTGGTAGCATTATTAGTAGCTGGAATTACAACTGCTAATGCTCAAATCAACGTTGAAACTCCAAAATTATCTGCTAAAGTAGGGGATACTCCTATTAAAAAAGGTAACTGGATAGTAGGTGGTGCTTTAGGATCAACAGGATATAGTTTCGAGGAAGAAAGCTTCAATATTAATTTTACTCCAAGAGCAGGATACTTTATTTCAGATGGTTTTGCAGTAGGTCTTGAGATTGGTGCTGGACTTCAGACAGTTAAAGGTGGTGATAACATATGGAATTATAAAGTAATGCCATTTGCACGTTACTATTTCCCTGAAGGAGCTAGTGCTACAGGTAGATTCTTTGGACAAGGTGCTGTAGGACTTTCTGGTGCTGAAGCTGGTGATAAGAGTGATACTTCTTTTGCATTTAATATAAATGCAGGGTATTCTCATTTCGTATCACGTAATGTGGCTTTAGAAGCTATTGTAGGATACAATTACAGTAAATCTAATCAGGCAAGTGCTTCTGCACATAATGGATTAGGATTGTCTTTAGGATTCCAAATTTTCTTAGGAAAGAACTAATCATTTAAAGTGATTACAACGAATAAAGAAAGCCTGAGCATTGCTCAGGCTTTTTTGTATCTATTATTTCCATCGTTTATGAGACCATAACCATAAAGAAGGATTCTTTTGAATACTCTCTTCTAAGTTCTTTGTAAAGTGAGTTGAAATAAAACCTTCATTAGTTTCTCTAGCTTCTTTACAAATTGTACTTATGGAAAGTTGCCATTTCTTTTTACCAAAAGGAGTTATTTCTCCATAGATTACATAAGCATTTACTTTGTGAGCTATCTGTTCAGCTCCTGTATATACATTAGTCTGTTGGTTTAAGAAAGGTACTTCTATTCCCTTATTTTTACCTGGATACTGATCCGCAATGAATACAGTCATATTATTTGATTCTTTCTCCTTAAGTAATATGCGTAGAGCATACTGTGATGGAATAAGGCGGATACCATATTTTTCTCTTCTATTTTTTATTCTTTGATTCCAGAATTTATTTTTCAGAGGCTTATATAGAGCTTGTATTTGTATATCTGTAGAGAGTGGGAGTTGCTTTATTAATTCCCAGTTTCCGTAATGACCAAGTATTAATATTATATTTCTATTCTCTTTTTTAATCTCATCTAAGTATTCTTTGGTTCCTTGTGTTAGATATAGTAATTGTCTCTTATAAAATAGCGTTTCAACTAGTACACGACTGAGGTTTCTATAAAATTGTTTATGATAGTGTGCCACCTCTTGATAAGAAGCACAGGGAAAAGCTCTAGCTATATTCTGAAGTGAAACACTGAATCTATAATGGAATACTTTACTTAAAAGAAATCCAATAGAATTATAAATATATTGCATAACTGTTTTTTAGAAGAGCAAATATAATTGCTCTCTTTTATGCCATTAAAAGTCTTTGACCATCGGTGATACTGATGTGATTAATGGTTATTATTCCATCGTACTTCTTTAAGTATAAAAGTAGTAAAGGTTAATTCTGATTGCTATATAAAGAAATTCAAATCCAAAGACCATCATATAAGTATACTATTTTATTGTTGTTGCCTAATGTAATTCACTTCGTAAAGTATCTATTGAAACACTTGGTTTATCAGGAAAAATCAAAGGATTCCAATTAAATCATATTTCTTTTACTGATTACATGGCAAAACTACGATCGAAAAGAACAAGTTTTTAGAATAGCTTCCACTTCTTTCCAAAAAGTTCCATTCTTTTCCAAAAACTTCTCTTTATTTCCAAAAAGTTCCACTTTTTTCCTATAATTAATTTTTAATTAACTGATTTTCAATAATAAAAGATATTGATACTATGCGTTTCTTCGGAACCTCTTCGGAATAATTCAGTGTTTCTTCGGAAGGAAGGCCAGTTTTCCGAAGAACTCCAAAAGACTCTCTAATCAACGCCCGAAGAAAACCCTGTTTAATGTTTAGTTTTAGTAGTGCTAATCAGTTTCTTTTGTACAAATATTAAAAGATAAAACAAGTCTCTCTGTTTTGACAGCCTTTTAGGTTTAGTATGAAATAAAAAAGTATTATCGGACACTAATGATATTTTTATACTAACTCTAAATACAATACTACATTTTTTTTAACCAAAATATAATGTTAATTTCGGTATCCTTTATTAAAAGTCCTTACTACACATTATTAGAATATTAATTAAAATCAGATTAAAATTGAAAAAAATTAGTGTAATCATCATGATGATAGCATTATCTATTTCTTCTTGTAGTAGTGATAATGGAAGTGTAGAAGCAGGTCCTGGAGAAACAGATCCTATAGAAGAAATCCCTAGTTCTAAAAACTCTTATGGTTCTTTCTCTGTAAATATGAGAATAGATAATAAGAACGTAACTTATAAATATTGGAATTACCTACCTCGTCATAGAGAAGGCAAGAGTTATAATGATACTTTTATAACAATGACTGATACTGACTTTTTTCCATCAAAAGATGATGCTAAGTATGGCGATTTTCCAGGAGGTCTTTTGACGATTAATATTAATAAACCTGAGCCAGGACTATATACAGTAGTAAGGTCTAGAACTTTTGTTTTAGCTAATGGTAAATTTCCTATTGGTCATGATAGATTAGCTACCGTAGCAATTAGAATAGGAGCTAATAAGAAAAACTATCAAGATGCTAAATATGAGTACATCGGTGATGATTATCTTGTAGACGCTGTAGAAGTAACCCAAGATGAAAAAGGAGTGTTACATTATACAATTAAAAAAGCTATTCCTGTTTCATTTATAGGAGGTGAGCACGGTGAAGGAAATATCGCTGCTCCAAAAGTAGTGACTATCACAGTTGATAATGGGCATTATAAAAAATAAATAGTTTAGTTATACAAAAGGATATTAGATAATATCCTTTTGTATTTTATATAAATATTTCTTAGCAAATCAGATAATTTGATATATTCGTTTCTAAACACCTTTAACTAGAAATATGAAACGAAAACTAATTGCGTTCTCTCTTTTTTTACTTAGCCAAAGTATCTTCAGTCAGAATGAACAGCGTATGTTAGAGCAAGCGAATGTTTGTTTTGATGAATTTAAGCATGCAGCAGAACAGCACAAATCTCTATGGAATATTGATTTATATGGACCCATACTATTAATAGATTCTGAGACAAGAACTATTTATGCTAATGAGGAGGATAAAGAAAATAAATTAAAACCTGAAGGAGGAGTATATATTGGTACCTTACCTAAAAATATTAATATAGCTAATACAGCTATTGAATGGGAAGGCAAGCGATGGGCTATGATTATGTTACCCCTATCTGATAATGTGCAAAATAGAATTAACCTATTGGGTCATGAGTCTTTTCATCGTGTTCAACCAACATTAGGTTTTAAATTAAATAATGCTGATAATAACCATTTAGATCAAAAGGAGGGGAGAGTATATCTTCGTTTAGAATTAGAGGCTTTAAAACAAGCTATTCAGGCTAATTCAATAAAAGAAATAAACCAACATCTTACAGCTGCTCTTTCGTTTAGAAAATATAGACAGAACATTTATAGTGAAGCAAGTACTACAGAAAATAGTTTGGAGTTAAACGAAGGAATTGCAGAGTTTACAGGCTTAATAGTTAGTAATCGTACAAAAAAAGAAACAGTAGACTATGTCTCAAAAGAGATAGATGATTTCTTTAAAAATTCTACCTATATAAGATCATTCGCCTATCACACTATTCCTGTCTATGGCTATCTGCTTTCACAACAGGATAAAGAGTGGAATAAGAAGATTAATACAACTACTAATCTTACTGACTACTTTATCAAGGTTTGGAATATCCAAATTTCCAACAATCTAGAAAGCACTGTTAATCAATTAAAAAGTAAATATAATGGAACTCTCATTATAGAACAAGAAGTAGAAAGAGAGAATAAGGTTAAAAAGATAATAGCGGCGTATAAAGCTCAATTCGTCGAAAACCCACATTTTGAAATCAAATTTGAAAAGATGAATATTTCTTTTAATCCCTCTAATCTTGTAGCGTTAGAAGATAAGGGAACAGTGTATCCAACTATGAGAATAAGTGATAAATGGGGTATTCTTACTGTAGAAAAAGGAGCTCTGATGAGTCCTAATTGGGATCGACTATCTATCACTAACCCTACTAAGGTAGAAGAGAATAAAGTATTCGGAGATGGATGGATATTGGAATTAACTGAACACTATAAGGTAGAACAGAATAAAGATGATTTAAATTATAGATTAGTAAAAAAATAATACATAAAAAGCTCCTTTATAGGAGCTTTTAGTAAACCATATTATATAACTAGAGTGAATTTAAAAAGGCTAGTAAGTCCTCTCTATCTTTCTTATTTAACTGTTTAAATTTATCTTTAGAAGATTGTGCTTCACCACCATGCCAAAGTATTGCTTCTGTAAGGTTTTGAGCTCTGCCATCGTGTAGAAATTGGGTGTGGCCATTTACTAAATACTGAAAACCAATTCCCCATAAAGGTCTTGTTTTCCATTCTTGACCATTAGCTAAGAAGTCTGGACGTCCATCTGCTAGGCCTTCTCCCATATCGTGTAAAAGCATATCTGTGTAGGGATAAAAAGTTTGATTAGCTAATGCTTTAATAGGGCTATTACCAGTCTTTTGTTTTGGTTTATGGCATTTTGCACAGTCAATAGTTTCGAAAATTTGAGCTCCTTTTCGAACTTCTGGATTATCGTGAAAGCGAGAGGCAGGAACGGCTAAGGTTTGAGTATAAAAAGTAACTGCATCAGCCACATCATTAGATATCTCTAGACCGCTATTTAGGCCATCACTACCATTGCTTTGCCCGAAACCTGTTTCTTGTGGGAATATATAATTAGTTATTCCCATATCATTATTAAAAGCCGCTGTACATTGTTCTAGCAATGAAGCTGTATTCGCTTTCCATCCAAAGCGCCCAAGTTTTCGTTGTTTAGTTACTGCATCGAATACATAATTAGCTTTTCCAAATATCCCATCTTTATTACTATCATTGATATCTACATCCGCTAAAATATCTTGCTCAGGTATCGCTTCTAATAATCCCAATCCAAAAACAGGAGAACCAATACGAGGTGAGATCAATATATTACTAGGTACAGGAATGTAGGAATCTTTTAAGCTATAATGTGGTTTGCGCAGTATTACTTTGGTTCCATCAGCTAATACTTCAGTAATATCAGAATAAGTAACATTAAACTTAGCTTCTGGTTTTACGCCAAAGACTGCTTGATTTTGCACTTGCAAACCAAAACCAGGGACAGGGACAGGACCTCCATTCTCTGCTATGCCAGGCAAACTTATACGAAAAAAGAAACCACTTCGTTCATTTAAATCAGATGGAAAGGGAGCTCTTCCATCCTTAGGATGACAAGAGATACACGATGAGTTATTAAATATAGGACCTAAGCCTCCATTGATAGGATTAGGAGGAGTGACATATACAAATTCGAAAATCTGATCTCCTGTAAGATGTAGTGCTAGGTCTGGAGCAGATAAGTTAGGAGCAGGAGTACCATACGCATTACTTGTATTGATAAAAACGGTAGTTTCTCCACCTGCTAATCTTCGCTCATTTAATAGAGGAAGTTCTTCATAGTCCGAGGAATCATTACTAGAACAGGAGGTGAATAGTACTATGAGCAAAAGTGGGAGAGAAGAATATTTCATAACTAGATATTTTAATGAGGTAAGAGCCTATTTATATATAAAATAGACTCTTACCTTACGTTTTTTTGATATAATCTATAATGAATTTATAAAGGGTTTAAGTTTAGATTTTAATAACTTAGTAAGTTCATTAACACTGTTCTGAGCTTTGATTACCTGAGGTCTATTTTTATAAATAGCTTGTGTGAAGGTACCAGGTATAGCCTCTATATCTTTAATAGCTGTTGTAATTGCAGCTTTCACTTCATTATCTAAAGCTTTATTTTTTTCTGCTACTAGAGTTGATAATCCTTTTACTTGTTTATTATACTTTCCTAAGTAAACATTTTCAATTCCTTTAATATTATCAATAAAATCTTGTTTAGAATTATTACTGAAGCGAGATTCTTCTTTTTCAGGGAAAGGAGAACTTCCTTCAGGGTTTAAGGGGTCTTCTATTTTACCAGTTGCTACTTCATCTGATATAGTGATTAGTCCTTCTACTATTTCTTCTAATGCTGCTATTCTTGACGGGTATTTTTTAGATCCCATTCCTGCAGTATTAAAGACAGCGGCATAGTTTCCACCATCTGATTTCCATTCATTATATAGAAACTTAGTATTGTTCTGTAAATCTTCAGAGGCAGCTTTAAGATATTCTTTTTGTCTAGCTGTAATTTGTTCAGCTTTTTTAGCACCATCTTCTCCCCATAATAAAAACTCTATTAGGTGAAAACCTCTTGCTTCATTATTAGAACTAATCAAAGATGGAGTTATTTTTTGATTACTTTTTAGAATATTATTCATCGCTTCTACATCTACAGGCCAAGTATCCATAGCAGGATCAATACCATTAGTTTCAACAGGTCCATAAAGAAAACCTTCAGATAATTCCCATGGTATACGAGTGTCTACCCATGCTTTTTTTGCAAGTTCTAAGTTTTGTTGAGTTGATGTTGTGTTAAAGGTACTAATTGCTTTATCTAACGCTATAGCTTTATTATTTAACTCTTTATATATCTCGATAATTATATTACCCGTAAGATCAGTAATGACAGCTGTATGTAATTTATCTTTGCTATCATCTATAGTGGGACTATCATCATTGTTACTACAGTTAGTCATCATAAATGACATCGTGATAAGTCCTAATGTTAAAATTTTGTGTTTCATTTTCATTGTGTTATTTGAGTTAATTAAATTAAAAAGTAAATCCTATTCCAGCAGTAAAGGTGTTTTCTCGCTGTTTTTCACCTGTGTTTAATGAAGTAATAGGGTCAAAGTGATCAGAACCTAATCTTCTAGAAGAGTAATGCGCTTTTAGAACTACCTGAGGATGTACAAACCAGTTGATACCTCCAGTTATAACACTTCTTTCCCATCTAGGTTTACGTACTACTGCACCTTCTGTTTTATACATTGTATCGTAGTACTCATAGCGCATAAAAGGATATAATTGTTGCTTTGTTTTGAAGTTTAGGAAGTGTAAAACTTCATATCCAATATCACCAGAGAAACCAATCATTGACTTCCCGACAGGGGTTCTTTTAACACCTAGATTATTAGATAGATTAGCATTTTTTCTACTTACAATATTTGAGTTTTCAATATTTCCATATAAGAATACAGAACTAAACTTTAGGTAGTTTTCATCATAACTCACATGCCCTTCAAAGATGGTCACATAAGCAGAAACATCCATATCTTTTTTAGGTCTATTAGCCGCGGCATCATTGACATAAGCAGCAACTCCAGCAAAGGTATTTTTGTTTTTTCCAAATTTATAGTCTAGACGAGCTGTATAAGCTAAACTATTACCCACAGCCATTTCAAAACGAGTTTGATGTCCTCTTTTTACCCAGTTACGAGAACTAAATCCTGTAGCGTCTAGTCCATTTGTAACTGATACTTCATAACGAAGACGATCCTTGAGAAAAGTACCATAGAACTGAATACCATTTTCATACCAACCTAATGGCAGTATTTCGTTTTCCATTTCTTGGCGATGAGCTGTAAAGTAGTTAGTGGGTCTGTCTAGATTCTGAGCTAAGTTGAAGTGAAGTTTCATTCGACCTACACGAACATTAAAATAGGGACGAACTTTAAAGTCTATAAATATTTGTTCTAACTTAACTTCTCCACCTGACTCAATTTCTTTTTCATATTCTCCAAATTCTTCTTGAGTATCTAGTTCAATAGTAGAACCTGTACCACCATGTTCAAATTCAATTTCTGTCTTTAAGCTAATCCAATCATTAAAATGATAACCTAAATACAGATTTAATCTTTCAGCATCAAATTTGTTTTTAATTTGAGGATCTGTATCATATTTACCGTAGTTATAATAGTTAATAGCACCATAGCCACTAAGTGTAAAATTATCCCAACTTAGCAATCTTTTTTTATCTTCTTTTAATTCTTTAATAATCTCTTTTTTTAATTCATCCTTTAAGATTTGCCTCTGGATAGAATCATTTTCTTGAGCGTAGGTAAGGGAGCTAGTAAATAGCAGGCAAGCAAGTAGTTTTGTCTTCATTTTATATCTTATAAAGTGAATATTCGTGTTTATTTTTCTTCAAATATATACTTATTTAGATTTATTAAATATTATGTATTAATATTTGTTAACGTAATTTTAAAAGTTTTTAGTAATAATTATCTATTTTATCCTATTAATGGTATTAATCAATTATTAAAGTAATAATGTGTTAAATAATTAACCACACTATTTTGAATTATTCTTTTTACTTCTAAAAAAAGAAAGGTACTTATGGAAGAGAATTGAATAAAAAAAGCCTCATAGTGAATAAACACTATGAGGCTTTTTCCTAATTAAGGTATTTAAGAAGGATTACTTTATCTTCTCTATAAATTGATTGACCATATTCTCATCTGTAGCCCATGAAGTGATTAGTCTAATAGCAGCATATTCTTGATCTATTGCTTTCCATATATAGAAATCATAATCTTTGTTCAACTCTTCTATCAGTGCTAAAGGAAGAATAGGGAATAACTGATTCGTAGTAGAATCTCCTAAGAAATGATATCCTTTTGCTTTAAATGCTTCTGTTAGTTTGGTAGCCATTCTATTAGCGTGGCTGGCTAAGTCAAAATATAGATTATCTGTAAATAAAGTTTCAAATTGTAACCCTAATAATCTTCCCTTCGCCAGTAAGGCTCCTTTCTGTTTTAAATTATAATCAAAATAAGTAGCTAATTCACTATTATTAAACACAATAGCCTCACCTAATAACCCGCCATTTTTAGTTGCTCCTATATAAAACACATCTGTTAAATCTGCTATGTCCTTTAGTGTAAGGTCATTATTATCAGCTGTCAATGCGTGTCCTAATCTAGCTCCATCTATAAAAAGGTATAACCCTAATTGTTTACAAATAGAAGAGATGGCAGTTAGTTCTTCCTTAGTATAGATAGTTCCCAGCTCTGTAGAATTAGAAATATACACCATCTTAGGTTCTACCACATGAGGTCTTAATCCATATTCACCTACTGTACGTTCTATATCTTGAGCCGTTAGCTTACCATTAGTAGCCACTACTGGGATTACTTTATGTCCTGTAGCTTCTATAGCTCCTGTCTCATTCGCAAAGATATGCCCTGTTTGAGGCGCTATAACTGCTTGGTGTGTACGTAGGATAGAAGAAATAACTAATAAGTTAGCTTGAGTTCCTCCAGACACGAAGTAGATCTGTGCTTGAGGGTTCTGTATTTTAGCTTGGATTAATTCTTTTGCTCTTAAAGTATAGTCATCATCACCATATCCTGCTTGTTGGATTAGATTAGTCTCTATTATTCTATTTAGTATATTAGGATGCATGCCTTCTGCATAATCATTTTTAAAACTGTACATAATCACTTAGTATTAATTGATACACAAAAATACAGTAGAAATAAATAAAAAAATAGAATGTTCTAAACCTAATAGAATACACTTAACCTCTGTGTTGATTTTTAAACACAGCAGGAGTCACACCATATTTTAATTTAAAGATGCGTATAAAATGACTCTCATCAGAGAAGCCACATTGATAAGCTACTTCAGCTTGACTAATAGGGTGGTATAACAATAAATCGATTGCTTTCTTTAGTTTTTGCTCTCTTACGTATTCTCCAAAACTCATTTTAAAATAAACAGGAAACTTCCTCGATAAATAAACAGGATGCAATTGTAATTCGGTAGCGAGGTAATTTAAGCTTAATACTTCCCAACGCTCTTCATTGACTAGTTCTATCAATTTATTAACCCATAGCGGTTTATGACTATGTATATCCTGAGCTTGAAGACGTGTAATCTGACCAAAAGTCTGTAATAATAAGCCATCTATAGCAAGATTAGTAGCCTGATCAGCTAATTGAGATTCGACATGTATTTTATGAAATAACGTCTGTAAACTAGGATCTTTTAAGAGTAAGTCTCCTTCTATAAGGCTAGGAGACAAATCGTATTTTAAAAACCAAGCTGATGGTAATTCTACATGTAAGAAATCAAACTCTTTCTGGATATCTTTATTGTAATGAGGTTCTTGACTATGATGGTATAAGAGTGTATTAGGCAGTAGTTCTAAAGTACCTTTTTTAGTTACCTCATTTAAATAGCCATTTATATTGTATAAGAAATAAGCATGTTTGTGATAATGCCATGGAATATGATCAGTAGGAGAGGCATTTGCCTTGCTTAGAATAACATCTTTCACAACGAGTTGTTGTTTCTTTTCTCCAAAGTGTTCTCCTTCTTTTAAATAGTCCATATTTATGTACTTAAGATCTTAAACAAAGATAATAATACTTCTTAAACCTAGATTATATCATAGGCATATAAACGAAAAGTAATTAAGTATCACTAATCATGACATTCCATCATCAAAAGATTCCCATTTAGATAATCGATTGTCACTAGTCCATCTTCAGCTACTGTATTGCTACTTCCTGTGCGCTCACCTAGTACGAGAGATTCGTTTTGAAGAGGGTAGAGGAGATTCGTTGTTGTAATATTACTTACTTCACCTACTGGGATAAGAGAAATAATTGTATCCTTTTCGTACCACTTTTTGAAGTGATTAGGTAGAGGGTATATACGTGAGTAGTCATCATACATCGTTATCTTCAGTCTATCTTTGTATTTACAGATATTCGTAATATTTGTGATGGTATGATCTGCTCGTTTACCAGTAGCCCAGATTACATTCGCAGCTGGTATACCACGATTTATAAGGTAGTCAAATGCCTTTTCTAAGTCAGTTGAGTTCTGATCAGCGATATGTACAATCTCTATAGGATACTGTTTTTCTCTATACGCATCTGCATCGAAGTCCCTATCAAAATCACCAAGTAACACATCTACTTTCACACCTAAATCAATTACTCTCTCAATAGCTGAGTCTAGTACAACAACTAGGGGAGACCATTCAAGTAATTGTCCCATAAGTTCTTGGCTACAGGCAGCACCATTAGCAATGATTAAAGCAGGCTCTTGGTCATCTCTGACGATATGATGTGAAGACATATTAGTGAGTTTTAATAAGGCAAATTAAGGTATAATGTAGGATATAGACTCAATTTATTTTAAATTTTTCAAGAAAAGATTGTAGATTTATTTTAACGAATTGTATTCAAAGGCATTCTAATTAAAATAAGTTCATTACTGAATACCAATAGCGTCCTAAATAAATTTAAGGCATAAAATATCCTCCCATTTTAGTAGGTTATAGATGATATTTCGATAAAATTTAAAACAGAACCCCCTGTATCAATTTTGGAGGGGGTTTTTCTACCTCATTTATCGGATTATCTAACCATTTTTGCAGTTCAATTTTAACAAAAAGGTTTAGACGTATAAAAGCGACTAAATTAGATAAATGCCAACCAAATTGAGACTGAGCACGTAGAGCTTTCAGTATTAAAATAGTGATAAGTGCAGTCCAAATTTGTATCATTACAGCATTTTCTGAAGTTCCTATAAAAGACTTAATGTGTAGAAGTTGTTTAAGGTCTCTAAAGAATATTTCCACCATCCATCTACTTTTATAAAGCTCACTAATTGTATTAGCAGTCCAAGTAAATTGATTTGTGATAAGCTCTATAACTTGCTCATTTTCTTGATCCCATACCGCTACTCGTCTTAGTTTATTAGGATATAGTTGTTTTGAGTTACTATTAGTTAAAGTAATTATCTCATCTTTTAAAATATTTTGATGTCTATTCTCAGGTAGTTCCAACTCTTTAATTGTTTCAAATTTTAAGTTGTCTTTATGTCTAATGACAAAGAATACTTGTTTGCTGTCCCAAACGTTTAAAAGGCTAAAATCATTATAAAAACGATCGGCAACTATAACACTACCTTTAAGTAAAGGAATATCATAAGCTCCTTTATTATCAGCTGTTTTACCATTAGTAATATTGATATAAGCTGGTAGATTTCCATCAAAATCAAGTAATGTGTGCATTTTAACTGCTCCTTTATTGGTTTTGTATTTAGCCCAATCAAAGATGCTCAAGCATAGTGATATTGTGGTGGAGTCCAATAGTAAGATTTTTGACTTGATTCTAAACTTCACTTGTTTAAATTTGGGGTGCTGTCCTAAACTTTGAAGTAAAACAAAATAATACTCTTTAAAAAGTTTATGAGTTCTGTTTATGTTCTGATAACTTACTGAGGATTTAGATGGTGCTCTATCTATACCAAGGTGATTTAGGTTGCCTGTGGCTGAACGAAGTCCATTACTAATATCACGAACAGATTTGCTACGGGCAAAATGACAAAATAACATAGAGACAAGGTGACTCCAACTATTAAATCCTTTGTTGTGTTTGTCTGTCTGTTTTTCTTTTACGATTTTTTTGAATTTTGAACGATCAAGTTTTGCTATTATTTGTGAAAACAGTGTTATATTTACCATCGAGAGAGTCTTTTTTAGGTGTGCAACTCAAAGATAATTTGAGATCCGAAATTAACTCTCTTTTTTTGTGCCTTTTTTTAAATGTTTAGGACGCTATTG
>NZ_BCMQ01000042.1 GCF_001485415.1 Myroides odoratimimus
GCTTTTCTTTACCCTCTCACCTGAAAAGGCAGCTATTGAGGGTAATATGCAAAGAGCGTTTAATCTATCTGATAAAACAGCCTTTGACTATTATAAAGACCTACTTGAAAAAGGTTACTATAGTCGTATAATTTCAGGTAATATTCAGCAAAGGGTAGAGGTGGATAGTATTAAGATAGATTTTAATGCCTATCCATATAAGACAATGACCTATGCAACGCAGTATATCATACGATCTAGTAACCTAACTAAAAGGAATTTGATTACAAGTAGCCAACTCGTATCTGCTGTACGCTCAGATAACAACCCACAAGGATTTATTATCGAAAAGTTTACAGTTTTAGAGAATAAAGACTTAGAAGTTGTTAAACGCTAAAAAAACAAGATTATGAATAAGCTACAACTTCTAAGACACAGTTATTCCAGTAGGCTACAGACTTATTGGAATAGCCTCTCTATAAAAAGACAGCGAGTTTTATTACTTACCACTTTTACTCTTTACACGTTTGTTTGTCTTTTTATTGTAAAGACAAGCTTTATTTCAAATGCTATAACAAGCAATCAAAAGAAACAGAGTAATATAAAACCAGTTAAGTATTTGCTTGATAGACAAAAGATAGAATCGCAACCAACTAGTAAAACTAAGAACTATGAATCAAGATCAATCATCAAATAAAACCCACCAGATAGAGAAGGTACCTAAAGGAAATAAGGTATTTCAAAACCTTATAGAAAAACACAAAAAGCACATTGTCTTTGCTTTAATGGGCATTGTGTTTTTAGGGGCTATGTATCTTTTGTTTAAACCAGAAGATAAGGAGCTTATCATACACAATGATTCAGTTCCAGAGGCGATAACACAGGGGATGCCCACTGATAAGGTCAAAGCCTATGAAAAAGAGCTATGGGAACAAAAGCAACAAGAGAACGAGAACCAGATGCACTCCTTAGCAGATTATTGGAATGAGTCGCAAGAGGAGTCTAATAATAGCTATAATCATCAAGATTACAATCAGGAGCCTACATACACGCCTTATGAGAGGTCTTATCAGAACTATAAGCAAAGCCAAGATGTGTTGAGTAGTTTTTATGATAATACAGAAAATCAAGAAACTGATAAGCTTAAGAAGCAGATTGCAGAGTTAGAGGAGCGATTAGAAGAAAAAGACACTCCAACGCCTATTACGATTGATAGTCAATTAGAGCTTATGGAGAAGTCTTTTCAAATGGCAGCCAAGTATTTGCCAGGTGGTCAAAACCAAACTGAATTATCGCCTTCAAATGAGACTACGAATGTGAAAACAATTTCAAGTAAAAAACAAGCTATAACAGTGGTTGATAAAACAAGTAAAGATATTGTCTCTTCACTTGTAAAACCGATGAGTTTACAAGATTTTTTGCCTATTAATCTTGAAAATAATCAAACTTTTTATACAGCAGAAGGAGAGAGTAAAACACAATCTCATAAAAACAGTATAAGTGTTAGTATCAAAGAAGATCAGGTCATTATAAACGAAGGTTACATCAAACTAAGACTCTTAGAGAGTATCGTTATAAACGGAGCTCTATTACCTGAAGCAAGTACGCTGATTGCTAAAGTCAAAGTAAACAGTGGACGATTAGAACTCATTGTAAACTCTATTAAAATTGATGATACCATCATAGAAACAGAGCTTATTGGTTATGATAACTATGGGCAAAAAGGACTTGAGGTATTAGACCTTCAAGAGATAAGCGCCTCAAAAGAAATCATCGCCAATATGGGACAAACAGCAGGAACGAGTATATCGATGAGTAGATCAGCTTCAGATCAAATAGCAGGGGATTTAACCAAAGGACTCATTCAAGGCGTATCAGGATACTTTTCAAAGAAAGTAAAAGCCCAAAGAGTAACTCTAAAACAAGGGCAAGAGCTGTTTCTTGTGCCTAAGGAATAACAATCAATAACAAAATAAACCCCAATCATTATGAAAACAATCATCAAATATATGTTACTGTGCTTGCTAACTGTAAACACAATAACTGCTCAAGAGAAT
Organism: Myroides odoratimimus; assembly: GCF_001485415.1. GTDB lineage: Bacteria > Bacteroidota > Bacteroidia > Flavobacteriales > Flavobacteriaceae > Flavobacterium > Flavobacterium odoratimimum. Next base: position 2,037 of record NZ_BCMQ01000042.1, read on the forward strand.
AAAAAGTCTATCAACCTATCTAATACTGAGGTGACTCCTTATAATATTGAACTTACCCAAAACAAAACAACTCACATACTTTTTCCAAGTAGTATTGAGTATGTGGACTTAGGAAGTAGTGAGATTATCGCCAATAAAGTAGAAGCTACCTCTAATGTACTTCGTTTAAAAACTGTAAAAGAAGATATTAAATCTACAAACTTTACTGTAATTACAAACGATGGCAAGTACTATAGTTTCAATGCCACTTATAAGGATCAACCAACACAACTTAGCTATGATTTAACTAAGTTTGAAAAACAGAACAGTAAAAAGCAAAGCGAAGTTCTATTTAAAGATTTAGGTACTACCAGCCCAAGTTTAGCTGATCTTTTTATGAAAGCAATCATAAAGAAGAACAAGAAAGAGCTAAACATTAAAAGCAAAAACTATGGAGTAGAAGCAAGGCTAAAAAGCATCTACACTCAAGATGGTAAACTGTACTTTCACATCTCCGTCGATAACAAAAGCAATCTATCTTACATAGTTGATTACATTAGCTTCAAAATTAAAGATAGAAGAACTACTAAACGAACTACAGTTCAAGAAGTAGCTTTAAAACCAATTAGAAGTTATAGTGATGTTCAAACGATTAATAGTCAAGGTAAACAAGACAATGTCTTTATGTTAGATCAATTTACTTTATCTGATAAACAGGTGCTTTTAATTGAAGTTAATGAGAAAAGTGGGATGAGGAATTTGGTTTTGAAAATAAAGATTTTAGGGCTTTTAAAGGCAAAGTCAATAAATGTAGGTAAGGTTAAATAATAAAAAAATTAAAAAGCAGTTAATGATTCTTCAATTAACTGCTTTTTAATTTTCTGTTGCTTAAACTCAAGAGGAGTTTAATAAAGGATTAAAAGTATCAGTTGTGTTTAAAAAGAATAATCAATTAAATAAACTTAGTTCAATAAGAGGTGCTTTCTTGTTTGTCAATCATTTAAATACCCTTATATTTAACATCCGATGATAATCTAATAACTAGCATTGATAATCAATATAATAAGAGTCATTTTGATAAAAAATCCAGAACTAGTAGTTAGTTAACTGAAGAATTTAGTAACAATGTACTCACTATTTTTTGTTGGTTTGCTAATGATATGCTACCATAGATTAAAAAAAGCTAGACTATTAGAAATTAAGATCAAGGAATTTTTATATTCAACAAAATAATATTTTAAATAATCGTGAACCACGCTGTACATAATAAATTAATCTCCTTTATTTGGAGCATCGCCGATGACTGTCTAAGAGACGTTTATGTGAGAGGGAAATATAGAGATGTTATCTTGCCAATGGTAGTGTTGAGAAGATTAGACGCTTTGCTTGAACCTACTAAAGAAAGGGTTTTAGAAGAAGTAGATTTTCAAAAAAATACGATGAAGTTTACCGAGTGGGATGACAAGGGAATGACCGCTGCTTCTAAATATGTTTTCTACAATACCAGCGAGTGGACATTGCAAAGCCTGCATGCCAATGCTACCAATAGTCAACAGATTTTATTAGGAAATTTTGAAGAATACCTGAATGGTTTTAGTGCCAATGTACAGGAAATCATAAATATGTTTAAGCTTCGTGCACAAATCAAGCACATGGCTAATAAAGATGTATTGCTGGATGTATTAGAAAAATTTACATCACCGGATATCAATCTGACGCCTTTTGAAAAACTGGATTCGGGAGGAAGAAAACTTCCTGCATTGACCAATTTAGGAATGGGTTATGTGTTTGAAGAGTTGATCCGTAAATTCAATGAGGAGAATAATGAGGAAGCAGGAGAACACTATACGCCAAGAGAAGTGATTGATTTGATGACGCACATGGTTTTTGAACCGATTAAAAATCAAATTCCTTCGGTGATTACGATTTATGACCCTGCCTGTGGAACGGGCGGAATGTTAACCGAATCGGAAAATTTCATCACCGATCCCGACGGAGAAATTAAAGCTACCAATACCGATGTGTACTTGTTTGGAAAAGAGGTAAACGATGAAACCTATGCCATTTGTAAATCGGATATGATGATTAAGGGCAAAAATCCCGAGCATATCAAAGTGGGTTCTACACTTTCAACCGATGAATTTGCAGGCACAAAATTCGACTTTATGCTCTCTAATCCACCGTATGGAAAAAGCTGGTCGAGTGAGCAGAAATACATTAAAGACGGGAAAGATGTCATTGACAACCGTTTTAAAATTAGATTAAAAAATTACTGGGGCGTAGAAGAAGATGTGGATGCTATACCCCGTTCAAGTGATGGGCAATTGCTGTTCCTGATGGAAATGGTGGACAAGATGAAAGTCTTGACCGATAAAAATAAAATAGGAAGCCGTATTGCTTCTGTACACAATGGTTCGAGCTTGTTTACTGGCGATGCAGGTGGTGGCGAAAGTAATATTCGTCGTTATATTATAGAAAATGATTTATTGGATGTGATTATCCAGTTGCCTACTAACCTATTTTATAATACTGGAATTACCACTTATATCTGGATATTGACCAATAATAAATCCTCTAAGCGTAAAGGGAAAGTACAATTAATTGATGCCTCTGAAATGCATCAAAAGATAAAAGCTCTTGGGAATAAAAGTTGTGAGCTTAGTAAAACGAACATCAGTGATATTGTAAACTGCTATTTGGAGTTGAGTGAAAAGGAAAAAGAAGGAGAACAAAAACTTGCAAGCAAAGTTTTTGAAAATGCAGATTTTGGCTTTTATAAAATCAATATAGAAAGACCGAAGCGATTGAAAGCACAGTTTACTACAGAAAAAATACAAGTGTTAAAATGGGATAAAGTACAACCCGAGTTTTCGCAATACCTTTTTGAAACTTACGCAATGGAAGTTTACAGCGGATTGGAAACCCACAAAAAAGCCATTGCCGACTATATCGACAAACATGAACTGAACATCAACACCAAACAACTTACAGCTTTTCTAAAAAAGGAAACTTGGCAAAAGCAAGAAACGTTATATCAAACTGCTGTACGCCTGATGGAAATTATAGGTACAAACGAGTTTACCAACTTTAATAGTTTTACAACGAAAGTTGAGGAAGTGTTGAAACAAGATAAAACCAAACTCTCGGCTTCTGAAAAGAAACAAATTTTCGATGCCGTAAGCTGGTATGATGAAACGGCAGAGAAAGTCATCAAGAAAACTGAAAAACTCAGCGGACAAAAGCTAACGGATTTATTGGCGTTTTTGGGCTGTACCGAAAAAGATTTGCCGTATTATGGTTATTTCCCTGCAGAAAAGAAAGGCGAATACATCATTTACGAAACCGAAAGCGATTTACGTGACAGTGAAAGCATTCCGCTGAAAGACAATATACAGGAATATTATTTGAAAGAAGTAAAACCGTATGCCGAAGAAAGCTGGATGGCGCTAGACAGCGTAAAGATTGGCTATGAGTTAAGCTTTAACAAATATTTTTACCAACCTACTCCTTTACGTTCTCTAGAAGAAGTGACCAAAGATATTTTGGCACTAGAAAAAGAAGGCGATGGTTTGTTGGCAGAAATCTTAAATTTTTAGCAGATGAAAAGATACGAGGAATATAGGGAGAGCGATATTTATTGGCTAGGAAAAATTCCAAAAGATTGGAATGTAGAATCCTTGAAGAATATTCTAATTGAACGTAATGAAAAAAATTATCCAATAAAAAGTAAAGAACGATTATCACTTTCAATTGAAAAAGGAGTTACTTTATATGCGGATAAAACAACAAATTTAGATCGATTTAAAGATGATTTTACACAGTATAAGTTAGCTCACAAAGGTGACTTAGTCTTAAATAGTATGAATATGATTGTTGGAGCTGTTGGAGTTTCAAACTATTTTGGATGTGTTAGTCCTGTTTATTATACATATTATGGAGATATTAATTCTTCAAAATTTTATGAGTATTTGTTTCGATGTAAAACTCTTCAAGGTGTTTTATATAGTCTTGGCAAAGGTTTAATGGCTATTGATAGAGGTGATGGCAAATACAACACTCTCAGATTAAAGGTTTCAAGAGATGATTTGAGGTCATTAAAATTGCCTCTCCCAAGTACTGAAGAGCAAATACAAATTGTGTCTTATTTAGATGATAAAACCGCCAAGATAGACCAAACTATCGCTATCCGACAAAAAGAAATAGAACTGCTGAAAGAACGTCGACAAATCCTGATACAGCAAGCCGTAACCAAAGGTTTGGATGGAGCCGTACCAATGAAAACCAGCGGTGTGGAATGGATTGGGCAAATACCGGAGCATTGGGAGGTGAGGAAGTTAAAGTATTTAGGAAGTATGTTTTCTGGATTAACTAACAAGAAAGGAGACGATTTTTCTAAAGAGCCAAAAGAAGGTTTTTCTCCATTTATCCCTTTTACAAATATTTTTAGAAATAATAAAATTTCTGAAAACGAATTACATTTTGTAAAAAGTGATCCGTATGACGTTCAAAATGTAGTTGAATTTAATGATATATTATTTTTAATGAGTAGTGAAACGTTTGATGACATTGGTAAAAATTCAATTTATCTAGGGAAGACAAAAGTTTTTCTTAATTCCTTTTGTAAAGGATTTAAAGTTTCTGATAAAAATATTAGTCCATTGTATATAAACTTTTTGTTGCTTTCAAAGAACTACAGAGAATATTTTGCAAGTGTAGGACGAGGCTTTACAAGAATAAATATTAAGCAAGAATATGTTTTGGATATGCCTATTTTATATTTACCACTACATGAACAGGTTCAAATTACTACTCATTTAGAAGAAATCGAAGCTATAATCACCAAAGCCATTGCGCTGAAGGAGCAAGAAATAGAAAAGCTGAAGGAGTATAAAACGGTGCTGATAGATAATGTGGTAACGGGGAAGGTGAAAATTAATTTATAAAGCAGATATTCATGATATTAGAACTGATTACAATTGAAAATGAATCAAAATTCGTAAATCCTTCTAAAGTGTTGGATAATAATTACGATTTTATAGATGAAGAAAACAATATTTGGCTTAAAGCTAAAATTGAAAATAACAGATTTATAGTTATTGAAAAGAATGAATTAATTTCTGATGAGGATATAGTTTTATCTTCAAAATTGGACAAGATTCTGTTAGAAATTATTGAATCTGAGCAATCAGGTACTGAAAATACAGAGTTAGATTTTTCAGAAGAGCATAGCCCTTTTGATCCAGAAAAGATAAAAGTTCATGCCAAACCTTTTAGCTTGCGACTTATATCAGACATGATAGATGATAATGATATTGATTTATCTCCAGATTTCCAAAGACACTTTGTTTGGAACAGTGCACAAAAATCTAGATTAATAGAATCTATATTATTGAGAATACCGTTACCTATGTTCTATTTTTCTGAAGATAACGAGGGTAGAATTACTATTGTTGATGGATTACAAAGATTAACAACTATAAAAGAATTTATGGATAATAAATTCCCTCTTCGCAATTTAGAATATCTGGAAGATAGTTGTGGTGGAAAATACTATCAAAGTGAAGGAAAAAAAGTTGGTTTGGATGCTAAATACTTACGTTGGTTCAACCAAACTCAATTTTCTGTGAATGTTATTGATCCTTCATCCCCTCCAAAAGTAAAATATGATATTTTTAGAAGAATTAACACTGGAGGAAAACCTCTTAATAATCAAGAGATTAGGAATTGTTTAGCTGCAACAAGTCTTCGTGAGGTTATAAATGATATGGTGGCATTATCTGAATTTAAATCAGCAACAGATTACAGTATAAAACCTACTAGAATGGATGATCAGGAGTTAGCTTTGCGTTTTATACTATTTTCAAGGTTTATAGAGAACAAAGGAAATATTTATGAATACAGCGGCTATATGGATTCATCTTTGGATGATTTAACAGAAGAACTGTCTAAATTACCAAAGAATGATCTAGAAAAGTATGTTGCTTTGTTTTCTAGTTCCATGAAAAATGCAGAATATTTATTTGGAAGTAGATTTGCTTTTAGAAAAGTTCGTCCTCATGATTTATGGCCAAATGCTTATAAGCAATTAATCAATAAAGCTTTGTTTGTAAGTTGTTCAGTATTGTTGTCGAATTATAACCATGAAAGTGTTTGTAAGTTAAATCCTGAAAAAGCTTTGCTGATTCCACTTGCAAAAAGTATTGAAGAAGATCAAGAATTCTTAAATTTTTTATCATATGGTACAAATGGACGAAACAATCTTTTATATGTTTTTGATAAAGTTTCAACGATAATTGATAGTAATTTAAAAATTTAATTATGGAGCTATTGAGTATAGAAAACTTCAAGTGTTTTAATGAGATAAAAGTTCCTTTGAATCAACTTACAATATTAGCTGGTGCAAATGGCAATGGAAAAAGTACAGTGATCCAATCTTTACTTTTTTTAAGAAGAACTATTGAGCATTGTTCTAGTTGGGAAGGAAGTCCTGTTAACCAATATGAATATAAAGCAATTAATGGGCTAAATGTAGAATTGAATGGTTCTTATTGTCTGTCTCTAGGTAACAGTGAAGAAATCATCCCAAGAAATTTTAAGTCCACTCAATTAAAATTTGCTATAGAAAAAGATTCTGAAAAGTTCGGAGTTTCATATATCAGTGATTCAGATAACTTACTATGGTTGAAACCAGATAAATTAGAAAATACGCAAAATGTTAGTAAAAGCTTGACCTCTTTATTCCTTCAAGAATTTTATTACTTGAATGCTGAGCGAGTAGGGCCTAGAGTAAGACAAGATATTACCTTTTTTGATTTTCCAAATACAGGATTCAAAGGTGAATATGTAGCGCAATTAATTGGTGACACCAATTTCAATTACAAATTTGAGGTAGAGGAAAACAGAAGGAATAACAAAACAAATAATAAAAGATTAGAACAACAAGTAAACGCATGGCTAGATGAAATAATGCCAGGTGTTTCGGTAAATGCGTCTTATGATATTAATACCTTGTCAGCTCAGATTAGAATTGATAATGGTTATACTAGCGGTGAAAGTTCTATAGCAACAAATATAGGTTTTGGAATTAGTTATGTTCTTCCTATAATAGTAAGTGGACTTATTGCCAGAAGAGGAAGTTATTTAATTGTTGAAAATCCTGAAGCTCATTTACATCCCTCAGCTCAATCAAAAATAGGAAGGTTTCTATCAATGATAGCCAAGGCAGGTGTAAAGATTATTGTAGAAACTCATAGTGATCATTTTATTAATGGTGTTCAAATATCTTGTGCGACAGGTGAAATTAATAATGAAGACGTAACTATAAACTTTTTTAGTCACGAACAACCGAAACTGCAACCAAAGTTAGAATCAATTTCGATTAATAAACTTGGAGAATTGTCATCGTGGCCAAAAGGCTTTTTTGATCAAACCCAAGTTGATTTTGCTCAACTTTTTAAAATTAGGAGAGGATGAGTAATTTTTTTTTAGTAAATGAGGCTATTGATCAGATGGATTATAATTGTTTTAAGAATGGAATGAAGGAGCTTATTGCCATTGAAAAAGATGATGATGATGTCTTTCTTAAACATGATTCTATCTATAATTTACCTTCATTGGAGGAATTATATATGAATTATAGTAGTCAAGAAGAGCAAGTTATAGGTTTATTTATTGAGCAATTAAAAGTTTCTGATATGTACTTTAATAACTCTCCTCAAATTGACTCCAATTTTCCAGAAGAAAATAATGGCTTCTTAGGAATTAATTTTCAATTGACCCGTATTGAAATGGAAAGACAAATCAAAAACAATGCTGATTATGGTGCATTTAACGAATTGTTCTTATGGAGAGTTACATTTCGAAACTTCTGGATTAAGAGAGAACGCTTATTCCCTAATTTGATAATGTGCGGAGAAGTCAAACATCAAATAGCTTTTTGTGGAAATTCCACTCATTTTAATCAAATTATAGACAAATTAAAATTACTTGAAGATGCAGTAGCGAATTGGGTTTCAGGTAATTTTAGTTATAGTCAAATAAATAATAACTATGCATTACGTATTTCACCAGAATCTTCTAGCACTATGAATAGATATGGAAATGAAAGACGATTTTCGCTACCAAATGGGGGAACTGAACTTTTTGAACTACACATAAAGACAGGTGATCTAAGATTTCATTTTTTTCCTAATAATCAAACAAGGAAAGTTTATGTTGGATACATAGGGGCTCATTTGTCAACTGTAACTAATTAATTATGAAAAGTCAAACTAACGAACTCGCTCTCGAAACCGCCATAGAAAAAGCACTTTGTGGCATTTCGACTGAAGATATAAAAAACGGAATTACAGCAGAACCAACCGAAGCTTACGGTGGGCAAGGATATCAAATAGGCTATCCAGCTGATTTTAATCCCAAATATGCTCTGGATGAAGCACGCTTTTGGAATTTTTTGGAAAACACCCAAAAAGACGAACTCGAAAAACTTAAACGCCAAAGCGACTGGAAAATAAAAATCCTCGATCGCTACGATAAATTGGTCAAAAAATACGGCATTCTGCGTTTGTTACGTAAAGGTTTAGCTGTAGATGATGCACATTTTACCTTGTTTTATGTAGAACCATTACAAAATAGTAGTCAGCAGATCAAAGATAACTTTGAGCAAAACCAGTTCAGCGTAACTAGACAATTAAGATATTCTGCATCTAATCCGTTGGAAGAAATTGATATGGTGATTTTTATCAACGGTATTCCGATTTCCACCATTGAGCTAAAAAATCATTGGACAGGGCAGAATGCGAAAGTTCATGGTATTAATCAGTATAAGTTTAAACGGGATATTACGCAACCACTATTAAATTTTGGAAGATGTATCGTTCATTTTGCTATAGATACTGATGAAATTTACATGACCACCAAACTGGATGGCGCTAAGACTTTCTTTTTACCTTTTAATTTGGGAGAAAATTATGGTAAAGGCAACCCAGCCAATCCGTTTGGTCATAAGACCACCTATTTTTGGCAGGATATTTTAAAGAGAGAAAGCATTGCCAATATCATTCAGCATTTTGTTCGTTTTGATGGAGGAGAAAATGATGCTTTGAGCAAGAAAACTTTGTTTTTTCCTCGTTATCATCAGCTAGATGTAGTGCGTAGATTGCTGAAAGACACAGCACAAAACGGAGCAGGAAAAACCTATCTCATTCAGCACAGTGCGGGGTCGGGTAAATCCAATTCAATTACTTGGCTAGCTTACCAATTAATAGAAGCTTATCCCGAAAATGAAATAGTAGCAGGGAATAAATCAGTCAACCAACCACTGTTTGATTCAGTAATTGTCGTAACAGACCGTAGATTATTGGATAAACAATTGAGAGATAATATTAAAGAGTTTTCTGAAGTTAAAAACATTGTAGCTCCAGCGTATAAGTCTTCTGATTTAAAATCGGCTTTAGAAAATGGGAAAAGAATTATCATTACCACGATTCAGAAATTTCCGTTTATCATTGATGGTATTGCCGATATGAGTAATAAGCAATTTGCAGTAATTATTGACGAAGCCCACAGTTCCCAATCTGGAACATCAGCTGATAAACTTAATGAAGCCATAGGGAACAAAGGTGATGAGGCGGACAGCGAAGATTATCAGGATATGATGCTTCAAGCGATGCATGCGAGGAAGATGACGCAAAATGCTTCTTATTTTGCTTTTACTGCTACGCCTAAAAATGCTACTTTAGAAAAATTTGGTATAAAGCAGGAAGATGGTTCGTTTAAACCTTTTCATCTGTACTCAATGAAACAGGCGATTGAAGAAGGATTTATTCTGGATGTATTGGCAAATTATACTACTTACAAAAGTTATTATGAATTGGAGAAATCCATTGAAGACAATCCGTTGTTTGATACTTCCAAAGCTCAGAAAAAACTGAAAGCTTATGTAGAAAAACACCAACAGACCATCGGTACCAAAGCCGAAATTATGTTGGATCATTTTACCAGTGCTGTAGTCAATCAGAAAAAGCTCAACGGTAAAGCCAAAGCAATGGTAGTGACGCAAAGTATCGAATCTGCTATCCACTACTATCAGGCTTTGAGTCAGCTATTGGATAAGCGAGGAAATCCCTTTAAAATTGTGATTGCCTTTTCGGGTGAAAAAGAAATTGGTGGCATCAAATACACCGAAGCGCAAATGAATGGTTTTTCGGAAAGTGAAACCAAAGATAAATTTGACGAAGACGAATACAGAATGCTGGTAGTGGCGAACAAATACTTGACAGGATTTGACCAGCCAAAACTTTCGGTAATGTATGTAGATAAAAAACTGCAAGGTGTACTGGCAGTACAAACTTTGTCGCGACTAAATCGCTCTGCTAATAAATTGAACAAAAAAACAGAGGATTTATTCGTGTTAGATTTCTTTAATGCTATAGAAGATATTCAAAAATCTTTTAACCCTTTCTATACGGCAACCAGCCTGAGTGGTGCAACGGATATTAATGTACTACATGAGTTGAAAGACAGTCTGGACGATTCTGGAATTTATGAACAGTCGGAAGTTGATGATTTTAATGAAAAATACTTTAAAGGTACAGATGCACAATTGTTAAGTCCGATTATAGATATAGCCACTAAAAGATTTGCCGACGAGCTGGATTTGGATGATAAACAAAAAGCAGATTATAAAATTAAGGCAAAGCAGTTTGTAAAGATTTATGGACAGGTTGCAGCAATTTTACCTTATGAAATATTGGCTTGGGAAAAGCTTTTTTGGTTTCTTAAATTTTTAATTCCCAAAATGGTAGTTAGAGACTCACAAGCTGATTTATTGGATGAGTTGCTGGAATCTGTGGATCTCTCAACTTATGGATTGGAAAGAACCAAACTTAATGTTTCCATTCCTCTTGATGATGAGGAAACAGAGTTAAGCCCTCAAAACCCTAATGCCAGAGGTGCACATGGAGAAGAAGAAAAAGATGAATTAGAAGCTATTATTAATGGATTTAATGAGCGATGGTTTCAGGGATGGGAAGCCACACCAGATGATCAAAGGGTTAAATTCCTTTCTCTGAGTAAATCTGTACAGTCACACCCGGATTTTGATTCGAAAGTGGCACAGAATGTTGATAACCAAAATAGAGAGTTAGCATTGAAAAAAATTCTCGATGATGTAATGGCTCAACAAAGAAAGCAAGAGTTAGAGCTTTACAAATTGTATGCTCAAGATTCTTCGTTTTATCAGGCATTTTATAATACAATTAAAAGAGTAATAGATCTTTAATTGATTAAGGAAAGGCTAATATTATTTAGAACAAATTATTTCTATATGATAAGTATTTTTATTTTGAATTAATATACTGAAAAATTATTTACTTAATAATTTATGATGATTTGTGGTACATAAGAATCAAAAGCCTGAAATCAGTAATTTATAAAAGATACGGAGTAGGGTATATCCCTGATCATTGGAAATAGTTTAAGCTGGACTGATTTACTTAATCGTTTAAAGGAGATTGAAAATAAATTTGATAAGATTTAAAAGCTTAGTTATTTTCATGTTGTCACACAAAAATACAAAGGCCTTAAAATCATTATTTATAAGATATATGGAAAGGGATAAATCTCTTTCTATCTAATAAAACAGCCCCAACTATCCATGTAATAGTTGGGGCTGTTTCATTTCATTCACTTTCCATCATTTTTATTATATCTTCATACCTATAAAATATAAGTCCACCAATCTTCTTAAATGGTATTGTACCATTTAATCTCATATTCTGTAAGGTACCAGGAGAAATACCAAGAAGCTTTCTTACCTCATAGCTTTTAATCCATTGCTTTATTTCTTGATCTTTCTTTCTATTAAAAGGACTATACCTTCTTATCTCAGTAATAATCTCTTGTTTAAAAATCTCAAGGTCTTCTTTTGTTATAAATTCTACTTTCATAATTAATAGTATTTAGGGTTAGTTTTGATTTGTTTTAAGCTGCTATAAGCTTAGTTCTAACCCTAAATAACAATTTGTATGTCTTGGTTTAGTTCTGTTGTCTTTGGGAGGTTTAATTTGACTCTTCAAAGTTGTATTTGTGATTTTCCTGAATAAGTCTTCTTTCTCTTAGGTTGTCCATATCTTCACCCAGTTTATGTTCTAATACCTTCGCATATATCTGGGTTGTTCGAATAGCGGTATGTCCAAGCATCTTACTCACTGACTCAATTGGCACACCATTGTTTAGTGTAACGGTTGTGGCAAAGGTATGTCTGGCTAAGTGAAAAGATAGATTCTTATCTATTTCACATATGGTAGCAATTTCTTTTAAGTAACCATTCATTCGTTGGTTACTAATAACTGGAAACAGTTTACCTTTGGCAAAAGCAATAGGATGGTCTTTGTATTTTTCAATTAGTTCTAAAGCTTCAGGTAATAGCGGAACCCTTACAGGTATTTTAGTTTTCTCTCTGCTTGATATAATCCAATCTTTTCCATCGCTTCCTTTAGCTATATTTTGAGGTGCTAAGTGAAAGATGTCTATATAGGCTAAACCAGTATAACAACTAAACAAAAACATATCAAGAACGGATTGTAATCGTTCAATAGCGAAATTCTTGTTGACAAGGATTTCAAGTTCTGATTTAGTTAGGTGTCCTCTTTCTGTCTTCTCAAATTGAAGTTTATATTTGGTAAAGGGATCTTTCTCCATCCATTCCATTGTAATAGCTAAGTTGATTAACTTTTTAAATCTTTCAATGTGTTTCATAATACCATTGTTATTTAATGGTTGATGCTTGTGAATCGGTTTACAGTTTCTCAAGAAGTTTTCAAAGTCGAAGATAAATTTGTAGTTAATCTCACTTAAATAGATGTCAGTTCGATTGTGTACTTTACGCAAATAGCTTTTAAGGTACTTTTCCGTAGAGAAGTAGTTCTTTAGCGTACCATAAGCTAATTTACTTGTAGCAATCTCTCTGTGATAGTCTATAAGCTTTAAAAGTGATGATTCTGTATCATCATGTCCGAGAAAGATGTTTTTAACTGCTCCTATAGAGACAACTCTTTTTTGTTGAACTAATTGATGATAGGCATCTGTAATGAGGGAACGTACTCGCTCAATATGTGCGTTGATTCGAACCGTGTCCTCACTTTTTCCTTTTGCTTTTCCTTTAATACTATCCCAAGAAGTAGGGGATATTTTTAGTTTTAAAGAAATTTCTGTTCGTTGCCCGTTTACTGTAACCCTAGCGTATATAAGGGATGGGGCTGTTTTGTTTGAATTAGAAACACGTATAATGAAGTGTATTCCAAATGTGTTTTTTGTTTTCATATCAATCTATTTTAATGTTAACCGAACTGTTTTGATATGGTTTTAAAAAACTACTCACCTGAATAGTATTCAAACAAGACCAAAAAGCACTGAATTAAACTAAAATAAATTGTATTTAATTTGTTGAAATACAATTAGTTAAACTCGATTCGGTGAGCTAATTTACCTTTTAAAAATAGCTCACCTAATAGCTCACATTTAGATTGATTTACAATGGATTATTATGATATATTTAAAAATAAAAAAATCCGTAAGTAATTGATACTTACGGATTTAGGCACATTCTGATGCCGAAAAAGTCGGGGTGGCAGGATTCGAACCTGCGACCTCCTGCTCCCAAAGCAGGCGCGATGACCGGGCT
>NZ_BCMQ01000043.1 GCF_001485415.1 Myroides odoratimimus
GTAATTGGTGTAAAGCTGGTGTATGGCAATCTTGTTGGACTGAATTATTAAAAAAGAATAAATCTCTTATTGATTTATCAAGTGGAGATTTAGATGGAAGCCATACCACAGCTTTAAGAGGAGGTGAACAAGTAGCTTATCAAGGTAGGAAAAAACGTAAGACGACAAACTCCTTATATTTTACAGATCGTCAAGGCTTACCTTTAGCTATGTCAGAACCGATAGCTGGAAATCACAATGATTTATTTGATATAGAAATCTATTTTGAAGATATAACCGATCAATTAACTAAAGCAGAAATACCTCTATCGGGATTGTTTATTAATGCTGATGCTGGGTTTGATTCACAGAAACTTAGAAAAATATTTAGTGATAAAGAAATAATAGCTAACATCTGTCCTAATAAACGAAATGGACAAAATAATGAAGATGATTATTTTGATGAACAACTATACAAAGAAAGATATGCGATTGAAAGAACAAATGCTTGGATAGATAGTTTTCGTTCTTTACTCAATAGATTTGACACCACACTTTCTAGTTGGATGGCGTGGAATTTTATGGCTTTTATTGTTATAGAACTAAAGAAATTTCAGAAAACTAAAAAGTCAAGATGACTTCAGTATTTAAACATGATAATTATCAAAAAATATGATTATTTTTTGTCCCTACTCTACTTATTTTAATTCTACTCGAATATTTATTCCTATCTTTTAACAGAGTCTATCCTATTTTTTATAGGCTGTAAGTCCTTTATTTAACTCAGATTCGCGATAGACATATAAACGAAAAGTAATTATACAAAATAGCTCTGAATTAGTGTGTAAAGCGTACTATAGTATGTTTTAACAACTAATGCAAGAGATATGAAGTAGAATTGCTTTGTAGCATTTAGCTAATGCGGAATCTAAGTTTCAGCTAGTTTCACTAGTTCTTTTTACCTCCATTTACTTTCTTATCTAGTCTATTCCACATAGCAAAAAGAAGAACTACTAAAATAGCATAACTCACTAACCAAGAAAGAACAGGAGACTGAAGAAAGAAATAAAACAATACTGCGATTAAAAATACTAAAGGATATAACATCACCAATACACAGAATGTTTTAGAAACAATACTATTCCAATAATACATCCCTTTTAGTTCTTTTGCCCTCGGCGAAGCCAAAGACATCAGAGAAGGAACGAACATCACTAAACTTCCTAAAAACACAAGGCTAACTATAACCCATAATACAATTTCCATACAAATAGTCCTTTTATGACACAAACTTACAAGAACAAGATGGATGATACCAATTCTCTAAGGTAAATTATTTAGTTATTTCTATTACAAGGAGATTCTGTAAAAATCACCTCCTTATTAGCTGATCTAACTTACTCCAGATAATGAATAAAATAACAGAGACTACTACATAGCCAAATAACCAAGGTAGAACCTTTAGATCAAAAAAACGATAACACAATACAGCTATCAAAAATAATAGAGGATAAAAAAGTACGGATATAAAAAAAACTCTAGATACCTTGTCTAACCAATAATATCTTCGTCCTACAACGCTAGACTTAGGAGATGCAATCGACATAATAGAAGGAACAAACATAACGATACTCCCAATAAAAGCCACACTAACTATAATCCATAAAATAATATCCATATTTCTCTTATATCCATCACAAAACTAACATAACTAGATAAAGATACTAACGTTTTAACTTGTCCTTATCATTTCACTAGTGTGTTCAATTATTCTAACAAAGATATACTCTCGTTCTTAAAACCTTTTTAAATACTGCCTTATCCTTGACCTATTGCCAAAATTTTAAATATCTTTACAGAACACAGTTAGTTTAATCGTTAAAAAGAAAGACAAATGAGTCAAAAAGCACAAAATGTGACAGATTATCCAAATAACAATACTATTTTTTCAGTTTGGAAGTTTAAAGAAGGCGCTGAAATAAAACAAGCTTTTGAGGCTTTATGTGGTCTAGTCAATAACTTAAACAATTCATTTAAAGTTAGAATAAATGCTGGACCTACTAGCTGTATCTTAGGAGTAAGTCATAACGCTTGGTTAAAGCTAGACTTACCTACTCCAATGCCGAAGGAATTAAAAGTTTTTGAAGAAATCAAAGGAGATAAACATAGTGCTGTATCTACAGATGCAGACTTACACCTACACTTGAGCGCTATTAATCCTGCTATTTGCTATGATATGGCCATGGCGATATCTAAAGTTCTACTGCCTGTAGCAGACTGTATAGATGAAGTACAAGGGTTTAAATATTGGGATGGTCGTGCAATCATAGGTTTTGTAGATGGTACTGAAAACCCTATCGGAGAAGACAGAGATTACTTTGGAATCGTAGGAAACGAAGATCCTCAATACAAAGGAGGTAGTTACTTATTCGTCCAAAAGTATATTCACTTTATGAAGGATTGGGACAACTTATCTACAGAGGAACAAGAGAAAGTCATCGGTAGATATAAAGCTACAGATATAGAGATGGAAGAAGAGAAAAAGCCTGTCAACTCACATACTGCCCTTACAGCTATAGAAGATGAAAACGGTAATGAACTAAAAATCATTAGAGCGAATATGCCCTATGCTAATCCTTCTAAAGGACAAGCAGGAACTTATTTTATCTCTTATGCCTCTACCTTCAGCACAACAGAAAAAATGCTTAAAAATATGTTTATTGGAGAACCAGCAGGTAACTACGATAGAATATTAGACTTTAGTAAAGCCATAACAGGAACGTTATTCTTCGTACCTTCTTTAGACATTTTAGATGATTATTCTGCAGAATAACACTACTTTATAAAATCAAAAGCACCTCAGTATAACTATTGAGGTGCTTTTTTATATACTATACTTCTAAAAACTCTTTTATATCGTGATAGCCATACACCACTACTTCTGGATACTGACTTATAAACTCCTTTATACGCTCTAATGACGCTATTCTTAAATCATTATCATCCGCTCTAGTACTCGTTAGTTGATGCATAGGGTGATTAGGATTACTGAGTTCTTCTCTTAAATAATAAGCATCCCCTATATAAAAATACCACTTCTCCTCTACTTGATAAATAATACCACAATGTCCTAAAGTATGTCCAAACAATGGAGTCAAATACAACTCTACTCCTTCTATCTGTATTCTTCTTACTTCTAATCCTCTCCATTGTTCTCCTGTAGTACTATACTGTATTATAATAGGCTGATGGAGTAAGAGTGTCTTTACATATCGAGGATTGTCAGATTGGTAATTTTGATACTCTTCAGAGGCAACATGTATAGAAGCGTTCGGAAAATCTACAATACCCGAGATGTGATCACAGTCTAGATGAGATACCACCACATCCGTTACCTTTCTAGGATCTAGACCTCGTTGTTTTAATTGCTCATATACGGCCATAGAAGGATCTAATCGGAGCCCAACAGCTGTTACTAATTCGGGTGAGAATCTAGATTGCACAGGATCGTTGTCCTGTACTCCTATTCCTACATCTAGTAGAACTAATTTATTTTCTATTTCTAAAACTGTACAGTGCCCGATGGCTCTATCTCCTGTTGGAGCATTAATCTCTACAGCATTCAAGTGATATACGTTGATCATACTATTTTTCTAAATTTAATTGAACAAAAATCAACTTATTTCAAGTCAAAAAATAGAATGATAACGCCAATTTACTCTACGCCAATTATTCTAAAGGGTATAGAAATATCTACCTGTGGAGTATCCATAAAATGGCTATTTTGAAGAAATGCTTTAGGTGAATCTCCTACAAATACCCGAAACTCTCTCCCGAAGTGAGATTGATCAGCATAGCCTACCTCGTACGCTACCTGAGTTAATGAGGTAGCTTGACTATTTTGCATAAAGTGTAATGCTTTCTGAAATCGTATGATTCTACTATAAGTATAAGCATCTATACCTACTATTTCTTTAAACTTTCTTTGAAAACTTCTCCTAGACATATTCACTTCTTCTGCTAGGCTCGTTGTATTAGCTAATTCACAAGTCTTATTTAGCTTTTGTATGATGTACTCTATCTCTTGATTAGAAGATGTTATAGCATATCTTAAGAAGTGATTTTCTAATATTTTAATTGCCTCTTGGGTAGATGTACTTTCATAAAGTTGTCTACACACTTCACTTGGCAAGAGATCTTCTGCATCTGCTAGCGTATTTGTCAATTCTGTAGTATGAAAACCGAATATCTTTTTAAAAGCAGTAGGATGCAAGTCTACTCCTAGTACAGTAGCTTTATGAGCAAAGTAATTAAGACAAGGATTATCGCTCTTTTGACCATAGATAAAAGACTTAGGCAAAGCCTTTTGATTTTCCTTATTGTACAATACTGATCGATTCTGAAACAGCTGTATAATGATCCCTGTATTTCCAGAAGCGATTATGCGATACACCCCTTCCCCTTCTATTAGATCTACTTCTCCATGCCAGAATCTACTTACGATACCTCTGAGCTCTTTTCTAGGCAAACAGTACTTTACATTCATATCTTATAAATCCTATTCAATCAATTAAACTACTAAAAATAGTATTAATCTCGCGTTTCTACAGTCGAAAAAACTCCCTTTTTCAAACAAAAAGCCGATAGAATCATCTATCGGCTTCTTTAATTATATTATTCCTTATGTTGACTTTTATAGATAAGATAGGCTCCTAATATCACCCCTAATAGAGCTAATAGAACCAAGAATTCTTCAGGTGTATTGCCATTTAGTCCACCAATACACATCCCTAAAAAGAGAACCGCTATCGCGATAATACCCCATCCTATAATCTTCATCTTCTTTTCTTAAATATGATTCCTAAATTTGCTTACACTATAAATAAGTCATCTTATACTGTTTTACTAAAAGTGTCTATCCCAATTATTCTCTAGGATTACACTATTAGCATAATAGACGCAGTGTTTCTCTTGTATAGCTCTCATCTCTCCACATTCAGGACAAGTTGCCTGAGCCGTATCCTCATTCACGCGATTCTGCAATTCCTCACTATCGTCATAACACTCTCCTCCTAACCCTCCTAGAGTGATAGTATATCTATAGCCTCTCTCACTCATAAATGAGCATTCGCCATCTGTAATGTTTTGAGTAGAGAAGTTCACGTCGTCTAGCCATCCTTCACTAGGCCAATTGATATGTACTAAGTTTCCATCCTTCACCTCTACACTTACCTGATAAGTACTACTACTCTTTGTATAAGGGTTTTCATACATCACCTCAGCACAATACACTCCATCTTTATAATAGTCACTCTCACCATAAATGGTAAAACCGTGTGACCCGGCACTTTTTTTACAAGCGAATAACAATAATGTCATACTTGCAAACAACAGAATTATTTGTTTCATTATCCTATTTAAAATACCTCAACCTATGTAAGACCTTGCCCTAGCCTTGTACTACGTACTAAAAATGAGTCTACTTACACACTCCACAGCTATTTCCTTTCTGAGAGCAGTGCTTAAAGTATTTACAATTTTTACACGCTTTACAATTCGAAGATCCTGTACAGGTAGCATAAGTTACAGAACTATAATTTCCTGCAAACACTAACATACTTAATACAGATACACCAATCAATAAACTACTGTTTATCATATCCTCCTATTTTATATTTAGGTACTCGATAAAACAACAATGATGCCAAGCAATTTACGTCTCTTTTTCCTCGTGCTAAAAGCGGTGCAAATGTATCAAAGGAACTGTGAAAAAAAACTTAAATTTATAAGCTTTTTTTACTCTTTTTAGAGAGACCTGTTTCTTTTGTTTTGACACCTAATACAGAACAGTTATATCATCTCTAAAGCCTCTAATATACAGCTATATATATACGCTAGATCTTCGTCAGTCGTACAGTATGGAGGCACTAGATAGATGATATTACCTAGAGGTCTCATCAGGACTCCTCTCTCTAAGAAGAAAGGATATAATATATCATGCATATCACTAAAATAAGAAGTACATTCTGTTGTTTTCCATTCCATCGCAAAAATAGTCCCACATTGACGCGCATCTTGTACTTTAGGATGCTGTTTTAATTGTTGTATAAAGCTTTTGTGTTGCTTTGCAATACGTTTAATATGACCTTGTGTATCTTTAGACAACAAGAGATCCATACTTGCTAAAGCTGCTGTACAGGCTAAAGGGCTTGCCGTAAAAGAATGTCCGTGAAATAGTGCTTTAGTCTTATCATCTGCATAAAATGCTTGATACAGATCTTCTGTACAAGTAGTAATCCCTAAAGGTAAAGTACCGCCTGTAAGCCCTTTTGAAAAACACATAATATCAGGCGACTCACTAAGGTGATTAGCGGCAAAAAGCTGTCCTGTTCGCCCAAACCCTACGAATATCTCATCTTGGATTAAGAGTATATCCCTTTCTTTACAATAGTTCATTAACGCTGATAAGTGTTCTGCCTTGTGCATTAACATTCCCCCTGCCCCTTGTACTAAGGGTTCATAGATAAAACAGATTGTCTCTTCTGCATATGTGCCAATGGTCTTCTTTATACTCTCTAGATTCTCTGCTGTGGGCACCTCTATAAATAAAACCTCAAACAACATAGCTCCAAAAGGATCTGTCCATATTCCTCTACCACTCACAGACATTGCCCCAAAAGTATCTCCGTGATACCCATTGTTAAAAGCAATGATTTTATTCTTCTTACCGCCTTTATTATAATTAGCCTGAATAGCCATTTTTAAAGCAACTTCTATCGCTGTAGAGCCATTATCTGTATAGAATGCCTTAGTCTGATTAGAAGGCAATAAGGCTAATAATCGCTCTGATAACTCTATAGCAGGCTGATGTGTAAATCCTGCAAAGATTACTTGCTCTAGAGTGGTTAATTGTTCTGTCAATTTCTGAGCAATATAAGGATGTGAGTGCCCATGTAGAGTCACCCACCAGGATGATACTGCATCTATATATCTCTTGTCATTCGCATCGTACAGATAGCTCCCTTCTCCTCTTACAATAGGTATAATATTTTGAGCTGTTTTCATCTGAGTATAAGGATGCCAATTCACAGTATAATCGCGTTCTATTAAATTATCTTGTCTATTTTTCATTTGTTATTTTTGTGATGAAACACTTGCTAATTCAAGTGCTGTTAACATAACTGCTTCTTTAGTAATCTCTTCTAATGCCGGTATGTGTATTAATTGTGTATCTCTGTCTATGAAGTTCTTTATCGCCTCCAATGAATAAGGGTTAAACGCTCCATTTAACACGAGGTAATCGATAGGAATATTCCTTGTTCTCAATGCTTCTATCGATAACATCGTATGGTTAATACACCCCAAATAGTTTTTAGTTACTAATGCAACAGGAATCTTTAAATGTTGAATTAAATCAATCATATAAGTAGAAGAATTAACCGGAACAAACAATCCTCCTGCTCCTTCTACAATGAGATTATTCACAGTGTCAGGTAGCGTAAAATCACTTAATTGCATATTTACATTTTCTTTAGCTGCAGATTCATGAGGCGAAGCGGGTAACTGTAGCCTGAATCTTTCTCTATGAATAGTCACATGCTCATTCCACTGTTGTATTTTCATACTATCTGACTCATGTAGATCTCCAGACTGAATAGGCTTCCAGTAATCAGCCTTAAAATAATGCGTTAGAATAGCAGAAGTAACTGTTTTACCTATTCCTGTATCAATACCTGTTACAAATAGTTTAAGGGGTTGTGTCATTTCTTTTTATAATTTCAAATAATAAATTCATTTCTTCTTTTGTATTAAAGACATGTAGACAGATCCTCATACGCTCTGTACCTTTAGCCACTGTAGGAGCCTTAACGATATAAGTATTGAGATTGTGGAACAATAAGTCTGCTTGAAAGCTTGGGATATCTCGAATTCCTTTAAGGGTAAGCACTTGTATAGGACTTGGAGTAGATGCAATCCCTTTAGGAGATAGTTCTGCATAAGTCTTGATAACACTTTCTAATTGTAGTGATAGCATAGGATGCTTCTCTAAAAAAAGATACGCAAGCTTAATACTCATGCCCATCAAAGCATTAGGAGCTGTACTATAAATAAAAGAAGAAGCAAAGTTTATAAGAGAATCTATCAACATCTTACTGCCCAATACAGCAGCACCATGTACGCCCATCGCCTTGCCATAGGTCACGAGAGTTGCCCATACACCAGTCTGTAATCCTAAAGAATGTACTCTGCCTAGGCCGTATACTCCTATGGCGTGAGCCTCATCTACTATTAAGTAAGCACCATAACGCTGTGACAACTCTACTAACTCCTCTAAAGGAGCTAAATCTCCATCCATAGAATATACGCTCTCTACGGCTATGTAGATATCTCCTGTTGCCTTATTAAGTAGGCGCTCTAGATCTTCTAAATCATTATGTCTGAACTTCCACTTTCTCACTCTTGACAATAGACATCCATCGTGCGCAGACCGATGTATCAGTTCATCTACAATAACAGTATCTCTTGCAGTAGATAGATTACCTAGTAGAGCTAAATTAGCCTGATAACCAGAATTAAAAAGAAGTGCTCCCTCTACGCTATGCCTAATTGCTATATACTCTTCTACTTCTTCTACCTCCTTCGTATTTCCACTGATTAATCTAGATCCTGTACTGCCACTTAACAGAGCTGGATTATCTACTACCATATCTAATAAACCTTGCTGAAAAGCACTATTTCTACTCAAACCTAGATAGTCATTCGATAGAAAGTCTATTGCTGTTGTATCCCTAAGCTGTAAGCTTCTATAGTTATGGTCGTGAAGCCGCTCTGACAGTCGTCGCTGTAGACTATGAGGTAGTGTATTCATACCTTAATTAATCGCTTTAGCAATAGCCTCCATCCACTCTTGACAAAGTGATTCCTCATATCCTACAATGATATCAGCATAGTGTTGCCAATCTGGAGAAAACACTTCTAATTGAGCAATCATCTCTTCTAGATGCCCCTGTTCTTCTGCTATAATTGATTTGACCATAACCTTAGAACCAGAACGATCTAAAACACCTTGATAAATAGGATATAATTTATCTGCACGTACCTCTATGGCGTACGTAACCAATAGATAAGCTGCAAATTTTAGAGGTGCTCCATGAAGTCCAAGTGATTCTTTTAGATATCGAACGCAGAACACATCTAATCGTTGTAGATACTGTTGAGTCTGAACAGATGCTAATAAACTAGTGGTATCATAGTGCTCAGGAAAACAAACTTGTAGTTTCTTAATTTGTTTTTTTAAGTAATAAGCATGCCTGTGTTCTTCTGCTGCATGCTTTAATTGTAAGAAGGTTACTTGATACGGATTTTCACAAGCGGATATTTTCCTCGCCCCTGTATTTTCCATAAAGGATAAGGCATTTAACCACTTGCTATGTAGCTCATCGCTCGCTACAATAGTTTCTAATAGTTGTTCCATTTTGTGTTCGTTTAAGCCACAAAACTAGAAGGACTAACTGAATCACCACAAGACCACTTTTAAGATAAATACTAGTCCGGATACTATCATACACTCTGCCGAGAAGATAGTACCTCTTCTATCTCCGTGATATATCAGTGCCCTATACAAGCCTATTCCTTGCTAAAAAAAACTTTTTAACTAATATGTATCAGCTATTCTGCAAGGTTTATAATTCAGAAGACACACTAGTATTACTTCTCCCTGCGTTGCATCTTATAGTGTAGTTTTAAAAACGGGATGGTATAAAAACTAAAGTAGTGATCTGTTTGTAGCTTTCCATCAGCATCTACATACATATGGAGGCTCTCATGTAAAGCTCTAACAAATTTCACCCAATGCTTTCCTTTGTGATTCGTAACATAAAAGTAAAACCCCCACATCGCCAAATTGTTTACCATCACTCTGTAAGAGTAAGCTTCCATCTTCTTTAACCTCCTGATTGAGTAATACTGTAGCATTGCCATTGGGCAACGGAAAAACTACTTTAAACAATTCTTTATCCTCACTAGGAAGATAAGCATGTGTATAAATACCAGAGAACAACGTTTGACCTGTTTCTTTGACCTTTCGATACCAAATCGTCCAGACCGTTTGTTCTTTTTTCTGAAGTTTTATTATTTCGCTTTCTAGCCCTTTGGCTAGACTCCTAGTATTGGTGGGTATATTCAGTTGCTGTAATCTCTTACTAAACAACCATCCTAATAACGTACCAAAGGGTTTAAAAACACCTTTCCACTCACACCAAACCTCGAAATCGTAATCTGATGTATGGGTGTAGAAGTCTATGATCTGTGGATGTAATCTACCGCGCTCTGATGCTGTAAAATCTAGTACATTGATATCTTCTATAAGTCCACTTCCAGCTTGATTAATAATTACATCATACTGACCAGCTAATCTGTCAACATAAGACTTATCGATAATCTTCCTATCACCAATAACTCCTTCTATCCAAGGCATCTGGGTGATATCAATGCGCCTTCCAAATAACTTTACCCAGAGCTGAGTAACCCAATCTTGTAACATACACGTCCATTACTTTATCTAAAAGTACTCTTTTTCTTAGAAAAGACCTATTCTGTATCAACCCTAAAAACTCTGCTCTGCCTAATCTGCTATTCTATGAATAACTAGTTACCCTAAAGCCTATCTGCTTTAAGCAACTTCATTCATAAATCAATTGTTTTGTATATCTAGCAACGAATTATTCGTCTACAGGCTGAGTTGTTACCTTAGTAGATAAATATGTCCTATAAATATAAACAGCTCCAAATGAAAATGTCACTACAACAAAAGTAGCGATAGGCAAACTCATCACCTTCTCTGCAGGAAATACATAAACTAAAAATGGAAAAGCGTATACCGCAGGCACTCGCATCTGAAATAGTTGAGACAAACCATACATCATAATCAACAATAGAAATGCAAGCACCAACCAATGCTCAATATACTGATATAATACTACTCCTATGCTAATAGCTAATGTAAGAATAGCGATTTGCTTAACCATGATCTTCAGTGAATACATCTTCATATTTAAAGATTCGTACAGTACTACAGCTATAGGAGGGATAATAGCCATCTGCTGGTTACCTGAATAATAAGCCACTACCATCCACAACAGATTAATAGCAATATAGGGATACATCATCTTTGTATTGACCTTCCCTTTTGAGTCAATCCCTTTATTTAAGTCTAATACATACACCACAATCATCAGTACAAAAGTAGTTACCAATATGGCATAGATAAATGACCACGCATGAGCATTAGTCACAATAGGAAGAAAACCAGTAGCTAATGCAGGTGGCAAACTATAATTAATTACTTTCATCAGTACTAACATCAGTATCAGTACAATCAACAACTTAGAGATATAAGGAATAGCTAACATATTTAGCCCAAACCCCATTAACGCTGTTAGTGAAGGAAGAATAAATATCTTATCAGGCTGTCTCAGCCATGCTTTCTCCTGGAATACCCATAGCCCCACAGCTAGCGCTGCTATCTCTGGCAAGACAATCTCTGGATCCTGAAAATACACTGCGCCACATACCATCAATAGTATGAATACAAATGCTAAAATATACTGGTATACCGTTGTTTTATTTGCTAAGTTCATCATCTTCATTACTTATTTGAAGCAAAATTAATTGAACTCAAGCATAAAGTACTTATATAATTTTGTGTTTTTGTTATATGGAACGTGAAGGAGTGAAATCGTGAAGGCGTAATGTTGTTTAGACTATTGTATCAACACAAGAATATTAAGCTATATAAGTACATTATGGCCAATCTTAATTCTTAATTCCTAATTAAAACCTGCGTTGGCGCGGATTTGCAATCCGTGCCGTATATACCGCTGCGCAAAGTCTCCTGACTTTGAGTAACTCTTTTAATGATCGTATTTTTTTTGTGAAATCGTGAAGGCGTAATGTTGTTTAGACTATTACATCAACACAAGAATATTAAGCTATATAAGTACATTATGGCCAATCTTAATTCTTCTTAGATTCAACTAATAAATGCAACAGCATTTAAAAAACGGCGGAGAACATTTGCTCCATGGAGCAAATGTTCTCCGCCGTTGGCGAAAAAAAACATCTACTTTTGAGGTTCCTACACACCCAAAAAGATGTCACATTTAACGTTAGAACAAAGATATAAAATAGAAGCATATAAAAAGGCAGGTAAATCACTTACTGAAATTGCTTGTTATATAGGCAAAGACAAGTCTGTTGTTAGCAGAGAGCTTAAGCGCAATTCAGACGAAAGAAATGGTGTTTATAAAGCTAATCTTGGACAAAGAAAGACAGCTCAACGACACAAAGAAAAACGCAAGAGAATACGCTTAACTGAAAACGTAAAAACAACTATTATAGACTATCTTAATCAAGATTATAGTCCAGAACAAATAGTAGGTAGAAGTAAACTTGAAGCAAAAGAAATGGTCTCTGTTGAATGTATTTATCAATTCATTTGGCAGAACAAAAAACAAGGAGGAAAGCTTTATAAGCATCTTAGAACTAAAGGTAAAAAATATAGAAAAAGAGGTGCATGCAAAGACAGTAGAGGCTTGATAAGTAATAGAGTAGATATTGAAAAAAGACCTAGTATAGTTGATGATAAATATAGAATAGGTGATCTTGAAATAGATTTAGTAATAGGGAAAAATCATCGTGGAGCACTGCTTACTATAAACGATAGAGCTACAGGGGTTTTATGGATGGGAAAGATAGAATCAAAGGAAGCTCACGTTGTAGAAGCTAAAATTATAGAACTCTTAAAAGACTTCAAACCGTTACTTCATACTATGACTTCTGATAACGGAAAAGAGTTTGCAAACCATCAAAATATAGCTAACACTCTAGAGCTTGATTACTACTTCGCAAAGCCTTATCACAGTTGGGAAAGAGGAGCTAATGAAAATTTAAATGGATTAGTAAGACAATATTTCCCTAAAATGACTAATTTCGATTTAATTACACAAGCAGCAATTGACAAGGCTGTAAATATTTTAAACAACAGACCAAGAAAGAGATTTGGTTTTAAATCGCCTAACGAAATTTTTACAGAAAAATTAAACCTAATGGTTACTGTTGCATTTAATACTTGAATCCACC
>NZ_BCMQ01000044.1 GCF_001485415.1 Myroides odoratimimus
AATCTCCATCTGTTACTTCAATAGAAGCATCACCACTTAACTTAGTTCCTGCTGGTTTAATATTACTTTGAGGTACCCACTCCGCTTTTGTTCCATCATCACTTGTAACTAAAACTTGATTAGCTTTATCTTCAGCTGATATTTTAATAGGCATAACACTATTATCACCTATACCAATAGTAACATCATTCAACACAGAAGCTGTCCCATTAGTAATACTAATACCATCTAATACCTTCAGTTCTTTCTTATCAGTGATATTATTTCCATCTACTTTAGGTTTTCCTGGAGTCCATTTAGTTCCATCATAAACAAGTGCAAGGTCTTTATCTGTTGCAGGATTTGCTTTAGCTACTTCTACTCCTTTAATCTTATCTACGCTTGTACTATCCGCCTTTCCTGACACATCTCCTCCTAAAGTGATACCTGAAGGGTCAGCATTAACTGTATATGTAATTTGTCCATTTACTGGAGGTGCCTCATCAACTTTAATTCCTGTTCCTTCTTCAACCTTAACTTTAGTTGCTGCACTAGTAACTAAGTCTTTAATCCAAGTCTCAAAATTTGTACTTGATTGTAATTCTTTAGATATTTCTATTTCAGTATCTTTTCCATCCTCTGCTTTATACACTAAAACAGTTTCTCCTGCCTCTTGTTTAACGGATAATTTTGTTAATGTTTCAGATAAATGCTCACTCGATTTAGACATCAAAGCTCTCCAAAGTGTTCCATCCCAAAAATAGAATCCAGATTTCAATACATCTGTTGGAAGTTTTGCCTTGTGGTACACTAATAAACTCTCAGGATATATCCCCCCTTTAATAGTAGTAATATCTTTCTCACCTGTTAAAAAAACACGTGGGATTAAAACACCTTTAGTATCTGATCCTACATCTAACACTGCTGTCCCATCAGGTATAATTGATTTACCAATACCAATACCATCTTGAGCTTGCATCGTACTCAGTGCCATAAATGCTACACCAGCAAATAGTAATTTCTTTTTCATAGTATTCTTTTTATTTCACAATATTTTCACAAACAAAAACAGTTAAAAACAACCCATAACAAATACAAATTATCTTAACATAAAACAAAACTAATAAAAATATTAACACATTTAACAATAAAAGACAAAATAATTAATACCATTTAAT
Source organism: Myroides odoratimimus (assembly GCF_001485415.1). Lineage (GTDB taxonomy): Bacteria > Bacteroidota > Bacteroidia > Flavobacteriales > Flavobacteriaceae > Flavobacterium > Flavobacterium odoratimimum. The sequence goes on from NZ_BCMQ01000044.1 coordinate 1,158, forward strand.
CCTTTACGCTAAAAAAACACGCCTACATTCTCCTTAAAACCAAAAATTATCTCAGTAATCAAAAAAGAACTATTGCTTTAATGCAATAAAATACCAGATATTCCTAATAATAAATAAATAACTCCTCTCTACTAGAAAGCCAACTAATCCGAATCACTATACCACAAAAAAAATCCCTCAGTAACACATGCTACTGAGGGAATCTTATTATCCTAGTATATTATCTACTTATTCTTCATCTGCGACTATGGCTTCCCATTGTCCGAATAGGGTGAAACCTACTGCCTTAGCTAAAGCTATAGAAGTATCATTATCTGTCTGGCATCTATACTGAGGTACATGCCCTCTATCAATCACCTCTAGACAAATAGCCTGAACTAAACGTGTCGCAATCCCCCTACCTCTATAGGCATCATCCGTTATCACTCCTATATCTGCTAGCTTAGTTTCTTCCCATGGATACACACTCACAGCGCCTACTAGCCGATCTCCATCGAAGGCGCCATATACGATCCAATGCTTTAAAGAAACATAAGCTCCATCGAGATCTTCTTCTGAGCATACAGATTCGAACTTTCTAAACGCCTCTTTATCCGTTTCTATAGACAAAGCTCTGATCACTATCCCTTCTGTGATATCACTAAGCTGAGAGACTCTATTATCTAATAGATAATAAATATAATCTGGTGAGTGCAATTCTAACTTACAGGTAGAGATAGCCTCTCTAAGAGTATGGATAGAGTACTCCTCTAATTCCCTTAGCTTTAATGCTTCTGCTACCATTGGGGTGACTACAGCCATGGTATGCTTATTCGTCATTTCTAAAATCATGACTTTATACAGCTCATCTAAGGCTGGATTAGACACTAATGTAAACACCTCATCTAGATGAATAATACTTCCCTGCACCATCTGAGATCTCCAGTAAGTATGTACTTCTTCTACAAATTCGCCCATGATCTATATACTTCTTATACCTTATTACTTTATCGTTGTCCCTATCAGAGCACGAGAGTCATAATGACTTATCCCTCTCAACTTATCCTGAAACACTAACATCAATACTCCTATTAATATAAACGGAACACTTAACCACTGCCCCATATTCAACATCATATCTTGTTCGAAGGCTACCTGATTCTCTTTAAAGAACTCTAACACAAATCTAGTCAGGAACATCAGAATTAAAAAATAAGAAAAGATCACTCCATTATTCCTTACCTTCTGACTGCGGTATAAAAACCACAAGATCACTCCTGTCAATATATACCCAAAGGCTTCGTATAGCTGAGTAGGGTGACGTGGAATCATATCATCATGAGCAAATATAACTCCCCAACTCCCACTCGTCGGCTTGCCATAGATCTCTGAATTCATAAAGTTACCAAAGCGAATAAATGCTCCTGCTATCGGTACTCCTAAGGCTATTCTATCCAAAATCCAAAATGCTCCTATCTTATACTTACGACAGTATAGATAGATCGCTAGCAGTACTCCGATAGCTCCTCCATGACTAGCTAACCCCATAAACCCTACATACTCATACACTCCATCGACCTTAGCGAAAGGGATAATAATCTCTAAGGGGTGCTGCATATAGTAATCAAACTCATAAAATAAACAGTGTCCTAACCTAGCTCCTAATACTGTACCTACGATAATATATAATAACAGTTTGTCTAAATACGCCTGCGGAATGCGCTCTTTCTGAAAAACATAACTCACAATCTTATAGCCTAGGATAATCCCCAAGGCAAAAAGAACTCCATAATAACGCACAGGTACAGCACCTATTTTAATCATTTCGGGATTGGCATCCCATAGCACAGCAGCTAAACTCATCTATTTAGTTTAATTATTAACAAGGGTACAAAGTACTGCATTTATAATAACCTAGAGATATAATATTTTGTTATTTTGTTAGCGCGATTTACTATTTGGGTACTCATTTATACATCTGCTAACACGGGAACATCTATGGTACTTAAAACCTCCTCACCCTGCGAATCCTCATCCAATAAAAGAGAATAATAGCACTGCAGCCACATTACTACTATCATCATAGGAGTAGATATCATCCCATAATCTCAGATTACCTTTTATAGATGATACAATGATACTTTCTAAGATAGAAGAATATTATACTTATTTAATGAGAATATATCGTCTTATTTTATGACCTCCTTGCGATTAAAAAAACTGTATGCATAGGCCCATCTTGATACTATCTTAGACTGATATTATGAATATACGAAACAAGAAACAAAATACTTAGCTTGCACTTCTTAGGAGATTCCTAGGAGATTTCTAGGGCTTTTCTTGCCCAGGAGGCGTCTTTGTCGAAGAAAGGTGCAAGAAACCCTCAAGCAATCTCCTAGCAAATCAATACAAAACTAGCCTTAGTTTATGAATAAAGACAGATAAGAAATAGGTCTTTTACGTACTTTTTTTAATCATGATATTTGAATATTCTATTATTCAAATATTTGTATTACTTTTTTTATTTTATTGCTTATATAATTACAACATTTTATTATTATTCGGACTCATATTTATGTTTCCATCTTAAAACCAGCTTGTTTTTTTCTATATATTTGGATATTATAATGTAAGTAATCTAAAGATTATTATGAGAAATATTTTTTGCTTATTGCTAGTTCTATTTTCTACACTTTGTTTTGGACAGAAGTCTGTGGATGTTATGATTATTAGAAATAATAATGACACTATTTATTCACAACTTAGGATAGAAAGAAATCTGTTTGATAGAAAGTTAATCGATGAAGCATCTTTTTATAGGAGATTAGTTCTTTTAGATAGCAATGGGAAAAAAACAGTCAAATTAAAAGCTAGTGATGTAAAGAAATTACAGTTTATTGATTTAAAAGGAGTGGAAAAAATTTATGTAAATGGTGGAGATGTTTTGCAACGCCTTGTATTTGATGGAAAAAAAATAAAATGGTATAAATTTCTTAGCCAACATATGATGGATAGATCTATTCAATATTTTGATTATTTAGTTGATCAAGATAATAAGAGATATAATATGGGTCTTTTTAATAGTAAAAGAAAAAAACTTCTTGAGGCTACTGCTTCTAAACCAGAGCTAATCGATCGAATAGAAAATTCAAGTTTAAATGATGCTGAAATACTTGGGATTTTAAGCGATTTTGAAAACTTAGATTAATTTTATAATAGAGTTTAATTATTCTTTTTTTAATATCGCTTATAGAGTTATTGACAGTATTACGCTTCTACTTTTATTAGATAAAATTAAATAACTAGAGAATAATAAAGTGAATTAGAAAAACTACCTTTGCTCCATGAATAAAGCAGAGATACTTAAAAACTTAAATATTGAGGCATTAAATGAAATGCAAACCAAAGCATTTAGTGCAGCTCAGAAGAACCCAAATATTATCCTTCTTTCCCCTACAGGATCAGGTAAGACAGTTGCATTCTTAATGCCTTTGTTAGAACGATTAGACCCTGCTATCAAAGGAGTACAGGCAGTTATACTAGTACCAACTAGAGAACTTGCTCTACAGATAGAGACTGTATTTAAGAAGATGGGAACACCTTTTAAGATTAACTCTTGTTATGGAGGGCATTCTACTAAAACAGAAATAAAGAATTTTAGCACACCACCAACAGTATTAGTGGGTACACCAGGTCGAGTGGCTTTTCACGTAGAAGAGTTTTCTTTTAACACAGAGACTGTGACTAGCTATGTAGTAGATGAGTTTGATAAAGCTCTAGAGATGGGCTTCCAGACTGATATGGATTATATTATCAATTCGTTTGATAATATCTCTTTCAGAATGCTTACATCTGCTACTGCTTTAAAGAAGATTCCTGAGTTTACAGGTATAGTAGATCCTGAGCGTATTCACTTCTTAAAGAAAACAGAGGTAATGCCAGACCTAACTTTTAGTCAGGTTATTTCTACTGCAGAAGAGAAGTTAGAGACTGTGATTAAGCTTATTGGTAAGATAGGTAAGGACACTATTCTTATCTTCTGTAATCACCGTGATGCCGTAGCTCGTATTAGTGAAACATTGACTAAAAAAGGAGTTGCGAATAGTGCTTTTCACGGAGGAATGTTACAAGAAGATAGGGAGCGTGCTATCATGAAGTTTAGAAATAAAAGTGCACATATTCTTATCGCAACAGACTTAGCAGCTAGAGGACTTGATATCCCTGAGATTGGTCATGTGATTCACTATCAGATACCACAGAAAGAAGATGCTTTTATTCATAGGAATGGACGTACTGCACGTATGAAGGCATCAGGTAAAGCCTATGTGATGATTACTAAAGAAGAGAATATCGAGTTTATCAACCCTGATATGCCGATAGAAGACCTTGATGGAAGCTATACTATCGACAATAAAACAGATTTTAAAACAATCTATATCAGTGCTGGTAAAAAAGATAAAGTCAACAAAGGGGATATAGTAGGCTATTTAATCAAGACAGGAGGATTAACTAAAGAAGATATAGGAATGATAGATGTACGTGATACACAGGCTTTCGTAGCAGTGAATACAAAGAAAGTTAAGGCTCTACTGACTGCACTAGTAGATACAAGACTTAAAAATAAGAGAGTAAAGATAGAGATAGCTAGAGACTAATTTAGCTAATATATACAATGAAAGCCTTGGTACATATCTTGTATCAAGGCTTTTCTTATTTAAACTTCATTCTATGACGCGGTAGATTGATTTCAGAAGCTTTAGGATAAGGCTGGCGATGAGTAAGACTCACATCTTCTCTTACCTTAGACTCTGTAGTCTGATAGTGTTCATCCTCATAGTGATAACGAGGATCAGCCATAAAAGGCAATCTCGCCATTTTTAGAATCTGTACATTGGGAAAGTGATATTCTACCTCCACCGTTCCTAATAACAAATAACAACCACCTCCTACGAAAGGATATTCCTCTAAGCTATCAGGGAAGTGTACCGTGTCAAAATACTGTCCATTGGCATCTATCCAAGTACCGAAGTACATACTCCCTTTAGAAGTAGGTACGTGCTTACGAGCAATTAAGTAACCGAGCATTCTTACTGTTTTCTTATGATGGTGTATTAAATCACAGACCATTACATCTCCTCTGAACTTCGTTTTTAATAAATCAAAAGGCATACAAGAAATAGGAAAGCCCAACAACTCTAACTCATCAAATGCGTCTTCGTATACAGAGCGCGTTAAGGTCGGAAAAGTGTATTCCTGTATAGGTTCTTGTAATAAAGTAAGTGTAGGAGTTGGCTCCTTTTTACTCAACAGTAGTTTTGCCTGAATCAATAACTCATTCTTTTGTTTGCCAAAGGATTGAAAAGCACCGATGAATATTAACTTCTGTAAAGAGTCCATCGCTATAGAAATACGTTGTATAAAGTCATAGAGAGATTCATATCTACCATTGGCTTTTCTCTCTTTTAAAATAGCTTTAAGCAACTCTATATTTAATCCTTCTATGAGTTTTAACCCTAAGAATAGCTCTTTACCTATTAAAGTAGTCTGCAATTCACTAGCATTAATACAAGGTGGCAATACATGAGCACCTGACATCGCTGCTTCGTGTATATAAACTTCTGTGCGATAGAACCCTCCTTCGTTATTGATAACCGCAGTGATAAATTCTAATGGATAGTAAGTTTTAAGATATAGACTTTGATAACTTTCTATGGCATAAGAGGCAGAGTGTGCTTTACAAAAAGAATACCCTGCGAATGACTCTATCTGTCTGTATATTTCTTCACTAAGTGCCCTAGGATGTCCTTTAAGATCACAATGCTCAAAGAACCTGTCTTTCACAGCCTGTAACCCTGCTAGAGAACGGCTTTTGCCACTCATTGCCCTGCGCAGAATATCTCCATCAGCAGCAGGTAGTCCGCCGTAGTGTAACGCTATTTTGATCACATCTTCTTGATAGACCATGATGCCATAGGTTTCGCCTAATTGTTCTTTAAATACAGGATGAAAGTATTCAAATTGATTAGGGTGGTTATGGCGATAGATATATTCTTGCATCATCCCACTCTGTGCTACCCCAGGGCGTATAATAGAAGAAGCTGCTACTAGTATTTTGTAATTATCACATTGCAACCTTCTTAATAATCCACGCATAGCAGGACTTTCTATATAAAAACAGCCAATCGTATTACCTATTTTTAACTGTTGGTTACACAGCTCTTCATCTTTAGATAAAGCAATATTTCGAATATCAACTTCTATTCCTTGATTTTGAAGAATGAGTTCAGTAGCTTCATCTATATGCCCAATGCCTCGTTGGCTAAGGATATCAAATTTATCAAAACCAATATCTTCAGCAGTATGCATATCAAACTGTACCACAGGAAATCCCTTAGGAGGAAAGTCTAATGCGGTATAGCGAGTAATAGGATCCTCCGAAATCAAAATACCACAAGCATGCATTGTACGCTGATTAGGAAAACCTTCTAACAATTGTCCGTATTGATGGATTAGAAGCACGATACTGTTCGTTTCGTGGTCTTCTATAGGATTACGCGTTAGTGTGTCTAATTCGTTCTTAGATAGCCCGTACACCTTTCCTATTTCTCTAATAATAGAACGATATTTAAAAGTAGATACTGCACCACAGAACGCCACGTGCTCTTTTCCATATCGCGTAAAGATGTATTGAAGGATATCATCCCGTTGATTCCAAGACCAATCAATATCAAAATCAGGAGGAGACTTTCTATTCTGATTTAAAAAACGCTCGAAGTACAAGTCTAGTTCTAAAGGACATACATTAGTAATACCTAGGCAATAGCCCACTATACTATTGGCACCACTACCCCGTCCGATATGCATATAGCCTTGACTATTGCTATACTGAATAATGTCCCAGGTAATCAGAAAATACCCCTCAAAGTTAAGTTGATCTATTACGCTGAGTTCTTTAGCTAATCTTTCTTGGGCAAGAGTATGATCTTCTCCATATATTTTGACCATCCCTTCATAGGCTAGTTGTTGTAATAAATTCAAGTCACTAACCTTATCTTCAGTATAGTGTTTTTTATTTCTAGGAACTTTAAAAGAAAAAGAATAATTGCACTCACTCATTAGTCTTTGAGTGTTCTCTATCAGCTCAGGATAATCCTTAAACTCTGCTATGATTTGTTCTTCAGATTTAAAACTATCTTGAGGAGAAGCGCAGTCTTTCTCTATTAATTTAGAGAGTAGAGTATTCTTATCTATTGCATGTAGAATACAGTGTAGTTTATATTCTTCTTCATTCAAATGATTGACTGTATGCAGGACAACTAGCTTATCCATTAATGATCTCCACTTCTCTGCATAGAGTAGAGAAAGTTGATTATTTTGTACTCCAATATATTCCCACTCTTTTAGAGTAGGAACCACAGTTGAGAATGGATAAATCACAAAACAGTTTTGAAAGTCTGGAGCAGTAGAAGATACTGTAATAATCTCTTCATTTATATCCGTCAAGAACTGACCTATTTCACTAAAGCCTTCTTCATTTTTAGCAATGAGAATATAGTGTAATTTATCCTCAGTTCTGATTTCAGTACCTATTATTGGTTTGATAGCGGTCTCTTTACAAGCTGTAATAAACTCATATACACCACTTAGATTATTGATATCAGTCAGCGCCATTGTACTAATATGATATTGTTTACCTAATTCTACAAGACGCTGTATAGGAATAGTCCCATAGCGCAAGCTATAATATGAATGACAGTTTAATAACATGTTTTTATTTAATTATGAATTTAAATTAGGAATTAGGAATCACTGCCTTTGGCAACAGATGATACACACAGCGCATACCACACTACATCAACACACAGTAAAGGCGATTACTATACGCCCCAAAACGTAAATACAATGTTGTATATCGCCATAAATCAAGACGATAAGAAGACACTGCTTAGATGTTTTGTGAAATCAGATAGTTTAGTTTATCATATCAATTGTCAGTTTATCACGTCACATAAGTACATCATAGCCTAGCCAAAAATTCCTAATTCTTAATAATCGTCCCTACGATTGGGTGTCGATAGGACGTGATATACATTGTGGTTACGTTGTCGGACGTATGTAATACGTCCCTACGGTTGTGTGCCGATGGAACGTGATATACATTGTGATTACGTTGTCAGACGTATGTAATATGTCCCTACGGTTGGGTGCCGATAGGACGTGTTATACATTGTGGCTACGCTGTCGGAAGTATGTAATCGTCCCTACGATTATGTGTCGATAGAACATGATATGCATACTGAATGCCGCAGGCAATATTCCTAATTCTTAATTCCTAATTTTTAATTCCCCGAAGGGTCTCATTCTTTCTTCATTTTCAAGAAAGCCCCAGAACACCTTGCTACAGCATCTACACCATAGCGTTTCTTCATTTTATCCATTGCCTGATAGAGCGCCATCATCTCTTCTGTATCTTCGAATAAGTTCATTTGGTATGTTCCTCGTACCAGCCCACTAAACTGAACACCTATAAGGCGAAGACGCATTCTTCTTTGGAATACTTTATCAAATAACTCATGGACTAATTTAATAAGCGTATGATCTGCTGATGTATAAGCTATCCGAGTTTGTTTGGTCTCTGTATCAAAGTTCGTATAGCGTATTTTCACAGTAATGATAGAAGTAAGCCATTCTTCGGAACGCAGTTGATAAGCCAGTTTCTCCACCATACCTGTAAAGATAGATTTGAGCATAGGGATGTCTATGGTATCTTGGTCAAAAGTGTGTTCGGACGAAATAGACTTTCGCTCTCTATAGGGCTCTACAGGTGTGAGGTCAATGCCATTAGCTTTTTTCCATAAGTCTATACCATTTTTACCCAATAACTTTTGGAGTATTTGATGTGGCATTTCAGATAGCGTCTGTATATTCCGAATACCAATGCGAGAGAGTAGCGTATAACTAACTTCTCCTAACATAGGGATTTTGCGGATAGACAGTGGATTGAGGAAGGGCTGTACTTCAGGTGTTGTAATATTGAGAGCTCCTTTAGGCTTAGCCTCTCCTGTCCCTATTTTAGAGACTGTTTTATTAATAGATAAAGCATAACTTAAGGGTAATCCAGATTCGTGTTGTATCGTTTGCGTCAATTCTTTGATCCAAAGTGCTGATCCAAAGAATTTGTCCATTCCTGTTAGATCTAAGTAAAACTCATCTATACTCGCCTTTTCCATAACGGGAGCTTTCTCTGTAATAATATCCGTAACGAGATGAGACATCTTAGAGTATAACTGCATATCTCCTTTTCGGACGATGGCTTGTGGACATAAACGAGTAGCCATACGAATAGGCATGGCAGACCTCACCCCGAATTGCCTTGCTTCATATGAACAACTAGAGACGACTCCGCGATCTCCTCCACCGATAATGATAGGTAGCCCATTTAGAGAAGAATCTACTAAACGCTCACAAGACACAAAGAAAGTGTCTAAATCTAAATGTGCAATCGCCCTTTCCATAATAGAAATAATTAAAAAATCTTGTACGAAATTACTATCTATATTAGCAATAATACGTATATTTGATGCTATAAATAATAGCAAATGTCGTTTTTATCAGATAATATAAGGTATCTACGTGCTCAGAAGATCATGTCTCAGCAGAAAGTAGCAGATGAGTTAATGATAACTCGTGCACGTTATTCAAAGTATGAAGAAGGAGCCTCTGAGCCACCTTTAGAAGTATTATTGCGTATTTCTCGTTTCTTTCATGTCAGTGTGGACTTGATGATTTCTGTTGATTTGCGCAAAGTTCCCATGCAAGATTTACTAAAGCTTGAGGACAACCGTATTCTATTGCCTATTATGGTAGATCCTCATGGCAATAACTTTATTGAGATTATTCCTCATAAAGCGAGAGCAGGATATTTGACAGGGTATGCAGATCCAGAGTTTATTCAGAACCTAGACCAGATCTCTCTTCCATTCCTAAAAGAAGGGAAGTATAGAGCCTTTCCTATAGAAGGGGATTCTATGCCTCCACATCAGGAAGGTTCTTTTATCATCGGTAGTTATATCGAGCGTCTAGATTATATCCGAAACGGACATACATATATCATCATTACAGCAAATGAAGGGGTGGTTTATAAACGTGTATATCGCATAGATGATGAGACGTTAGAACTACACTCAGACAATACCTTTTACGAGCCTTATCGCATTAAAGCGTATGATGTATTAGAAATATGGGAATATGCGAGTAGTATCGCTACAGAAGAGTTTAAACCAGAAGACCTAGGAGAACCAGATACTAAGGCAATGTTCCAAGAAATTAGACATATGCTAGGAGAAGTGATTAAGAAAGTGAAATAAGCCACTAAGAAATTACGAATTACCTTTAGATTTGCTAACTGAGAATATGATAATATTGTAGAGAATAAATAAAACAACCTAATCAACAAAGTGAACCAGACGAATTACAAGGATAACGCCCTAAAATTCGAGTAGGACTTTGTTGATTTTACTAAAGAGTATCAGACTAGTAATTAAGACGTCGAGGTCTAGTATTAAGGTTTAGATGATATTTTAGTAACAGGTTGCCTTAAATAATTATCATATGGACAAATTTACACAATTTATCGGAATAGATATTTCCAAAGATTATTTTGATGTAGCTATTTATGTAGATGCTAATTCTTGTAAACACAATCAGTTTGAAAACACTAAAACGGGAGTTGATCAATTTATGAAGTGGATGAAAAGCGAAGGATGTTGTGTAGAGGAAACATTGATATGTATGGAGCATACAGGTATTTATAAAAATATTTTAGTAGATATTTTGCTTTCAAAGAATTGTAATCTATGGGTAGAAATGGCTTATAGAATTATAAGAAGTAGTGGAATACAAAGAGGAAAGAATGACAAGATAGATTCTAAAAGGATAGCATTGTATGCTAAGAAAAATCAAGAAGAAGCGAAGCTCTTTAAAGCATCAAAGGCTGTATTGAATAAGATTCAGGCTCTATTGGGACAGCGAGAGATGAGTATAGCTCATAAGACAGCTATAGAAGTAAGAACCAACGAATTTAAGGGGTTTAATGATGAACTGTACAAGGTTTTGTCTAAAAATGATAAGGCTATTATCAAGGCTTTAGAGAACGCTATAAAGGTGATTGAAGAACAGTTAAATACTCTTATTAGAGAAAATCAAGAGGTATCTGAGATATTTGATTGTGTGATTTCTGTAAGAGGTGTTGGAGATATTACAGCGATGTTTTTAATATGTTATACCAATGCGTTTACATCATTTGAAGACTCTCGACAATTAGCATCTTATTGTGGTGTTGTCCCTTTTGAATATACTTCAGGTAAAAGTGTAAGAGGCAAAGCTAAAGTACACTTTATGGCTAATAAAAAGCTTAAAAAACTTTTACATCTCTGTGCTTTATCAGCTGTTAGATGGGACCCAGAGATAAGGGCTTATTACGAGAGGAAAGTTGGAGAAGGTAAGCATAAGATGCTTGTTTTAAACAATGTTAGAAACAAGCTTGTACAGCGTATATGTTCTTGTGTTAGGAATAAAAAAGCTTATGAGGTACGACAAGTAGCATAAACATCATACATTGAATTAGAAACAAAAATAGAGGATAATACGGATATAATCCTCAGGTTAGATATGCCTTGTTTTATTGAGTTATTCTCAAAAATAAGGTGTAAAATATATTAATAATGATTTGCTTTTATCATAGTAATCG
>NZ_BCMQ01000045.1 GCF_001485415.1 Myroides odoratimimus
TTATGATAGTATTTATTCTTAACAACAATATCTATTGGGCAACTTGTTTCTATAGAATAGAGTTTGTTGTAAAAGATTAGTTTGCCTAAGACTTGAGGCTTAATTACTTTAAAAAATTCAATCTCATCTATTTGATTTTTGAACCCCACTTGAAGTATTTCTTCTTTTAGCTTTATAAGTAAAAGCCTTAAAAATTGAATCATCTCGTAAGCTTTTGAAATTGAAGTTGAATCAATTAAGTTTAGTTCAATTTCCTTTGATTCGATTGTCTTTAATACACTTTTGTAAAGAGCATTTTGTGTCATAATTATTGAGTTTTGGTTGGTTAATTATTGACACGTTTGCCTTGAAAGAATCTTCTATTAGTAGCTCTTTTAAAATAAAGCAATACTACTTTTAAAATCAATACGTAAAAACACGGTAAATATGCGGAAAACACGTATTGTTTATTATTTGGAAATTGTAAATATTTACATTATTAATTTTTAAATGTTTAGCTTTATGGAGATTAACAAAAAATCAGGTACAGTAATTAGCCTTGAAAAGGCAATTGAACTAACACATTCTTATCAAGAAAACAGCCCCGAAAAACCTAATAGTTATTTTGTAGGTCTTGATAAGATTAATGAGTTATTACAACAAAAAGGGGGGATTGGATTGCGAATCTATCCAGGTTTAGATCCTCAAAGCAATCAAAACAATATGGTTTTAGTAGCAGTAGACCAAGAAGGAGAAGATTTAACTAATGGAATTATGCTTGATGAGCTTATCACATGTCCTCCTATGTGTCCTAAAAAGCCAACCAAGCTTATAAAAAGTAAGTAGATGATTTATTATGTACTCTTATATGTAACGCTATTAACAGGTCTTTTTCCTATAGTTATGTTTATTGGAAAAGGAAATCATTTAAATAAGCAGAACAATTATGTTTTGCCTCTTATTCTGTTAATTGCTGGTTCTTCTATATATGAGTATGTAGTTAGTGGTGTATTGAAAATAAGTGTTATTCCTTGGTATCAAATACATTCATTATTAGAGTTTTTAGCTTTATACTATCTTTTTATAAAATTAATTGTACAAAGACCTAAATGGTTCTTTTTAACCTTTTTAGGTCTTTTTCTATTGATCTATGTTTATTCTTTTTTCTGTTTGGAAGAAGATTCAGCTTTCTTAGCAAAGAGCATCAACAAGTCTTTTTTGACCTTGTTTATTATGTGGTGTAGTTTTTTATGGGTAAAACAGGTCTTTGATCAAAAGGTGGTTTTAAGTCTGTATAAGCAGAGTAGTTTTTATGTAGTTATGGGGCTATTCTTCTATTATAGTACGACGATTTCACTTTTTATGTTATCAAGTTATATCTATAATAACGACATCTATTTTAATGATTATTGGTTAGTGAATATTATAGCTAGTTTGATACTTAGAATCATCTTATCAATTGGCGTATGGAAAATGAAATAAAATTATTCTTTTGGCTTGGGACTTTTATTATGATTTCCCTTGTCATTATCGTGATTATCCTTGTGATTGTTTATCAGAAGAATCTAAGCAAGTACCACAATGAACAGCTAAAACAGCAACTTAGAAACAGTTTAATTGTAGAGCATAAAGAAAGAGCAAGAATAGCCAAGGAGTTACACGATGGTCTTTGTGGGGATTTAGCAGCTTTAAAAAATTATGTAGGTGTTATAGAACTTAGTCAAGATAAGGATTTAATAAAATCTACGATTTCAGATATACAACAGAGTATTTTATTGTGCTATGATGAGGCGGTCAGAGTGAGTTATAACTTATCACCTCCTTTGATTAAGGATAATCCAATTAGTATCATATTAAGTAATTACTTAACCAGGATATCAAGAGCGACAAGTATAAAAATGTCTTTTAAATCTGATAAACAAACTTTTATACTAAGTGAATTAGTAAGATTAGAACTCTATAGAATAATACAAGAGCTAATCCAAAATATTATCAAGCACAGCAAGGCGACCTATACAGAGTTAGAACTTAAATGGACAGAGGATCAACTTGTATTATCTATAACTGATGATGGAATAAGGTATGATTTTAATGCTGATTTAAAAGGACAGGATGTTGGCTTAGGACTTAGTAATATTAAGACAAGAGTACAGCAAATTAAAGCAGATTTTACTCATCAAAGACAACAAGAGGTTAATATTACCACATTAAAAATAAATAATAAATATGAAAATTAAAGTAGGAATAGTAGATGACCATAAACTTTTTAGAACAAGTTTTGGTTTGCTTTTATCTCAGTTAGACGGAGTAGAAGTAGTGTTTCAGTGCTCTAATGGTATAGAGCTATTTGAGGTATTAAAAACTAAAAAGGTGGATATTCTATTTTTAGATATTCAAATGCCTGTTATGGATGGTTTTGAGATAACTCCCAAACTCAATGACAGATATCCAGACTTAAAAATACTTATTCTTAGTAGTTTTAATGATTCTTATACCATTGAGAGAATGCTTAAATATAAGATAGCAGGATATCTAACCAAGAATGCAGGACAGTCTCAAATAAAAAAAGCTATTTACAATGTATTTGAAGATGGAGTGTATTATGATAGCCAGATTAGAAATATAGTAAAGCATTTACAAGATGCAGATTACAAAAAAGATGCTGGTTTAACCCAGAAGGAAGTAGAGATCATTAAGCTATTTGTTAAGCAGTACAGTGGAAGAGAAATAGCTGAAAAACTTCATTTGAGTGTTAGAACTGTAGAAAAGCACAAAGAGATTATTATGCAAAAAACAGGAGCGAATAACTTCATAGGTGCTGTTGCTTATGCTATTATTAGACACTATATAACAGAGGATGATCTTTTTTAGAAGTCAAACTACTAAAATTACGTAAAATTACGTATTGTTTTGAAAATAAGTGATTTGTAGTTTTGGATATCCCAAAATGCCAGTACTATGAAAGCCAAATTCTCACTTATTGTACAATATTTCTTTGTATTACTTTTTGTTTATGCAGCGATAAGCAAATTAATCACTTTTGAAGCATTTCAAGTTCAACTGACCCAGTCCCCACTATTAAGCGCTTACGCTAGTATAATAGCCTATTTGGTTATTATTGTTGAACTTGTTATCGCTTCATTATTAACGATAAAACAATTCAAGCTGTTAGGTTTATATCTTAGTTACGGATTAATGGTAGTTTTTACTATTTACATCTACCTGATATTAAACTACAGCGACTTTATACCTTGCTCTTGTGGAGGAATACTTGAAAAGATGGGATGGACAGAGCATCTATGGTTTAATATCATCGTATGTATTTTGGGATTATTAGCCATCTACTTTCAAGAAAATGATAAAGAGAATAATAAAACAAACAAAAAGCGTTTTATTATATCTTCTATATTACTAACTATACTAAGCATAGGTATTGTTATTCTACTTTTTCTCTCTTCAGAACACATCATCAAAAAAGAAAATCCCTTTATAAGAAGATATTTACCTCATGGAGTGATAGAGGATCAAACTCTTGACTTACAAGTAAACTCTTTTTACTTTTCAGGTTATTATAATGACACTATATATTTAGGTAATTATACCGCACCACTTCGCTATATTTCTATAGATGAAAAACTGAAAAGAAAAGACTTTCAGATACAGATTGATTCTTTGCATCTACCTTATACTCAGTTAAAATTTAAAACAATCTATCCTAATTTCTATTTAGCTGATGGGACTATTTCCATAGTATTTAAAGGAAGATTAGATAATCAAAGTAAGCAACAACCCACAGAAATACTAAGCTATAAACAGGCTTACTTTTCAGATTTTACCCCAATAGATTCCACTACTATTACCTTTAAAGGACAAAGTAGCAAGAACTACCAAAATGTTCTTGGAGTAATTGATCAAAAAAGTAGTACGAAAGTCAAACTCAACTCTGATTTACTTAAAAGTGATTCCGATGGAGTGTTTGATACAGATGGAATAATCACTTATAGCAAAGAAAAACAACAAGTAATTTACACTTATTATTATAAGAATCAGTTCATTCAAACTGATAACCGCCTTACATTACTTAGCAGACAAAACACTATAGATACAACTAAAACCCAAAGTATTACTTCAGCGAAATTATCAACAGGAGAAAATAAAATGACTACTCCTGTAAAGGCTATTAATTCAAAGGTTATAGTTCATCGCAATCTCTTGTTTATAGTATCAAACTCAATGGGGCAAAACGAGTCTCAAAAGATGTGGAAACAAGCCAGTATTGTAGATGTCTATGACTTTACAAGTAGCAGTTATATAGGGAGCTTTTACATCAACCACCTAGGGGAAGATAAGTTATCTGATTTAATTGTTACAGATCATTATCTCTATGGTCTATTTGACAAGAATCTTGTTCGTTACAAATTGGCCAGATTGCTAACAAGCAAGTTTCAGTAAGGTTTAGCTCAACCTTAAAAATAAGCTATTAATCACTTTTAATTTTTAGTATTATGAAAAAATTTTTAAAATCAGCAGGTTTGCCAATCGGAGTATTCGCGATTGCTATCGGGAGTGCATTTGCAACAAATGCAATGAAAAATGTTGAACTAAATTCTACTGACCGTATAGGTCATTATGAATTAGATTCAGAGAATGAGTTTTCATGTGTTCAAACAAATATTACTTGTTCAACAATAAGTGATGGTCCAATTTGTACATGGTATGACGCTGTGAATAATCAGGAACGAACTCTTTATGAAAAAGATGAGTTAACAATGCAATGTCCAACTGTGTTGTATCAAAAGCAACCTTAATAGAAAAGCTGTCTCTGCAAGGAGACAGCTTGTTTTAATTTAGACCTTGTTTAATCCAATCAATATTTTTTGTGTCTTTAAGAAAATAGGATAACCAATTAAGGGATCTTATTGTTAAGTCTTTTTGGTTGGTTTTATCAGCTAAACTATGCCCATCTTTAGTGTAAAATAGAGCGATAGCTTGTTTATTATAGCGCCTTAATGCACCATATAAGTTCATAGTGTGTCTCCAAGGTACGTTTTCATCAAGATTCCCAGCCCATAATAGGATTGGAGTTTGAATATTTTGTGAGTAGTAAATAGGAGAATTTGCAAAGTATTCCTTTTGTTTTTCCGCATAGGGTCTTTTTAACTTATATTGAGCATCTTCTATTTTGGCATAGCTCATTCTATTTAAGTAGTAATTAAAACCATAGCTATCCACTATTAATTCCGAACGAGAGGATCCACTTATTGCTACTTTAAAGATATCAACTTGTGTAATAATATAGTTAACTAGATATCCACCGAAGGATTGTCCCATTATTCCAAGGTTTTCACTGTCAATTTGTTTTACTTTTTTTTGTACTTCTTGTATTGCTGCCTCAACGCATTCTAGAGCGGTAACTCCTGGACCTTTCTCACTAACATAAGTATCAGGCTCAAATACAAAATAACCTTGTTCTGTAAGTAGTGCATTGTTGTATCCTGTATCATTTTCAAGTTTAGGAATTCTAAATACATTTTGTAAATGATTTTGAGTTTCATATAAATGGGTAATCATAGGATATTTTTTTAATTCGGAAAAGTTCTTAGGGTAGTAGAGTATTCCTTTAAGTTGTTTACCTTGAACTGTCTTGAACTTAATTATCACTTGTTTTCTCCAATTAAATAAAGAGTCAGCAATAGAACTAGTTTTTACTATGCTTAGCTGCTTGTCTTTATAGGAATTTAATCTATAGGACATATTATAGTTTTCGGTTAAAAAACTAATTTGTTCTTTTTGATTAGACAATAGCACCTGAGTAATTTTATCTGAAGTACTTTCTATGATTGGTTTAATGATATTATTTTCATCTATTATGTGTAATGAGCTTCTATTATTACTTACGTTTAAGGTTTGTATTATTATGGACTTATTTAAATCGACTATTGCACTTGGTTTGAAGTTTGTGTCTAGGCTTGAGATAGATTGATGGTTTAGAATATTAATCTCTAAACTATTAATTGTCTCATTGTTAGTTAGTCTATTTAATCTCTGGCTATTAGTATCAAATAACCAGAGGTTTGAACTATTAGTGATTAGTACTTTGTTAGGATTTGTAGTCCAATAAAAATTTTGCTGATTTTCTAAATTGCTAATAGTTGTAGTCTTATTATTTTTTAAGTTGTATAAATGCCACTTGTTATTAGATTTATAAGCGAATTTATTTTTATCATTTGAAATTGTCAAAGCATAATTACTTAGAGAATCTAATAGCTTACTGTTTGAATTTTTAAGAATATTATGTTTGTATACTGATACGGTAGAGCTGTTTTTACTATAATCTTTATATGCTTTAGAATCATAGGTTAGATACTCATTGTTATTAATAAAACTTATAATTTCATTGTCTATTATAGGAGTTGTTTGCTTATTCTCGATGTTATATAAGAGATTATTGACAACAAAACTATCTCCCTTTAGAGTGTTTTTTTTAGCCTCTAAATTGTAATCATTAGTGTACCAAATGTCTACTATAGGACTTTGAGTTTTATGTAAGTAAAGGTATTTTATTAGGATGTTATTATCAGTCACAAATTCATAAGAAGTATTAATTAAGTTTTGATTTTGTTTTGTAGGTTCAATTCTAAAATATACCTTCTTCTTTAAATCAATATGTATTACCTCATTCCTGGTTGTCTTAACAATAAGATGATTCTGCTTATCGTCCCATATTGGATTGGATAAGGAATCTAATTGAAAAGAACCAGTTAAAGATGAGTTTTTTAGATTTTTAAGGTCTAATGAAAAGAATTGATCACCCTGTAAATACATCATCTGTTGCCTTGATGGAGAGATAAAGTATTGTTTTATTGATTTTTGTTCCCATTTTTTATCAATGTTATTTGATGTATCTAGAAGTAATGCAGTTTTCTGATCAGTTAGAATAAAGATTCTATTGTTAGCTATTATTTCAAAAGAATTTACTTGATCTATTACGGTCTGCTTATGATTTTGCAGATTCACTATATAGAGTTGATTTTTCTTTTGATAGGCTATCTTTATATCATCTATAAAATAGATGAAACCTGTGTCTTCAAAACAGATTTCTTTCTTTGTATCTGCGTTGCTTATACATCTTTTTACGAATTCATTATTTGTCTCTTGTGTAATTAACCATTTTCCACTGTTAGAAATACTAATATTTTGTAGTTTGAACCAAAGGGGACTAATACTTATAGAGTCTACTTGAGCCTTTGAGTTAGAAAAACTTAAAAGTAGAATAAGGTAAATTACTTTTTTTAGAATATTAGTATCCATCATTTTGAGGTAATAGATTATTATTTAAAGAGATTTCCTTTTCAGGATATGGCAACAGTCTGTGATTAGTTTTCCAATTAGGTTTAACCTTATTTAAGATATGGAGTTGATTATTTCTTTTTAAATCAAAGAAGCGATGTCCTTGTTCTGTAAAGAACTCTTTTTGACTTTCAATAAGCATTTCCTTTATACACTCTTCTTTAGTTAAAGTGTTTGGTAGAAGTGATATGTTGGCTCTTTTTTTTAAGAGGTTCAAATATTTAATTGCCTCGACTGTATTGTCTTGATATATCAATGACTCAATTAAAACAAAGTAAGCTTGCTCAACACGAAATACAATAGAGTATTCATCTGTATTATTGGAAATATTCTTGTATTTGTAGCTGTGATAAAAGGTCTTATTGTTACCACTTACTTCCCTTACCCAGTGTTTAAGACGTAGATCATTAATAGAAAAACTTTTGATCAGATCCTGGCTTAGAGCGTGGTTTGTAGGTGGTGTAATATTAAAATAGTATGTTCTTGCTTCCCAAGTGCTAAGACCAGAATTACTAGGAATAAGTTGCCAAATTGTACTCTTTGCATTGTTTTTAAAGACTTTTGTAATATCTGTTTCTAATGCAAATAATGGATTTGATGTAACTAAAGAACTTAAGTTCTGTGCTAAATCATATTTATGCTGAAGTAAATAGTTTTGAGCCAATAGAAGCTCTGCAGCAGCTTTATTGGGATAAATTCTATTTTGTTTTTCAAATGTATCACTTAAAATAGTTAAGCTATGCTTTAAATCTAATTCGATTAAGCTAAGCACTTGTAAATATGGCGTCTTTTTAATAATTATATTTGATTGATAATCAGTTGTAGTAGTATAAGGAATATCTCCAAATAGTTGTACAAGATTTTGATAGTAAATAGATCTAAGTAATAAGGCCTTTGCAATTAAGGGATCCTTGTCATTTATATTTAAATGCTTTGATAGAGTAACTCCTTGGATAAAGGAATTAATAGCATATATGTTTTTGTAAGAACTGTTCCAAAGAGAGTTAATAGTTGGATTATTTGCTCTAATTGAATTATTAAAAATATCAAAAGTTCCTAGACTAGAATTTATCTCACTAAAACTTGTTAGTTCATCAGTATACATTGACATAACAGTACCTAAACCAGTGCTTTGTCCTGTAAAAATGGAAGCATCTCGAAAATTTGAGTATAAAGTTGCTAATGCAGCTTTTGTTGTAGAGATATCTTTATAGATATCATCAGTTCCCATTTGATTATTTGGCATATCCACTTGGATAGCATTTTCACACGATGTACTTAATATTGGAAGTACAAATAGATATAGTATAAATAGATGTTTAGTTTTCATATTTTGCTTTTTAAAGAGTTAGTTGTAATCCAAAAGAGAATGTTCTTAGAACAGGAAGATTTCCTGGGTATATATTTTCAGGGTCCATTCCAAAATAATTAGTAAAGGTTAATAAGTTTTGACCTTGGGCATACAGACGTAACCTTGCCTTTGACAATGGGATATCATACCAAATATTAAGATTTTTTAGACGTAAATAGGAAGCATCACTTATAGCATGATCACTTTCTTGAATAAGTAAAAAATTGCTTAGAACATCACCTTTCATACCTGTTGAGAAGTAGGGAAACTCAGCATTAGGATTGTTTGTAGAGAAACTATTTAAAACTTCTATAGGTTGGTTTCTTGCCACACCTGGTAGGATCATTCGTTGAAAATAATTATAGCCTCTTTGCTTAACAAATTGAAATAAAAAATCCATTCCAAAATTTTTATAACTAATGCTATTTGATATTCCACCATGATATTTTACATTAACTTCTTGTATGCTTTGTTTATCCTCTAAAGGAGTGATTTTGCCATCTTGGTTAAAATCTTTAAATTTAAATTGACCTGTTGTAGGATCAATACCTTCATAGTGGTATAGTTTTAATACACTTATTGATTTACCTATAACATATCTATTTGCGTATGTGGAGTTTTCAAGATTTGGAAAAGAGACAAGTTTATTTTTGGGAAAAGAAATATTAAAACTTGTTGTCCACTTCCAAGAAGTAGATTTAATATTATTGGTGTTTAATGTAAACTCCCATCCTGAATTTTCTACTGTAGCGGCTGAGTTATTTATTATCTGATCAAACCCAGTTGTATACGGTAGAGGAGTACCTAGTAATTGGTTAGATGATCTGTTGTTATAGTATGCTATACTTGAGTTTATTGTTGAATTAAATAAACTCAGTTCCATTGCTATTTCTGCTTTGGTTGTCTTTTCCCAACTGAAATTAGGGTTGTATAGCCTTGATGGAATAAAGCCAACGATATCATCATACTTTGCCGAACCAGTAGAGTAAGTATCTAAGTATTGGTAATCTCCAATTTGATCACTACCTGTTATACCATAACTTGTTCTTATTTTTCCAAGGTCTAACCAAGAGATATCTTTTAAGACAGGTTCTTCTGAGAATAACCAAGCCGCACCAATAGCTCCGAAATTACCAAACTTGTAATTGTCTCCAAATCTAGAAGAGCCATCTCTTCTTCCTGTAAGATTGATAATATATTTATTGTCATAAGTATAATTGAGTCTTGTAAATGAACCTGAGTATTTATACTGCGTGTCAGTTAGCTGACGAATAGATTGAGAACTAGCGCTTGCTATATTGGTTATTTGTGAGTTAGAAGGAAATCCATAACCGTATAGATGTATAGCAGTTCGATTACTTGTTTGATAGGTTGTACCAATTAAAAAATTAAGACGATGTTTTCCATACTCTTTTGTCCACGATATTTGAGGTTCTAAAATATACGATTTAGAATTAGTATATGAAATTTGAGCTGTTGAATGAGCACTTGTTCTACCTAAGTTAGGATTATTTACTGTATGAGGGGTTAAATGACTTTCGTTGAAGTTATTTGTCGCTAACCCACTATTCAGTATTAAACTAATGTTATTGTGTAATTGATAGCTAATATTAGTATTGAAAACAAAAGCTGTATTTTCATAATTGTAACTTGCTTGTAATGCCGCTAAGGGATTATTAAATGTTCCATTTTCCCAATTCAAAGTACCGTCTTCTTTGTATAATTTTGGAGCATTAGGAACAAGACTTAATGCTGTTGAAGTAAGATCAGTTTGTATGAGTTCATTCTTTTGCCTCGAGTAGGTTGTTGCTGTTGCTATTTTTAGCTTATCTGTTGTATGATTAAAAGTAAAGCTTATATTATCTCTTTTAAAACCTTTATCTACTGGAAAAACAGTTGTTTGTTTATTGTGAGAAGCATTTAAGTTAAAGGATGTATTTTCACTCCCTCCACTTAAACCTAGTTCAGTATTGGTTGTAGTAGCTGTACCTCCAATTAACTCTTTTTGCCAATCTGTATATCTGTTTCTATCCCATGTTCCATTTATATCATAAGCGTTAGTAGGGTAAGTAGTAATGTTATCATTAATAAAGGCTTGTTCTCTCATTTGTAAGTATTGCTGAGTGTTTAATAACTTGGCAAAGTTTACTACTTTACTATTGGCAAGATAGTTTGAGAAGGTTAGTCTTACTTTTCCTTTTGTTCCTTTTTTGGTTGTTATTAAAACTACACCATTAGCTCCTTTTGAGCCATATATAGCTGTAGCATCGGCATCTTTTAAGATCTCGATACTTTCTATATCATTAGGATTAATTGAATTAAGAGGATTATTGTGACCTTGTAACAAAATAGTAGCAGATAATCCTGTACTTGAACTGCGGTCACTAGGCATATGTATACCATCAATTACATATAAAGGTACATTTGCCATGAATTGATTAGTGTTGCTTTGTAGACTGTTTTTACCACGTATTTGTATATCAATAGAGCTACCTGGGACACCTGATAATTGAGTAATACTAACACCTGCCATTCTTCCTTGTAAAGCTTGCAGAGGATTAGTCACTGGCTGAAACTCGATATCTTTAGCTGCTACTCGTGCTATACTACCTGTACGCTCTCGATCTTTAACAGTATAATATCCTGCATTAACTACAATCTCGTCAAGAGTATTATTATCCTCACTAAGTGTAATATTAAGAACATTACCACCCACAAAAACAATAGACTGATCTTTATACCCCATCATTGAAAAGGTTATCTTATCACCAGAAGTAATATTGATGGTGTATTTTCCTTCTAAATCAGTTGTAATTACTTTAGTCCCAACTGTCACTATAACACCCCCAAGAGCACCAAAGGAATCCTTTACAGTTCCTGTTAGTTTTATAGTTGGTTTTTGTTTTGTATCTTGTAGCAAGTCAGATACACTAAAAGACAAATGTTTATCATTTGATACGGCATAAATTGGACAGCTTAACAAGCCAACTAAAAAGAGTAGTGACAGAGCTATCCTATAACCAGTTATGGTTTTAAATTGAGTTTTCATAATGTTTATAATTGATTTGATATAAGACGCTTTTAAATCATTAAGATTTTTATTGCCGTAGTACTTAAATAAGCTATATATCAAAAGGTTAGTTAATTGGTAATTTATATTCTACATATTTTTTTAAAAAACTATCTCCAAGCTCTAAAGCACGTCTCCCAAAATGCAAACTAGAGCAAGGAGATAGTCATGGACTTTTAGCATGACTTAAAATCCCTTTAAGCCATACTTTTTGTTGTGTTTAAAATGCCTACTAAGGACTAAGCCTATAATTAACCACTAGGCTAAAGCCCTATAGCAAGCGGTTTTTCTCCATAATTAATAGTTTTAAAGGGTGATTAATAAATAGCACAGTAGGAGAGACTTATTTCATAGCTTTTTTCCTTACTAACTAATCTATATTGCCTTTTAGTCGAATGGATGAACGAGCTATATTTATGTGTGATAAAGGCAATAGTTATCCTGTACGCATCTAAAAACTGTTTTTAGACCTAGCGTAAAATGTGTTATAACTCTAACTAAATAGGTAATAGGGTAGCCATCCAACATTAAACAAGTAATGTCAAATTAATCTACAACGATAAGATTTAGTTAAACTAAAATGTAATCATAGGCTAAATGTGAGTTTAGTTACTAATTGGTTGTTTGTGATAAATAATTAATAATTGAAAAAATCTCGAATAGAACATTCGATAAGTCCATTAAGGATAGATAAGGTATTGTAAGCATTCATTATTAAAGCAACGAACACTAAACAAATCCACCTT
>NZ_BCMQ01000046.1 GCF_001485415.1 Myroides odoratimimus
AAGGTGGATTTGTTTAGTGTTCGTTGCTTTAATAATGAATGCTTACAATACCTTATCTATCCTTAATGGACTTATCGAATGTTCTATTCGAGATTTTTTCAATTATTAATTATTTATCACAAACAACCAATTAGTAACTAAACTCACATTTAGCCTATGATTACATTTTAGTTTAACTAAATCTTATCGTTGTAGATTAATTTGACATTACTTGTTTAATGTTGGATGGCTACCCTATTACCTATTTAGTTAGAGTTATAACACATTTTACGCTAGGTCTAAAAACAGTTTTTAGATGCGTACAGGATAACTATTGCCTTTATCACACATAAATATAGCTCGTTCATCCATTCGACTAAAAGGCAATATAGATTAGTTAGTAAGGAAAAAAGCTATGAAATAAGTCTCTCCTACTGTGCTATTTATTAATCACCCTTTAAAACTATTAATTATGGAGAAAAACCGCTTGCTATAGGGCTTTAGCCTAGTGGTTAATTATAGGCTTAGTCCTTAGTAGGCATTTTAAACACAACAAAAAGTATGGCTTAAAGGGATTTTAAGTCATGCTAAAAGTCCATGACTATCTCCTTGCTCTAGTTTGCATTTTGGGAGACGTGCTTTAGAGCTTGGAGATAGTTTTTTAAAAAAATATGTAGAATATAAATTACCAATTAACTAACCTTTTGATATATAGCTTATTTAAGTACTACGGCAATAAAAATCTTAATGATTTAAAAGCGTCTTATATCAAATCAATTATAAACATTATGAAAACTCAATTTAAAACCATAACTGGTTATAGGATAGCTCTGTCACTACTCTTTTTAGTTGGCTTGTTAAGCTGTCCAATTTATGCCGTATCAAATGATAAACATTTGTCTTTTAGTGTATCTGACTTGCTACAAGATACAAAACAAAAACCAACTATAAAACTAACAGGAACTGTAAAGGATTCCTTTGGTGCTCTTGGGGGTGTTATAGTGACAGTTGGGACTAAAGTAATTACAACTGATTTAGAAGGAAAATACACCATCAATATTACTTCTGGTGATAAGATAACCTTTTCAATGATGGGGTATAAAGATCAGTCTATTGTTTTTGTGGGTGGTAATGTTCTTAATATTACACTTAGTGAGGATAATAATACTCTTGACGAGATTGTAGTTAATGCAGGATATTATACTGTTAAAGATCGAGAGCGTACAGGTAGTATAGCACGAGTAGCAGCTAAAGATATCGAGTTTCAGCCAGTGACTAATCCTCTGCAAGCTTTACAAGGAAGAATGGCAGGTGTTAGTATTACTCAATTATCAGGTGTCCCAGGTAGCTCTATTGATATACAAATACGTGGTAAAAACAGTCTACAAAGCAACACTAATCAATTCATGGCAAATGTACCTTTATATGTAATTGATGGTATACATATGCCTAGTGACCGCAGTTCAAGTACAGGATTATCTGCTACTATTTTGTTACAAGGTCACAATAATCCTCTTAATTCAATTAATCCTAATGATATAGAAAGTATCGAGATCTTAAAAGATGCCGATGCTACAGCTATATATGGCTCAAAAGGAGCTAATGGTGTAGTTTTAATAACAACCAAAAAAGGAACAAAAGGAAAAGTAAGACTAACCTTCTCAAACTATCTTGCCAATAGTAAAGTAGTAAACTTTGCCAAGTTATTAAACACTCAGCAATACTTACAAATGAGAGAACAAGCCTTTATTAATGATAACATTACTACTTACCCTACTAACGCTTATGATATAAATGGAACATGGGATAGAAACAGATATACAGATTGGCAAAAAGAGTTAATTGGAGGTACAGCTACTACAACCAATACTGAACTAGGTTTAAGTGGAGGGAGTGAAAATACATCCTTTAACTTAAATGCTTCTCACAATAAACAAACAACTGTTTTTCCAGTAGATAAAGGTTTTAAAAGAGATAATATAAGCTTTACTTTTAATCATACAACAGATAAGCTAAAAATAGCAACAGCAACAACCTACTCGAGGCAAAAGAATGAACTCATACAAACTGATCTTACTTCAACAGCATTAAGTCTTGTTCCTAATGCTCCAAAATTATACAAAGAAGACGGTACTTTGAATTGGGAAAATGGAACATTTAATAATCCCTTAGCGGCATTACAAGCAAGTTACAATTATGAAAATACAGCTTTTGTTTTCAATACTAATATTAGCTATCAATTACACAATAACATTAGTTTAATACTGAATAGTGGGTTAGCGACAAATAACTTCAACGAAAGTCATTTAACCCCTCATACAGTAAATAATCCTAACTTAGGTAGAACAAGTGCTCATTCAACAGCTCAAATTTCATATACTAATTCTAAATCGTATATTTTAGAACCTCAAATATCGTGGACAAAAGAGTATGGAAAACATCGTCTTAATTTTTTAATTGGTACAACCTATCAAACAAGTAATCGAACTGCTATACATCTATACGGTTATGGATTTCCTTCTAACTCACAAATAACCAATATAGCAAGCGCTAGTTCTCAATCTATTCGTCAGCTAACTGACACGCAGTATAAATACTCAGGTTCATTTACAAGACTCAATTATACTTATGACAATAAATATATTATCAATCTTACAGGAAGAAGAGATGGCTCTTCTAGATTTGGAGACAATTACAAGTTTGGTAATTTCGGAGCTATTGGTGCGGCTTGGTTATTCTCAGAAGAACCTGTCTTAAAAGATATCTCTTGGTTAGACCTTGGAAAAATAAGAACAAGTTATGGTATAACAGGTAGTGATCAAATTGGAGATTACCAATACTTAGATACTTACTCTACTGGTTCGGCAAAGTATGATGATATCGTTGGCTTTATTCCATCAAGGCTATACAACCCTAATTTCAGTTGGGAAAAGACAACCAAAGCAGAAATAGCAATGGAACTGAGTTTATTTAATTCAACAATAAACTCAAGTATAGCATACTATAACAACAGATCATCTAACCAATTACTAGGTACTCCTCTACCGTATACAACTGGGTTTGATCAGATAATAAATAACTCAGCCGCTACAGTAGAAAATTCAGGATGGGAGTTTACATTAAACACCAATAATATTAAATCTACTTCTTGGAAGTGGACAACAAGTTTTAATATTTCTTTTCCCAAAAATAAACTTGTCTCTTTTCCAAATCTTGAAAACTCCACATACGCAAATAGATATGTTATAGGTAAATCAATAAGTGTATTAAAACTATACCACTATGAAGGTATTGATCCTACAACAGGTCAATTTAAATTTAAAGATTTTAACCAAGATGGCAAAATCACTCCTTTAGAGGATAAACAAAGCATACAAGAAGTTAATGTAAAATATCATGGTGGAATATCAAATAGCATTAGTTATAAAAATTTTGGAATGGATTTTTTATTTCAATTTGTTAAGCAAAGAGGCTATAATTATTTTCAACGAATGATCCTACCAGGTGTGGCAAGAAACCAACCTATAGAAGTTTTAAATAGTTTCTCTACAAACAATCCTAATGCTGAGTTTCCCTACTTCTCAACAGGTATGAAAGGTGATGTTCTAAGCAATTTTTTACTTATTCAAGAAAGTGATCATGCTATAAGTGATGCTTCCTATTTACGTCTAAAAAATCTTAATATTTGGTATGATATCCCATTGTCAAAGGCAAGGTTACGTCTGTATGCCCAAGGTCAAAACTTATTAACCTTTACTAATTATTTTGGAATGGACCCTGAAAATATATACCCAGGAAATCTTCCTGTTCTAAGAACATTCTCTTTTGGATTACAACTAACTCTTTAAAAAGCAAAATATGAAAACTAAACATCTATTTATACTATATCTATTTGTACTTCCAATATTAAGTACATCGTGTGAAAATGCTATCCAAGTGGATATGCCAAATAATCAAATGGGAACTGATGATATCTATAAAGATATCTCTACAACAAAAGCTGCATTAGCAACTTTATACTCAAATTTTCGAGATGCTTCCATTTTTACAGGACAAAGCACTGGTTTAGGTACTGTTATGTCAATGTATACTGATGAACTAACAAGTTTTAGTGAGATAAATTCTAGTCTAGGAACTTTTGATATTTTTAATAATTCAATTAGAGCAAATAATCCAACTATTAACTCTCTTTGGAACAGTTCTTACAAAAACATATATGCTATTAATTCCTTTATCCAAGGAGTTACTCTATCAAAGCATTTAAATATAAATGACAAGGATCCCTTAATTGCAAAGGCCTTATTACTTAGATCTATTTACTATCAAAATCTTGTACAACTATTTGGAGATATTCCTTATACTACTACAACTGATTATCAATCAAATATAATTATTAAAAAGACGCCATATTTACAAGTGCTTAGCTTAATCGAATTAGATTTAAAGCATAGCTTAACTATTTTAAGTGATACATTTGAAAAACAAAATAGAATTTATCCCAATAAAGCTGCTGCAGAGCTTCTATTGGCTCAAAACTATTTACTTCAGCATAAATATGATTTAGCACAGAACTTAAGTTCTTTAGTTACATCAAATCCATTATTTGCATTAGAAACAGATATTACAAAAGTCTTTAAAAACAATGCAAAGAGTACAATTTGGCAACTTATTCCTAGTAATTCTGGTCTTAGCACTTGGGAAGCAAGAACATACTATTTTAATATTACACCACCTACAAACCACGCTCTAAGCCAGGATCTGATCAAAAGTTTTTCTATTAATGATCTACGTCTTAAACACTGGGTAAGGGAAGTAAGTGGTAACAATAAGACCTTTTATCACAGCTACAAATACAAGAATATTTCCAATAATACAGATGAATACTCTATTGTATTTCGTGTTGAGCAAGCTTACTTTGTTTTAATTGAGTCATTGATATATCAAGACAATACAGTCGAGGCAATTAAATATTTGAACCTCTTAAAAAAAAGAGCCAACATATCACTTCTACCAAACACTTTAACTAAAGAAGAGTGTATAAAGGAAATGCTTATTGAAAGTCAAAAAGAGTTCTTTACAGAACAAGGACATCGCTTCTTTGATTTAAAAAGAAATAATCAACTCCATATCTTAAATAAGGTTAAACCTAATTGGAAAACTAATCACAGACTGTTGCCATATCCTGAAAAGGAAATCTCTTTAAATAATAATCTATTACCTCAAAATGATGGATACTAATATTCTAAAAAAAGTAATTTACCTTATTCTACTTTTAAGTTTTTCTAACTCAAAGGCTCAAGTAGACTCTATAAGTATTAGTCCCCTTTGGTTCAAACTACAAAATATTAGTATTTCTAACAGTGGAAAATGGTTAATTACACAAGAGACAAATAATGAATTCGTAAAAAGATGTATAAGCAACGCAGATACAAAGAAAGAAATCTGTTTTGAAGACACAGGTTTCATCTATTTTATAGATGATATAAAGATAGCCTATCAAAAGAAAAATCAACTCTATATAGTGAATCTGCAAAATCATAAGCAGACCGTAATAGATCAAGTAAATTCTTTTGAAATAATAGCTAACAATAGAATCTTTATTCTAACTGATCAGAAAACTGCATTACTTCTAGATACATCAAATAACATTGATAAAAAATGGGAACAAAAATCAATAAAACAATACTTTATCTCTCCATCAAGGCAACAGATGATGTATTTACAGGGTGATCAATTCTTTTCATTAGACCTTAAAAATCTAAAAAACTCATCTTTAACTGGTTCTTTTCAATTAGATTCCTTATCCAATCCAATATGGGACGATAAGCAGAATCATCTTATTGTTAAGACAACCAGGAATGAGGTAATACATATTGATTTAAAGAAGAAGGTATATTTTAGAATTGAACCTACAAAACAAAATCAAAACTTAATTAATACTTCTTATGAATTTGTGACTGATAATAACATCCTAATAAAATACCTTTACTTACATAAAACTCAAAGTCCTATAGTAGACATTTGGTACACTAATGATTACAATTTAGAGGCTAAAAAAAACACTCTAAAGGGAGATAGTTTTGTTGTCAATAATCTCTTATATAACATCGAGAATAAGCAAACAACTCCTATAATAGACAATGAAATTATAAGTTTTATTAATAACAATGAGTATCTAACCTATGATTCTAAAGCATATAAAGATTATAGTAAAAACAGCTCTACCGTATCAGTATACAAACATAATATTCTTAAAAATTCAAACAGTAAGCTATTAGATTCTCTAAGTAATTATGCTTTGACAATTTCAAATGATAAAAATAAATTCGCTTATAAATCTAATAACAAGTGGCATTTATACAACTTAAAAAATAATAAGACTACAACTATTAGCAATTTAGAAAATCAGCAAAATTTTTATTGGACTACAAATCCTAACAAAGTACTAATCACTAATAGTTCAAACCTCTGGTTATTTGATACTAATAGCCAGAGATTAAATAGACTAACTAACAATGAGACAATTAATAGTTTAGAGATTAATATTCTAAACCATCAATCTATCTCAAGCCTAGACACAAACTTCAAACCAAGTGCAATAGTCGATTTAAATAAGTCCATAATAATACAAACCTTAAACGTAAGTAATAATAGAAGCTCATTACACATAATAGATGAAAATAATATCATTAAACCAATCATAGAAAGTACTTCAGATAAAATTACTCAGGTGCTATTGTCTAATCAAAAAGAACAAATTAGTTTTTTAACCGAAAACTATAATATGTCCTATAGATTAAATTCCTATAAAGACAAGCAGCTAAGCATAGTAAAAACTAGTTCTATTGCTGACTCTTTATTTAATTGGAGAAAACAAGTGATAATTAAGTTCAAGACAGTTCAAGGTAAACAACTTAAAGGAATACTCTACTACCCTAAGAACTTTTCCGAATTAAAAAAATATCCTATGATTACCCATTTATATGAAACTCAAAATCATTTACAAAATGTATTTAGAATTCCTAAACTTGAAAATGATACAGGATACAACAATGCACTACTTACAGAACAAGGTTATTTTGTATTTGAGCCTGATACTTATGTTAGTGAGAAAGGTCCAGGAGTTACCGCTCTAGAATGCGTTGAGGCAGCAATACAAGAAGTACAAAAAAAAGTAAAACAAATTGACAGTGAAAACCTTGGAATAATGGGACAATCCTTCGGTGGATATCTAGTTAACTATATTATTACACAAGTTGATATCTTTAAAGTAGCAATAAGTGGATCCTCTCGTTCGGAATTAATAGTGGATAGCTATGGTTTTAA
Organism: Myroides odoratimimus; assembly: GCF_001485415.1. Lineage (GTDB taxonomy): Bacteria > Bacteroidota > Bacteroidia > Flavobacteriales > Flavobacteriaceae > Flavobacterium > Flavobacterium odoratimimum. The sequence goes on from NZ_BCMQ01000046.1 coordinate 7,306, forward strand.
TTACTACTTAAATAGAATGAGCTATGCCAAAATAGAAGATGCTCAATATAAGTTAAAAAGACCCTATGCGGAAAAACAAAAGGAATACTTTGCAAATTCTCCTATTTACTACTCACAAAATATTCAAACTCCAATCCTATTATGGGCTGGGAATCTTGATGAAAACGTACCTTGGAGACACACTATGAACTTATATGGTGCATTAAGGCGCTATAATAAACAAGCTATCGCTCTATTTTACACTAAAGATGGGCATAGTTTAGCTGATAAAACCAACCAAAAAGACTTAACAATAAGATCCCTTAATTGGTTATCCTATTTTCTTAAAGACACAAAAAATATTGATTGGATTAAACAAGGTCTAAATTAAAACAAGCTGTCTCCTTGCAGAGACAGCTTTTCTATTAAGGTTGCTTTTGATACAACACAGTTGGACATTGCATTGTTAACTCATCTTTTTCATAAAGAGTTCGTTCCTGATTATTCACAGCGTCATACCATGTACAAATTGGACCATCACTTATTGTTGAACAAGTAATATTTGTTTGAACACATGAAAACTCATTCTCTGAATCTAATTCATAATGACCTATACGGTCAGTAGAATTTAGTTCAACATTTTTCATTGCATTTGTTGCAAATGCACTCCCGATAGCAAGTGCGAATACTCCGATTGGCAAACCTGCTGATTTTAGTAATTGTTTCATAATTAAAACTTATTTATAGTTAGTTAGCTTTTTTTAAGGTTGAGCTAAACCTTACTGAAACTTGCTTGTTAGCGATTTGGCCAATTTGTAACGAACAAGGTTCTTGTCAAATAAACCATAGAGATAATGGTCTGTAACAATTAAATCAGATAGCTTATCTTCCCCTAGGTGGTTGATGTAAAAGCTTCCTATATAACTGTTATTTATAAAGTCATACACATCTACAATACTGGCTTGTTTCCACATCTTTTGAGATTCGTTTTGTCCCATTGAATTTGATACTATAAACAAGAGATTGCGATGAGCTATAACCTTTGCGTTTATTGCCTTTACAGGAGTTGTTATTTTATTTTCTCCTGTTGATAATTTGGCTGAAGTGATACTTTGGGTTTTAGTTGTATCTATGGTGTTTTGTCTGTTTAGTAAGTTAAGATGCTGATCTGTTTGAATGAACTGATTCTTATAATAATAGGTGTAAATTACTTGTTTCTTTTCTTTGCTGTAACTCAGTATTCCATCAGTATCAAATACCCCATCTGAATCACTTTGTAGTAAATCCGGGTTTAGTTTTACTTTCGTAGTACTTTTTTGATTGATTACTCCAAGTACATTTTGGTAGTTTTTGCTACTTTGTCCTTTAAAGACAATGGTAGTGGAATCTATTGGAGTAAAATCTGAAAAGTAAGCATCTTTGTAACTTGCTATTTTAGTTGGTTGCTGTTGATTTTGATTATCCAGTTTTCCTTTGAATATTATGGAAATAGTTCCATCTACTAAATAGAAGTTAGGATACATTGTTTTGAATTTTAACTGATTATAAGATAGATGCAAAGAATCAATCTGTATCTGAAAATCTTGTCTTTGCAGTTTTTCATCTATAGAGATATAGCGAAATGGTGTGGTATAATTACCAAGGTATAGCGTATCATGATGGTAACCTGAAAAGTAAAAAGAGTTTACTTGCAGATCAAATGTTTGATCCTCTACTACTCCATGAGGTAAATACCTTCTTATAAAGGGATTTTGTTTTTTGATGATGTGTTCTGAAGAGAGAAAAAGTAGAATAACAATACTTGTGCTCAGTGTGGTTAGTAATGTAGTAGATAGAATAAATCGCTTTTTGTTTGTGTTATCATTTTCTTGAAAGTAGATGGCTAATAATCCCAAAATACATACGATGATATTAAACCATAGATGCTCTGTCCATCCCATCTTTTCAAGTATTCCTCCACAAGAGCAAGGTATAAAGTCGCTGTAGTTTAATATCAGGTAGATGTAAATAGTAAAAACTACCATTAATCCGTAACTAAGATATAAACCTAACAGCTTGAATTGTTTTATCGTTAATAATGAAGCGATAACAAGTTCAACAATAATAACCAAATAGGCTATTATACTAGCGTAAGCGCTTAATAGTGGGGACTGGGTCAGTTGAACTTGAAATGCTTCAAAAGTGATTAATTTGCTTATCGCTGCATAAACAAAAAGTAATACAAAGAAATATTGTACAATAAGTGAGAATTTGGCTTTCATAGTACTGGCATTTTGGGATATCCAAAACTACAAATCACTTATTTTCAAAACAATACGTAATTTTACGTAATTTTAGTAGTTTGACTTCTAAAAAAGATCATCCTCTGTTATATAGTGTCTAATAATAGCATAAGCAACAGCACCTATGAAGTTATTCGCTCCTGTTTTTTGCATAATAATCTCTTTGTGCTTTTCTACAGTTCTAACACTCAAATGAAGTTTTTCAGCTATTTCTCTTCCACTGTACTGCTTAACAAATAGCTTAATGATCTCTACTTCCTTCTGGGTTAAACCAGCATCTTTTTTGTAATCTGCATCTTGTAAATGCTTTACTATATTTCTAATCTGGCTATCATAATACACTCCATCTTCAAATACATTGTAAATAGCTTTTTTTATTTGAGACTGTCCTGCATTCTTGGTTAGATATCCTGCTATCTTATATTTAAGCATTCTCTCAATGGTATAAGAATCATTAAAACTACTAAGAATAAGTATTTTTAAGTCTGGATATCTGTCATTGAGTTTGGGAGTTATCTCAAAACCATCCATAACAGGCATTTGAATATCTAAAAATAGAATATCCACCTTTTTAGTTTTTAATACCTCAAATAGCTCTATACCATTAGAGCACTGAAACACTACTTCTACTCCGTCTAACTGAGATAAAAGCAAACCAAAACTTGTTCTAAAAAGTTTATGGTCATCTACTATTCCTACTTTAATTTTCATATTTATTATTTATTTTTAATGTGGTAATATTAACCTCTTGTTGTCTTTGATGAGTAAAATCTGCTTTAATTTGCTGTACTCTTGTCTTAATATTACTAAGTCCTAAGCCAACATCCTGTCCTTTTAAATCAGCATTAAAATCATACCTTATTCCATCATCAGTTATAGATAATACAAGTTGATCCTCTGTCCATTTAAGTTCTAACTCTGTATAGGTCGCCTTGCTGTGCTTGATAATATTTTGGATTAGCTCTTGTATTATTCTATAGAGTTCTAATCTTACTAATTCACTTAGTATAAAAGTTTGTTTATCAGATTTAAAAGACATTTTTATACTTGTCGCTCTTGATATCCTGGTTAAGTAATTACTTAATATGATACTAATTGGATTATCCTTAATCAAAGGAGGTGATAAGTTATAACTCACTCTGACCGCCTCATCATAGCACAATAAAATACTCTGTTGTATATCTGAAATCGTAGATTTTATTAAATCCTTATCTTGACTAAGTTCTATAACACCTACATAATTTTTTAAAGCTGCTAAATCCCCACAAAGACCATCGTGTAACTCCTTGGCTATTCTTGCTCTTTCTTTATGCTCTACAATTAAACTGTTTCTAAGTTGCTGTTTTAGCTGTTCATTGTGGTACTTGCTTAGATTCTTCTGATAAACAATCACAAGGATAATCACGATAATGACAAGGGAAATCATAATAAAAGTCCCAAGCCAAAAGAATAATTTTATTTCATTTTCCATACGCCAATTGATAAGATGATTCTAAGTATCAAACTAGCTATAATATTCACTAACCAATAATCATTAAAATAGATGTCGTTATTATAGATATAACTTGATAACATAAAAAGTGAAATCGTCGTACTATAATAGAAGAATAGCCCCATAACTACATAAAAACTACTCTGCTTATACAGACTTAAAACCACCTTTTGATCAAAGACCTGTTTTACCCATAAAAAACTACACCACATAATAAACAAGGTCAAAAAAGACTTGTTGATGCTCTTTGCTAAGAAAGCTGAATCTTCTTCCAAACAGAAAAAAGAATAAACATAGATCAATAGAAAAAGACCTAAAAAGGTTAAAAAGAACCATTTAGGTCTTTGTACAATTAATTTTATAAAAAGATAGTATAAAGCTAAAAACTCTAATAATGAATGTATTTGATACCAAGGAATAACACTTATTTTCAATACACCACTAACTACATACTCATATATAGAAGAACCAGCAATTAACAGAATAAGAGGCAAAACATAATTGTTCTGCTTATTTAAATGATTTCCTTTTCCAATAAACATAACTATAGGAAAAAGACCTGTTAATAGCGTTACATATAAGAGTACATAATAAATCATCTACTTACTTTTTATAAGCTTGGTTGGCTTTTTAGGACACATAGGAGGACATGTGATAAGCTCATCAAGCATAATTCCATTAGTTAAATCTTCTCCTTCTTGGTCTACTGCTACTAAAACCATATTGTTTTGATTGCTTTGAGGATCTAAACCTGGATAGATTCGCAATCCAATCCCCCCTTTTTGTTGTAATAACTCATTAATCTTATCAAGACCTACAAAATAACTATTAGGTTTTTCGGGGCTGTTTTCTTGATAAGAATGTGTTAGTTCAATTGCCTTTTCAAGGCTAATTACTGTACCTGATTTTTTGTTAATCTCCATAAAGCTAAACATTTAAAAATTAATAATGTAAATATTTACAATTTCCAAATAATAAACAATACGTGTTTTCCGCATATTTACCGTGTTTTTACGTATTGATTTTAAAAGTAGTATTGCTTTATTTTAAAAGAGCTACTAATAGAAGATTCTTTCAAGGCAAACGTGTCAATAATTAACCAACCAAAACTCAATAATTATGACACAAAATGCTCTTTACAAAAGTGTATTAAAGACAATCGAATCAAAGGAAATTGAACTAAACTTAATTGATTCAACTTCAATTTCAAAAGCTTACGAGATGATTCAATTTTTAAGGCTTTTACTTATAAAGCTAAAAGAAGAAATACTTCAAGTGGGGTTCAAAAATCAAATAGATGAGATTGAATTTTTTAAAGTAATTAAGCCTCAAGTCTTAGGCAAACTAATCTTTTACAACAAACTCTATTCTATAGAAACAAGTTGCCCAATAGATATTGTTGTTAAGAATAAATACTATCATAA
>NZ_BCMQ01000047.1 GCF_001485415.1 Myroides odoratimimus
TCTCTTGTTTGATTACTTCTTCTTGTTCCTCTAAGACTGCTTGTTCAACATCTAAAGGTAATTGAGTTTGATTGGGATCCTCAAAACGTTCTCGGCTTTGACCGAACTTCATGCGCTCAAGTAGCTTTACACGATATTCCAGTTCTGTATTTTTTTCTTCTAGTTTAGAGGTCTTTTCTTCTAAGCTAGTAGTTTTCTTCTCTAATTTAGTATTTACTTTTTCTTGTTTGGAAATAGTCTTTTGGGCTTTGGTTAAAAGTGCCAAAAGTTCTTGTTTCGATAAGTTTTCTAAGTCTATTTCCATGAAGTAAATATACGTCAAAAGCCTTATTTATACAAGGATTAAGGCTGTTTTATCTCATGGAAAACCGCCTTTTTTGACTACTTTTTATCACTTGTATTCCTTCAATCATAAGTACCAAATCACTCCAACTGATTTGAGTCCGATTATGAATAGGAAAAGCAAAAGTACCTTGTTCTAATCGCTTGTGATATAACACAAAACCACCTGTTTCCCAGTGTAAGAGTTTAATCTGATTACATCGACGATTGATAAAGACGTAGACACTTCCATTATGAGCGACTTGATTAAGCTCGTTTTGAACAAGACCACATAGACTATCGAAACTCTTGCGCATATCACAAGCTGATTTATACAAGTAGAATTGATGGCTACTACTCAGACTAAACATTACACAAGGTTTACTAATGAATAGAGTTCACCCAAATCTTTCGTTTCTAAACGTAACTTCACTCCATTAGGATACACGATTTCGTATTCTTTACTGTCGGTTTTAGATGTTTCACCTATTGCTATAAAGTTACTTGAGCCTTCTTGCTCTGTTTCACTCTTAAACTTTACTACCCAATAACTAAATGTCGCCAGCTTAATTCCAACACTTTCACAATACTTTGATTGTGTTAATCCACTTGCTTGCCAATCCTCTACATGAGAGTACATAATTTCTTGTTTGCTCATCTCTTTATTATTTAAAGCAAACTTACTTCCTTACATTATATTATGAAACATGCACTTGCTGGGGTGCATACACTAATGGGTTGAGATAATAAAACATACTGACGAATTTATAGATATCAATGTTTAGGGATTTATCCCAACTATTACTTATACAAAGTAAAGAAATACCACCACATAATAGTTAGCTATTTATAGCGATTCTCTTTTCGAAAGCGAAATAAAACAGTATTATTAAGAAGATAAAATACACCTGCTCCACTAAAATACATCACGCAATCTAACCAATCTCCCGTATAACGAGGATTGTGCTGAGGTAAATACCACTCAAAGTAAACACTATAATATAAAACCACAAAAAGGATAAGCGATAGAGGTAATAGAAGATCTGCCTGCTTCTTTAACTTCCTCAATATGTATTGACAGATACTCAATGCCAACGGTAGAGTCAGAAAATCATTGACATAATTGTTAACCCAAGCAGGTAAAGCAATATGAGATTTCTGCAAAACATAGATAACAACAGAAATACAAAGGGCTATATAGAAAAGTGTTTTCTTCATACAAGTATAAAAGAGGAACGATTACAAGTTGTAACAGCTCCTCTCATTCTAATTTTTAAAAACTAAACGACCTACTATGCTGCTATAAATCCAATAAGATAAGCTATCCCAGCCATGATAGATACCCCTACCACCCATATAGCATTGACTATCATAGCTGGCACTCTGATAAAAGGATTGGGGTGCTTGAGCATTCTACGAGTAAATTTCTCAAAACTAGTTAGTTCTCTATTTACTTCTTTTTGTATTCTTTCATTGACAACTCTTTGTTGTTCCATTTGACGGCGTAAAACCACATTGATTATCTCTCCACAATTCGTACAATAATCACTATTGACATTCTCTGTTTTACACTTTTGACAAGTGATATAATGCTTACTCATTTCAGTTTGTTTTATCAATAAACGTTACTATGTTATATAAACAGGGCAAAGTTTAAACAATCTGAAGGATTAAAAAAGAACATTTACCGTCCAAAACTGTTCTAATTCACTCTTATTATATCCTATAATCAAATTCTTTTTCGATATTCTCGAGGAGAACAACCTACTTTTCGTTTAAAAAACTTACCAAAGAATGAAGTAGTATTAAAATGAAGTGATTCTGCTATCTCTGATATACTCAATGTCGAGTTAGCCAAAAGTAACTGTGCCTCAACTATTACAGCATCATCTATTAACTCCCCAATAGTCTTAGCCGTAATCTCCTTTATCACCTTAGCTAAATAGCTTTCAGAAACACAAAGTCTATCAGCATAAAAACGAACCAATTTCTCTGATTTAAAATGAAGCTGAAGAAGCTCTAAAAACTGAATAGTAAGGCTTTCCTTTCGAGACAAATTACTCTTTAATTCCTTATAATTATAATGACTCGCATCTACTAATTCCAATAAAAACAAAGCAAATAAATGCTTAATAGCTTCTTTTTGATTAGCAGACTTCCCTTTTTGGGTATTCTTATGATTGAGTAAAGTACACAGACTTAATAAAGAAGTTTGTTGCTCTTGATTCAGCATTAATTTAGTTACTGTATTCGGCGTTAGTAAGACGAAAGTACTCTTCTCATTTTGGGTATGTGTATTCTCTATCGCAAAAGCCCGATCAAAGCTAATAGCAATAAAGTTAATATCTTGACTAAACTCCTTAAACAGAATAACCATCTGTGGAGGAATAATCGTTATGGTACCAGGTTCTAACCGATACTCTATCAGATTTACCTGTACGGTGATCATTCCTTGAGTCACAAAGAGCAAAGTATAATTCTCATTGCGATAAGGATATTTTAAAGGATTATCTGTAAAAGAAGTCTGTACATCTACATAGATACCACTATCCTGATACTCCTGATCTAATAATCGAAGGATATCTTTTATGGTATAGTCATGTATCTGATCAGCATTACTCATCTTTTTTATTTACAAAAATAGAGAAAACCTACTTGATATACGCTCTATTATCCCATTAGAAGCCATCTACTTTTACTAAGTCTATTACTATTTTTAGCCCAGTTAGCAACTTATACTCCATCTTCACAAATCCATATTGTTCAGAAAAATAAGACACTAACTCTGTTTCCCCTAAAGTAGACTTAGCTGTAGAAACCACCTTAAGACAAGACAAATCTCCTAAAGCTGTAGAAACCATCTCTTGTTTTTCTATCCTGTAGGTATAGTCTAACAAGAGCTTTCCTTTCCATTCTCCCCACACTGGATTAGACCAAGAATCACCTATAATCATCTGATCTGACCAAGTATAACCTACAGACTTACCTAAGTGAACATAAGGAAATGGAGCTGTCTCTAATGCTTTAAAGAAATGGGAACGCATTGGGTGTAACCATACATTCTGTTCATTCTCTACCAATCCTGTTGAAGATCTAAAATCAGTCATAGGTTCAAAGCTATATCTTATTTCAGTCTGTCTTTTATTCGTTCTTTTACCCTTTTCAGGAGCTATAACCTCCATTTTAAACTGATCAGGCAGTGCCTCATCTTTAACAGAAGTCAAGTTCTCTGCATCCTTTGCATCTATAAATAAACTATCTCCTTCCTTGTTTTGAATCTTATAAGAATAATAAAAAGTACGTCCCACCTTATAGATAGCATTGTCTACATCTACATCCTTTTTTTCTATATATACTTTGTCGTAACTCTGAGCCATACTATTGCCAGACGCCACCAACACAAATAAAATTAAAAAACAATATCTCATCATAATTACTATCATTTACAAAAACTAAAGATAAGTATTTCAACACAATATCCTATAAAAAAGCTACCCTTATCGAGTAGCTTTAGTCTATTTATATTCTCTTACTTAGAGAAATATGTACTTGGATACAACTTTTGAAATGCGTTGTTCACCGCCTGATGGATCACTGTTGAGTGTATTTCCTCAGGTAGATAGTCAAAGTGAGATTTGATATTCTTGTTCTTTTGAAGTGTCTTGTATAGTTGTTCCCCATACTCATACATCTTCACATCCTCTTCTTTATTAGGCACCCCTACATACACATTCACAGGTTGTTTTATCTTCTCTATCAGACATGTATGTGTCTTGTCTAATAACTTCTCATCTCCCCACCATAGACTAGGGCTAATAATAATATAGTTTGTAAATAGATAAGGATGATATTCTAATACATACGTAGAATACAACCCCGCTAGCGACTCCCCTATTACAGTACGAGTACTACTCCCTTTATAATTCTTCTCTATATAAGGAATCAGCTCAGACTCTAAAAATGCTGTATAAGCCTCAGCTCTACCATACTCCGGGAACATATCTTTACTAAAACCTGCTTTCTCTACGAAGTTTAGATTATCTACTGCAAAAGTCATATCCTTTCTACGGTTGATTGTCTCTATCCCTACGATAATAGAATTAGGAAAACGCGCTATCCAAGGTAATGAATTAAAACGCACTAATCCTGCCAAATGTATAAAATCCTCTTCTACCCCTCCATCTAAGATATACACGACAGGATACTTAATAGTATCATTCGCATTATAATCTGGTGGCAAAACGATATTAATCGTTCTATCTTCACTTAGGACAGTAGAGTGTAGTTGATCTGTTGTTCCGAATGTAAAAGGTTTACTATTCGTTTGGCTAATACCAGATACGCCTAATAGCAACATACTCGTTACTAATAATGCTTTTATATTTATCATGTTTGGTTAGTTAATTTGTTGGCTTCAAAGATAAATAAATCATTGAGCTACAAAAGTTTTTTTATACCAAAACACCCCAAAACAGTATAGTATTAACAAGATAAAATGAAGATTATTTATCTATTTGTACTATTAGAACATCTATTAGTATAATTAAGACAATTACTAAATTTATAATCTCTATGTAAAAGCTTTAATAAAGTATTTCTTCCCAAAAAAAACGTGTATTAACACCAAATTTATTTTCTATTAAAGATAAAAAAGACTCTTCTCTACCACTTGCTTTAGCATATATTGAAGTACCTAACCCTTGAATAAAACTATCAAATGAAGGGGCTACTATAACTTTATCATCAAAAGATATTTCAGAAGAGACAACATAAACAACTCCCTCTTTTAAAGATAGAAGTATAGTATAAGGATCTCCCAAACCAACAACCATAGCATCTATACTTAAACAATCTTGATACCAATAGTTATCTTTATTATTGAGGTTTATTAACCTATTAATATAATTTCCTCCACTACCAAATTGTATATTAGCCAAGGTTAAGTTTCCTAAATTATATCTCATTATAAAATCTTCAAACTCTTCTGGCAAAATAGTAATATTTAAGTACTCTTTTAACCTTAAAACTTCTTCTTTACTTCCTTTATAAGGTATTAATAATAGTTCTGAGATAATATCTTTATCAACATCAGCAAATTTCTTCTCTAGAAACACACTTACTTCTTCTATTTCAAACAATCTCATATTACAAACAATTTACCTTACATCCTCCGCACAGCGATAAAAACTATCCTTCTCAGTTATAGATCGATAATAAAACGTCCCCATATCTAACCCTGTATCTTTAAACAATACATTAATATCTACCTCAGCTTCTCCTCTGTAGAAAGCTTCAGAACTCACATAACCTACTGTGGCAGTATTCAGATTAAGAACAATCAAATCCTCGTGAAGACCCGTACCTATAATATAGTACCCCTGTTTATAGATTTCTCTATTATGTACTTTGAAGTTCTCTTTATGTAAATGAAATACCTGATCAAAAGTATTGATACCAAAACGCCACCCTGAGCGATATGAATGACGGATAAAGAAAACTCCTATCTCTTCACCGAAGTTTTTGATAAAATTACCTTCTGCTGTCTTTGTTAACGGCCATTTGATTAGTTCATGCTCTTTGCTTAACAGCTCAACTGCCTGATCAAAAAGAACAACATTCACTTTACTTTCTTTTTCCATAATACCTATTCACATTATCTTCTAATGACAAAATTAGAGTTTTAAATTCAGTTTATAACTATCTAGCAATTGTTTACTTATTTCTCTCCACTAATTGTCTCTACTTTTTTTGTTGAGAACCAACACAATATTGAACCAATACACACCATGACCGTCCCTTGCCAAAAAGATATTCCCAGTGGAGTCGCTAACAATACTGAAGAAAGAGCTGATGATAATACTGGTATAAAATAAGATGCCCCAGTTAATATCGTTACATTGCCTTCTAAAATCCCAACATTCCATACTGCATAACCAAATCCCATAGCAAAAGCAGCTAATAATAAATAGACAATAGAAGATAGCGTAAAGAGCATTTCTACCTGCTCTTCCATAATAAAATATTTCATCCACAATACTAACGCTACCAACATAAAGAAAAACGTTATTCCATTCACTCCATTCGCTGAACGAACAGTAACTACACAATATGCTGACCATAGAATAGCTCCTAAAAAAGCTAATCCATAACTCAGTGGGTTAGCCTTAATATTTACGAGCATCTCAGATAAATTAACCCCCTCTTCTCCCCCTAAAACCCAAATAATGCCTATTAATGAAGCTACAACACCAGGAATGATTAACCAATTCGCCTTTTTTGAAGTAAAAAGAACAGTCGCTATCATAGTAAAAGTTGGCCACAGATAATTAACCATTCCTATTTCTATCGCTTGCTTACTACTAGTAGAATAACCTATAGACAACGCTAGACATAACTCATAAGCAACCATCAAAATAGCACCATAAACTAAGTATCGACGAGGAAACTTAGACAGCGGTACCCATTTCGTAGTACACAACAGAAACACACTTGCTACAGTATAAATCATCGCTGCACCACCTGTAGAGCCAAATGAATAGCTCACTTCCTTAATAAGTCCTACAATAGAACTCCATAGTAGTATAGCACAAAAACCAATTATTGTAGCCTTAACGTGTTTAGTCATAGTATGTATTTAATAGTCTTAATGGTCTATATTTATTATTAAAAGAACCTACACACTAAGTATAGCTCTAAAAGGAAATACAATTGACAAAACTATTCTTTTTATACTTATTAATAAAAGCTCTGTCTAAAATAGTTTTAAAAGCGAACACCACTCATAAACTATCGTAAAATCAAGACTTCACACTATTATTAGGTAGTTTAATATTCTATATTTGCGATAACATAACAACACGACACTTAGAATAATGAAACACCTTTTTTTAATAGCATCTGTATGCTGTTATGCGCCTCTATTTGCTCAATCAAATGACACTATAACCAATCAAAAAATAAACGAAGTAGTAATCACCACTACTCAACAGCAAAAAGGTTATTCTTCTAAAATACCCCTAACTTATATTGAGAATCCACAGTCTGCCGATATCATCCTTCATCAAACTATGAAGAATCAAGTAACGACTAACATAAAAGATGTCTTACAGAATGCTACCGGGCTAGTACGAGTATGGGAATCAACAGGTGTAGGAGTCACAGGAGGAGAATATTATACAATGAGAGGCTTTGCATTCCAACCAAACTTACTCAATGGTATGCCTAGCTTTACTAATAGTACATTAGATATCGCTAATATTGAACAAGTCGAAGTAGTCAAAGGTCCTAACGGAACACTCTATGGAGGAAATGTAATCTCCTATGGAGGATTAATCAATGTGATAACCAAAAAACCTTATGAACAATTAGGGGGTGAAGTGAACTATATCGGTGGGTCAAACAACCTTAATCGAGTATCGTTAGACATCAATACCCCTATCCATAAGAAGCTTTTTATACGTTTAAACACAGCATATCACAAGCAGCACACTTTTCAAGATGCTGGTTATAAAGAATCTTTCTTCGTAGCCCCATCTATCCAATACAATATTAATGAAAAACTAAAACTATACGTTGACTTTCAGTATAAAATTAATGAAGGAGCTCATGCCCCTATGTTTTTTATATCTAGATATATGCCCGTGAGCTTTGAATCATTAGACCTATTTAAAGCAAATTACAAAAAAGCATATACTAGTAATGAATTAACCTTAAAAAACCCAACATTTACAGCACAAGCCAAATTAGAATATAAAATCAATGACCACTGGACATCCAATACCATTATCAATAAAAACAACACCCAAAGCAAGGGATATGATATACTTTTTGAAGATATCGGTACCACAGATGACTTCGTCCGTTACATCTCTAAAATAGACTCAAAAACCAACATATTTAGTATCCAACAGAATATAACAGGTAAGTATAACATTGGCTCATTAAACAACACAATACTAATCGGATTAGACTATTTATCTAAAGAGTTTTCTAGTATAGATGGTGATTATATAGAGCATGGTATTATTTCCTTAGCCAATCAGTCTGACACAGGGGATTTATCTAAAAATGCTATTGAAACTACTTTATCCAGTAGTAATTATATACATAACAAAGCGAAGACTCAAACCTTTAGCTCTTATGTATCCAATATAACTAATATTCTTCCTAACTTTTCATTCATGGCAAGTTTGAGATTTGACTACCTAGAAGGAAGTACTTCAGCAGTAAATAATCAAAAGACGAGTCAGACTACACTCTCTCCTAAATTTGGATTAGTCTATCAACCTATCCAAAATAAACTAGCACTTTTTGCTAACTATCTAAATGGCTTTGTATTTCTAGACCCTGCTATTATCTCTGATCCAGACGGAACCAATAAAACCATTCAACCTTTTGATCCAGAACAAGCGAACCAATTCGAGATAGGTGTCAAAACAAATCTATTAGGAGATAAATTATCCGCAACAATAAGCTACTACCACATAAAGGTTACAAATAAACTAATGACAGATCTAAATTCTCTAAACAGTTTTACACAAGGAGGAAAAGTAAAAAGTGAAGGAATAGAACTTAGTTTGACAGGAACACCACTTCTTGGATGGGATATCATTACAGGATTTAGTCATAACTATAATGCAGTAACCAAATCCCTACCTTCTGATGGCAACCTCGGTCTTAGACCAGAAGAAGCAGGACCAGCTAATCTATTTCACCTATGGACCAACTATAAATTACAATCAGGCGCATTCAGAAACGTAAGCTTCGGAATAGGAATAAACTCAGTAAGCCAACAAAAAGCGATCAACCGCTCTACCCTAGGAGTACTCACATTACCAAGCTACACGATCTACAACGCTGCCATCGGTTATGATTGGAAAAAATTCAATGCAATATTAAAAATAGACAACCTTACGAATAAAAAACACTTCACAGGTAACGCCACAGTTAACCCTCAAGGTCTAAGAACTGTATCACTATCTCTAAACTATAAAATATTTTAAGAGAATACTTGTGTTGACACAGATTTGTAATCTGTACCCGTATATAACGCTACGCGAAGTCTCCCGACTTCGTGTATATAAGCATTGTGTGCCAACAGAATGTGACACGCAAAATATTGACGTCTCTACTGCGTTGGCTCGGATTTGCAATCCGTGCCATGTATATCCACACAGAATATCACGTCACAGCAACCACAATACCATCGTTGGCGCAGATTTGTAATCTGTGCCGTGTATATCCACACAGAATATCACGTCACAGCAACCACAATACCAGCGTTGGCACAGATTTGCAATCTGTGCCCGTATATACACCCCATGCCGAAGGCAAACAATTCTTAATTCTTAATTTTAAATTCTTAATTAACAAGCCATGCCTATTTTATCATCATCGTCAACGTCCCAAAAAAATTACTCCCATTATGTGCTAGTATAGGAAACAGCACACTTCTACTCTTGATAGCTATCCATCCATAAATATACCCTGCAAAAGCAGTCTGTATAAAGTAAACCGTATCAAAAGACACTATATACTCTTCAGAAAGTGTAAAAGCATGAACAAAACCAAATAATACAGCTATAATCAAGTTACTAGGATTACCTAAATACCTAACCTTCATTCTCAAAGAAGATAACAATAACCCCATCAACACCCCTCTAAACATAATCTCTTCATCTATGCCTGGCATCGTAAGTTGAAAGGCTAAAGTCTCTATATTCCACTCCCCTCCACTACCAGCAAACCACCAAGCTACTACAGCCAATAAGGTAATACCTACAGTCGCTAGCCAGACTCCCTTTTGACTACCAGGTGATTGCTTCAGCGTAAAGAAATTGTGTTCTTTAAAGTAAGAGCGAAAAGCAAAATAACAAACCACTCCCCATATAATACCATAGACCTTCCCACTCCAATTCCAACTGCCATTGATAATACGAAAGCTTTCAGATATCTGTACTAACATCAATGCACAACTATAAAGCACAAATACAAAACAAAAGATCCCAATGCGCATAAAATCTTTTTTGCTCCTGTCTTTCATAAACAAGATCATAAAAGGGAGCAATACCCCTACTTGCATTAGTGCTTCAAGTATAACTATGGTCATGGTCGTTAATTTAGTTCTTCTAAAATAACATATTCGTATAAAATAACAAAGCCTCAAGTGATTGAGGCTTTTATTATTTAGATTTAACCCATTCTTCTATGTGTTGTATAAGAGGCAACATTGACTTCCCATATTCTGTCAAACCATAAAACACTTCAGGAGGAAAAGTATTAATCTGTGTACGTTTAACCACTCCAGACACTTCCATTTCTTTTAATTGTTCTAACAACACTTTCTTAGATACACGAGGCATATTACGCCACAATTCTGTAAAACGGATATCCCCATTAGCAAAGAATTGATACATTAATAAGGGCTTCCACTTACCAGATAATAACTTCAAAAACACATTAAGAGGGCAACTCTCAAACTCATCATAATTCATAGGTTACAAATTTGTGAACAATACACATAAAAGTTCATTTCTTTATTAGAATATAAGCCTAAAGTACTTTTGTACTAAGAAATTTAAATAATACAAAATTATGAAAGTACAACTAATTAGAAACGCTACAATAAATATTAATGTTAATAATAAAAATATCTTAGTAGATCCTATGTTAGGTTCTAAGGGGGTCTTAGGTCCATTTCCATGGACAGATGACACTAGAGCTAATCCATTAACTGAGCTACCTTTTACAGAGGCTGAACTTAATGCTTTAATACACAAAACTGATGCAGTACTATTAACCCATCTCCACCCTGACCATTGGGATCCTACCGCACAAACCTTATTACCAAAAGATATGCTTATTTACTGTCAAAATGAAGATATTGAACCAATTAAAACACTTGGATTCCATAATGTTATAGGTATAACAGACAGCTCAATATTTGAAGGTATTCACATCCATCGAACAGTAGCTATACATGGTGAAGGTGAAATTGGTCATCTAATGGGAAATGCCAGTGGCTTTGTTCTTAGCCATAATCAAGAGATAGTCTATCTAATGGGAGACACTATCTGGTGCAAAGAAGTGAAACAAGCCATTGACCACTATCAACCTACAGGAATTGTCATTAATGGAGGTGCCGCCAAATTCGCCATAGGAGAACACGTTACTATGAATAGTACTGATATCAAAACTCTGCTAGATTACTACCCTATTAAACAAGTAGCTATTGTTCATCTAGAAGCAATTAGCCCTCTTCAGGAAAATAGAAATATGCTAAAAGCTTACTTTGAAGAACATAATTTATCTTCTCGTGTTATCATCCCTAATGATGCGGATATATTCACGGTATAAAACAGCAAAGCCTCAAGTGATTGAGGCTTTTATTATTTCTTCATTAATTCATCTACGATCTCTTCTATAGAATATTCAAAATACTCTCCTTGCTTATTCTTATTAAGCATAAAGAGTTTATAAGAATACTTAGCACAGTTTAGCTTCAAAAAAGCATCATAATACTCATCTAAATACCACTTAAACTGTTGTTCAAAAGTAGTATCTTCTGTCTCTTCAGGAACGTCAAATACCTTGAGAATAGTCACAATTTCGGTTATTTCTTCTCTACTAATATCCTTTACTACTAAAGGATCAGGTAATGCTATTCTAAAAGATAGCACTTCTGCTCCTTCTCCTTCCCAATACTCCCATAAGTCATACCTAGACATATCTTTCCTAGTCAGCTGATGTAACTCACCTTCTACTCTTTTATACTCTATAAAGTCCTCATCTCCATATTCATCACAGAAGTCAGTATATCCTAATACAGCTTTTAGCACTATTGGATAACGCTCTTCTGCTACCTTCATTTGAGGAGCTATTTCACTTCTTAGACTCATATCATTCGTTTTATACTGAGACTCAAAATATTGACATCTCTACTTTATATTTATTGTGTAAATATACCTTTCGACATAATACCAGCGTTGGCGCAGATTTGCAATCTGTGCTATGTACATAACGTTGTGTGCCAACAGAATGTGACACGCAAAATATTGACGTCTCTACT
>NZ_BCMQ01000048.1 GCF_001485415.1 Myroides odoratimimus
CTTAGATTCAACTAATAAATGCAACAGCATTTAAAAAACGGCGGAGAACATTTGCTCCATGGAGCAAATGTTCTCCGCCGTTGGCGAAAAAAAACATCTACTTTTGAGGTTCCTACACACCCAAAAAGATGTCACATTTAACGTTAGAACAAAGATATAAAATAGAAGCATATAAAAAGGCAGGTAAATCACTTACTGAAATTGCTTGTTATATAGGCAAAGACAAGTCTGTTGTTAGCAGAGAGCTTAAGCGCAATTCAGACGAAAGAAATGGTGTTTATAAAGCTAATCTTGGACAAAGAAAGACAGCTCAACGACACAAAGAAAAACGCAAGAGAATACGCTTAACTGAAAACGTAAAAACAACTATTATAGACTATCTTAATCAAGATTATAGTCCAGAACAAATAGTAGGTAGAAGTAAACTTGAAGCAAAAGAAATGGTCTCTGTTGAATGTATTTATCAATTCATTTGGCAGAACAAAAAACAAGGAGGAAAGCTTTATAAGCATCTTAGAACTAAAGGTAAAAAATATAGAAAAAGAGGTGCATGCAAAGACAGTAGAGGCTTGATAAGTAATAGAGTAGATATTGAAAAAAGACCTAGTATAGTTGATGATAAATATAGAATAGGTGATCTTGAAATAGATTTAGTAATAGGGAAAAATCATCGTGGAGCACTGCTTACTATAAACGATAGAGCTACAGGGGTTTTATGGATGGGAAAGATAGAATCAAAGGAAGCTCACGTTGTAGAAGCTAAAATTATAGAACTCTTAAAAGACTTCAAACCGTTACTTCATACTATGACTTCTGATAACGGAAAAGAGTTTGCAAACCATCAAAATATAGCTAACACTCTAGAGCTTGATTACTACTTCGCAAAGCCTTATCACAGTTGGGAAAGAGGAGCTAATGAAAATTTAAATGGATTAGTAAGACAATATTTCCCTAAAATGACTAATTTCGATTTAATTACACAAGCAGCAATTGACAAGGCTGTAAATATTTTAAACAACAGACCAAGAAAGAGATTTGGTTTTAAATCGCCTAACGAAATTTTTACAGAAAAATTAAACCTAATGGTTACTGTTGCATTTAATACTTGAATCCACCAAGTAATCAAAACAAGTATAGCCCTGCATTAACACAATTTTAATGCACTTTATTTAGAGATATACTTCGGATCGATATAATCCGTTAGCCATACCCCATTAGCAGATTGGTAAAATGCTATTCCCTCTTCATACATCTTATGCGCTAAGATAGTCAGCACTACTACTCTACCATGACGAGAACCCACAATGATAGCAGTCTCTTTATCTTGGCTTAAATGTACATGTTGTCTACTCATCTTCTTAATCCCCTCTTCCTCTATGCTATTCAAGAAACGATCTGCTGTACCATGATATAAAAACTGTGGTGGCTCTTGAGGAGCGAACTCTAAGTCAACAGCTATAGAGTGTCCTTGATTAGCTCTTATCTTAGTACCATCAGTACTATATCCATATCTCTTCTTATTGTTAGTCTCTACGATTTCGTCAAGCTCTTTCTTGGTAAACGATACTCTCTGTTTACTACATTTACTGATTAACTCCTCTACATCAGCCCATCCATTCTCATCTAATTGTATTCCTATTTTACCTGGTTCATGCCTAAGCACTAGACTTAAAAATTTACCTATACTTTTCTTTCTATTCTCGTCCATTATCTTTCTAATTCTTCCAAACTTAGTCCTAACTCTTTAAGTCTATGCTCTAAGTTCACTATAATATAATTTTCTTCTTCACTATCCTTATACTTCTTATATACCACTTTATAGCACGCCAACAATCTCTCATCATTTACTTCCTTTAACCCTTGTAAAGCATATAAAACAACTCTCTCATCATCGTCATATAAACATTTGATAAACTGATTTAGATAGTTCTTCTTGTTCTTGGCTTCTCCTAGCGTATAGATAGCTGTTGCACGTATAGCCTGATTAGCAGATTGAAGTCCTACTAATATATAATCACCATAATCATCCGTTGCTTTTGACACGACATAGGTATAAAAACGAAAAGTCTCCTCCTCATCGATGGTATCGCTTAATGGAGTAATGAACGGCAGCCAATACGCCTTATCCTCTGCATACCAATGTATTGTTTTTAAAGAGACAAGAAGGTTTTGACCTATTAGTTCTTTAATAAAAGGAATCGCTCTTGTAAACGCTACTTTTGCCAAAATCATCGTAAGAGAACTCCTTATATCATCGTCACACTCCTCAGAAAGAACATATTCTATCTCTTGAAGAATAGCTTCACTAATCTCTTTCTTTCGCATTAGACCAACTAGATATTCTAATTTCTCCTCTTTATCTTCAATGGTCTTAAATGACTCCCATAGCGCTTCACTGCTTCCACCTCTAGCATATCCAAACCATCCAGCGTCTTTACTTACTAATTCTCCTGATATAATCTCATCTAACCATCGCTCATACCAGTCTAGGAAGTGCGCTTCATAAGCGAAGCTTGGTTGATAATCTTCATTTATATATACTATTCTTCCGCGATGCTCCCCATTCATCACAAGGCAGGTCGTGATAGCACATCCTTGAGTACCGATGGCTAATAAACCACTAAACAACTTGTTCTGAATCTCGTAGTAGTCCTCATCAGACAAATCGTCTTCTTGTAAAGCAAAAGTTAATGCTTCCCATTCCTCCTTGGTCATTTTAGGATCTAAAATACAGGCTTGTGCTATAGACTTCTTAATATCCTCTACAAATACATCGATTAGATTGGTCCCTAAAGGATATATACCATAATAAGGTCCTGCAGCACTACTCCCATAAGCATCTTCTTGATTAGTTCCATTTCCTACCTGAGTAAGAAAAGCGACTTAAGCCTCTGGCAACTCTACATTATACTCTTGTTCAAAGTGTTTTATATCTGTGTGACGTACTACTTCTCCTATTCCATATTGATGTGAACTTGCTCCAAAAACTTGATATTACTGATCAAAATCCTTAATCATACTAAGCTTATCTTTTATTCTCTCTATCTGTACATTCATAATTTTCTTTTTCCTACTACAAAGAAAGTGAATTTAACCACATAATTATATCGCTATAAAAAGGTATCTTAAACGATAATACTATATAATAACTATTTTAAAAATTACTTGAAAAGATACTTAAATCACTCCCATCATAATCAGGCATGAAATACTGAAGTATCGGGATATAAGCATTGTGCATCCCACTGTGTTCTTTTATTTTCTTCTTGTTTTTCATGATAAATCCATCATAAAAACAATTCTTTTCTTCTCCTAATACTTGCAAAACAGCTATATCTAGATAGGGATGTCTTCTACTGAAGGACTCTATCCCATTGTCATACGCGAATACTTCTTTTACTTCCTTTGCCCCATTGACTAGAGTATCGATATCTCTATATACAACTAGGAATTGTTTCTGATGGCATACCACACTAACAATATTACTAAAAGGAAATAACTTACTCAATTCTTGATTAAAAGCATTCTCATTACAGTCCACTAAAGGCACTATGATATAAGACATTTCCATATACAACTCAGTTTAATGTTATCTTAATCCAAGTTACTATATATAATACACTGTATTGTAATCCAAATCTTAAGTAATTATAACTAAATTATTAAAATCACACTAATAAAGAAACAAATCAAACTTTTTAACCTTTATCCTATATAATATTAATATTACACAAATATTAATCTATTATTTTAGTACTCTATATTTACCAATATCCTATAATAGCTTTCTGATCTAAAGTAAGAGATATATCATCAGACTCTTCATTAATGATTAATAAACAATCATATTGTTGCATTGAATAACACACATCATTAACCACTGCGATACTATCTACTAATGCAAATATAAATAGGTACACAGCATTAGTATTCACCCCATCAGAGCTAATTTGTACTACTTCATCCTTTATAGATTGATGTAACATTAGATTAAAATCTTTACCTAAGGAATAAGAGGTAATGTCTTCTTCAGAACCAAAAGAGAAAAGAGTATGGGTAGTATAATATTCCTCTTTCCCTTGTCTATATAGCTTTAAATCCCCTTCTAGCATAGATAGATATCTCCTATATCCATTAAAACGGGTAAACTCAGAAGGAACTGCTTCTATAGTAGCGCTGCTTATTCTAAATATAAAATCCTTATCTACATATTGAGTATCTCGAGGATATATCACATACTCATTTGTCTTACCTCCTGACCAAACACTAGTTATGATCTCTTCTTTTTTTATTAATTCTATTGTCATGCGTAGAAATAGTTTACTCTTTATTCTGCTATAAAACGAACATCTTTCTCATTCGTTTTATCCACCACTAAGATAACACATGGATGTATTGTAAAGCTTCTATTTTCTTGACTTTGTTTAATTGTATAAGACAACTCTAACACATCTCCTTTCGCTACTAATTCCTTTATTTCAAAAGAAGTATCTTTATCTGTAGGCTGACCTACTAAAGCTAAGACAAATGATCTTTTAAAATCAATAGACGTTGGTACTCCCTGCTCTCCCATTGTAGTTGCAGTACCAAAATAAGACTCAAAGTGATCTTGTGAAGTAATACGAAGACTTTCTACTTTATCATTCTCCACTGTATTTTTTACAAAATATCCCTTAGCCAACTCATATTTTACCTCCTGTTGTTTATCTGTATCACTTAATTCTATTTCATTCTCTGTACTTTCTTTCTTAGCTGTGTTACAACTACCTAACAGAATAGTCCCTAATAATAACATCAATATACTTCTGTTCATAATATAGATTTTATCTAAAATAACTCTCTATCTCTTCTTTTATTGCAATAAAACGTCAATTTAACTTTTATACCATATCATATATAATTCAAATCTTTAAATATATTGTAATTACTATCATTGTTAGACTTTAACACACTGCCCTTTATTGTCAATAAAAAACTATTTTCTATATTTAGTTCTATAACTAAAACATATCGAATTTTTAAACTCGTGAACTATTATGAAAAAAAGAAGTTTTTTAGTGAGTACGATTCTGTGCTCTGCCTTTATATTCACATCATTAACAGCTTGTAACAAGAATGATGACAACGGAAACAAGCCACAAGAAGAACACTTTATCTCTGAAAAGGACTATAGTCTAGATAAACTGGATGAAGCAGGAGCTATTAAAGTAATGACCTACAATATGCCTTATCTAAACGGAAAGAGTCAAAGTACCACAGCTCTTATCATGTATCCCAAAACACCTAAACCAAAAGATGGTTACCGCATCGTGGTATGGGCTCACGGTACAGTAGGAGTAGCAGATGCTTGTGCTCCTAGTAATAATCCATTAGGAGAAAACTTTAAAGTAACTGCTAAAGCCTTATTAGCTCAAGGATATGTGATCGTAGCTCCTGATTATGAAGGACTAGGTACCCCTGGTATACATCCTTACTTACACCTAAAGAGTGAAGCCCTATCTGCTACTTATGCTATCAAAGCTGTAAAAGATAAATATACTAACGACTTTAACGGAGACTGGATGTCTGCTGGACAATCTCAAGGTGGTCAAGCTTCTCTAGGTATAGCAGAGTTAGCAAATAGTGATACTACTTATAAAGGAGCTGTAGCTGGTGCACCTGCCTCTAGTTTAGGAAAAATCATTCTAGAAGTAGCTCCAGTAGCTCTTGCAAAAATAGAAGCTATGGAGAATGCTAGCCCTACTCCTATACCTTTAGAAAAGAGAAGTTCTGTTACATCTTATGCTACGCTATTAGCTTATGCTGCTCTAGCAGGAGTAGGTATTAAAGCAGAAACTCCGTCTTATGACTATACTGCGATATTCGAAGATAGAGCTAAAGGCTTTGCTAAACTAGCTGAAGGAAGTAATGGAGATAATGGAGACTGTCTAGATGGAGTACGTCAAGCGTTTATGGCTGACATCATTAAGTATATGAATGAAGATCCTAGTAATAAGGTAATGACTTACCCTGGTCTTAATAATGAGAAGTTTAAGAATGACCCTATCATCCAAAAGTTCTTATTAGATAGTCAGCCAGGAACCAAGAAAATAGACAAACCTATCTTAGTCATCCAAGGACAAGCGGATACTAATGTACCTGCTATCGTGACTCAGGGAATGGTAAAAGGCTTACAAGACCTAGGTTCTCCTAGTGTAGAGATTATCTTAGTAGAAGGTGCTGGACACACTCAAGCTATCGTATGGAAGAATGATGAACTAGTGAAGTTTATCAATAAATACATGCCTGCTCAATAGCAAATAAACACAAAAACAATAAAGGTCACTAACAGAAGCTAGTGACCTTTATTATATCTTTAAATCAAGTACATTAAGTCAGAAAATTCTTAATTCTTAATTCTTAATTCTTAATTAAACTATATCTCGTGTTGCAGAACGAAAGCTTTGTTATACGTCTCTTTGCGTTGTTTACGAGGATAGAATACTAAGCCTATCTTACCATCAGTGATAGGACTTATCCCTGATAATACTAAATCGTTATTATCAATAGACAACACTTCCTTAGTCAATAAGTTTTGGTATCCTTTTTTATTCTTGTTATAGAACAGTTCTACTAGTTCATCATTCTTAATCACTAACCACCCATTTCCAAACTCAGTCGTGAATTGTATTGCATTAGTATCATCACTTACGCGTTGTGGATGCCAAGTACCGAAGAACTCATCTCCGATATTAAATAGGTCTCCATACATCCCTTCTCCATCTGCATCTATCTCTACGATACCTATCTCACCATTCTCCTCACATAACAAATATGATTTCTCATCAAATGACAAAGTCAGCGCTTCGTGTACAAAAGGAAAATCGAACTCTAGTAATCTTCTTCTCAATTCCTCCCCATTCTCATCTATCTGACGGTGAAGCCATCCATCCTCTACCTCTGTAATGATATGAATCTCTCCATTTCGTACACAGATCTTATTATCTTTAGGAAAAGGAATAGCTACTTTCTTTTCATCCACTAGCACACCCTCTTTAAATGCTATAACGTTCATTACATCTGCCGCTTTTTCGCTCCAGATATCTACATTATAGAAAATAGAATGGTCTGCTGTACATCCTACAAAGCGTCCATCAAATGACTTGTTCCCTTTAAATCCTTTTACACTCTTATCAAATATAGCATAAGAAGTCATCTCTTCTTCCTCTCCACTTACTAAAGAAACAAAGTTCTCCTTAGTAGGGCTTAAAAATAAAGTAGGCAATACTCCCCTAGTCTCTTTCTCCTCTTTTGTATTCCCGTCTTTATCAATGATAGTATATACTAACTCATAAGTATTAGTATCTCCTTCATTCGAATAAATATAATTTGCGATTAACAGTCCCTCTTTATTCCAACAGCTCCCCTTTACGCTTAATGCATAAGGTACTTCTATTGTAGATATTAACCCAAAAGATGTTTTTTCGTTCATAAGATTTAAAGCGTTTAATTCTGTGCAAAGGTAGCAAAAACAATATAGACATACTTGTATAACACACAAAACTTATTTAGTTTACCGTGGACAGTTATCAGTTAACAGAATTGCCTACACATAGCGTTGTAATGTTGATAGTACAGATTCATAATCCATGATAAACCGATGGCGCGGATTTATAATCCGTGACAATCACACAATAACCACTAAGTACATCTTGTCTATAAGAAAAAACTTAATTCTTAATTATACTAATACGTCTCCTATCTCAGCATGCATCTTTTTAAACATAGCTGCTGCAAAAGGACATAATGGCAATACCTTTAAATTCTTTTCTCTTACATAAGGGATTACACCTTCAAGTAATATAGCCTTTCCTACTCCTTTACCATTAAATGCTTCTTCTACTCCCGTATGATCTATAATAATCTTATCTGTACCCGCTACAGAATAAGTCATATCTCCGGCGCGCTGTCCGTCTATATAAGCAACGAATGCGCCTTTTGTCTCTTGAGCTTCATGTTTTATTTCCATAATGTATTTTATTATTGATTAATGTTATAATAAGCTTTTGTTCTCCATTCCCTAGTTT
The DNA here is from genome assembly GCF_001485415.1 of Myroides odoratimimus. GTDB lineage: Bacteria > Bacteroidota > Bacteroidia > Flavobacteriales > Flavobacteriaceae > Flavobacterium > Flavobacterium odoratimimum. The sequence continues at coordinate 8,067 of NZ_BCMQ01000048.1, forward strand.
CCTAAATCTAAACAGCTAATTCTGTATTTATAGTCACTTCTCCTGTCAATACCTTATGTACAGGACATTTATCAGCGATAATAGCTAATCTCTTCTTCATATCAACATCTAATGATGCACCTTCGAACGAGACCTTTCTATTAAAAGTAGTCTTTGTCCCTGTAGTATCTCTAGTCATCTCTATTTCCACCACAATCTTCTCAGCTTCCCACTTCTTTCTATCCATGTACATTCTCAGTGTAGCAGCTGTACAGCTCGCTAGTGAAGTAGCCAATACTTCGAATGGGTTAAACCCTTTATTCTGTCCACCTAGATCAGCAGGCTCATCCGTAATCAATACATTACTACCAGCTGTAACCTCTGTATAATATAATTCAGTACCTAAAACGGCTTTTACTGTCACGTCCATATTACTTCTTATTTTTAAATGATTTCATCCCTTCTGGAAATGGTACATAACTATCACTATCCCCTTCAATTAAAGGAAACACCTCATAGTTCTGATTGATCCAGTCTTGTTTTGCTTTCTCTAGTTTATCAGTATCATGAGACACGAAGTTCCACAGTATATAGCGCTCTTCTGGTAGAGGTTCCCCTCCGAAGATATAGACTGTAGTATTAGGCTTCATTTCGAACTCACATAGCGTACTATCATTAGAGATCAAGATATTCTTAGGTTCGTACTCATGCTCACCACTCTTCACTCCTCCTTCTAAGATATACATCGCTGCCTCTCCGAATAGTCCACTTCCTATATTTATCTTTTTATGTTCTGTAGATTTGATTTCGATATAATACAATGGGCTATATACAGGCACAGGTGATTTTCTTCCTAATGCTTCTCCTGCTATCAGTTTATACGACACACCATCCTCTTCCCAACTAGGCAAATCTTTTGCTTCGATATGCACAAAAGAAGGCTCCATATCTTCTAGTTCTTTAGGCAATGCTATCCAAATCTGTAACCCGTGTAGAATAGCATCTGGTGTAGTCGTGCGTATATCCTCTGGCATACGCTCAGAATGTACTACACCTCTACCTGCTGTCATCCAGTTTACCGCACCTGGTGTGATACGCTCTACGCTTCCCACACTATCTCTATGCATGATCTGTCCTTCGAATAGATAAGTCAATGTAGATAAACCTATGTGAGGATGTGGATCTACATCTAAATTATCGTGTTCTGCTACGGATATAGGTCCCATATGATCTATAAAAGAAAATGGTCCTACGGTTCTCTTTTGTCTAAAAGGTAATAACCTACCTACTAAGAAATTACCAATACTCGCTGCACGTTCCTCTATAACTAAATCTACGTTTGACATAATATGATTATTTAATTGATGAATACTTAATTGTTCTAGTGTAAAAGTATAGAAGTTCTATTCATTACTAGTTAATATAGATTAAGAACCACTTCATTTATCTCCCAAAACTCTTCTCTTTAAAGATACTGATTCTATAGAAAACAGTAAAGTTGAAAACACTTTTTTAACGTTTATAACAGTTCCCCTTTCTAATAAGTAGACTTCCTCCCTAAATTCTCTTCGAGTTTCTTGAGGTTTGCTAGGGGTTTTCTTCGAGTTTACTAGCCCAAAGCACGTTTTTCAGCAAGAATACTCCTAGAAACCCCCAAGGAATCTCCTAGCATCCTACACCATGATTAAGGCACTACACTCATCAATGGTATATAAAAAAAATAAAGCATAAGTCAACTCAATAAACTTATGCTTTATAAACAAAACCTAAATAATAAAATCTTTATTACTTATCTGATGTTAATTAACTACGTTAACATCGCTCAAAAAAAAATAACTATGAAATTGTATACTACATCTATACAATAACAAATGCTGTGCCAAAAAAGCAATTTGAACGAATAGAATGATTTTTTATTCATAATTCTACAATAGCGTCCTAAACATTTAAAAAAAGGCACAAAAAAAGAGAGTTAATTTCGGATCTCAAATTATCTTTGAGTTGCACACCTAAAAAAGACTCTCTCGATGGTAAATATAACACTGTTTTCACAAATAATAGCAAAACTTGATCGTTCAAAATTCAAAAAAATCGTAAAAGAAAAACAGACAGACAAACACAACAAAGGATTTAATAGTTGGAGTCACCTTGTCTCTATGTTATTTTGTCATTTTGCCCGTAGCAAATCTGTTCGTGATATTAGTAATGGACTTCGTTCAGCCACAGGCAACCTAAATCACCTTGGTATAGATAGAGCACCATCTAAATCCTCAGTAAGTTATCAGAACATAAACAGAACTCATAAACTTTTTAAAGAGTATTATTTTGTTTTACTTCAAAGTTTAGGACAGCACCCCAAATTTAAACAAGTGAAGTTTAGAATCAAGTCAAAAATCTTACTATTGGACTCCACCACAATATCACTATGCTTGAGCATCTTTGATTGGGCTAAATACAAAACCAATAAAGGAGCAGTTAAAATGCACACATTACTTGATTTTGATGGAAATCTACCAGCTTATATCAATATTACTAATGGTAAAACAGCTGATAATAAAGGAGCTTATGATATTCCTTTACTTAAAGGTAGTGTTATAGTTGCCGATCGTTTTTATAATGATTTTAGCCTTTTAAACGTTTGGGACAGCAAACAAGTATTCTTTGTCATTAGACATAAAGACAACTTAAAATTTGAAACAATTAAAGAGTTGGAACTACCTGAGAATAGACATCAAAATATTTTAAAAGATGAGATAATTACTTTAACTAATAGTAACTCAAAACAACTATATCCTAATAAACTAAGACGAGTAGCGGTATGGGATCAAGAAAATGAGCAAGTTATAGAGCTTATCACAAATCAATTTACTTGGACTGCTAATACAATTAGTGAGCTTTATAAAAGTAGATGGATGGTGGAAATATTCTTTAGAGACCTTAAACAACTTCTACACATTAAGTCTTTTATAGGAACTTCAGAAAATGCTGTAATGATACAAATTTGGACTGCACTTATCACTATTTTAATACTGAAAGCTCTACGTGCTCAGTCTCAATTTGGTTGGCATTTATCTAATTTAGTCGCTTTTATACGTCTAAACCTTTTTGTTAAAATTGAACTGCAAAAATGGTTAGATAATCCGATAAATGAGGTAGAAAAACCCCCTCCAAAATTGATACAGGGGGTTCTGTTTTAAATTTTATCGAAATATCATCTATAACCTACTAAAATGGGAGGATATTTTATGCCTTAAATTTATTTAGGACGCTATTG
>NZ_BCMQ01000049.1 GCF_001485415.1 Myroides odoratimimus
AATTACCTTTAGATGTTGAACAAGCAGTCTTAGAGGAACAAGAAGAAGTAATCAAACAAGAGATTACCTACTCTCGTGAGAAAAAGAAACATCCAGGACGAGCTAAACTACCAGATCATTTACCCGTAGAAGAAATAGAAATACATCCTGAGGGAGATTTATCTGATATGATTTGCATTGGTAAAGAAACTACAGATGTGTTAGATTATGTTCCAGGTTACTTTAAAATCAAGCGTTACATCCGATATAAATACGCTACTAAAGGTAAAGACAACACTCAAATTAGTATTGGTGAGCTTCCAGAGCGAATTATAGATAAAGGAATACCTTCAGAGGGATTATTATCCACAATACTTGTAGATAAATATGTTGATCATATTCCTCTTTATAGACAGAAGCAACGCTTTTCAAGAGAAAACATCGATATAGCTTCTTCTACAATAGATGGTTGGACCGCTCAAAGTATGGATGCTTTAAAACCACTATACCAAAAGCTGGTGATGGACATCAAAAATGAAGGTTATCTCCAAGTTGACGAAACCACCATCAAAGTCTTAGATGAGAAAAAGAAAGACAAAACTCATCTTGGCTACTATTGGGTGTATCATGCACCTATATCCAAGCTTGTAATGTTTAATTACAGTCCTACTCGTAGCGGTAGTGCTGCACTACCTGTATTAGAAAATTTCAAAGGATATCTGCAAACGGACGGTTATAGCAGCTACCAAGCCTATGGAAATAAGTCAGATGTAACGCATCTTGCTTGTTGGGCACATGCTCGACGTGAATTTGAAAAAGCTTTAGATAACGATAGAAAAAGGGCGCAGCATGTACTAGTAGAAATACAGAAGTTATATGCTATAGAGAGAAAAGCTCAAGAACAAAACTTAGCTCCTGATCAAATCAAAGAACTTCGTCTAGATGAAAGTTTACCAATCATCAACAAGCTTGGTAAATATATGATTGCTCAGATGAATCTTACCTTACCTCAAAGTAGAATAGGTAAAGCTTTTGCGTACTCTCAAAAAAGATGGAGTAATCTAAGTGATTACTTACACAATGGAAACTTGCAGATAGACAATAATCTTGTTGAAAATGTAATCAGACCTGTAGCAATTGGTCGTAAAAACTATCTCTTTGCCGGTTCTCATGATGCAGCACAAAGAGCAGCTATGGCCTATACGTTTTTTGCTAACTGCAAAAAGCATGACATTAATCCATATCAATGGCTAAAGTATGTTCTTGAAAATATTCAATCCATCAACCACAAGAATATCGCTGACTTATATCCTCATAATTACAAGAAACTTATCCTGGATAATGTAGAAGAATAATTAGATCTCACAAGATGTACTTGCTCGGGTGCATACGTTTGCACCGGAATCACCTGTTCAGTTTAGACCGGAATTACCTGTTCAGTTTAGACCGGAATTACCTGTTCAGTTTAGACCGGAATCACCTGTTCAGTTTAGACCGGAATATCCAATAAGCAACTTTAATCAGTTAATTTTTAAAATTTATGTAGGTATTGATGTCACTAAATTGACATTAGATGTGTTTATTCGAGAAAAACAAACTCATAGAGAGTTCAAAAATGATCTTAATTGATTTGAATCTTTACTTGAATGGTTAAGAAAACAGGCTAAGACAGAGTTTGAGTCTCTAGTTATTTGTTTTGAACATACGGGACTTTATTCGTTGCCATTAGCAATGTTTCTTGAAAAAAATAACATTAGTTATTCAAATGAACTTTTCATTTTTGTCATTATTTTCTGTTCAAGCGAATTCATTTTTTCGAGGAAATTATTCAGATGCGATTTTGTTACAACATAAATAATAGAGGAACTAGGTATATCATTATAATAGAAGTTAACCATTAATCTAGAAAAAGGTACTTTTTGTAAATTTGAGTTTCCATTTTCAATTGTTAATTCATATAAATCATCATTAATTAATAGAACTGGTAAATAAAGCCAATGTCTAAAATATACATGACTCATTTCATCAAACATTTCTGTATGATTTCTAAATTCATCTTCACAATACCAACACAATTTATTTAAACTACTATATAATTCGTCAGGATGTGTTGCCATTAAATCGTTATTCCCTTTTTTTAAAAATGAACAATACTGAGTAAAAAACGGAAAGTCTAGGTTTTGTAAATCATTCCAATAACCTTCATAAGAATCATATTTTAAATTTTCAGGAATAGTAACAATTTCTTTTATAATTTCCTCTGGTGTATTTGGATTAAATTGCAGTTCAGTTAATAAAACTAATGGAAAAGAATTGTTTTTAAGCTCGAAGAAATATCTGATTTTAGTTGAAATTTCACTTTGGGAAAAATTATAAGTTTCAGCGACAATATCTATTTCTCTATTTTTTTGTGTTATTGGATCTTTGAACACAACATTTGATTCAACAAAATATCCCGAATTAGATAGATATTTTACAACTTCTGATTCAAATAAATATCCTGATCTTGAAATTGTATCTAAAATTTCTTTTTCTGTCATATAGTATAAAATTATGGTTAATACACCTTTGTTTTGAGAGCTTGAAAAGTTTAAAACGAAAATTTTTAGATCAAAAACTAACTTTAAAAAGAAAGATAACTAATTATATAGAGTTAACAAATTATTCAAGTATTTGACTTTTGTGATATTTTTTTTAATTGTTACAAGCGATTGGCTTAAGATTATTTTTTTAATTCAGTTAGTATTTTTTTACTGAATTCTGGTTCAATAGAATTTATAAAATGTAACCAACCATATATTCTATGGCGAGTTATATCAATTTCATTAACTACTAATCTTTGAGTTTCTTTATCCTTTAATTGATGTTTTTTAATTTTTAGTTTATGAATAATATGTTCTTCGTACCCATATTTACCAATATAATATGCTTCTAATCTTAATTCTCTTTTTATTTTTTTTGGAATTCTTGGAAAAAGACCATCAAATACAGTAAGTCCAGTAACATATTGTTTTTGGCCTCTTTTCATAACCTTTGTTTTAGCATAGTTAATCTTAAAACCAAATTTAATAACACTATCAACTATCAACTCAAGATTTGGTTTACTTAAATTACTAGAAAAATATAAATCGTCTGCATAACGAGTATAATTAATTGTACTATCAATATTTTTTAGAATATCTAAATCCATTTCTCTAGCAACAATGTTCGCCAATATTGGGCTACTACTAAAACCTTGTACTAATCTTTCTTCTACACAGGCAATGTTAGAGATCCACTCAGAAATTTGAATATTTACCCCCAGTTTAATAAGTGATTCAATAATTTGCTCTTTGGTAATTGTCTCAAAAAAATCTTTAATATCTAGCCTAAGGATTTGCTTCTTGGCTAAATGAACAGAAGCATTCGTTTTTATATTCTTTTTCTGAACAAAACCTTGAACACAATCTAGAGGTGTATAAACATCTAATAACAAAGAGTTTAGTATCTTTTGACAAGAATCTAATTCAAAATTTAAACTTTTAAATATAGTGCGATAACCTAAAGTTGGATTTCTCTTTTCTATATAAAATCTTTCTATAACAATTGTACCCTCAGAAATTTCAACATCAACATTTTCATTTTTTGTATAGTCAATTATCACATATTCTCTTGAATTAATAAGATTTAAAAAAGATTCTCTACATCTTAAAAGGTATAAAAATTGTTTCTTTGTGTTTATTTCAAGTAAATTCATATCAAAAATATATAAGTGGGCATTAGGGTAAGGTAGATAGTAATTTATTCTGATAATCGGATACGAACTCATATCCGTAATTTTACCCTAATTACCCACTATATTCTCTTTTTAAATTGAGTATGTTGATTCTTTTTTCGTTCTGTTTTTTTCTTCCTAAAAAAACATTGTTATGCAATATATTAATAATTCCTATTTTTGGTGAAATTAGATTAAAATTTTTTTCCATTCTTTCATTTTTTTTATCACTTTTCAAAATATTGAATAAAATATAATTTAGGTAATCAATTACTGATAAATTAATTACTTCTTTACCTACAATATGGTACTCGATGTCTAAATTCTTATCAAAAGACTCAAAAATATCTTTCACAATGTTTTTTAAAGATTTTTTTGCAATCTCAATATTTTCAAAATAAAATATGTTTTTATCTAATTTATGTTCTTCTATTCTATCTCTTAGGAGTTTTTTTAAAGATATTTCAAATATTTCAAATTCAGATTTTTGTTGTTTTAACTGTTTAAAAAAATCAGATTTTTTATTAAGCACCACAAAATATGCTCTAAAGTTAAAATAATGTAACTGTGCATAATAATGCTTTCTCACATCAGGATGGTTTTCTGTTGCGTGGAAGCCTTGTTGTGTGATTATGTCAATATCTTCGATGAAATAATCATCATTTAAAATTTCATCTTTTATTTTATTAATTGATTCTAATAAAGCTTCAGGTGAATCTGTTTTAACGCAACCATGAATAAAAACAGGTGAATCATTGCTAATATGTCCAGCTTCATCTATATAAAAATAATTTTTTTTTTTCATTTTTCATTTTTTTGAATATATTATTTTTCTCAAAACTTTGTTATATAACGTCACATATAGCATCACATATATCATCATTTTCAATATATTTCAAATATTATGTGACGTTTTATAACAAAGTGAAGTACTTAAATTCGCTATACAAAAGTTCAATTGAAGAACTATGTAATAAAACTCTTGTTAATTACAATTTTTTAAAATTTGCATTCATCAAATTAAGGTCTTGATCAACAATAGTATTAAAATTGCTTTATACGAAACGAAATATAGTATATTTCTGTAAAACCAAACCTATATTCGTATTTTGCATAACACTGAGTACGAATAGTAAAAGAATTAAGCAATATTATATATTTTCAAACGTAACAAAATTTAATTAATTTCTATTACGGAAATCCGTAAACCCCTAAATATTTTGAGTTAACATTCTATTTCAAGCAAAAACTAACGACTTAGAGTAATTTTCAAGTCGTTTGGAAAGCTCAAATCTCAATTTCGAGCGACTCAAAACATAACTTACTGTTACTTTTCCTATAATTTATCTTAGTATATTTTTCATGTAATTAGAATACTTTCATGTTTTATTAAGTTAATTAAGACTTATAATTCTTGCGTATTAAATATATTTTGTACATATACTTATACCATTTTGAATAGAATTGGAATAAATTATTTTTCTAACTCATTTATTTTACAAACACTTTAATTAATGTTTAAAACCTATACTTTTTCTTAATTTCTTCTTTTTAGAAAATTGCATATTATCATCATACTCATTGTTTTCAGTAGCTAATAAATTTGCAAGCAACCCAGTACCTTTAGAGTGAAATATTTCAATAATGTTATCTAAATCTAAAGGGAAGTCCAATGAAATATCTTCTATAACTTGAAGGTATTCTGCTTTACTAGGTTCGCTTAGTTTATCTTCAATCTGCTCCAAGATGTTCAATACCTTTTTTTCTTCAACACTCCCTTTATCCATAGTTACAGAATACACAAGCTTCTCTTTAAGTCCTCTTTGATAATCAAACATCTGATCAAAAAGTTTCTCACTACTTTCTTTAAAAGCGAGATTGTCAAACTGACCAAACTTAGCAGAATGTGCTATGTTTTTACCCTTTGAATTATTCTTAGGGCTTAGCTTTATCTTATTGGTAATATCTTTTCGGCTAACAATAATTTGTAAATGTATTTGTTCACCTTCTTTAATATCACCAACATTCACCTCTCTATTTTTTACTTTTTCATCCGTGCTAGAGTAATATCTAAAGTGCTCTAGCTTTCCAAACCAAAGAAGATCTTTACTACTTGTTATACTATCTTTTTTAAAGTTAAGTGCATAAGCATCCATAACAGCAGTAGCATATTCTTTTAGTTTCTGTTGAAGTAACTCTTCCTCGTATTTCTGTTTTAAAAAAAGGATCTCTTTCTCACTTGGACTTATATTAACTAAGAAAAACTTATCGTCTGTTTTACTAAGCTTAGCTAGGTTGTTATCAAGTTTAACTCGTACTTCTTGATGTGTTACATCGTATCTGTCATTTGTAAACCAAAGTTCTTTTTCTGCGTTATTAGCTTTTAGCTTGTTTTCTTTTTCTAAGTATTCAACAAGTCTTGCAGAGCTCCCTTTGTTATTTCCTGTTTCTGAATTAGTAATATTTATAAACATAGCTACATATTATTTAAAGATTGTCTTACATGTTCTATTAACTGTTCTTTCTTTGAATTAGCTGTTGTCCAACCCATTTCTTCACGTGAATGGATGTAATACTCTAAAAGCTCTCTAAACTGCTCTTTGAGCTCATCTTTTTGTCTTTGATGATTTATTAGTACTCTTATTCCACCTATTATACTTTTAGTATTCTTTATTAGAGCAGTACTTATCTCACTTTCTCTAGTTAAGTGAGTATCAATCTTACTAAGTTTATCATTACTTTGAGCCATAGCAACTTTTAAAAGCCCTACATCAGTATAACTTGGCAATAGAAAATCTTTCTCTTGTTGTTTTATAAAAGAGATTATCCGACTGATTCCTGAGGATAATTCCTTTTTTAAAACTTCATCTCCAAAGTCTGATGGGTCTTTTTTACTTCTATAGAAGTAATCCACCATCTGAGTAAATAACTCTTTCTTGCTTCGCTTAAATCCTAAAGCGAGTTTTTCAAGCTTTTCATTAACTGGTTTTGAAAAGCGAATACTACTTGTATCTAGCTGTTTCATACTTATCTTTTTTAGTTCATTAATCTTAAAAAGAGTATACCCCCAAGTATACCCAAATTACATTTCTAACAAGGCTGAAAGCCCCAGAGTATACCTCAAGTATACTCTAGCCCTTTGCAACGCTAGTGAAAAGGCAAGCGACTAGGGCTCTGCCCAAGTCCCGCTTGCTTTTTTCAAAACCATATATTACCGTAAAAGAAAAGAGTAGTGATATACTACTCTTTTAATATTTCTTAAGGCAAAGTAAATCAATGTGATTCAAAACATTGTAAGACATAATTAGCCAAATAGAGCCATAGAAAATAATGAGGAATAATTAATCCTTTGTAAGAATATATTATCCACTAAAATCCAAACAACTTGCAAGTGAATAACTTAAAAATCAAACATTATGTTGACAAGTAAAAACCTAATTTCAAGTTCAAGTATTCATAAGGATATTAAAGAGAACCTTAGTGAATTTATATCTAAGCCCTATAATTGGATATATTATGTATTTCATGCACAAGCAAACATATTAACTCTACCAACAATAACAATCATTGGAGAAGGTAAAGTTCTGAAGGAATTAGTAAATCAAGATTGGGTTAATAATAGTATTGAATTATATAATACCATTATTAACGTAATTGAAATGGACCAACTAATCCTTAATAAAAAAACACCTCATAATATCTACTATAATTTAAACTGTCAATTAGATCAGTTAATATTTTGTAACGATGGCTTTTATGATGAAGAGATTGAAAACATTCAGAATGATGGAGAAAGGAATTTTCTTAAGAAAACAAAAAGGTGGCTAAAACAAAAAGAGGAGTCTTATACTAAATTACTTCAACCTTATACTAGTAGCGAGGAACAAGATAGTGTCAATATTGTTTTTATACTGCAACGACTACAACAATTATTACAAGAGATAATAACAGACTTTAAAGTTATATTTCTTCCTATGGATGTTTTTTTGAAAAACTATACTACAGAGCAAGTACTATCATTTCTAGTCGCACACTCAAATACAGTCAAGAACAAATTCGATAAAAATACAACCATTGCTGGTATAGATTTTTATGATTTAACAAAACCACCTTTATCAATTAAATATTTATTAATTATATTAAACTATCAGTCATCTATTAAAGAAGACGTTTATGATATAAAGCTATTAATTGACAATCTAAATTTATTTGCAGAAGCATTAACAATAGATTTTAAAAATGATTGTTCGGATATTTTTAAACATCGTGTTAAGCAATTAGAAACCTATAATATAATAGAAAAAGCTAAAGCTAGTGTAGAATCATGGGAAGACACCTTAGAGAATCAAGTAAAAGAAACTCTTAAAACTTTTTATAGACCTAAATCTGTATTTCTTCTTTCAAAGAGATACTTTAATATTCCATTGACTGATTTTAAGTATGAAAGAGGCATTCACTTGTTTATTGTAGTATTAACTCAAAAAAGAACTTATCAGGAAATTAGGCAGTTTAGTAATTTAATTACTAAACAAACTAGTGGACAAGTTAAAGTTACAGTCTTACTTCAAAAAGCAAGTAATTGGACAAGAAATATTCCTATGTTCTTTGAGTTTTATAAAAAGTATTTTACTAGCCAAAACTTATTTTATGGCAATTCAATTTACATAAGCTATGATAAGGACGAAGATACTATAACACACAATAAGAATAAATATACTCAAGAATGCTTAGAATCACTTAATAGAGCTTATTTGAATATTAAAGAAAATAGTAATGCAACATTCTGTGAAGCACAAGCGATGCTTTATCATTTTGTCATACAACAATCACTTGTATTACTTATTTATAGAAAACTTGACTTTATTTCCAGTATTATTGATCTAAATTATTTATGGGATTTAATTCAGTGGTGTTATCCCTCGGTCTATAAAGACATAAATGATTTACCCACAGTGAAAAAAATGCTATTTAATAAGGACTGTTTTGTAAAATATTACCCTAAACCAAATGATTTTATAGTTGATTCTACATTAGAAGACATTAAAGAATTAGACTCATTCTGTGATATGATATACTCATTTACAAAAAAAGAATTGGGAGATAACTCTTCTTTGGAGTAAAGTGTAAAAGTGATGGATTATTATCCACAGCGAAATGACGTTTAAATTATCGAGATGTGTCTTTGTCCTTACAAATTGAAAATTTGAACAGGAACAAAGACCACTCGTTTTTCTCCCGAAGGTCGCAAAATTGGTAAAGAGAAAAGAGTATTAATTACCAGAATACATGAAGCAAAAAAGCTAGAGTACAAAATGAGATGTACTCTAGCTTTTTCTATTTTATATAGACACAAAAAAAGCCTAACTATAAGGTTAAGTTTTCATATTTTTATTAATGCTCCATTTACTTAGTTTGAATCAGCTTCTCTAAACGCATCATCATTTCGTCTTTCTCCTTTAGCATACGCTCATACAAAGCAATCTTTTCTTCATGAAGTTGAACAATTTTATCTATTGGATTGATATTATTATTGACAACTACACCAACACAAGCATTATCATTAAATGTACTTGATATTATATTAATTGCTTGCTGTTCATCAAAATTCTCAATTGCTTCTACAGGTATTTTAAGCACCTTAGAAATCTGTTGTAATAAAGCATTATCAATAACTTCTTTCTGTTCAAGTAGAGATATCTTCTTTTGATTCCAATCATCTCCTAAATCAAAAGCAAGAACTTCTTGTTTGATTCCAAGCATTTCTCTAAAACGCTTTACATTTCTTCCTTGATGAATTTTATGTTCCATAATTAATAGCTGAGTTAAGAAGGCTCAAAGATAAAGCCAATGATTTAAAAAAGGTTGAATTGTAAAGTTATTAAAAATAAATAGAATTCTAAATTATCTAAAATAGAATGCAAATACAAAGGATATAATATCCTTTTCGAGAATTTTTTATTCTTTAGAAAGTGAACAATTTTGAACACAATTACAATAAAAATTTACTAAAGGAACTACTCTCGAATTGTCTACAAAGAGAGATGGACTATCACTTTTTAAACTAAGAAAACTAAAATATATAAGTTGAACTAAAAAAAAACATTATGAAAGATATTTACTGGTGCCCACCTGACGACAAATTAGAAATTCCTGAATTCTTACTCAATGGAGGTATATTCGAAGCCTTGAGTTCATATACTTTAGAATCTTTTCGAGAACTATTAAAAGAACTAGAACGCTTTAATGAATCAGTCACTAGCAAAAAAAAGCGAAAGCAAATTTGTGAGCGACAAATCCCTTTTATACTAGATATTAAAATGATGGTTATGGGATGTCATTTTTTTATTCATCAGAAAAAAAAACTCAAATATTGGAATGATTGGATTGATATTCCATGGGTTAAAAACCCTTATCGCTGTGTGTTTGAGTATCGCTCTAGAGAGGATTTCAAAATCAATCATCATCTTGCTCATTTAGAGGATTCTTATACCTTGCTAAGCATCAAAGAAGTGCAGAATTTTCAAAAAGTATTTAAAGACTTTTTTAAACCAATGGACTTATCCCTTTGGATAAAGATGTTAGATCATTGGAAAGAAGCCTTAGAGAGGAATCAAGACATCACTGATATTATGGGACCTCCTCCTTATAAGGTATATGATGCTATATTGAAATTATTTGAAGCTAGCTACTTAGCTATAAGCTGGGCTGATTACAGTTATTTACCCCCAAATAATCACGTATGGGAACACTATTTAGGCAGTCCATGTGAAGGTTACCAAGCCAGTAATCCTTTTGAGAATATCATTCTTATCTTCAATACAAACAGTTATTATGAAATTCAAGAAGTTATTAAAGTGATATATTCTAACTCAAAAAAAGAAGATACTTTCCTTATACAAAATGTTACTAGTTTTCGATTTACCTTAAAGTGGTTGCTACAAACAGGATGGGTACTACTACAAACTGACTATTATCCAACTACTTGGCTTAATCCTGATATTTTAGACTACATTAACTGTCCATTTTCCATAGAGGAACTGCGTATTTGGAAACCTAAATATCTAAGTACAGCAGAAAGTGAAAACCTCAATCTAACTCTTTCTATACTGTATCACGATATTGATATTAGGGAATTTATATATGAAGTAGAAGATCGACTAATCCAATATATTGCTAATAAACAAGCTATAGAGATAAATGATTCCGATTTAAATATTGAAACCACCTTACTTAAAATTTTAGATGTTATAACCTTATTGGCTACTGATTTTTGCAAGAGAAGAACAAAAGATAGGTTGAATTATAAAAAAACATAATGAATTAAAGGTAATAATTCTAACTCGTATATTATCTTAAACTTAGTAAGATAAAGCCAAATAGACTTTGAAACTGCCAAAAACAGAGTATCATTTGTTTTGATTGTAATTTAGTTGTTTAACCAAAAAAATAACTATTATGGAAAGTCAAATTACAAAAGACGATTTAAGATTGTTTGCTCAAACAATCATTGGAGAGCTTAGTACACGACAAAATTATTAAACAGTTGATTTTAAGAGAAATAAAGGAAAGGATTATTTG
>NZ_BCMQ01000050.1 GCF_001485415.1 Myroides odoratimimus
GCTTTTCTTTACCCTCTCACCTGAAAAGGCAGCTATTGAGGGTAATATGCAAAGAGCGTTTAACCTATCTGATAAAACAGCCTTTGACTACTACAAGGACTTACTTGAAAAAGGTTATTACAGCAGAGTCATTTCAGGAAATATCCAGCAAAGGGTAGAGGTGGATAGCATTAAGATAGATTTTAACGCCTATCCTTATAAGACATTAACCTATGCGACTCAGTATATCATCCGTTCAAGTAACCTAACTAAAAGGAACCTTATAACAAGTAGCCAGCTTGTTTCGGCTGTACGCTCAGATAATAACCCGCAAGGGTTTATTATCGAAAAGTTTACAGTTGTAGAGAACAAAGACTTAGAAGTTATTAAACGCTAAAAAAACAAGACTATGAATAAGCTACAACTTCTAAGACACAGCTATTCCAGTAGACTACAGGTCTACTGGAATAACCTCTCTATAAAAAGACAGCGAGTTTTATTACTTATTGTATTTACCCTTTATGGTCTTGTTTGTCTTTTTATTGTAAAGACAAGCTTTACCTCTACAATAAAGGAGACAACAACCAATAAACAGACGCAAAGTAATATAAAACCAGTGAAGTATTTGCTTGATAGGCAAAAGATAGAATCACAATCAACTATTAAACTAAATTATTATGAATCAAGATCAATCATCAAATAAAACCCATCAGATAGAGAAAGTACCCAAAGAAAATAAGGTATTTCAAAATTTGATAGAAAAACACAAAAAGCATATTGTCTTTGCTTTAATGGGTATTGTGTTTTTAGGGACTATGTACTTTTTGTTTAAACCAGAAGAGAAGGAGCTTATCATTCACAATGATTCTGTTCCAGAGGCAACAACACAGGGGATGCCAACAGATAAGGTAAAAGCTTATGAAAAGGAGCTATGGGAACAGAAGCAACAGGAAAATGAAAATCAGATTTACTCCTTAGCAGATTATTGGAATGAGTCGCAAGACGAGTCAACTAATACTTATAATCACAAGGATTATAATGTAGAACCTACTTACACGCCTTATGAGCAGTCTTATCAGAACTACAAGCAAACCCAAGATGTACTTGGTAGTTTTTATAGCAGTACTGAAAATCCTGAAACTGATCGCCTTAAAAAGCAAATAGAAGAGTTAGAGAAACAATTAGAACAAAAAGATACTCCAACTGCTATTACTATGGATAATCAATTAGAGCTTATGGAAAAGTCTTTTCAAATGGCAGCGAAGTACCTGCCAGGTGGACAAACTCCAAATATATCATTACCACTAAATCAAACTACTAACGGCCAAACAATTCCAAGTAAAAAACAGGCAATTACAGTGATTGAAGAAACAAATAAAGAGATTGTTTCTTCACTTGTTAAGCCTCCAAATTTACAGGATTTCTTACCAATTAATTCTGAAAACAATCCAACCTTCTATACAGCAGAAGGAGAGCATAAAACGCAAATCCACAAAAACAGTATAAAAGTAAGTATCAAAGAAGATCAGGTCATTATAAACGAAGGTTACATCAAACTAAGACTCTTAGAAAGTATTGTAATAAATGGAGCTTTATTACCTGAAGCAAGTACACTCATTGCTAAAGTAAAAGTAAATAGCGGTAGACTTGAGCTAAGTGTAAATTCTATTAAGATGGAAGAGACTATCATAGAAACAGAGCTTATTGGTTATGATAACTATGGACAAAGAGGCTTAGAGGTATTAGACCTTCAAGAAATAAGCGCCTCAAAAGAAATCATAGCCAATATGGGACAGACAGCAGGCACAAGTATCTCAATGACAAAATCTGCTTCAGACCAAATAGTAGGAGATTTAACCAAAGGACTCATTCAAGGGGTGTCAGGGTACTTTTCAAAGAAAGTAAAAGCCCAACGAGTAACGCTAAAACAAGGACAAGAGCTGTTTCTTATGCCTAAAGAATAACAATCAATAACAAAAAAAATCAAATCATTATGAAAACAATTATAAAATATATGCTACTGTGCTTACTAACAGTAAACACACTAAAGGCTCAAGAAAATAGTCAATCTATTAACCTTTCAACTGCTGAGGTAACTCCTTATAAGGTAGAACTAACCCAAAACAAAACAACTCATATACTATTTCCAAGCAGCATTGAATATGTTGATTTAGGAAGTAGTGAAATTATAGCTAGTAAAGTAGAAGCAACATCTAATGTTCTTCGCTTAAAAACTACAAAAGAAGATATCACTCCTACAAACTTCACTGTTATCACAAACGATGGTAAATATTACAATTTCAATACTACTTATAAAGAAGAGCCATTACAACTGAGCTATGACTTGACCAAGTTTGAAAAACAAATAAATAAACAGCAAAGCGAAGTGTTATTTAAAGACTTAGGAATTACAAGCCCAAGTTTAGCTGATCTTTTTATGAAAGCAATCATAAATAAAAACAAGAAAGAGCTAAATATCAAAAGTAAAAGTTACGAAGTAGAAGCAAGGTTAAAGAGTATTTATATTCAAGATGGTAAACTATATTTTCATGTTTTTATCAATAACAAAAGCAATTTACCATATGAAGTTGACTATGTTAGTTTTAAAATCAAAGATAAAAGAACTTCAAAACGAACTACTATTCAAGAAGTAAGTTTAAAACCAATTAGAAGTCTTACTAATTCTCAAACAATCAATAGTCATAGTAAACAAGACAATGTCTTTATGTTAGATCAGTTTACGATGTCTGATAAACAAATGCTCTTAATTGAAGTTAATGAGAAAAATGGAGTTAGGAGTCAGGTTTTGAAAGTAAGAAGTTCAGAAATTTTAAGATTGAAAAAAGTTGACTTATTAAAGTTATAATTAAATAAGAAAGCCCTTATAATAGGGCTTTTATTATATTGTTTGATAGACTTATTCTATTAATTAAGGATTAAAATACACTCTCTTACTAGATAAAACGTTGAGTGGAAATAAAAACAACCTATTTAATTGATATCTTTTATATATTTAAGATAAAATATAAATTCTATATATTAATCTGAATTGATATAAGTTAGTAACAACAATAAAAAAGTAATACTATCATTCTAAATATTATAAAATTACATTAACCTTTGATTGATGAAAAAAAAAATACTAGAACAACTTGATATTTTGATTAGATATCTTGAGTCTGTTAGATTTAAATATAGAGAAAAAGAAGATGAAAAATTAGGGTATTCTTCTTTATCTCCTATAGGAAATGGCGATGAAAATGGACATTACTCAAAAGCACTATTATGGTCATTAGAGAATAGGAAAAAGGAAGATATTAAAAATATAGCTTTAACAGGACCTTATGGTTCAGGTAAGAGTAGTATATTGAAAACTTTTCAAAAAAATTATAAAGGGAAGGATCTGAAATTTTTAAATATCTCGTTAGCAACCTTTAAGGAAGAGGATTCTGAACTTGGTAAAAAGGAAGACCAGGTTCATAAGTCAGAGCTATTACGTTTAATTGAAACAAGTATATTAGAACAGATTTTTTATCATGAGGAGGATAATAAAATACCAGATTCAAGATTCAAGAAAATAAAAAGCTACAATCTAAAGAAGCTTTTACTTCTCTCTTTAGGGTATTTACTTTTTTTAATTTCATTGTATAATTATTTTAACCCTTATCTTATTCAAGATGTATTCCAAGATACTGTTATAAATAGTAAGATATGTAGTATTGTTCATTATAGTGGAATTATAATAATATTATTAGGCTTTTTCTTCATAATATTAAAGTCGGTTAGGATAATAAGTGTAATTACCCTCAATAAATTTAAGGTACAAAATGCAGAAATAGGGATTGGAGAGAATTTAAATAAGTCTGTTTTAAATCATCACATTGATGAAATCCTTTATTTTTTTTCTGTAAGACCTTATAATGTTGTGATAATTGAAGATTTAGATAGATTTAGGGAAACAGAGATTTTTACCAAACTTCGAGAAATAAATTTACTTTTAAATAATTCAGAAAAAACTAAACGTAAAGAAATTGTCTTTGTATATGCTGTACGCGATGATATGTTTAAAGATAAGGAACGAACTAAATTTTTTGATTTTATTATTCCTGTTATACCTGTAATAAATTCGTCTAACTCTAGTGAAATTTTATTGAAGAAGAAAAAAGAATACACTTACAATCTAAGTGATAGCCTAATTGAGAATCTTTCTTTTTTTATTGATGACATGCGTTTACTTCATAATATATCCAATGAGTTTTACTTATATACGGAGAAACTGAATAAAAGTTTAAATCAAGATAAATTATTTGCCATAATAACTTATAAAAATATTTATCCTAATGACTTTATGAAGTTAAGTTATAATGATGGGATTCTATACAATGTTCTTAAATTAAAAAATACTTTTGTAAAAAAAGAGGTTGCTGAAATTGATAGAAAGATCAAGCTGTTTAAGGATAGGGTTGTTGTACTAGAAGGATTATTTATCAATAACTTAGAAGAGTTAAGACTTTTATATGTTTTACGTATAATAGAAACTCTACCTGGGTTTAAATCATTTAATATTAATGATAAAGATATGTCTATTGATGATGTAATTGATGATGCAAATTTTGAGTACTTGACAACTGATAATTATTCTTATACAGAAAAGACATATAGTTATTATGGTAATATGACTACTCCGAAAAGCAGTTATACTACAAAATTTATAGATATTGAAAAAAGAGTGGATAGTAAGCCATATTTGCTTAGAGAAAAAGAGATAGCTGATTTAACTGAAGGGAAAATAGTCTCTTTAAGAAAACAAATAGCTGAATATGAGGAAGAAAAGAAAGGGAAAAGAAAGGCAAAATTAGCAGAACTATTAAAAACAGGTAGTATAGATTCTAGTATAGATTTACCTGATAATTATGATAAGTCATTTATTAATATACTATTGCGAAATGGATATATTGCAGAAGATTATCTAGACTACGTATCCCTATTTCATGAAGAGAGTATTACTAGAGCTGATTTTCAATTTCATATTAGTATCAAAAGTGAGATAAATCAACCATTTGATTATAAATTAGCTAAGTTAGATAAGCTATTATTTAAGATTAATCCTGTTGATTTTCAAACAGAGTACATTTTAAACTATGATATTTTAGATTATGTACTTTTACATTCCAAGCAATATCAAGTTCAACTTGACTCTATCTTTAATAAGCTAAAAGATGAATCTACTATTTCGATTGAATTTATTGAGGGATATTTTGGAATGACTCCTTATTTGAAAGATTTTATAAAGAAGCTTTGTAATGCATGGTCTAATATATGGGGATTTGTAGAAACAAATGTAGATTTTTCTGAGGATTTTAAAAATGAACTTTTCATTAGTATTATTGAGTTTGGTGATATAAAAGATATTGAAGATATATCTAAACAATCTTCATTTAAGAATAACATTTTATCTAATTCATTATTTTTAAATGTAATAAAGGATACCAATAAACTTAAAATGGTTATTGAGAAATTAAATGTAATTTTCAAGGACATTGATTTTACTGAATCATCAGAAGAAATGTTGTCTTTTATTTATGAAAGAAACTATTATGAATTAAATGTAGAGATGATTAGTTCAATAATTAAACAATTTGGAGAATTTAATCAAGTAGATTTTGATAATTCTAATTATTATTTAATTATGTCGTCTAATGCTAATAAACTAATTCAGTATCTTGATAAGAACATTGATGATTATGTTAGGAATATTTATTTAAAGATTGATAGTAACAAAAAAGAAAAAGAAAGTAGTTATATAGAGTTATTGAATAATGAAAATATAGAATTGAAGAATATGAAAAGAATTATTCTTCAAGTTGAAACTAAAATAACAAAACTGGCAAGTATTAAGGATTCTACATTATACCCTATGCTATTGGAAAACAATAAAATAATACCTTCTTGGGAGAATTTATTGTATAATTATAATAGTCAGATTATTGTTGAGGATGATGAATTTGAAATATTTAAGTCTTGTATACTATTTATTAATGTGCTGGAAAATGCTCAAGAACTCTCTAAGGTTAAAGTTCCAAAAGAAGAAAACAAAGATAAAAACTATAATGTGTTCTATAAAAAATTAATTCAAAGAGATGAGATTGGAGACTTATCATATGATTTAATTACGAAATCTAGCCCTTGGTGGTATAGTAATTTAAAAATAGAAAACTTATCAGAAAACAAGATTGTTTCACTTATAAATAATACTTGTATTAGTCCTGTTATTGAGAGTTATAACTCTTTGAAGGAACATACTAATGGATTAAATATTTATTTGTTGGAAAAAAGAAAAACAGAGTATTTTAAAATATTACAAGAACTTAGTTTTGATAGTGATGATTTAAAATTAGTTTTAAAATCTACAGTATTAACAAATTTTGAAAAATCAAGTATTTTAAAGAAATGTACAGATGAAACAATAATTACAGATGATAATTTAAAACTATTAGCTAATATAGCTGCAATAGATAGGTCATTTATAGTTACAGATAATATATTGAATGAAATTTTTAAAAGTAATAATGTATTACTAGAAGATAAGATTAGTTTATTTAGTAAGAATGCTAATAAGTATGATTTATCATTTACTGAAAGTTTTTTAGAAAGTTTAGGAGGGATTTATAAACAAATAACTGATAAGCGTCAAAAAGCTAAATTGCCAAAAAATGAAAGTAATGAGAAGTTTCTTGAAGTTCTAGAAAAAAAAGGATATATATCTTCTTTTTCAACTAGATCATTAGATTATATGGTGAATCATAAAAGAAAATAAAATGATTGAGTTTTTGTCACTTTGAATATTACGATCGATTAGATTTGTGCCAGTGAAATGCTTTCGGAATACATAGTAGGAGAGTTTGAATGATATAAGTTTTTATCTGTTTTTTTGCTTTAATAAATAAGAGTGAAGGGAATTTATTTTTGAATTTTGTTCAAAAATAAATCAAAATGTTTATAAAGTTTTTTAGCTTTGTTAAGCTTTAGGGGTACCTGATACTTTCAGGTTGAGAAATACTCTTTGAACCTGATGTGGTTAATACCATCGTAGGAAAAAGCAGAATAGATGATTTTTTGATCATCTGTTTTGCCGTTTCTTTTATTGAATTTTAAAGTTAAACAGCATCAAAGTTTACTTCTCAATTTATTATCCATTTTAAAGCATTTTATTTAAATTAATAATATGAGTGAATTAGATGGGTTTAGTATTAGAGTTTATGGATTATGCATAAACAATAGTGAAATTTTATGTCTACATGAAAAATATCAAGGCCAAATTTATTGTAAGCTTCCTGGTGGAGGATTGGAATTTGGAGAAGGAATAATAGAATGTTTGAAAAGAGAATTTAAAGAAGAGTTAAATGTCAATATCGAAATTGTAAATCATTTATATACTCAAGAAGATTATGTTGAATCTTATGTGAAAAACGGTAAGCAATTATTGTTTATTTATTATATTGTTAATATAGTAGATATAGAGAATTTAAAAATTATTGATGATAATATCATAGATGTTGTATGGAAAGATTTAGAATCTAAAAAACCATTCAATTTTTTAATTGATAATATAGCAGTACAAAAATACACTGATAGTTGAAATGTTAATAATACTCAAATAAATACTTTTGATTAAATTAAATGTAAAGTATCTTGTAATTAAGTTAGATGTCAAAAAAAATTCTATATATTTGATATTAAATTAATATACTTGAAATCATTGATATAAAAGCTTGGCTATTTCATGGCACATAAAAATTTAAAAGCCAGAAAGCCGCTATTTATAAGACATACGGAGTAAGGTGTAAATCCCTCTTTCTCCGCTGAAAAGCCCGATAACACTCGTTATCGGGCTTTTTTTATGCCCTTGAGCACCTAGTTTGCACCTTTCTTTAAAAAGTTCGTAAAAGCAATTATTCTAATCTCAATCTAACCTTATTTCAATAATCGTTTTCTTATAAAAACACTCCTCTCTTTTACGTTAAAATTTAAACATAGATACTTAACAAACTACATTATCTCTTTCATTTTAGAAGTTATCATTCTAAAACACTTGCAGTCTTAAAATGATAACACAATATTGATTAATAATTAACAACCAAAGCTTCGCGGGAAACGAATATTCTCTAGTTTTCTCAGTATATTTGAGTGAAACATAAAAAAGAATATTATTATGAGCACAATGAAAGCAGCACGCTGGTATGCAGCCAAAGATATTAGAGTAGAACAAACAGAAATCCCTACTCCAGCTAAAGGACAGGTAAAAGTAGCAGTTCAATATGCTGGTATCTGTGGATCAGACTTACACGAATATGTACACGGGCCTCAATTAATTCCATTAGACAAACCTTATCCATTAAATGGTCATCAGGGTGTAACTACTTTAGGACATGAGTTCTCAGGTATCGTTGAAGAATTAGGTGAAGGTGTAAAAAATATTAAAGTAGGGGATCGTGTAGTAATTGAGCCTATCTATAAAAACTTCGATAGTCCATTCGTAGCTTCTGGAGAATACAACTTAGGAGAACACTTAGGTTTCATCGGATTAGCAGGTAATGGAGGATTTGCAAAATACGTAGTGGTTGAAGATTATATGATTCACAAAATTCCTGATACGATGTCTTTTGAACAAGGTGCTTTAGTAGAGCCTGCTGCAGTAGCTGTATACTCAGTACTACAGAGTGGTCTAAAAGTAGGACAGACAGTATTAGTATCTGGTGCAGGACCTATCGGGTTACTATGTGCTCAAGCAGCTTTAGCAGCTGGTGCGTCTACTGTGATCGTTACAGATGTAGCAGAGAAACGCTTAGAGAAAGCAAAAGAAATCGGAGCTACTCATGTATTCAATGCTATGGAAGCTGATCTTCCTGCTAAGATTAAAGCCTTGACTGGTGGTCTAGGAGTTAATGTATTCTTAGATTGTGCTGGAGTACAAGCTTCTTATAATACAGGTATTGCTTCTACTCGTAATGGAGGTACTGCTGTATTAGTTGCTTTATTCGGAAAACCAGTTCAACACGATGCTTTAGATCAAGTATTAAGAGAGATCACTGTAAAAGGGGTTATCGCTTATAGAAATATCTTCCCTGAAGTAATTAACTTAATCGACTCTGGTCGTATGGAGGTAGAAAAATTAGTGACAAATAAAATTGGTTTAGACGAGATTGTAACAAATGGTTTTGAAGCCTTAGTAAGCAATCCAGAACAAGTTAAAATCCTTATTGATATCAATAGAGCATAACTTTTAATTAGGAGTTATAAATTAGGAATTAGGAATGCTTTCCCTTCGGGAATTAGGATTCTATTAATAAATACAAAAGCCATTACTTAAAAACAAGTAATGGCTTTTTTGATGGGTTTAACACTTATGATTTTATCTGCCAGATATACATACCTATGCTGAAGTCATAAATTCCTAATTCTCAATTCCTAATTAATGAGTGTTGCAAGCAACATTTTTAATTCTTTTATTAATGCCTAAAAGGCAAGCCTCGTAATTCGATTACTATGATAAAAGCAAATCATTATTAATATATTTTACACCTTATTTTTGAGAATAACTCAATAAAACAAGGCATATCTAACCTGAGGATTATATCCGTATTATCCTCTATTTTTGTTTCTAATTCAATGTATGATGTTTATGCTACTTGTCGTACCTCATAAGCTTTTTTATTCCTAACACAAGAACATATACGCTGTACAAGCTTGTTTCTAACATTGTTTAAAACAAGCATCTTATGCTTACCTTCTCCAACTTTCCTCTCGTAATAAGCCCTTATCTCTGGGTCCCATCTAACAGCTGATAAAGCACAGAGATGTAAAAGTTTTTTAAGCTTTTTATTAGCCATAAAGTGTACTTTAGCTTTGCCTCTTACACTTTTACCTGAAGTATATTCAAAAGGGACAACACCACAATAAGATGCTAATTGTCGAGAGTCTTCAAATGATGTAAACGCATTGGTATAACATATTAAAAACATCGCTGTAATATCTCCAACACCTCTTACAGAAATCACACAATCAAATATCTCAGATACCTCTTGATTTTCTCTAATAAGAGTATTTAACTGTTCTTCAATCACCTTTATAGCGTTCTCTAAAGCCTTGATAATAGCCTTATCATTTTTAGACAAAACCTTGTACAGTTCATCATTAAACCCCTTAAATTCGTTGGTTCTTACTTCTATAGCTGTCTTATGAGCTATACTCATCTCTCGCTGTCCCAATAGAGCCTGAATCTTATTCAATACAGCCTTTGATGCTTTAAAGAGCTTCGCTTCTTCTTGATTTTTCTTAGCATACAATGCTATCCTTTTAGAATCTATCTTGTCATTCTTTCCTCTTTGTATTCCACTACTTCTTATAATTCTATAAGCCATTTCTACCCATAGATTACAATTCTTTGAAAGCAAAATATCTACTAAAATATTTTTATAAATACCTGTATGCTCCATACATATCAATGTTTCCTCTACACAACATCCTTCGCTTTTCATCCACTTCATAAATTGATCAACTCCCGTTTTAGTGTTTTCAAACTGATTGTGTTTACAAGAATTAGCATCTACATAAATAGCTACATCAAAATAATCTTTGGAAATATCTATTCCGATAAATTGTGTAAATTTGTCCATATGATAATTATTTAAGGCAACCTGTTACTAAAATATCATCTAAACCTTAATACTAGACCTCGACGTCTTAATTACTAGTCTGATACTCTTTAGTAAAATCAACAAAGTCCTACTCGAATTTTAGGGCGTTATCCTTGTAATTCGTCTGGTTCACTTTGTTGATTAGGTTGTTTTATTTATTCTCTACAATATTATCATATTCTCAGTTAGCAAATCTAAAGGTAATT
>NZ_BCMQ01000051.1 GCF_001485415.1 Myroides odoratimimus
AAGTTTTTTCTTTTTAGATTAACTAGACTTTTTGCCTAGTCCCCAACTTTTGTCACTGATCCTAAAAAAGCTCTATACGAAATAACTACAAAAGTTTTGATAAATTACCTAAATAAAAGATATAAAAAAACCCAACTTTACATTTTTGGGTGTAAAATTGGGTGTTATAATCGTAATCGCCTGAAAATCAAGGTGAATCTCGGAGAAAGAGGGTTAGCCTCTTTTATGCCGTATGCTTTATAAATAGGGAGGTTCACCTTTTTAAATTGTTGTGAGCACCTAATTACGAAAGTTTTAAACTATGATTGGAATCGTTTGATTCAATTTCAAATATACTATTTAACACCTGATTTTGAAATAAAAAAGGTAAAACCTTCATTTTTTCTTAAAATCTCATTAAGCTAACCACTTGTTATATGACGAATTTATTTATATATTTTTTATAATTCTCAACAATATTCTCTTCGATATTTAATGATATATGAAAAAGCTTTTCTGGATTAAATTCTTTTATAATTCTAATTTCCGTTTCTTTATCCTTGAATATTTCAAATGCTAAATCTTCGTAAATAATCAAAACATATCTTCCAAGATTCCAAAACTCTTGATCTTTTTTGTAATTTAGATGTAAATCATAATATTGGAAATTATAATTTTTCATTTTTACATCCTCGTTTATATAATACATCTCATCAAAAATTCCTACACCACCAAGCTCGTCATAGTCCTCTTTATACTCAAGAAATGAAGATAATTTTTCATTTGCTGTAATTGTTTTTAAATGCTCTAAAACACGATATATAATTAATCCATCGAAATCATCGTAATAATCATTTCTGCCCTCAAATACTATATATTGACTATAAAAACTAAAAATAATAAAACCTAAATCTTCTTTATCTAATTTATTTAGGTCAATATTTTCGATTATTTCTTTTAAGATTTCATAGCTTGGATCAATGTTGAATTTTACTTTATAGTCTTTAATGTCTTTAAACAATTTTTCGTAATGGTTTTCTGAAAAATAACGTTCGACTAAATCTGGATATTGAATAATCCTATTTTTAATGTTAGCACCTTCTATTAATAATATTTTGTAATTCTTTTGCGGTGATATCTTTTCTAACCAATTTCTTGCAGATGTAGTAATATAAGAACTGATGAAAAAAACAAGAAAATTTGGTTGTTCAGCATCAGCCCAAGCGATTTTAGAATTTAAATCAGTTGGTGGTACACCTGCTGAGTAATGTTTACATTCAAAAAACCATTTTTGTTCAATAGTACTAAATGGATTTGAATAGTTTGAATTGGCTTCTATATCTCGTCCATTATCACCACCTCCATCTCGCCAAATAAGATTATGAAAATTATAATTTACAAGTAAATCATAGCACAGATTTTCAAATGCTTTTGGAGAAATTTTTTCAAAATTTATATCTTCAATTTTATATTTCATTATTTAAAACTTCATGTTTTGATAATTTGTACATAATATCTTAGGGCTTGGCTTTATGGTTTTAAGCCAACTACAGTTGATGCGAGCTCAGCAATTGATGTAACTTTTCTCAATCCTTTTTGTATTTGAATGCTTTTTCTTGTTCCTGATACACTTGAATCAACAAGATTAAACAATTCGGAATAATTATTTTTGTATTCTCTCGATACTTTATCTAATGATTGAACAGCAACTTTTATATAATTTTTTAGTTCAAGAAAAGAATTTTCTAAACTATTTTCATCTAATTGAATAAATCTATGGTTTATAACATTTTTATTATCAACTTGAAAGAATAATACTGAAGGATATTTTATAATAACATCGTCACCAAAGTATTTTCTAATAAGCTTGTTTGTATCTTTTGAAGGATTTTGAATCGTTGGTATTTGAAACATTTCCTTAGACGTATCTCCTTGCATTTTAGCTTGTATCATTTCCTGTATGTTTTTCTTTATATCTTCAGGTTTATAATGTAAACTAAATACAGTTAAGTATTCACCAGAAATACTATGGAGTGATAGCCAATAGTCTGCATCATTTAATATTTTTGAAATTTGAGGATTTTCAAAATCGTAAAGAATAAAAGCAAACATTAATGCTCGATCTTCTTCACGATGTGCATTACATATTTTTAAGAATTCTTCTTCGAAGTGGTAATAACTTGAACCCTTATCTTCGGAATTTATATAGACTGTAAACATTAGATTAGTTTTAACGTGTTTTAGCTTTACGAAGTGAAATTTTTGTTTTCACTTCGACTCTACTTAGAATGAAAATTAATTAGTTTTTAGGCAACCTATCTATTAATTTATTCAAAGTAGCGGTAAGTAGTTTGACTTTTGTAGGGTCTTCAGGATTCTCAATCTCTAATTTACTTTGTTGCATATTCTCAAAGTATCTCATGATTTGGTTCCATCTGACATTTTCTCGCTTATTATTAAGCTCCTTTTTCGTAATGCTAATAATTATTTTTGTTTCATCTGTTTCATCTATTTCATCATCTTCAATAAGACTAATTCCATATTCATTTAGCTGTTGTGCTACATCACCAGATATTGCATAGATTGCTGACATATTTCTTTTGTCTTGATTAATTTTTTCGTAAGTAGTTAATAGACCTTTTAATAAACTATACATTCCAGTTAATAATGCACTTAAACATAATGCCCAAGGTAATTTAACGATTAATAAACCTAAAGCATAATTTATTATTTGCCAGCTTGTAATCTTATCAGCTTGTGCAAGAATAAATTTATCAAAACTACTAAAGCTCTCCAATAAATTTGGAATACTGAAGCCAATACCTGTAATTCCAGCAATTAATATACCTATAATAGTATAACTATATAGATTCATGTTTTTATTAGTTTCCTCTAAAAAATCTCGAAACTGATTTATTAATTTCACTTTTCCA
This sequence comes from Myroides odoratimimus, assembly GCF_001485415.1. Lineage (GTDB taxonomy): Bacteria > Bacteroidota > Bacteroidia > Flavobacteriales > Flavobacteriaceae > Flavobacterium > Flavobacterium odoratimimum. The sequence continues at coordinate 2,913 of NZ_BCMQ01000051.1, forward strand.
GTTGCATTTCTTTCAGCTTCAGTTACCTTATTTTTTGATTCGTGTATTGAATCTTGAGTCTTTTTGTCAAGCTCTTCTTTAGTTTTTTTAAAGGATTCTTTTAAATTTGATTCTTTTTCGTTATACAATTTCTCTAAATTCTCTACTTTTTTACTATATGCTATTTCTTCAGTTTTTTCTTTTTCTTTTTGTTTAAAAATTCTAGAATTTTCTTGTCTTTCTTTTTCTATGATCTCACCATCTAATAAATCTCTTTTTTCTTGAAGTTGCTCGATTTCTTCCTTTAAACTTAATAATATTTGATTTGCAATAGAACCTTCAGTGCCATTAGTTTGTTCACCAATTATTGCAATTAAATTTGTATGCTTATCTTCTAGCTTTTTAAGTTCTCTTTTTTGTCTACTAATTTCTTTATTTAAATCTAAAAACTCTGTAATCGTAGTGAAATCTATTTCGCTAAATTCACTTATTAATGAATCAAATGCATCTTTTCCAGATCCATATTCTTCAATATTTAAATATGGCATAACATTATTTCCATAACTTACTTTTGGTAATTGATCTAATAATGACTTAATACCGTTTGTAATTTTTAATGTTGAATTTTCAGACATAGTTTTTTAGAGATGGTTTGGTTAATAGATTCGGCTAATATTTCGTTAAATTTATTGCTAATATAATTAGTCTTTTCGTGAATTAGTTACATGTAAATATAACTTTAATACAAATAGTGCAACAATTAAACAACATTATTTTTCTTCTTTAAACATATCAAAACTTTCTGTAATAAAATTACGGAAATCCGTAAACCACTCAAAATTTTGAGTCTATCTACTATTTAAGTAAAAAACTATCGACTTCGGAGTAGTTTTCTAGCCCTCTGCAAGAGCAAGTAGTTTTGATGGTACGAATGGAGTTTCGAGTGCCTCAAAACATAACTTGCTATTACTTTTGCAGTAACTTATTTAGATGTAAATAGATTTTATAAAAGAAAAGATCTCTTTTGATTTTCAATAGTTTTAAGGAGCAAGTAAGAGGTTAACATAATAACTTGCTAGCCAATTTGGATTTTACAAGTATTTGTCCTCTTAGTTTGCTTTTATGTTGCAAGGAACCTGTTAGGATGTTAGATTTCGGGTCTGTTAACAACTTTAGTGATAAGCTGAATATTCCACTGAAAGTGAACAGCCTATTCCGGTGTGAAAGTGAACAGTCTATTCCAGTGTGAAAGTGGACAGTTCTTCGCCTTGTTTTTTAGTAGTATAAATATAGCTAAAAAGAGTTATTATTTTTTGATTATTTTTCTGAGAGATTCTCCTTCTAATTCAAAGCGAATAGCAGAGTGAATTATTCTATCTAAAAACGCATCTGCAATTGTTTTTTCTGAAAATAAATCATGCCATGCTTTTACAGGTATTTGTGAGCAAAAGATAGTTGTTTTATGATGATTACGATCCTCAATAATATCCATTAGTATAAGTTGCTTATCACCAGTAATGGGTTGTAATCCAAAATCATCTAAAATAAGTACATCAGTGGCGCTTAATTTTAGCAATTCTTTTAAATAACTGCCATCAGCTTTAGTCATAGCCAAACGATGTAATAATTTACCTAAATTGTAGTATTTTACTTTATAACCAGCTACACAGCTTTGGAAGCCTAGTGCAGTAGCTAAGTAGCTTTTCCCTGTTCCAGTACAACCAGTAATAATGATATTTTGATTTCGATCAATAAAACTACAATCAGATAATCTTATAAAAGTGTTTTTATCTAAGTTTCTCTCAGCAGTAAACTTTACCTCTTGTAAACTAGCTTGATAGTGGAATCTAGCATTTTTTATAAGCCGCTGAGTCTTATCATTATTTCTTTGATTATCTTCTGCCTCAACTAACCAGGCTATAAACTCGTCATTGGTAAAAGAGTCTATAGCTTTAGTTTCTAAGGATGATTCATAGGCTCTTTTCATACCATTAAGCCTAAGTTTTTGCATTTTTTCAATTGTTGCATTAACATTCATAAACATAAAGATTTAGTTAAAATAATTATTCCCTCTGATATTTTCATGTTGGGGTATAGCTTGTAAGTTTTGTTCTAATTCTTGTTGATCTAATCCGTTTTTTAAAATATTTTCAATAGCCTTATAGCTTATATGTTCATAAGCTAACGCTCGTTTACAAGCTAAGTTTAGTCTAGAATTCCCTACTTTACTAGCAAAGGACAAAACAGCTATACATGATTTAAAGCTCTGTTCTACAAAGGTTTGTTTGTGCAGTATTTTCCCAATAAAAGCTTTTGTTTCAGGGCCTATTTTATTGGCCCAACTAATAAAATACTCTTCACTCCAACCTGCATTATATTGACTTTTTGGCGGTAAATGCTCCTTTAAGGTTGAGTATCCACTAGTTCTCCTATTACGAGGATGAACAGCAATGCGTTGATAGTTATGATAGATTTCAACAATATTTTGATCTACAATAAGAGTTACTTTCTTTCCTAAATACTGATATGGAACACTGTAGTGGTGTTTGTCCTCTCTAAAATCAACGTGATAGTTTTTTAATACAGTAGCTGTTTTATAAGTTTTAATTGGATATAAATCGATTGGTAAAGCTTTAAGAGCTTGTTTTTCAAAATCCAAGAACATCTCTGTTCGGCTGCTTTGTTTCTTCTGAAAAGGATAGTCATTGTAAGGCTTTAAAAGTTTTTTAATAGCTGTGTTTAGCTGATTTATACTGAAAAATATCTGACCATGTAGTTTGGTGTAGATTCGGCTATAGGTAATATTAACTGCCATTTCCACTGGAGATTTATCCTTAGGTTTTCTAACCCTAGCAGGCATTATAGTGGTATCATAATGCATGGCAAATTTTAATAGTTGCTGATTTAATTCCGGTTCAATACGGTGTGGTTTAATTACTGCTGACTTTAGGTTATCTGGTACAATACAATTAGGTACACCACCAAAATAGTGTAATGCATTTTCAATACTTTTTATAAAATCAGGGGCTTTTTGACTTGCACAAGCCTCTACATAAGTATATTGACTAGCGCCTAGAGTGGCTACAAAAACTTCTACTTTACTAATATTTCCTGTTTGTGGGCATACAATTTCTAATCTCTTCCCTGCATAGTCAATGAATAGCTTTTCACCTGCTTTATGCTCAATAGGTACATAACCTTTTCCTTGAGCACACCAATTACTATAAGCCTCACAAAACCTACTATATTGGACCCCTTCAGGGTATTTCTCTTTGTATTGCTCCCATAGTATTAATCTTGTAAAACCTACTTGTGGTAACATTCTATCTACATAGGGAAAATACTCTAGTAGATCTGTAGTAACCTTATCGTTTTTGATTTCTGTCAGCAGATTAGGAGTATGGAATAAATCTGCTAAATCTTTTTCACTTAATTTGTCTAATTCACCAAAACTAAGCCCTGATTTACAAATATTATCTACATATTTAATCAATGTAGTTCTTGAAATTCCTAAACTAGATGCGATTCTAGAATTAGAAATTTCTTTGATTTTCATCTTAATGATACTTTTTATCATGGTCGTTGAGATAGGTTTGTTAGCCATAACTTTGTGATTTTTAATCACAATTTACACTAAAAAACTAAGCTCAGAACTGTTCAGTTTGCACTGGAATCACTTGTTCAGTTTAGACCGGAATCATCTGTTCAGTTTAGACCGGAATCACCTGTTCAGTTTGCACGTATGCACCCCAGCAAGTGCATGTTTCATAATATAATGTAAGGAAGTAAGTTTGCTTTAAATAATAAAGAGATGAGCAAACAAGAAATTATGTACTCTCATGTAGAGGATTGGCAAGCAAGTGGATTAACACAATCAAAGTATTGTGAAAGTGTTGGAATTAAGCTGGCGACATTTAGTTATTGGGTAGTAAAGTTTAAGAGTGAAACAGAGCAAGAAGGCTCAAGTAACTTTATAGCAATAGGTGAAACATCTAAAACCGACAGTAAAGAATACGAAATCGTGTATCCTAATGGAGTGAAGTTACGTTTAGAAACGAAAGATTTGGGTGAACTCTATTCATTAGTAAACCTTGTGTAATGTTTAGTCTGAGTAGTAGCCATCAATTCTACTTGTATAAATCAGCTTGTGATATGCGCAAGAGTTTCGATAGTCTATGTGGTCTTGTTCAAAACGAGCTTAATCAAGTCGCTCATAATGGAAGTGTCTACGTCTTTATCAATCGTCGATGTAATCAGATTAAACTCTTACACTGGGAAACAGGTGGTTTTGTGTTATATCACAAGCGATTAGAACAAGGTACTTTTGCTTTTCCTATTCATAATCGGACTCAAATCAGTTGGAGTGATTTGGTACTTATGATTGAAGGAATACAAGTGATAAAAAGTAGTCAAAAAAGGCGGTTTTCCATGAGATAAAACAGCCTTAATCCTTGTATAAATAAGGCTTTTGACGTATATTTACTTCATGGAAATAGACTTAGAAAACTTATCGAAACAAGAACTTTTGGCACTTTTAACCAAAGCCCAAAAGACTATTTCCAAACAAGAAAAAGTAAATACTAAATTAGAGAAGAAAACTACTAGCTTAGAAGAAAAGACCTCTAAACTAGAAGAAAAAAATACAGAACTGGAATATCGTGTAAAGCTACTTGAGCGCATGAAGTTCGGTCAAAGCCGAGAACGTTTTGAGGATCCCAATCAAACTCAATTACCTTTAGATGTTGAACAAGCAGTCTTAGAGGAACAAGAAGAAGTAATCAAACAAGAGA
>NZ_BCMQ01000052.1 GCF_001485415.1 Myroides odoratimimus
TTCTAATGCCTCTTGTACATTTGTTGATGTAAAACCATTAGTGCTGTTATCAAAGGCAATAGCCTTAGCATTGGTGTCAATTTCTCCTATGACATCTCCTTGTGAGTTTTTAAACTCATATTTATTTGTAGTTGTATTTAAAGATACAGATACTTCTTTTGGATCAATTGTTACTCCTGTCTCTCCTAATTTTGGTTGACCATCAGCACCGATTTGACTCTCATTATAATAAGTAAAGGTCCCATTCGTATTTGGAATCAATAGAGTTACAGTCTCATTACCTTTTACTACTTCATCTAATGTTTTATAAATAACATTCCCTTGATCATCTGCTACACCTACACGATTATTTTCTCCTGTACCTGCATTTAATTTATCTGATGTAACTGCTTTATTACCTAATTTTTCATTAGTTATTCCTTCGTCTGCTACTTGAATAGTAACATCAGCTAATAATGCCTTAATCCCAGTGGTTTTAGCCAAAAATTCTAAACCACCAGACACTACCAAATCTCCTGTGGTACCAGCTACTTCTGTAATTTTATCTAATAATTTCTCTATAGCTTCTTGAACATTTGTTACTCCAAGATTTGTAGTATTATCATTATAAACAATTGCATTTGCATTTGCATCAATCTCTCCTATAACATCTCCTTGTGAGTTTTTAAACTCATATTTATTTGTAGTTGTATTTAAGGATACAGATACTTCTTTTGGATCAATTGTTACTCCTGTCTCTCCTAATTTTGGTTGACCATCAGCACCGATTTGACTCTCGTTATAATAAGTAAAGGTTCCATTGGTATTTGGAACTAATAAAGTTATAGTCTCATTCCCCTTAACAATAGTACTGAACTTTGAATTATCAACATTCTCAAACTTCTGAGTTACTTTATTCCACTCTTGGAAAATAACATCACCTGTTGTTTGGTCATAAACAATCTTAGTAAACCCTCCTTTACTCTCTGTGACATACTTGATATAATCATTGATTGTATTAAAGGTACGACCATCTACTTCTACTGGTTGTTTTACAATTGTTTCAAATTGATTTACAACACTTGATGGAATATCTACAAGTGTAGTGGTTCCGTCTTCACTTGTGTAGGTGTAAGTTCCATCTTGATTGTCCACTAAAGTAGTTATAGTCTCATTTCCCTTAACAATAGTGCTGAACTTTGAATTATCAACATTCTCAAACTTCTGAGTTACTTCATTCCACTCTTGGAAAATAACATCACCTGTTGTTTGATCATAAACAATCTTAGTAAACCCTCCTTTACTCTCTGTGATATACTTGATATAATCATTGATTGTATTAAAGGTACGACCATCTACTGTAATAGGTCCTTTAGTAACTATCTCTTCAAAATTATTAATTACGCCTCCAACAACATCAATAGCATAAATTCCTTTAGATAAATTTAAAGGATCAACATTAGAAGGAATAATATCATTATTAGCAATCAAGTATTCTTCTGAAACATAATACTGCTTATTAGCTACAGTAATAATCGCAGTTTTACTCTCATTTGCAGTAATTACTTCTTTAATAGAAACTTCTTTCCTTTCTCCTTCTTTAGTTACATATGTAAGTTTATCACCATCATAATAAACATTTCCTCCTACATACGTTCCATCTAAATAATTTGTGATATGTTCTTGAACAGTTTTATTATTAATAATATCACCAAACTTATTAATAACTGTTTCTTTTATTTTTATACGAACTCCTTCTCCAATAATATTTCCATTGCGATCTACTGAATTTTCATTATAATAAATATAGTCTCCAGTTTTTTCGTCATGTACTATTGTAGTTAATTTCTCTTTGATTTCTTGTTTGATAATTTTGTCTCCATCTTTTACATAGGTATAAAACTTATCTCCTTCATAAATAACATTACCTTCAGTGTTTTTTATAATATTTTTGATGATATTTTTTACCTTATCACCATCCATATTTACAATTTCTTCAAAATTGTTTACTACAATTTGTGGAATATCTTTATCAGCTGTTAAGCGTGACCATTTATCTATATCCCAATAGTAGTAACCTGGAGTAATATCGCCTTGTTTTTTTGTCGCATAGACTAATAAACTTTGCACATTGCCATTTCTAATTGTAACCTTATCCTTTGTGCTTTCCAATGCAACATTAGGAATTAATAAACCACGGTCTTTTGATTCAATTAATAATTCTGCAGATTTATTAGGAGTTGCTGTACCAATTCCTACTTGGGCATTAGTAGCAAAAGTTCCCAATAAAAGTGCAACAGGGAGTAATCTCTTTTTCATATATTTTAATATTGATTATAGATACTTTATGAAATATCCTTTTAAAAAAAACATAGTCAAAACTACTATTACTCAACGTTAAATACGGTATATAATAATCGCAATACGTGACTAACAAAGAGTTGTATCGCATATTTAACACACCTGTTTTTTTATGATACTTTATTAATATTATAAAATTAATTAGTTGAAATCAGATAAAATAGGGCTTAGAGTATATCAAGATATGTAAGTAAAACAAAATCGATAGCACAAAATACCTAAGTAAAAAAGGACATAATAGGTATTATTAAATCGATATAAAATAATTATTATTTAATAATATTTCATTTTGAAACAATTTTATTAGAATTTGAAACAAAATTCAAGTACTATTTTATCAAAAAAACAAAGATTAAACTTCAAACTATTCTAAATTGTAGTTTATTTCTTCAATAACTCTGAAGGAGGAAAACCATAAACATTTACAAAAGACCTATAAAATGTTACTCTTGAGTTAAAACCTGATAGCAAAGCCCATTTCTCTATACTCAATTCCTCATGATTATAATCATGTAAAGTAATAACAGCATATTCAATCCTAATACGATTTATATACTGATTAAAATTAGAGGCCTCACTACTTTTAAAAAAAGAAGATAGTCTAGTCTTAGGAATATTAGTGACCTTAGATAGCCTATTTAAACTTAAATTAGGATCTAAAAATAAACGATTTTCAATCAGTTTTTCATTTAATACTAAACTTATATATTGAAAATCATCTTCTTTATTCTCTTCAGTCACATCTTCCTCTTTTACAGTTTCTACAATTCCCTCTTTTTCCTCATCTATATCAACACATTCATATTCTACTTCCACTACACTAATCTTTAAGTCTATAGTAGAAGGCTGTAAGCTTAGTAGTTTATTAGTATTCTTTACTTTTATATTTAATAGTTTACCTATTAAATAGATACAATTAGAAATAATAAGAATTAAAGTACAACCTAGATAAATAAACAAAGGGTTTATATCAAAACCTCTTTCTTTAAAATCTGGTAACATCATAATAGATTCAAAAAAGAAAACTATGAGAAAAACAACTATAATACTCTCATTTCTTATAAGTGCAGAAGTCTGCACAAGAAGATAGTAACATACTAAAACATATAAAACTCCAAGAATAACACTAACAATAGCACTGTAATAATTAAATATCTTTATCTGTTCTATCTCTTCACTTATATAATAGGAATAGCCAATAATATAGATAAATGATAATAAGCTGACAATGTATTGTAAATAAAACAAGTACTTTGATCTATCAAATAGTACATAGAAAAAAATAGGTCCATTAAATAAATTTAATAAAATGGATATACAAAAGAATTCAGCTGTAGAAAGATAATTGTAAAGTAGCCCAACCAAAAAGTTAATAGACAATAAAATGCTAACTTCTACTAATCTTTTTTCATATTGGACAAAGAGTTTAATTCTCTTTATCAAAACAATATAAACAACAGCTATAACAAGGAATATAAAATAAAACATATAATAAATTATTGTAACTAATCTTATTTTTTAATAGATAACCTACATTAAAATACTCTTGTTGAATTATTTTCTTTTTTATACGAAATAAAATAGATTAAAATGCTAATAATAAATACTGTAAAAGCTATAATCTCAATTAAAATTGATGATTTAGCAGCAAATACTTCTAAGTCTTCAATATAATATTTAAGTATAAAGACTTGAGAAACTAAAAAAATTACTTTAAGAGTAAACAAGAAGAAAACAACATTTAATAACTCTCTAAAACCAATAAAAAGATTGAGAATATTAGCTTTATTAATCAAAACAAATAAACTAAAGATTACTGTATAAAATATAAAAACAGTAAATTCTAACCATGGTTGAAAGTTTAAAAAAAAAGTAAAACAAACAAGTGCATTTAATATTAAGAGCATTTTAACTTCATGTCCAAACACATTCTTATTTTTCTTAGCATAAACATTTAGTATAATGAAAAGAGAAATAAAAGGTAAGAAACTAAACTTGCTGTCTTGTTTTATAAGTTTAAATAAACCAATAGATAAAGCAGCTAGTGAATAAACTAAATTTATAAAAATCAAACTAAATCTAGTCTTAAAAAATATAAGTTCGTTTTTCATAAAATCTCTTTTTAATAGCACTACAAAGTATGTGAATTTTACACAAAAAACATTAAGAATAATCGCATTTAATGAATTAAATATTTTATATACACATATTTTTCCTTATAAATATCTTAAAAAAGTAGATTAAAAAAACATTATATATTTAATAGAATAAATCCTTAAAATAAAACCACATTGAAATAAGGAAAAAACTATAAAAGTGTAAATAATGTTAATTTAATTTTTTAACATATCTCTATCTACTTGTAACTACACAATCAGATGATCCTAATAAATTGAAACGTTATAGAATGTACTAAAAGTGACTATATACAACATCTATTAACTAAAAATAATCCATATCAGAAAAAGATCATGTATCAAGTATGATAGTTGTAAAAAATATAATTCATAATAATGATACAAACTTAACTTGAACATTAAATCATACATACTTTTTAATGAGCTTAAATTATACTAACTCTGTAAGAAAAAATAAGTTCAATCTAATTTCTGATCTTATAAAATAGTATTGTATAATCTTTAGGTACTAGTTTAAACAATTCATCATTCTATATCCGAAACTCTTTAAGTTTATAAGTAATTCAAATATGATATCTTTTAATAAAATTGGTTAAACATTTAAAATAAATCTAATATCTAAAATACAGTTTTTAGTATCTATTGAATACAAAAAAAGCCTAACTATTTAAAAGTAAATAGTTAGGCTTTTTTCTGTGGAGTCGCCGAGAATCGAACTCGGGTCCAAACAAGCAATCAGGAAGCTTTCTACACGCTTAGTTTTTTATTAGATTTTCGACCGTTGGCTTGGCAAAAAACAGCCACCAAAAGCTTAGTTTCTAAGATTTCGAAATGCTAGCGAAACAATAGACATCTCTAGGTTTACTTTACGGTTCCCCTTAACAAAGCGCCATAAACCAAGGCTCTTTAGGAGAATTCAGCTCTTCCACCTGGTGGAAACTAAAGGCAATCTTACTATAATTCAGATTAAGCAGCTAAAGCGTAGTTATTTTCGCCGTTTAAAAAGTTCGTTAGATGATATTTACGAGCAATCTAACAACGCTCGACGTGCTTACTAACTAATTCCACTCGCTGTCAATACCGATCGACCCCAATGATTGCCTTAGTTAGCAATGAAATGCAAAAGTACAATTTATTTTTAAAAAATCAAACAAATACTATTTCTTCCTCTTAGAATGTTCATATACTGTATTTTATTCGTCAATACTTATTAAAAACTGTATATAATTCTAAAATTATGATTCAAAATAGTTGTGTGAGTCCGAAATAATTCTATATTTGAAAAACCAACCAAAAAACAAACAAACAAATTATGAAATTAGGAATTATTAAGGAGCGTAAATCGCCTCCTGATAGGAGAGTTGTGCTTTGTCCTAAGCAGGTAAAAAAAGCTTTAGACAAATATAACGAGCTGTCTATTAAGATAGAACATTCAGACATTAGAATTTTTAAAGATGAAAACTATGCTTCTGAAGGATTAGAACTATCAAGTGATATGACAGACTGTGATCTTCTCCTTGGGGTAAAAGAAATTCCTGTTGATTACCTTATACCAAATAAAACTTATGTCTTTTTTTCGCACACAATAAAAAAACAAGAACATAATCGCAAGCTCTTACAAGCTTGTTTAGAAAAGAACATTACATTAATGGATCACGAGACATTTGTAGACGGAAAAAACACTAGGATTATTGGCTTTGGTAGATATGCAGGTATAGTAGGTGCATACAATACACTAAGAGGCTTTGGGTTAAAATATGAATTATTCGAATTAGCCAAGGCTGAAACCTTACTTCACAAAGAAGATTTAATCTATCGATTAAAAAAACAGTACTTCCCTCCTATTAAGATAGTCGTAACTGGAACTGGAAAGGTAGCACATGGTATTATGGAAATACTAGACGGGATGAAAATGAAGAAGGTTTCTAAAGAACACTTCTTAACCCAAAAATATGATAGACCTGTATACACACAGATAGGTGTTGAAGACTATTACAAAAGAATAGATGGGACTGAAGGAAACAAACAAGATTTTTATAACCATCCTGAACTATACACTAGTGACTTCGAGAGATTTACTCGTGTAGCAGATATCCTGATGACTGGGCACTTCTTTAAAAAAGGAGCTCCTGTTATCTTGACAAAAGAGATGCTAAATTCTCCTTTTAATCAAATTAAAGTAATTGGTGATATCTCATGCGATGTAGATCATGGCCCTATAGCCTCTACATTGAAAGCATCTACTATAGCAGAGCCATTCTATGGATATCATCCAGGGAAAGGTACAGAAGTAGAATTTGACCATCCTGCAGCAATAACAGTGATGGCTATTGATAATTTGCCTTGTGAATTACCAAAAGATGCTAGTGAAGGATTTGGTGAAGTATTTGTAGAACAAGTATTACCTGCCTTCTTTAATGGAGATAAAGATAAAATACTAGAAAGAGCTACTATTACTAAAGGTGGTAAACTAACAGATAGATTTAGTTATTTACAAGACTTCGTAGATAATAAAGAATAAATAGGAAAGGCTATCAGAATAATGATAGCCTTTTTTAGTAAAGAATACTTTTTATTGGTTGCAGACTGTAGTTAAAACTATGCACTTTAGTGCATTTAGCTTTCAGCTTCTAAAAATGTTTATCTTTGATATATGGAATATCAACGAACCGGAGGACATAGTGTATCACGTTTAACTGCCCATATAGTATGGGTGACTAAATATCGTTATCCAGTATTGGAAGGAGATATTCAGATACGTTGTCGTAGTCTGATCATTCAGATTTGTGAAGCAGAAGATATTCAAATTTTAAAAGGTGTAGTATCAAAGGACCATGTTCATCTTCATATAGAATATCGACCATCTCAAAACATAAGCAATATTGTCAAACTCTTCAAGGGTCGTACCTCAAGGAAACTCCAAATAGAATTTCCTGAGTTGAAGCACAGATACTGGGGACGTCACTTTTGGGCAATAGGCTTTGGTTGTTGGAGTACAGGAAATATTACTGATGAAATGCTAAATCAATATCTTGAACACCATCGTAAATCAAATGATAACGGAGGTAACTTTATACTTGAGTAAGTAGCTCCACCCAGGCAGACTTTAGTCTGCTTTAACAAACTATGGACTTTCAGTCCATAGTGGTT
>NZ_BCMQ01000054.1 GCF_001485415.1 Myroides odoratimimus
GGTGGATTCAAGTATTAAATGCAACAGTAACCATTAGGTTTAATTTTTCTGTAAAAATTTCGTTAGGCGATTTAAAACCAAATCTCTTTCTTGGTCTGTTGTTTAAAATATTTACAGCCTTGTCAATTGCTGCTTGTGTAATTAAATCGAAATTAGTCATTTTAGGGAAATATTGTCTTACTAATCCATTTAAATTTTCATTAGCTCCTCTTTCCCAACTGTGATAAGGCTTTGCGAAGTAGTAATCAAGCTCTAGAGTGTTAGCTATATTTTGATGGTTTGCAAACTCTTTTCCGTTATCAGAAGTCATAGTATGAAGTAACGGTTTGAAGTCTTTTAAGAGTTCTATAATTTTAGCTTCTACAACGTGAGCTTCCTTTGATTCTATCTTTCCCATCCATAAAACCCCTGTAGCTCTATCGTTTATAGTAAGCAGTGCTCCACGATGATTTTTCCCTATTACTAAATCTATTTCAAGATCACCTATTCTATATTTATCATCAACTATACTAGGTCTTTTTTCAATATCTACTCTATTACTTATCAAGCCTCTACTGTCTTTGCATGCACCTCTTTTTCTATATTTTTTACCTTTAGTTCTAAGATGCTTATAAAGCTTTCCTCCTTGTTTTTTGTTCTGCCAAATGAATTGATAAATACATTCAACAGAGACCATTTCTTTTGCTTCAAGTTTACTTCTACCTACTATTTGTTCTGGACTATAATCTTGATTAAGATAGTCTATAATAGTTGTTTTTACGTTTTCAGTTAAGCGTATTCTCTTGCGTTTTTCTTTGTGTCGTTGAGCTGTCTTTCTTTGTCCAAGATTAGCTTTATAAACACCATTTCTTTCGTCTGAATTGCGCTTAAGCTCTCTGCTAACAACAGACTTGTCTTTGCCTATATAACAAGCAATTTCAGTAAGTGATTTACCTGCCTTTTTATATGCTTCTATTTTATATCTTTGTTCTAACGTTAAATGTGACATCTTTTTGGGTGTGTAGGAACCTCAAAAGTAGATGTTTTTTTTCGCCAACGGCGGAGAACATTTGCTCCATGGAGCAAATGTTCTCCGCCGTTTTTTAAATGCTGTTGCATTTATTAGTTGAATCTAAGCTTGAATATGTAAAAGAGATAAGTATTTTTGCACAGTAGGTTATTAGAGTTTAAGTAGTCTATTTGATTAAAATATAAAACACTTATTATGGAAAAAGAGAACCCGATTTTTTATGCAAAAGGAGATGACCCTATCTTAATAGAGGCATATAAGAAAGCTCAAGATACCTTCAAATACTTTTGGAGAGAGTTGTCTTGGGAATATAGAAGAATAGTACCTGCTTTTGATATGGCAAGTGTTAAAGTGGCTTTTACACAAGAGGTAGAAGGTGAAGAAGAGCCTGTAGTAGAGCATATGTGGATAGGTGATGTAGACTTCGATGGAGATATTATCTATGGAGAGCTATTAAATCAGCCTAATATGCTTACGAATATAGAAGAAGGAGAGCAAATAGGAGTAACTCTTGATCAAATCAGTGATTGGATGTTTATTAGTCAAGGTAAAGCTTTTGGAGGTTTTACTGTGCAGGTTATGCGTTCTGTGATGACTGAAGAAGAGAGAGCAGAGCACGATGCTGCTTGGGGATTAGAGTTCGGAGATTTTAATGATGTGGTTTATGTTTATGAACAAAAAGAACATCCTGAGAACCTTATAGAACACCCTATGAGTAAGAATATGAAAGAGAGTTTAGAGAAATTCTTAGATGAGAACCCTGATGAGGTAACGAATAAGGATGAGGCTGGATACACGTTCTTACACAAAGAGGTTATCTCAGGTAACCTTACAAGTGTTGAGGTATTATTAGCAAAAGGAGCTAATAAGAACGAACCAAATAGTGAAGGTAAAACTCCAATAGACTATGCTAAACAGTTAAACTGGGAACATATCATCCCTGTATTAGAATAATCAGTTTTTAAATAAAAGTAAGAAAGCTCTAGTAAATAATACTAGGGCTTTTTTTATATATTTGGATATCTACAAGAGTAAGAATGACACATAAAGAACTTTATCAGATCGTATTAGAAACAGATATACACGTTAAGAGTCGTGTAGACACTTTAGCAGTTATTGGTGGTGATGAGGAGGTATTAAAGTTCTTGCTGAAATATAGCTTCGAATACGATGATGCTATCCATGTGATGTCTACTGTATTGCTACAAGATATTCTAGATAGGGATATATTGCGTTTAGAGCCTTATTTAGACACTTTTATAGATAATGTAGAGTTCATTACTAATGAATCAAGTAAACGCCTAATAAGTCGTATATGTTGGTTGATAGCCAAAAGTAAAAAGCTAGTCTGTACTTCTGTTCAAGAAAAAAAACTAGTAGATGTCTCTCTACTGTGGCTGTCTAATGATTCTAAAGTAGCCTCAGAAGCTTTTGCGATGGATATTTTGATGTTATTAGGACAGCAGTATAAAGAGGATCTGAAGCTAATTAGCGAGGTGATAGAGCTGAATTATCCTAAGCGAACAGCTGCTTATCAGAATAAAGTGAAGAAGTTTATGAGTTTTCGCAATGCTTTAGAGTAGTATTATTTAATACCATTTTTCTTCAGGAACTTTAATGCCCAGTCATAATGGCTAGAAGTAGCAGATACAAGATAGGCTCCTAATGAGGTGCTTCCTGTCCAATGATATCTTTTCTTCTCGAATAATTCTTCGTTACTATGCTGTTGAATGATTTGAAGTACAGCGTTATGAGATTCTTTAATCTTTTGAATACTGTCTAGTACAGCTATATTCTGATACTTCTGATTAATAGCAATATTTAATTCAGGAGTAGTCTTCCAGGTATACCCCTCAGCAGGCATAATTGGCTTATTTCCTGACATACCTACTTGATACCAAGACATAAACATATTGTGCCATTCGTACAGGTGCATAAGTACATCTCTCACATTTTTGTTGAGACTCTCTTCTGTAAAATTGTCGTTTAAACGTTGGTTGTCTAAAGATTCAATCGTAGACATAAGTTTATTAAACAAATCATCAGACAGTGTTATTAATTCTGTTTTATTAGTAGGTCTTGCCATGGTAGTTTATTTAAGCGTATTCTTATCTAGTTGTTGTTGAATAGCAATCGCCAATTCTACATCTGATACGTTAAGCATATTGGTATTAATGAATATAGAAGTACCATGTGTTTTTAAGTTAGCCTGCATTGATTTCTTCTTGATCATATTCTTTTGTCTGGTGATATATTCTTCAGGATTTTTCACATAGATCAATACAAACTTCTGACTCTGCATTTTATAGAGTTCAACAGACGTAATATCCTGCCAAGGAATTAACCCATTGACAACAGCAGTGGCATTCTCAAGTACCCCTTGTTCATTAATGACAATGCCTGGTTTATTACTAAATAATTTACTAATAAACATTATGGAAGCATATCCAAAGAATACTATAGCCAATACAGCTATAGCATAAGTCAGTTCTATAGAACCTAAGAAATACCTTCCCTTGTGATATAAACAGTTATAGAATACAAGTACTCCTGCTGCTACAAGTAATAAAGCTCCGATGAGGTACAAGAAAAATTTGCCTTTGCTAATCGAATAAGTAATTGGTAGTGAGGTATCCATGAGGTTATAACGTTAAAATGAATTGTTGCATCTCTCTCATTCTGTTTTTTAGAGGACTTGGCTCTATAATAAAGTCATACGCATGGATAAAACCAAATTTATTAGGAATGTTTATACTTGCCTCATTACCTTTCTCTACTGCATAAAGTATAGATGAGGTATTGATCTCTGACTTGGTTATCTCTATCAGTTTTTTAGTAACCTCTGTACCATATCCTTTCCCTTGTTTAGAGGCTTTAATCCAAAGACCTATTTCAACAGATTCTTCATTGATATCGCTTAATCCACAGCTTCCGATAAACTCATTGGTTTCTTTGTCTAATAGCACTAATACTAAGGCTGTACCATTGGTTATTTCGATGCGCGAGCGTCTGATGTATTCTTTTAGTAAAGGTTGATTACCATTAGCGTCAAAGCTTAAGAATCTCGTGATTTCAGGTGTTAGATTAGTTAAAAAGTCTTCGAGATAGGTATCTTCTACGATAACGTATTTTAGGTGTTCACTAGTCCACGTCTTATCAAGAGAAATGATATTTCTCTGTTGATCCTTCACCATTTTAACTACAGTGAGTATGTCGTATATCAGCCCTTGTTCTATGTCATCACGTGCTACTAATTGTTCTAAGACGGGCTGATAAGCACATAAGACCTCTTTTGTATAATACCACGCATAGTCAAAGACTTTTTGCATATCTGTAGCAGCCCATATCATAGCATCCTGCTCCCTTGTTTCGAATTCAGGCCATAAGAAAGAAGATTGGGTACTATATAGCTCTTGGATAGGAGGGATGTTATCAAATTCGTTGCTGTCTCTAAAAAGCTCCCATTGAAAGCCTATTGCCTTAGCAACTTTTAGGATAACGCGTAATAACATGTCTTGATTATAAGGCGTTTCTTTAAATAACTGAAATAAGCGTATCAATACAATAGGAGTAGTGGTAATCACTCCACCTTTGTGTTCTATATTATTCGCTAAAGAAAAAAGAGCATATCTACTATCTCTGATATCACTGCTGATGGCTTGATCTAGCAACGGTGGCAAGTCATCTGCACGTCCGTTATAGTGTACTAAAAATTCCCAAGGAATGGTATTAAAGTCAATCTGTTCTAATTCTGTTATTTTATAACGCATAATCTATATTGTATTCAATTATTGAAAAAAAGTTCAAAAAACACTGTGCTCTTTGAACTTTTTAATTTCTTATTTATTACTTCTTTTTATTGTCCTTGCGGTACTGAAGCATATTAAGTATCTTCTCTTCACTGATGTTTCTCACGAAATCACTATGGTAAACATAACCTAATTTCTCAGCTATTTTAATACTTCCATGGTTATTCTTCTCTACGTTATAGATTAGATAGTCCACTGTAAGGTTTTCGTTTACATAAGTTTCTAATGCAGTGATAAGTTCTTGTCCGTATCCTTTGCCAAAAGCAGATTCTTTTAACCAGATACCAAGAGAGATAGACTCTTCATTCACATCGTGTATACCACAACATCCGATAAACTCTTTTGTCTCTTTATCTACTGCTACTAAAGTGATATCAGTACCTTGGTCTAATACACCTAAGCTATAATCAATAAAACCCTGTGTGTCTTCGATTTTACCTGTTGGTATAAAAGGTAAAAACTTAGCTACTGTAGGTGTTAACTCACGAAAAATATCTTCTTTAAAGCTATCGTTTACTACTAGGTAAGATAGTCTATCAGAAGAAAATTGGATATCTCTACTAAATCCCATATTTGTTATTATTTATTCTTTTTAAAATGGCAGTACACAAAGTTCTGCTTGGTGTCAAATGGTGTAATATGATCTTCATAAAAGCTGTCTTTTAGTGTAAAAGACTCTTTAAAAAGTTCGTTCAAATCTTCTGCGTTGTATTGGATAATCTCTAATCCACTACACTTCAGAGGTCCTTGTTTAGAGAACGTAGCGATAATAAGATTTTCTTTTACTGCCTTAGTAACTAACTGTGTATAAGCTTGTGTTTCTTCAACTGTCAAAAAGTGAAATACCGCACGGTCATGCCACACATCGTATTGCTCAGTAGGGGTAAAGGTAGTGATATTACTTTCTATCCACTTTACTTGATGAGCCTTGTTACCTAATCTCTTCTTCGCACGTTCTAGTGCTTCTCCAGAGATGTCTAACACTGTGATATTCGTATATCCTTCTTCTAGTAAGTAATCAACTAAATTACTATCTCCACCACCAATATCGATAATCTTAGCGTCTTTAGAGATATTACTATTCTCTATTAAACGAAGTGAATTAATCGGTTTTACTTGTGTCCAACTTACCTGATCTGGTGTTTTAGTTTTATATACACCTTCCCAATGTTCTTTTATATTCTCCATGGCATCTAAAATAGTAAATAACAAAAGTAGTAATTCCTTAATCAAGAAGGAAAACGTATTTAATAAAAAGTACTTTATAGTCAATCAAAAGTCAATAACTCAAACTAAACTTAATTATGAAGCCTAAGACAAACTAGGTATAGGACAACACAGCTAATAGGGCTCTCCATGTAAGTGGAATGTCGGTATGGTGATGGTAGGTTAATGTATAGCTAGATGAGAGAATTTATATCTGATGTATTAGAGTAAAAACAAAAAAAGTCAGATAAGAGACTTACCTGACTTCAAATGATTAATTGAATTAGTTAGCGTGTATAGTTTTTATATTTATTAAATATGATCTATACTTAGATGTTCAATCGCAATTACTAATATCATAAAGATAGTAGTGGTGAACTGAACACTCTGATAACAAATATACAATTTATTTTCATTATTTATTGCATAGAGGTTATTTAGATTCGTTATTGTTAGACTGATGAAGTACTATGAGATTTATGATAAATGAAGAATATAAGGTGAGAGTTGATGGGAGTAAAGAGAGTTGAACACTAGAAAAGAGTTCTATTTTAAAGAATGATGTAATCTAACTGATTGTTTATTTAAAAATATTTAAAAAATATTTTTAAAGTACTTTGCTCATTTATAATTAAATATGATTTTGGTTGAAGGAAAAGATAGAAATACTAACTTTTTTATATTCTCGAAATTTGCAGAACTCAAAAACTCGTAGTATGTTTGCACCGCATTAGAGAAGTAATGATCTAAGCAACGGAGAGGTGCCGGAGTGGTAACGGAGCAGATTGCTAATCTGTCATCGGGTAACCGAT
>NZ_BCMQ01000055.1 GCF_001485415.1 Myroides odoratimimus
ACAACAGCTCTAATGGTTTTACATCAACAAATGTACAAGAGGCATTAGAAGAGTTAAAAACTACAGTAGATAATACAAAAGGTGATTTATCGTTAGCAGGAGGACTTGAGTTTGTAACAGGAGCAAATGGAACTGATAAGTTATTAGCTGATGCCGGTATCCAAATTGCAGATAAAGGAATTACGACTGACAAAATTAAACCAGGAACAGATGGACAAATTTTAGTAACAGAAGGAACAGGAGATACAGCTACAACTAAGTGGGTTAATAAAAAGTCTGCTACTTCTAATACCCTTGTAACTAGGGAAACAGCTATAGTAAGTTCTGTTAATGGAGAAGAGGCAGAGTTAATTTTAGAAGGAGATGCTGTACTAAAAGAAGGTAAAACAGTAGTACAAGCTATCCAAGGTACGCCAGTTAGTGATACTAAACCTTCTAATGCACAAACCTTAATTTATGACCAAACAACACAAGCTTGGATTCCAGGCACACCAGATGTAACAGTTGATAAGGTAGTTGATGCTAAAACATTAACAACAGATGGTGTAATTGTTATAGGTACTGATAGTAATGCAATAGCAACAACAGCTACTAAATCATTATTAACTGATGTCAAACTAAATATTGCTAATAATAAAATTACAACAGATCATATCCAAAACGGAACGATAAAACCAGAAGACATAGCTAATGCAGGTAATAATCAAGTATTGGTTACAGATAATACAGGAGTTCCTACTTGGAAAAACCAGACTGATGTAGGGGAGATAGTTACAGCTAATAATGGACTTACTAAAGCAGATACTAATATCCAATTAGGAGGTTTATTAACTAAAAAAACAGCTATTAATACTACTACTGATAATACGCTTGCTTTAACTGGGCTTGATAAGAAAAAAACGCAAGCAGTTAATGAAAGTGAAGGGGTTACTCAGCATTTATTAGCAGTAGATAAAAACGGAGACGTTATAAAAGCTTTAAAAGCAGCGATGCCTAAGTTCTTCTATATGCCTTCAGTAATGGTTCCTACAGCAGAGAGTCAAGCCCAACAAGAAGGCGTTACATATAATAATACAACTCGTACAGGTACAATAGATATGTATGCTATTTATAAGAAACAATTTGGAAGCCCTGTAATGAGTAGTACTGGAGCATCAGCTTTACCAGTTTTACCTGCATCAGAGCTAGGTTTTCATGTGACTTATGCAACAGAAGGAGTATTTACTATTGTAAGTATTAATGCAGAAGGATTAATGACATATAAAGTAAATGATACCGCTAATGTAAATATAGGAAGCTTTATAAACATTGTATTCTCTGTTAATGAAGATAATTAATTATGAAAAATAATATTTTATATATAATAATAGCTTTTGGCTTGTGCTTTGGAATCAAAGCACAAGCACAAAGTGCTATTTTCGAATACAATCAGAAACTTATTAAATTAACTGATTCACAAGCTAATGATCTTAATTACCTAGCTAATGGTGCACCAACCTCTATGTTTATAGCATTTGATAAGCAAGCTAAAATTCACCAAGGAAACTCTAAAGAGATAGTTGAAATGTCTATTGAAGACACTAGTGACTTTATTGGTTTAAGCAATGTTTATAAAGATAAATTAAAAGAGGTTATTTTAATAAATATTAAATGGGATGGAAAGCAGCAAATTGTTGTTCCCAAAGATTTAATTATTCAATTAGAAAGTCTTAAATACATCTACATTAGATCATATCGAGAATTAGATAAAGAGTTAATTCAAACAGAGTTTATTGATTTATTACAAAAGTTAAACGAAAAACAAGATGTTGAAATTCTGTATTCAACAATGGATCAACCAAGTTAATGGAAAAGCTATGAAAAAATATTCAAAAAAAATAAGTGCTTATCTATCAACTCTCTTATTATTAAGTTTTTTAGTACTAGGAAGTAACTTGGGGTATGCACAAGTTGTAAAAGATTTTAAACCACGTGAGTCACCGAAGGCTCCAATGCCTTATACTAATGTAAAGAATTATAATCTGCAAGGAGATTTTACCATGATTGGTAATACTAACCTTACTTTAAAAAATTATGCAAATAGTGGAAAGCAAGGGGGAAATAATAATGAGATGATCTATGTAGACATTGACAATGATCGAAATACGATAAATTCATCTTCTGCAGAACTAATTCTACCAGGTGGTGAATGTACTGAAATTGTATATGCAGGCTTATATTGGACGGGACGTGCTCATGATATAGATGTTAGGAATACAAATAGTCCATTGACTTTCGACGGATTGGATAAACGTAAAGTTAAGTTAAAAGCTAAAAACCAATCATATATACAAATAACAGCAAAAGATACTGATATATATTACCCCTCTACATCAGAAGGAGCTATGTATGCGGCTTATGCTGATGTAACTGATTATGTTCGTGAACATGGGGCTTCAAATTATTTTGTGGCTGACATTGCCTTAAAAGAAGGGAAAGGAGGAGGAACTGGATTCTATGGAGGATGGGGAATGGTTGTTATTTATAAAAACACTTCGATGAAGTGGAGAGATATTACTGTTTTTGATGGTTATGGTTATATGGTTAAAAGAACAGGTGCAGCTATTTTACCAGTGAGTGGTTTTAGAGCTACCCAAAATGGAGATGTAAATGTAAAAATTGGAATGATGGCGGGTGAAGGAGATGAGGATATCTCTGGGGACTATTTTAAGATTCAAAAAAGAAATTCTAATAGCTATCAAGACTTAAGCCATGGAGGTAACTCTACTAATAACTTTTTTAATTCTTCAATTCATACAGGAGGAAACCCAAGAAATCCAAACTTAATCAATAATACAGGAATGGATATTTCTATGTTTGAGTTAAATAATACTAGTAATCAAATCATAGGAAATAATCAGTCATCAACTTCATTTTCATATGGATCAAATCAAGATACATACATCATATTTAATATAGTGTTTGCTGTAGATGCTTATGTTCCTGATGTAGTAGGAGAGAATAAAGCAACTAATTATGGAGGTGTAAAACCATTAAATAATGGAACAATCACTCCTGGGCAAGAGTTTGAATTTGAGCTAGATGTTTATAACAAAGGAACAGAAGCAGTTAATAATTCTAAAATTGAAATACCTGTACCTTTTAATCTACATTTCTTAGATGCGGAGATAGTGCCAGATCTAGATGCATCAGGAAGTGTTACTTGGGTACCCCCTACTGGAGGTACAAATGATCCAAGTGTTACAGCAGGGGGTAAAATTGTTTGGGATATTGGAAATTTACCTTTAGATACAACAAAAGAAAAGCTGTTAGCGCAATTAAAATATAGATTTAGAGTATCTGATAATTGTGTATTGTTATCTACCAATGTGTGTGGATTAGATGTAAAGATCAATGGTAAAATATCAGGAGAAGGAGCTACATCAAAATCAAAGGTAAACTCAGACTTAGTGAGAGATTATGGAAACGGAGTTTGTGCAGGTCCTGTTTATGATGATTTTATTTCTAAGATAAGTGTTACAACAGACTTCTTGCAAAACTGTAACCCTCCTGTAGAAGATGGAATTATGCAATTTAAGGCTTTTTGTTCTGTACCAACAACAGGATTTGATAGAAGTGAAATTATAAATATATATCCTCCTGGAGCTAAGTTTTATAGTAAAGTACCGACAAGTTATACATCTAATGATGGTTTAGTAACTGGAGATTTTTCAGTTAACAGTGATGGCAGTAGAAAAATGTATTATGTGATGGTACCAGATATGGAGGATGGTTGTTATGCTAGGTTAGAAATCAGTATTGAAAAAGTAACTACTTCACCTATTGCTAAGAATACAGAGTTATGTTTTGGAGAGCCTTTAGTATTAGAAAATGAGTTATCTGCTACAGGAAAAGATAAAGGTTATGAATTGGTTTATTTTGATAGTAATCAAGTTGAATTATCAGATGTTCCTAGTCCAACTGCTGTAGGTACTTATAAATATTTTGTAGCAGAGGGAAAAGATGGATGTATAGGTCCTAAAAAAGAATTTACTATTGTGATTAATGCCTTGCCAGAGGTAAGTAAGGATATTGACAATATTGTGATTTGTGAAAACTTTGACTCTGCTAAAGTATCTATAACTACAAATGTTTCAAATTATAAATGGGAATACACTACAACTGGAACAACAAATTGGAAAGAATTAGATAATACTACTTTTTCAAATAGAATTATTCTTGAGGGAAAAACAATTAAAGTTAGTCATGCTAGTAAAGAATTAAATGGTTTACGCATTCGATTAAATGTAACTAACAATCAATGTTCAGACACATCAAATGAGTTTGAGATCAAAGTAAATGATTGTTCTGCTGTTACTAATCCGATGTTGTTAAATCAAGCAGTAGCTAATTAATTATAAAATAAAAACTATGAAATCAAGAAAATTATATAAATCAGTTGCTTTATTAGGTTTAGCATTGCCAGCTACAGTAGTAGCCCAGCAAGCTAAGAAAGACCAAGTAATGGTAAACCAAGGAAAGATTTCGATAGCCGAAGGAGGAGTCATGTCTACTATCTATGATTTTGACAATACAAAAGAAGGGTATGTAAAGAATGATGGAACGGTTTATTACTACAGCAACTTTAACAATGACAATATTTATGATCACAGCACTAACGCCAAAGGTTCTAAAGCTGTGTTCACTCCTTTTGAAGAAGCAAAAGGAGCTCAGCATATCACTGGAAGCCAACCTTCTAATTTCTTTGATGTAGTACTAGACAACTCTACTAAAGATATGGCCTTTGACCTAAAGAACGAGGCTAACGTAAGAGGTAGTGTAGACTTTAAAGATGGTATTATTAAGGTAGACTCACTAGCAGGGATGCTAACCTTCCACCAAGGAGCGAAAGCACTTAAGCCTACAGACAGAAGCCACGCAGAAGGATATGTAGAGAAGATAGGTAATGAGGAGTTCCAATATCCTAAAGGAGATAAAGGACTATACCGTTATGCTAGAATCACTGCTCCAGATCATGTAAAGGATGCGTATGAAGGAAAGTATAACTTAGATGATAAGAACTTCTTTAGAGCGCGTAGTGCTAAGTCAGGAGTGATTAACTTACTAGATGAGCGCGAGTACTGGACAGTAGATAAAGGAAGTGATAATAGTAAAGGAGACATCATGCTGACACTGAGTTGGGATGAGCGTACGACACCTAAAGAGTTATTAGTGAACCCAGAGAAAGAATTACACATCGTACGCTGGGATGCTAAGCAACAGCTTTGGGTAGACGAAGGAGGAGTAGTGGATGTGGAGAAAAAAGAGATCACAACACCTACTAGTGTGAAGGGGTACGGATTCTTTACATTAGCTACTGTGAATACAGACTTAATCTTAGACGGAGATATCGTTATTTACAACCTTGTTTCTCCTGATGGAGATGGTAAGAATGATTACTTCATCATAGATAATATCAACAGATTCCCTAATAATACAGTAGAGATTTATAACCGTTGGGGAGTTAAGGTATTTGATACGAAGAGTTATGACAGTGCAGGTAATGTGTTTAGAGGATACTCTGATGGACGTGTTACTGTAAATAAAGGTGAGAAATTACCTACAGGTACTTATTTCTACATCGTGAGTTATGAGTATAAAGACGCTAGCGGTTCGCGTATGATTAAGAAATCGGGTTACCTACATTTAGAAAGCAATAAGTAAGAGAATATATGAATATTCAACAAAACATAAAGAAAATCGGAATCAGCCTATTCGCCTTAGGCTGCTTTTCTCAAATGCAAGCTCAACAAGATCCACAGTATACACAGTATATGTATAATGCTAATATGATCAACCCTGCTTATGCAGGTAGTAGAGGAACACTGAACGTGTTTGGGATGTACAGAACACAGTGGGTAGGACTAGATGGAGCACCTAAGACAGCGAATGTATCTGTGTCTACACCTCTTGGAGAAAGTGGATTAGGACTAGGAGTGAACTTTACCAATGATCGACTAGGAGCGATGGATGAGAATAATATCTCTGTAGATTTAGCTTATGCTATTGACTTAAATGCTGATTATAAATTAGCATTCGGGTTAAAAGCGACTGCTAACCTATTAAGTGTTGATTATACCAAGCTTAATATCCACAATCCTACTGATCCTGTAAGCCAAGAGAATCTAAACAACAAGTTTAATCCAAATATTGGAGCAGGGGTTTATCTATACTCTGACAAAGCTTATGTAGGGTTATCAGTTCCGAACTTCTTGACTACAGATCGCTACGATGATAATGATATCACGACGATGCGTCAGAAGATGCACTTCTATTTAATGGGAGGATATGTATTCGATGTGAGTGAGAACTTATTATTTAAGCCAGCCGCTTTAGTTAAGGCAGTAAGTGGTGCACCATTACAAGTAGATTTGACAGCTAACTTTTTGATGTATGACAAGTTTACTTTAGGAGCGGCTTATCGTTGGGATGCTTCAGTGAGCGCCTTGGCAGGATTCCAGGTAAATGATAATTTATTTGTAGGATATTCTTATGACTTTGAGACTACTGCGCTTCAACGTTATAACTCAGGTTCACACGAGATCTTCTTAAGATTCGAATTATTTAACCGTCGTAGTACAATTAATGCTCCTCGTTTCTTCTAATAAAAGAGGACTTAAGAAAACAAGTATGAAAAAACAGCTATTGAAAATAAGCTTATTGACAATGTTGCTTTTCGTAGGTATTAGTACTTATGGACAGAAAGTAGCAGAGAAGAAAGCG
>NZ_BCMQ01000056.1 GCF_001485415.1 Myroides odoratimimus
ACTGTAGGGATTGTAAAATATCCTACTATACCAATGATCATAAGTAGGCTAAGCATCCAACGCCTTTTCATATTTCTATGGTAGGTTTTCAAATGCTCGCCCCCGAACCGGACTTACACGTCTCCGCGTATCCGGCTCTCCATTAAAGAGTCAGTCCATCTTACCTGCATGAGTTTTTTGATGACAGCTTCTACAAAGAGCAATAGTTTTTCTGCGTCTTGCAATCATCAACTTATCGGCATATCCTTTACCATCTAAGTTTTTGAGTTTTCTAACATGATGCATATCTAGAGCTCCTTGTTCTCCACATATCTCACACTTTTCAGCTTTAAGTCTATCAATTAGACTCGTTCTGTTAGCATGATAAATTATAGATTTTATGTCAAGCTGTGTATTCTCTACAGGTCTCCTTCTTTTAAAATTTTCGTTGTAAAAAGTCTGTGTTTTAACCTCTGATTTTCTATTGAGATAACTAATTGTAAACTCTCCATTTATCTTGTACTTCTGAGCAATTTTTGCAACAGATGTTTTGTACTTTCCTGCGAAGGTTCTGTACATACTATATTGCATTATATACTTAAAAGAGTGTAGTAGAGAGCTATTATTAGCTATCGCGTAGTAATTATGAAATCCTCTTAGTGTATAATTAAACTTTTGTAGAATTTCCAAATCATCATTATTGATACTTTTGCGATGTTCTCTTGCTTTCCACACCTCTTTCCCTTTGTTCATTTTAATTTCCAGAACCCCAAAATCAAGTAGTTTCTTTTTTATTGTATCCATAGATAGTTTCAGATATACCTTTTTATTAAAAGATCTTATCATTCTTCCCATCTTGTCTCTTTTAGCAAGATTACTTTTATTCACTAGAATTTCATAACCAAGAAATTTTGCAGCTCTTTGTGTGTGGGTTATCAAAGTTTTTTCTTCTGACAGTTCAAGTTTTAGTTTCGACTCAAGAAAGTTCTTAATATCTTCTTTAATCCTCTTACTATCTTCTTTACTTCCTATTACACCAATTATAAAATCATCTGCATATCTTACATATTTCATTCTTTTAAAGCTATCATCCATTTCATCATTACTTGTAATGGATAACCTTTCTTTATCAATAGCTTTGAGTTGTTTTACTACACAAAGGCGCTCATTTTCATTTTTAACAACTTTAAGTTTTTGCATTGCCATTTTCTTCTTTGTATCAAGTTTCAATCGCGCTTCGTTGGGCTTTTTCTTAATTCCCTTATCAAAACATTTTATATAATCCTTTACATACCTATCTAATTTATCTAGGTAAATATTGGCAAGAATAGGACTTACAATTCCTCCTTGTGGTGTTCCACTATAGGTTTTGTAAAAAGTCCATTCTTCAACATAGCCTGCTCTTAAGAATTTTCTGATTAATCTAATGAATCGTTCATCAGAAATTCGTTCTTGAAGAATACTAATAAGTATATCATGGTTAATTCCATCAAAGAAACCTTTTATGTCTCCTTCAATGAACCATTTTGCTCCAGTAAATGTTTTCTGAATCTTTGTTAATGCTGTATGGCAACTTCGCTTTGGTCTAAAGCCATGAGAACAATCTAAAAATTGCCCTTCGTAAATAGCTTCTAAAATCATACGTATTACTTCCTGCACTAATTTATCATCAAATGTTGGTATTCCTAGAGGACGCATTTTTCCATTTTTCTTTGGTATATAAACCCGTCTAACTGGCTGTGGTTGATATGTTTCGTTACGTAACACTTCTATTAACTTATTGATACGTTCTAGACTCATTCCATCGATTGTCTTACCATCAGAACCTGCTGTCATATTACCCGGTTTAGCGTAGATTCGCTGATAGGCATTAAAAAACATTTCTTGATTAAACAAGATTCTATAGAGTCTTTCATATTTATAGTTTACTTGTGGACTATGCTTTGATAGACCGTTTAATATTTTTATTGAATTTCTCATAATGTCTCTCACATTTTTCATTAATTATATCAAACCTTTAACTGCTTCCCTTTGCCATGTACAAGGCTTTCCCTTGCTCGGACTACTACGGAAGCTCCGTTACCTTATTGAATATTCAGAGACTAAAACCTCATAGCCTTTCGGCATTTCAACTTAGGTAATCCCCGTTTGCTATGTAATAACTTAGCTTAATAGATTCTCGGATATGACTTCCACCCTTTACCATTTACTATGGTTGCGTTATGATTTATTCTTGCTTCATCTACTCATCTTCAATAGTGAAGTATCATAATATGACGAGTATAGTTATCTTACGTCAAAGTCCCTACAACTACCGCTTGGATTATCATTTAATCAATTCGGATTTTATCCTTATATCTATCTTTTCATCTTGTCATTCAGTCGCAGAATGATAACTATCTGACTTATGCTTTTTCCGACATGCTACACTCCTTGTTTAGTTTCCCTTACAAATAAGTCGGATGATGACAGGCTTTAGAATACTGGCCTGATGTCTTGCTAAAGACATATTTATTACATAACCTTTACGGGCGCACAAATGACATACGCAGTATTAGACGTATCTGGAACATAGCTCGGATCTGCAAGCATCTGCATATCTCTTTCGATAATTAGCGATTGAATCTTAGCGAGCATAGCACTGAATAAATCCGCTACAGGTAGCCAGAGGTACACACTGATATACCGCGTGAGCCACTGTAAAAGTGTAGATTCAAAACCACTCCATATTGAAATAGCAAAGGCAATGGGACCAAGTATGGAGAGTACCACTAAGAAGAATGTCCGAATGGTATCGATAACCAGAGCGGCTGCTTGAAAGAGCATTTCTAATATCTCTCTAAAACCATCTCTTAGGTTCTTTTGAAAATCATATTGCCATTTCTCTAAATACATTCCTGTCATAGCAGCTAAATCAGAGGGCGACCAACCAAGCTCATCAAGCTTTTTATCAAATTCTTCATCTGAGACTAAATAAGCTGTTTCAGGATTTCTCAGCATCGCTTCTCTTTCTAAAATATCTTTCTTTTGTTGTAAGGAAGTCATATCAATTACCTGATTTTCTAATATCTGATGTGTACCTTTTACAACTGGACTTAAAACTGTATTTAAAGTTCCTAGAACAAGCGTGGGGAAAAACATAATACAAATACCCAAAGCAAATGGTCTAAGCATCGGATACACATCAATAGGTTCTGCTCTTGCTAAGGCTTGCCATACTTTAATACCGATGTAAAAAAGAGCCCCAAGACCTGCTAAACTTTTAGCCACCCCTGCCATTTGGGCTGATAGTGGCATCATATCGTAATAGAGGTTCTGAAGTACCTCGTGTAAATTACTATCTCCCATAGCTACCAATATTTTTGATTCGAGGTACCATATAGATCAAGTACCCTTTGGGTATTGTTTTTCTTCTTCGATCTTAAGATACTAATACCTATATTTTTTCTGGTGTAGTAACTAACAAGGTTGTGATAGTCTTTTACCTCTTTGTAAACCCTATCGATAATATCCATACGCTCTTTATCATTTAAAAACAAACTCGAAGCGCTTACAATCTGTTTGAGTTCTTTGACAAGCTCTGTGCTTTCTTGAAGTAGAACTGAATATCCGTTGGCTATAGCGACAAGCTCCTGAGCAGAGAAGTTAGGATCATTGAGCATCTTACCAAAGTTTTTGACATATAGCTCTGATACTTCTCCTACTAAAAGCACAGTTTGTTGCACCTTCCTTGCGTCTTTAACCAGGTTATTTACTGCTTGAAGTTTATCGTAATACTCCTTCCCTTGTTTATAAACTTTCTCTACTTCTTTGAAGTTTTTAACTACATTGCTAACTGTTGAAGAAGTTTGTATAATTTCATTGGCACTGTTTAAAATACCTGATGCCAAATTTGTGGGATCTGTAACTACCCACTGGGCATAGTTCTTTATTGGTAGAATAAGTAGCATCGCTACCATTACTATCTGTAATAGTTTTTTCATTGTGATATGTTTTAATTGATTGTCTACTCTTACTATTTTTCTTGTACTAAGCGTTTTATAGCCATCTCTACATTACCATCAAGTTCTTTAGCCAGATTCATTACCTCTAATTTTTCTGTCTCTTCTGTGGTATAAGCTAAATACTCACTATAGCTTACCTCTGTAGCATACACACCTGAGTGAGTACCTCCAAGACCTATCCATACTTCTTTATAAAGGCGGTTAGGGTTGTTGTTTAGGTTTATTGAAAGGATCTGAGCTTTTTCTTTGTCTGTAAGGCCAAGCATCGCTTGTATATCATCAAA
Organism: Myroides odoratimimus; assembly: GCF_001485415.1. Taxonomy (GTDB): domain Bacteria; phylum Bacteroidota; class Bacteroidia; order Flavobacteriales; family Flavobacteriaceae; genus Flavobacterium; species Flavobacterium odoratimimum. Next base: position 4,268 of record NZ_BCMQ01000056.1, read on the forward strand.
CTTGTTCATGTACTTGCGCTGATCAAGTAGGATCTTACAATCAGAGTTATTGATAATACTCTCCTTTACAATCGGAGATTGAATAATATCATCTACCTCTTGAGTAACTACAATTGCCTCTCCAAAGAACTTTCTAACGGTTTTGAACAAATATTTCAGGTAGTCCGCCATACCTTCTTTGGCTATGGCCTTCCAAGCCTCCTCTATTAAGATTAGCTTGCGCTGTCCTTTAAGGCGTCTCATCTTGTTTATAAACACTTCCATGATGATAATAGTCACAATGGGAAACAGGATTTTGTGGTCTTTTATGCTATCAATTTCAAAGACGATAAAGCATTTATTTAGTAAATCAAGCTCACTTTCTGAGTTTAATAAATAGTCGTATTCTCCTCCTTTGTAGTAGGGCTCTAGTACATTTAAAAAGTTAGCCAGATCAAAGTCCTTTTCTCTAACCTGTTTTTGTTCTAACTCAGCTTTGTAATCCGTTTTGATATACTCATAAAAACTGTTGAAGCTTGGTTTTAAATTACTTGTTTGAAGTTTTTGGATATAGCCACTAACTGCGTTTGAAAGCGCCACTTCCTCAGCTCGTGAGGGCGGCTGGTCATCGCGCTTCCAAAGAGTTAAAATGAGAGTTTTAATACTCTCTCTTTTTTCAATATCAAACACGCCATCATCAGTGTAGAAAGGATTAAAAGCAATTGGGTTTTCTTCAGTGTATGTAAAATATACACCGTCCTCCCCTTTTGTTTTGCCTTTAATTAGCTCGCATAATCCTTGGTAAGAGTTTCCTGTATCAACAAGCAGTACATGCGCGCCTTGCTCATAATACTGCCTTACCATATGATTGGTAAAAAAGCTCTTACCACTTCCCGATGGTCCCAAGATAAACTTGTTGCGGTTGGTGATAATTCCTTTTTTCATTGGTAAATCTGAAATATCTAAATGAATTGGTTTACCAGTAAGCCGATCTGCCATTTTAATTCCAAAGGGAGATAGCGAGTTTTGATAGTTGGTCTCCCCAGAGAAAAAGCATAAGGCAGGCTCTATGAACGTATAAAAGCTCTCTTCACTTGGAAAGTCTGCGCTATTCCCTGGCATACCAGCCCAGTAAAGTGTCGCAGCATCAACCGTATTGTGTCTTGGTACACACTCCATAGAAGCAATTGCGCTTCCACAGTCGTTTTTAAGCTGTTTAAGCTCACTTGGATTATCTGACCAAGCCATTACATTAAAGTGAGCTTTTATAGAGGTAAGCCCTTTGCTATGAGCTTCATTTAGATATTCCTCAATCCAAAACTTATTAATTTGATTAGCTCTACTGTATCTAGCTAGTGAATGCATATTCTTAGCCGACTTTTCAAACTGCTTTAGATTGTAATCACTATCCTCTATAAACAAATACTGATTGTAGATATGATTACAATTAAGCAAGAGTCCAACAGGCGAGGCAAACGATAAAGCCATACTGCTTTTATCGGTTGATAGCTTTTCATAGCGTGATAAATAAGATACCTCAGTAGGTAAATCATCTGTACTTGAAAGGGTATGT
>NZ_BCMQ01000057.1 GCF_001485415.1 Myroides odoratimimus
AGCCCGGTCATCGCGCCTGCTTTGGGAGCAGGAGGTCGCAGGTTCGAATCCTGCCACCCCGACTTTTTCGGCATCAGAATGTGCCTAAATCCGTAAGTATCAATTACTTACGGATTTTTTTATTTTTAAATATATCATAATAATCCATTGTAAATCAATCTAAATGTGAGCTATTAGGTGAGCTATTTTTAAAAGGTAAATTAGCTCACCGAATCGAGTTTAACTAATTGTATTTCAACAAATTAAATACAATTTATTTTAGTTTAATTCAGTGCTTTTTGGTCTTGTTTGAATACTATTCAGGTGAGTAGTTTTTTAAAACCATATCAAAACAGTTCGGTTAACATTAAAATAGATTGATATGAAAACAAAAAACACATTTGGAATACACTTCATTATACGTGTTTCTAATTCAAACAAAACAGCCCCATCCCTTATATACGCTAGGGTTACAGTAAACGGGCAACGAACAGAAATTTCTTTAAAACTAAAAATATCCCCTACTTCTTGGGATAGTATTAAAGGAAAAGCAAAAGGAAAAAGTGAGGACACGGTTCGAATCAACGCACATATTGAGCGAGTACGTTCCCTCATTACAGATGCCTATCATCAATTAGTTCAACAAAAAAGAGTTGTCTCTATAGGAGCAGTTAAAAACATCTTTCTCGGACATGATGATACAGAATCATCACTTTTAAAGCTTATAGACTATCACAGAGAGATTGCTACAAGTAAATTAGCTTATGGTACGCTAAAGAACTACTTCTCTACGGAAAAGTACCTTAAAAGCTATTTGCGTAAAGTACACAATCGAACTGACATCTATTTAAGTGAGATTAACTACAAATTTATCTTCGACTTTGAAAACTTCTTGAGAAACTGTAAACCGATTCACAAGCATCAACCATTAAATAACAATGGTATTATGAAACACATTGAAAGATTTAAAAAGTTAATCAACTTAGCTATTACAATGGAATGGATGGAGAAAGATCCCTTTACCAAATATAAACTTCAATTTGAGAAGACAGAAAGAGGACACCTAACTAAATCAGAACTTGAAATCCTTGTCAACAAGAATTTCGCTATTGAACGATTACAATCCGTTCTTGATATGTTTTTGTTTAGTTGTTATACTGGTTTAGCCTATATAGACATCTTTCACTTAGCACCTCAAAATATAGCTAAAGGAAGCGATGGAAAAGATTGGATTATATCAAGCAGAGAGAAAACTAAAATACCTGTAAGGGTTCCGCTATTACCTGAAGCTTTAGAACTAATTGAAAAATACAAAGACCATCCTATTGCTTTTGCCAAAGGTAAACTGTTTCCAGTTATTAGTAACCAACGAATGAATGGTTACTTAAAAGAAATTGCTACCATATGTGAAATAGATAAGAATCTATCTTTTCACTTAGCCAGACATACCTTTGCCACAACCGTTACACTAAACAATGGTGTGCCAATTGAGTCAGTGAGTAAGATGCTTGGACATACCGCTATTCGAACAACCCAGATATATGCGAAGGTATTAGAACATAAACTGGGTGAAGATATGGACAACCTAAGAGAAAGAAGACTTATTCAGGAAAATCACAAATACAACTTTGAAGAGTCAAATTAAACCTCCCAAAGACAACAGAACTAAACCAAGACATACAAATTGTTATTTAGGGTTAGAACTAAGCTTATAGCAGCTTAAAACAAATCAAAACTAACCCTAAATACTATTAATTATGAAAGTAGAATTTATAACAAAAGAAGACCTTGAGATTTTTAAACAAGAGATTATTACTGAGATAAGAAGGTATAGTCCTTTTAATAGAAAGAAAGATCAAGAAATAAAACAATGGATCAAAAGCTATGAGGTAAGAAAGCTTCTTGGTATTTCTCCTGGTACCTTACAAAATATGAGAATAAATGGTACCATACCATTTAAGAAGATAGGTGGATTGATGTTTTATAGGTACGAAGATATTTTAAAGATGATAGAGAGTGAATAAAATAAAAGCCCCCCAACTATCGTGTGGTAGTTGGGGTGTTTTAGAGGGTGTCCCGTGAACTGTGTCATTAAAATAATTGTATAATAAAATATGTACATTAGTAAAATGAGCACAGAAAAGAAAGAATTTGATTTCGAGAGTTTTAAAGAACAGGCAATGGCTGATATTTATCAAGGAAAGAAAATGGGAGGTCCAGATGGTGTTTTTGGTCCCCTTTTAAAACATTTCCTTGAGACTATGTTAGAAAGTGAACTAGAGAATCATTTGGAAGAAGAAAAGGCTAAAGGGATTGCAAATCGTCGCAACGGCAAGACAACTAAAACTGTTCGAAGTATGCAGTCGGGTTCTATTGAATTAGAATCTAATCGCGATCGCAATGGAACCTTTGAACCAAAGGTGTTACCTAAACGTCAACTTATTATCACAGATCAATTAGAGGATAATGTAATTAGCCTATATGCTAAAGGCAGTAGTACTCGTGATATTGCGGGTTATATCATGGAAATGTATGGTATGGATATTTCAGCCACAGAAATATCGCGTATAACTGATAAAGTCATACCTGCAATGAAAGAGTGGCGTGATCGCCCTTTAGAAGCTATATACCCCTTTGTTTTCTTAGATTGTATGTTTTATAAAGTAAAAGAACAAGGTAGTGTTACATCTAAAGCAGTGTATAATATATTAGGGGTTAATCAAGAAGGAAAGAAAGAATTAATAGGAGTTTATCTTGGAGATACTGAAGGATCTAAGTTTTGGCTTTCAGTATTAACTAATCTTAAGGCGCGTGGTGTCCAAGATATCATTGTAGCTTGTGTGGATGGTTTAAAAGGCTTTCCTGAAGCTATACAAGCTGTATTTCCTAAGACACAAGTACAACTTTGTATTGTTCATCAAATAAGAACCAGTCTGCGTTTTGTTCCTCATAAAGATAAGAAAGCAGTTGCTGCTGATCTTAAACCTATATATACTGCTGTAAGTGAAGAACAAGGCTATGAAAGGTTATTGCAGTTTGAAGAAAAATGGGCAAAGAATTATCCATTAGCCGCTAAAGGGTGGTTGGACAATTGGGAACATTTGTCAACTTATTTTGATTTTGACCCTCATATCAGAAAAGCAATATATACCACTAATGCTATTGAAGCTATGCATCGACAGGTAAGAAAAGTAACCAAGACTAAGGGAGCCTTTACTACTGAACAATCTCTTTTGAAATTAATGTTTTTAGCTATTACAGAGGTCTCTAAAAAATGGACTATGCCTATTCATAATTGGGGGTTGACAATGTCACAATTGTATATTAAATTTGGGGATAGATTACAACCGTAAAAAAAAACTCCATTTCCTAGCTTTTGGGCTTAAGCCCAAAAGCTAGGAAATGGAGACTGACACAGTTTGTGTTACACTCCCGTGTTTTATAAGATAGAAAGGGATTTATCGATTTCCATATATCTTATAAATAACGATTTTAAGTCCTTTGTATTATTGTGAGACAACATAAAAAAGTTGAGCTTTTAAATTTTATTAAATTTATTTTCGATCTCCTTTAAACGATTAAGTAAATCATTCCAGCTTAAACTATTTCCAATGATCATATGCTCTTGCATCGTTTTATAGTCTTCTGCCCATCTTTCAAATACTACCTCTGGAGGTAAAATACTCAATTTACCTTTCTTATGATTTGAGTAATCTATCCCTCTTAAAGGCTTTACTTTTTGTCGTTGCTCAACAATATTAGTAAACAAATCATCATCAACTATTGCTTGTTCACCAAATTCCGAATCCATAATTTTGTCTATGTCATAAAAATGCCTAGTCAATCGATCAGTTCTAATATTTTCAATAGGCTTTGAGAATTCTTCGTGCAATAACAATACTTTCTCAATTATAGTACGAGTGGGAACAACAACTTCTACATTAAATGTAGGCATAGTGAGGCAGAAAGTTAAAGAGCTTTGGTGGTCAAGGGTTACAAAGAATGTAGTATTCCTGAAATTTACATTTAAAAAAAATGTTAGCGTAGAATTGTAAATAGTAGAATAGTGTAGACATAAAAAAACCGGTAGCTTAGGCTATCGGTTTTCAAGTATATTAAAGAGGGATATACCCTACTCCGTATGTTTTATAAATTACCTTTAGATGTTGAACAAGCAGTCTTAGAGGAACAAGAAGAAGTAATCAAACAAGAGATTACCTACTCTCGTGAGAAAAAGAAACATCCAGGACGAGCTAAACTACCAGATCATTTACCCGTAGAAGAAATAGAAATACATCCTGAGGGAGATTTATCTGATATGATTTGCATTGGTAAAGAAACTACAGATGTGTTAGATTATGTTCCAGGTTACTTTAAAATCAAGCGTTACATCCGATATAAATACGCTACTAAAGGTAAAGACAACACTCAAATTAGTATTGGTGAGCTTCCAGAGCGAATTATAGATAAAGGAATACCTTCAGAGGGATTATTATCCACAATACTTGTAGATAAATATGTTGATCATATTCCTCTTTATAGACAGAAGCAACGCTTTTCAAGAGAAAACATCGATATAGCTTCTTCTACAATAGATGGTTGGACCGCTCAAAGTATGGATGCTTTAAAACCACTATACCAAAAGCTGGTGATGGACATCAAAAATGAAGGTTATCTCCAAGTTGACGAAACCACCATCAAAGTCTTAGATGAGAAAAAGAAAGACAAAACTCATCTTGGCTACTATTGGGTGTATCATGCACCTATATCCAAGCTTGTAATGTTTAATTACAGTCCTACTCGTAGCGGTAGTGCTGCACTACCTGTATTAGAAAATTTCAAAGGATATCTGCAAACGGACGGTTATAGCAGCTACCAAGCCTATGGAAATAAGTCAGATGTAACGCATCTTGCTTGTTGGGCACATGCTCGACGTGAATTTGAAAAAGCTTTAGATAACGATAGAAAAAGGGCGCAGCATGTACTAGTAGAAATACAGAAGTTATATGCTATAGAGAGAAAAGCTCAAGAACAAAACTTAGCTCCTGATCAAATCAAAGAACTTCGTCTAGATGAAAGTTTACCAATCATCAACAAGCTTGGTAAATATATGATTGCTCAGATGAATCTTACCTTACCTCAAAGTAGAATAGGTAAAGCTTTTGCGTACTCTCAAAAAAGATGGAGTAATCTAAGTGATTACTTACACAATGGAAACTTGCAGATAGACAATAATCTTGTTGAAAATGTAATCAGACCTGTAGCAATTGGTCGTAAAAACTATCTCTTTGCCGGTTCTCATGATGCAGCACAAAGAGCAGCTATGGCCTATACGTTTTTTGCTAACTGCAAAAAGCATGACATTAATCCATATCAATGGCTAAAGTATGTTCTTGAAAATATTCAATCCATCAACCACAAGAATATCGCTGACTTATATCCTCATAATTACAAGAAACTTATCCTGGATAATGTAGAAGAATAATTAGATCTCACAAGATGTACTTGCTCGGGTGCATAC
>NZ_BCMQ01000058.1 GCF_001485415.1 Myroides odoratimimus
ACTATTTCATAACTCTCTATTATATCACCTTTTACGAGAGAAAGTTTTTTTGTCTTTTTTTAATAGCTATAGTCTTGAGACATCTCTATACTATATATACGTAAAGAGCAGTACTTAATATTGTACTCTATTATATATATATAATAATTGAGAATATACCTTCTTATACCCTTTCTATCTATTTATAGATGTTACTTTATCCTATATAGAGGTGTTTTATCTACTTTTTTGTAGTTGATCTACTTATATAGGTGTGTGTGTTTTGAAGAAAAGTTCATTATAAAGTAGCTATATCCTTGTTTTGAAGAAAAACTAACACACTTTTTTTATTCTCATATTGAGCAATTATCCTCACAAGCAACTGTATATCAATAAGTAAAGTATATTACCAGTATTATATTTCTAAAACCTAAATACTCCCTAATCCCAGTAGTAGCAAGCCTTTATACCTACTTCTTCAACACTGCTTCAACATTTCTCCAAGATTACTCTACCTGAGCACCTCTTTCTTGAAGCAATATTGAAGAGGTCTTGTCGCGCTCTTGAAGGGGATTAACTTATAGTGACAATAAAAAAGCCCTAGACTATATAGTCCAGGGCTGTATATGAATATAAAAATGTTTTTTATTTCTTTAATATTTTTGCTCTAACACGTTCTCCTCCTACATTTATATTCAATAGATATACTCCTCGCTCCAATTTTCTCATGTCAATCACTGCACGATTAGTCGCTGTAAAATTAAATCGTTTTACTAAACGATTACTTAAATCAAAAACCTCTACTTCTGAAATAGTAAATACTTTATCCTTTGTAACTTCGACATTTGCGATATCTTGAACTGGATTTGGCCAAATCACTATATCTTCAGGCTCTACACCTTCAATAGTTGATATCTTTTCTATTCCTTCTAAATCTCCATTACTGATTAGTAAACTAAAGTCCTGTCTACCATACGACAATTCGCCTTTATGGCTCACTACCACTTCATATTCTCCTGCTTCAGGATTTACAATTTCTATTCTCTCCAGATTGTCGACATCATTATCTCCTTTTAGTGCATTGAGGTTACTCCTGTTTTTATTTAAATACCAAGGAAAATATTCTTCACCATCCTTGTATAACCTAATATCTAAATCGTTGATCAATTTATTATTCTTAAAGCTTCCTTTTAATTCATTCGAATCAAACAACGCTTCCCTATCTGTCCAACTTAATGTGACTAACAATCTCTCCGAAGGATTATCTAATTTAAACTTGTATCGAAAATCTTTTTTATTAAACAAAACACTTTCTTTTAGGACTGCACTGTCATCATTTACATTCTTTATGAATTCTATTCCCCTTTCTGCATTAATCATTCCCCATCCTATTTTATTCGTTGGGTACTTTTCTTCTAAGTACTCTGCTGTATGAGTCATCAGCCCTCGTAACGTAGCAGAACGCATCGGAAAATCATGTAGCTGTACATACCCTTGCTGCCAAAGAGTCAAAATAGCTGATACAACTGGCGATGCCATAGAAGTACCGCTCATCTCTTTATATACACCTACTGAAGGATTAGCATTATGATATCTCGGCAACTCGTACGCTGAAGATATAATCTTCACTCCTGGTGCAGCGATATCAGGTTTAATTCTAAAATCGCCTGTAGGACCATAACTACTAAACTTAGCCACGCTTAAACGATCTGAGCTATCTACGCCTACCGCGGCTACTACAACAGCATTCTTTGCATTCGTATTACCTAATAATAAATCATTACCATTCATAGTAGGATTAATTTTATCATAATACTCCCTATCATTACCTGCAGAAATTACTGGTTGATAATACGGATATGTATAAGTAAGTTTATCCAACTGATAAGCATCCTTGTTATAATATCCAAAATAAGTAGGAGGAACTAGTGGATTATCATAATCATCTAATGCTGCTATCCCATAAGAATGATTAGATATCAATAAACCCGATTGGGCTGCTGAAGCCATCTCTACTATATCATTATCCCAATCATAACTCCATACGCTAGCTTCAGGAGCTAATCCCTTAGCTGGAGCATAAGCACCACTTGCTATTAAGGTACCAGCTACATGAGTCGCATGATTTTTTCCAAGTTCTGCACGTTCTAAGTCTTCGCCATTAAGCTTCGCAATATTGATATCTGGATCTTTTAAAATCACACGGCTCGAAGCACCACTCTTAAACTCTTGATGCTGCTCAAAGGCAGGCTTACCATCCCATAGCCCTATAATCATATTTCTACCTTGAAGATTAACTCTCTGTCTACCTCCTTTCGAAATATTATCTACACCTGTCAGGCTACGTGATAACGCATTCTGAGTAGCGTAATAAATAGGAATTCCTTCATTATCTACAGTTCTCAACTGATAAATACGTCCATCCTTATAAACTCCCTTAGTAGGAACACTATATTGTTGCTGAAACCGTAAGACAGCTTCTTTATCTGACATTACCTCTCTGCTAAACTGCTGTATAATCTCTTTGTTCTTCTGTTCATCCTGTTGGCTCTTTATCTCATTTCTCAATTGAGGACTCTGAGCAAACAACGAACTACAAAATAGTAAAGTATATACTATACTACTTACATCCTTCATCAATACCAATGTGGTTAAAATTACATTCTTTAGAAGTTCAAATATATGATTGTGTTCTAAAAAAACTCTTATTGTGAATATAAAAATACAACCAAAATAAATAATCTATCTAAAAAAGAAGTATAAATATACCTTAAATACTCTATAAAATATCTCTCTCAAAACTCCCTCAGACCTATATCACTTCATTTAGAAACAAGGCAATACAGATGAATTACCATACGGTTATCCCTATTTTATTCATTCATAATAAGGTATAATGTATAGGACAGATTTCGTTGAATCACACATAAATCTTTATATTTGGACAAATCTAACAGTAACCTTAATATTTATGAAAATCAAAAAGACCGTACTAGGTGTAGTTGCAGGGGCATCTATTTTGTCTATTTCTTGTGACAAAGTAAAGAACGAAGCTGCTTCATCAGGAGATTGGAATGAAAGTAACGCTTTCTTTAACGAAAGCACATTGCCATACTATACAGCAGACTTTGACAAAATTAAAGACAAAGATTTCAAACCTGCATTATTAGAAGGAATGCGTCGTCAGATGGAAGCTATCGACAAAATAGTAGCGAATACAGAAGAACCAACTTTCGAAAACACTTTAGAAGCACTAGAGCGTTCTAGTGAATTACTAGATAGAGTAAGTTCTGTATTTGGGTTATTAACAGGAGCTCATACTAATGATGAACTTAAGGCAATTAACTCAGAATTGGCACCAAAATTTGCTGGTCATAGAGATGCTATATACTTAAATGATGGCTTGTTCCAACGCATTAAAAAACTTCACGACAATCAAGCTTCTCTGAATCTAAATGAAGAACAGAATAGACTACTGAATGTATATTATGAAAACTTCGAGAAATCAGGTGCTAATTTATCTCCTGAAGATAAAGAGAAATTAAAACAACTAAACCAAGACATTGCTACTTTAAACAATCAGTTTGGGGATAAATTATTAGCAGCGACTAAACAAGGTGGAGTTAAATTCACTAAAGAAGAATTAGCAGGATTATCTGATGACGAGCTTAATGCCATCAAACAAGAAGATGGTAGCTATGTAATCGCATTAAACAATACTACACAACAACCAGATCTAGATAAACTTACCAATAAAGAAGCTAGAAAGAAACTATTCGATCAGGCATGGGTAAGAGCTGAAAAAGGAGATGACAATGATACCAAAGCATCTATCCTATCTCTAGTGAAAAAACGTGCTGAGAAAGCTAAGTTAATGGGATTCGCTAACTATGCAGAATGGAGTCTACAAGGTTCTATGGCACAGAATGCTACTAATGCTACTAAAATACTGAAAGACCTAAGTCCTTATGCAGTAGGAGCAGCTAAAGAAGAAGCGGCTGATATCCAAGCATTAATTAATAAAGAAGCAGATCCATTCACACTAACGGCTGCTGACTGGAACTACTACGCTGAAAAAATCAGAGAAGAAAAGTATGCATTAAACCAAAATGAGCTTAAACCTTATTTTGAGATGAATAGTGTATTAGAGAATGGAGTATTCTACATGGCTACGCAATTATATGGTCTAAGCTTTAAAGAACGCAAAGACATCCCTGTATGGCAAGAAGATGTAAAAGTATACGAAATCTTCAATGAAGATGGTAGTCAGGTAGGGTTATTCTACACAGATTACTACCAAAGAGATTCTAAACGTGGTGGTGCATGGATGAGTAATATCGTAGGTCAGTCTAAATTATTAAACAGACTTCCTGTAATCTACAATGTAGGTAACTTCCCAAAACCAGCGAAAGGTCAACCTACTCTATTATCTCAAGATAATGTAATCACGATGTTCCACGAGTTCGGGCATGCATTACACGGATTCTTTGCTAATCAAACTTACCCTACTCTATCAGGTACTAGTGTATCACGTGACTTCGTAGAGTTCCCTTCACAATTCCACGAGCACTTCGCATTCGAACCTTCTGTATTAAAGAATTATGCTAAACACTATAAAACAGGAGAGGTAATCCCTGATGCTTTAGTTCAAAAAATGAAGAATGCAGGAACATTCAATAAAGGATATAGCATGACTGAGCTATTAGGTGCTTCTCTATTAGATATGGAATGGCATACTGTGTCTACTGATAAGAATATCACTGATGTACTCGCTTTTGAAAAAGAAGCTTTAGCTAAATATGGTTTAGACTTACCTACTGTTCCTCCTAGATACCGCAGTACTTACTTTAGCCACATCTTCGGAGGTGGATATGCTGCTGGATACTATTCGTACAAGTGGTCAGAAATGTTAGACTTCGACGCTTATGATTGGTTAGAACAAAACGGCGGTATGACTCGTGAGAATGGTCAAATCTTTAGAGATAAGATTTTATCTAAAGGAAACTCTGTTCCATTAGACAAATTATACAAAGACTTTAGAGGTAAAAACCCTACAATAGATGCTTTATTAAAGTACTCTGGTTTTACGAAGAAGTAATTGAAATAGAATAAAAACCCTCCAGCTGGAGGGTTTTTTTATACATTTACTACTGAACTAATATTTCTATATTAAAAACTTTTCACTGATAACGTAGTGATAAGCTATATAAAGTAAATAAAAGCTAAGTACACGACAAAAAACTAAAGCAATTGATATTTAAAGGGTTGTGTCCATTTTTAGAGA
>NZ_BCMQ01000059.1 GCF_001485415.1 Myroides odoratimimus
TGGAGAATCCAGTGAAATTGACCACCTAATTCCGTTAAAAGTGATCACTTAATTCCGGTGGAAAGTGACCACCTAATTCCGGTGAAATTGACCACCTAAAAAACCAAGTTAAAACATGTCTAAATATCTTAGCTAAAATGCAAGAGATATGGCTAATAAAAAGATCGACATGTTACAATTAAAACAACTACTACGTCTATATACTCAAGGAGTAAGTAAACTTCAAATAAGTTCCCAATTAGGTCTTTCACGTAATACTGTTAAGAAATATATTACTCTCTTTACGACTTCAAAATTCACTTATGAAGAGATAAAAGAATTAAATGATACAGATATAGAAGATTTATTTGACACTAAAGAATTGGATTCTGATGAAAAAGAAGCAATCTTGTATAAATATTTCCCTTACTTTACTAAAGAACTACTTAAAACGGGAGTAACAAGACATATCTTGTGGCAAGAGTACCTTTTGAAACATCCTGAAGGTTATCGTTATTCTCAATTTTGCTATCATTTGCGAACTTGGCAGAAAAAAACATCTCCTTCTTTACACATGCAACACAAAGCTGGAGATAAGATGTTTGTTGATTACACAGGGAAAAAGTTGTCTATTATTGATAAATCTACAGGAGAAATAACTTCTGTAGAAGTATTTATTTCTATTCTTGGTTCAAGTAGAATGACTTATGTAGAAGCCAGTCTAACTCAAAATACAGAAGATTTTATATCAAGTCTCACCAATTCCTTACATTTTTATCAAGGAGTCCCACTTGCCATTGTACCTGACAACTTAAAAGCAGCTGTAACTAAAAGTGATAAATACGAACCTAAAATAGCTCATAATCTTCAAGACTTTGCTCTACATTATAACACAACTATTTTACCCGCAAGAAGTTATAAGCCAAAGGATAAAGCCTTAGTAGAGAATGCAGTAAAAACAATCTATACTCGTGTATTTGCTCCTCTTAGAAATAGAGAGTTCTTTAGTTTGCAAGAACTAAATCAAGCAATAGCAGAATTGTTAGAACAGCATAATGAAAAACTACTTTCACGAGAAAGAGTTTCAAGAAAAACGTTGTTTAAAGAAATTGAACAACCTGTTTTACAATCACTACCAGCACACAGGTATGAATTAAAATATGCTATAAAAGCAACTGTTCAAAAAATTAGTCACATCTACCTAAATAAAGATAAACACTACTATAGTGTTCCTTTCCATTATATTGGTAAAAAGGTAAATATTCTTTATAGCAAAGATATTGTTGATATATATCACAATCAAAGACTTATCGCTTCACACAATAGAGAATTAGGAAAGTATCGGTATACTACTGTAAAGGAACATATGCCTTCATCTCACCAATATATCACAGATTGGAATCCTACACAGTTTTTGAAATGGGGACAAGAAATAGGAGAATCTACACAAAAATATTTAGCAATGATATTAGATAAGCGACAGCACCCAGAACAATCATATAAGTCTTGTGCTGGAATTTTAAGCTTAGGTAAACGCTTTTCTAATATTCGATTAGAAAAAGCCTGTACACGGGGTTTAGAATACGAAAGATATAGTTATAAAATGATCAAAAGCATTTTAGAAAAGGGATTAGATGCTATTGAAGAACAACCATTAAACAAAGAAAGAGAAGTTCCTACTCATCAGAATATCAGAGGAGCAGCTTATTATCAATAGAACAATAATATTAAATTATAGAAACATGAATCAAACAACTTTAGAAAAATTAAAGTATTTAAAACTTTATGGAATGCATAGAGCATTCGCATCAACACTACAACTTCCTACTTCGGATTATACAAATGATCAACTTATTGCTTATTTAACTGATAGTGAATATGATGATAGGGAGAACAGAAAGATAGAAAGACTAATAAATACAGCTAAATTTAGATACAAAGCTTATATACAGGATATTAATATAGATTCATCCAGAAATATTGATAGGAATATGATTGATCGATTAGCTGCTTGTCAATTTATAAAACAGCAACAAAACGTATTAATTACTGGTAGTACAGGAGTAGGAAAAAGTTATATTGCTTCTGCAATTGGTTATCAAGCTTGTATGTTAGGATATAAAGTCATGTACTTTAGTATCAATAAACTATTCTCTAAATTAAAGATGGCTAAAGGAGATGGTTCTTTTTCTAAGGAAATAGATCGAATTGAAAAACAAGACCTAATTATATTAGATGATTTTGGATTACAACCCTTAGACAATCTTAAAAGACAAGATTTTATGGAAATTATTGAAGATCGCCATGGTAAGAGATCTACAATTATAGCTTCACAACTTCCCATTGAAACATGGCATGATATAATTGGAGAACAAACTATAGCTGACGCTATTTTAGATAGAATGGTACATAATTCTATTAGAATTGAACTTCATGGGGAGTCTTTAAGAAGTAAAAATACATTAGCAAAAATTCAACAAAACTCTATTAAATAACTATACTTATTTTTTGTATTTTTAACTGAAATATAAAACATGTTTTTGACTTGATTTTAGGTGGTCACTTTCCACCGGAATAACATGGTCACTTTCTCCGGAATCTACATACAGATCCAAGTGGAGAGATTATTCCAATTTTAATTGGTATTGGTGTCGGAATCGTGATGAATGGAATTATGAATTCTGTTAATAAAGTACCTTTTTTTTATGGAGCAGGAAAAGCTGGTGTAATGGGAGGTATTAGTGGAGCTATAGCGTTTGGAATAGGAAGTTTAGTTACTAATTCAATTGTACAAGCTGGGCTTCATGGAGTAACTAGTGGTGCGATGAGTGAGATACAAGGAGAGAAGTTTATTACAGGTTTAGCAAGTGGAATTGTTAGTTCATTAATATCAAGTGGAGTAGAAAAACTTGGAAAGCCTACTAGTAATATTAAATTAAATAAACAACAGTTAAAAGCTACTATGTTGGTTGCAGGTGGGGTATCAGGAGGAATATCTTCTTCTATAGCAGGAGGGGATTTTTGGAAAGGAATGCAACAGGGATTAATTACTAGTGGGTTGAATCATGTAGCTCATTTAATAACAGAACAAATAGAAATTTCTAAAATAGACAGTAGATTAAAAGAGAAAGGGTATAACCCAGATGATCCAGCTTATGATTTATTTAGAGATAAAAGCTCTAAATTAGTTAATGAATTTGCGAAAAAAGTGTTACCTGAATACTATGAAGCAGCTAATGGGCCAGAATTAGTTATTACTGAAAACTTAGTAACAAAGGGTGGACAGGCTTTAGATGGACAAGTACAAGGTAGTTTGATAAGTGAAAATGGAGTGTATACTTATAATGGGACAATTAAAATAAATACAACGATTTTTAATACATATAGACAGACCGCTTTAACTATATTACATGAATTTAGTCATGTAATAGATATTGTATCAGGAGCCAGACAAAAGTGGTTTAATGCTTATGGAAAAGAGGCTTCATTAGTTATTACTGAAGTAAAAGCTTATGAATTGGAGCAAATATGGGGAGGTATTATAAATTATAATACCACTTATTTAAATTTTAAAAAACAGTTTGATGATAATAATTGGAGTTTTTAAAATGAATAAAATG
Organism: Myroides odoratimimus; assembly: GCF_001485415.1. Classification (GTDB taxonomy): domain Bacteria; phylum Bacteroidota; class Bacteroidia; order Flavobacteriales; family Flavobacteriaceae; genus Flavobacterium; species Flavobacterium odoratimimum. The sequence goes on from NZ_BCMQ01000059.1 coordinate 3,600, forward strand.
TTTATTTTAGTAATCACTGTGTTTACTATTTTTACGGGATACTCACAAAAAAAAAATGAAGGAGCTATAGAGTTAAGTATATTAAAAGATACTATTACTAATAATAGCTTAATCACAGTTGAGTTTTATAATAATAGTGATACAGCGTATTACTTTCCAATAGATACATCTATAGATCGATTTATTTGGAACAATAGTTTTCTTAAACACGGAGAGAAAACACTTACGATGGGGAAATTTTCAATTAAAGAAAATTTTTTAGATAAGAATTTGCAATCATGTGAGATGGTTACTATGGAGTTGATTCACTGTTTTACAAAACAGACAAATATTAGCAATGCAATATTAAAGGATGAAATAAATTCAGTCAATATTGACTTTGTTTTTTTAGCACCCAAAGCTTATGCTAGATTGACCGTTCCTGTTCAGTTTGTGAAAAATTATTTTCATATATGTGATATTCATACTTTAAATAATATTTCTTCTCTAGAATATTTACAATATACTTATAAGGTAATTGAGGATGATGTTAATAATTTAAAAATGATGGTAAAAGGAAAACAATTAGAGAGTTATTATAATGATTTAAATTGGGAAGGGCTTACATATAAACTTTATATAGGGGAAATTAAAAGTAATATAGTACCTATTAAATGGGAAAGAAGTAAGGAATTATTAGATGGTGATTATGATGCAGTTCTTAAGGAAAAATACAAATAATTTTAGATACAGAGTCTAATTTTAAAAACTAATTTAATTGAAGATAGTATTTAGAAAACCTAAATTTATATTTTAAGAATTTTAAACAATATGAATGTTGTACAATTCGAGTAGAATTATTTGTAAGAAAAAATTCTTCAATAAATAGAATAAGAGGAGTTATAAAAGACTTAAAAACAAGACTTATTTTACGCTCGCGCTCGGCCTCAGACTATGAATATGAGATTAAGGTAATAACTGATTAGAATAAAAAAAGCGCTTATTTAGTTTGGACTAAGTAAGTGCTTTTTTAATTATTATTCTTTGAGGGTGTCCCGTAAACTGTGTCATTAAAAAAATTGTATAATAAAATATGTACATTAGTAAAATGAGCAGAGAACAAAAAAAAGAAGTATTTGATTTCGAGAGTTTTAAAGAACAAGCAATGGCTGATATTTATCAAGGAAAGAAAATGGGAGGTCCAGATGGTGTTTTTGGTCCCCTTTTAAAACATTTCCTTGAGACTATGTTAGAAAGTGAACTAGAGAATCATTT
>NZ_BCMQ01000060.1 GCF_001485415.1 Myroides odoratimimus
GACTTAGTTCCTAGTAAGATATCCTTGAAATAGAATGACGCTACTACTTGATATGTACCCGTGTTGATGTACTTATTTAGGTTGTATTTTACAGTTACTAAGTCAGGAAGATTAGTTGCTTCAATCGAGATTACTTCTCCAGTGTACGTTTCTGTTTTGTGTTCAAAAATCACTTTGTCTAAAGAAGGTAATTCTTCTTGTACTTTAGTAATTGATAAAGTCGCAGATACTCTATATGGCATTGGTGTATAATTACTACTACCACTTAGTGTGGCTGTGACAGTATGGTTACCTACTTCTGTGTGTGTATTGTTAGTATAAGTAAGTGTTAGTTCTTGTGGAACTTCACCTGATATTATAAGTGACTTTGGCTTACCATCATATATAAAGGATTTACTTTTTAGTTCCACTAATTGAGTAATATCAGCAGGTAGTATGATGAGCTCATTTGATCTGGTACTTGTGATATAATTGTCTCCTTCTAATTTTACAGAAGCTTTATACGTACCTGCGTTAGTCGCTCTGTTATTTTTATAAGTAGCAGTTACGCCTAGAGGTAGTTCACCTTCTAATAGTAGTTCGTGTTCTTGACCATCGTAGATTACTTCTTTCTTACTAAATTTGACTCCCGTAATACGTGCTTTCTCGATAGTCAGTGTAGTAGACTTAGTTCCTAATAAAATGCCCTTGAAGTAGAATGAAGCTATTACTTGGTAAACACCAATGTCAGTATACTGGTTCTTATCATAAGAGACTCTTACGTTATTAGGAAGGTTAGTAGCTTCAATTGAGATTGTCTCTCCTGTATATGTTTCTGTTTTATGTTCAAAGATTACACCCTCTAAAGAAGGTAACTCTTCCTCTTTTTGTGTAATTGATAAAGTCGCAGACAGCGTATAAGGCATCGGAGTGTAGTTAGAGCTACCACTTAATGTTGCTGTTACTATGTGATTGCCTATTGCTGTATGTGTATTATTAGCATAAGTAAGTGTTAGTTCTTGAGGGACTTCGCCTGTAACAGCTAGTGACTTCGGTTTACCATCATATATAAACGACTGGCTTTTTAGCTCGACAAGTTGAGTGATATCAGCAGGAAGTATGATGAGCTCGTTTGATCTGGTACTTGTGATGTAATTGTCTCCTTCTAATTTTACCGAAGCTTTATAGATACCTGCATTAGTAGCCTTATTATTTTTATAAGTAGCGGTTACGCCTAGAGGCAATTCACCTTCTAATAGAAGTTCATGTTCTTGACCATTATAGGTTACTTCTTTCTTACTAAATTTCACTCTAGTGATACGTGCTTTTTCGATAGTCAGTGTAGCAGACTTAGTTCCTAGTAAGATGTCCTTGAAGTAGAAGGAAGCGACTACTTGATAAACACCAGTATTGATGTATTCATTTTGATTGTACTTTACAGTAACTAAGTTAGGAAGGTTCGTTGCTTCGATTGAAATAGCCTCTCCAGTGTACGTCTCTGTTTTATGCTCAAAAATCACTTTGTCTAAAGAAGGTAATTCTTCCTCTTTCTTTGTAATTGATAAAGTTGCAGACAGCATATAAGGCATCGGTGTATAGTTATCACTACCACTTAATGTTGCTGTGACAGTGTAATTGCCTATTTCTGTATGTGTAGTATTAGTATAAGTAAGTGTTAGTTCTTGAGGTACTTCACCTGTAACAGCTAGTGACTTTGGCTTACCATCATATGTAAACGACTCACTTTTTAGCTCGACAAGTTGAGTAATATCAGCAGGTAATATGATTAGCTCGTTTGATCTGGTACTTGTGATGTAATTATCTCCTTCTAATTTTACAGAAGCTTTATAAGTACCTGCATTCTTATGAATATTGTTTTTATAAGTACCTGTTACGCCTAGAGGTAGTTCTCCTTCTAATAGAAGTTCGTGCTCTTTGCCATCGTAGGTTATTTCTTTTTTACTAAACTTGACTCCTGTAATACGTGCTTTCTCGATAGTTAGTGTAGCTGACTTAGTTCCTAGTAAGATGTCTTTAAAGTAGAATGACGCTATTACTTGATATATACCAGTGTTGATGTACTCATTTTGGTTGTACTTTACAGTAACTAGGTTAGGAAGGTTGGTAGCTTCAATTGATATAATCTCTCCTGTATATGTCTCTGTTTTATGTTCAAAGATTACACTGTCAAGTGAAGGTAATTCTTCTTGCTTCTTAGTAATCGATAACGTAGCAGACAGCGTATAAGGCATTGGCGTATAGTTGGAACTACCACTAAGTGTTGCTGTTACTGTGTGATACCCTACTTCTGTATGCTTGTTGTTTTTATAAGTAAGCGTTAGTTCTTGAGGGACTTCGCCTATAACGGCTAGTGACTTTGGCTTACCGTCATATATAAACGACTCACTTTGTAGCTCGACTAATTGAGTGATATCAGCAGGAAGTATGATTAGCTCATTTGATCTAGTACTTGTGATATAATTGTCTCCTGATAAAGTTACAGAAGCTTTGTACGTACCTGCATTCTTATGAATATTGTTTTTATAAGTAGCGGTTACTCCTAGAGGCAGTTCTCCTTCTAATAGTAGTTCGTGTTCTTTACCATCGTAGGTTACTTCTTTTTTACTAAACTTCACTCCCGTAATACGTGCTTTTCCGATAGTTAGTGTAGCAGACTTAGTTCCTAGTAGAATATCTTTAAAGTAGAAGGTAGCTACTACTTGGTAAACACCAGTATTGATGTACTCATTTTGGTTGTATTTTACAGTTACTAAGTCAGGAAGATTAGTAGCTTCAATTGAAATAACCTCCCCTGTATACGTTTCTGTTTTGTGTTCAAAGATTACATTGTCTAAAGAAGGTAATTCTTCCTCTTTTTGTGTAATTGATAGTGTAGCAGATAGGGTATAAGGCATCGGCGTGTAGTTAGTACTGCCGCTTAATATTGCTGTTACTGTGTGATTCCCTATTGCTGTCTGTGTATTATTAGTATAAGTAAGAGTTAGCTCTTGAGGAACTTCACCTGTAACAGCTAGTAATTTTGGCTTACCGTCATATATAAACGATTGGCTTTTTAGCTCGACAAGTTGAGTGATATCAGCAGGTAATATGATTAGCTCGTTTGATCTAGTACTTGTGATATAATTGTCTCCTTCTAATTTTACAGATGCTTTATATGTACCTGCATTCTTATGAATATTGTTTTTATAAGTAGCAGTTACGCCTAGAGGTAGTTCTCCTTCTAGTAGTAGTTCGTGCTCTTTACCATTATAGGTTACTTCTTTCTTACTAAACTTGACTCCCATAATACGTGCTTTCTCGATAGTCAGTGTAGCTGACTTAGTTCCTAGTAAGATGTCCTTGAAATAGAAGGAAGCGATTACTTGATAAACACCCGTGTTGATGTACTCATTTAGGCTGTATTTTACAGTAACTAAGTTAGGAAGGTTGGTAGCTTCGATTGAAATAGCCTCTCCAGTGTACGTTTCTGTTTTGTGTTCAAAGATTATCCCCTCTAAAGAAGGTAATTCTACTTGTTTTTTAGTAATCGATAATGTAGCAGATAATGTATAAGGGATAGGTGCGTAGTTATCACTACCACTTAGTGTTGCTGTGACAGTGTAATTGCCTATTTCTATATGTGTATTATTAGTATAAGTAAGTGTTAGTTCTTGAGGTACTTCACCTGTAATTATTAGTGACTTCGACTTACCATCGTATATAAATGACTCACTTTTTAGCTCTACTAGTTGAGTGATATCAGCAGGTAGTATGATTAGCTCGTTTGATCTGGTACTTGTGATGTAATTATCTCCTTCTAATTTTACAGAAGCTTTATATGTACCTGCATTAGTCGCTCTGTTGTTTTTATAGGTAACAATTACTCCTTTAGGTAGTTCTCCTTCTAATAGCAGTTCGTGTTCTTTACCATCGTAGGTTACTTCTTTTTTACTAAACTTGACTCCCGTGATACGTGCTTTCTCGATAGTCAGTGTAGCTGACTTAGTTCCTAGTAAGATATTTTTAAAGTAGAATGAAGCTACTACTTGATATGTACCAGCGTCAATATATTGGTTCTTATCATAAGAAACTCTTACGTTATTAGGAAGGTTAGTCGCTTCTATAGCAATTACTTCACCAGTATACGTTTCTGTTTTGTGTTCAAAGAATACATTATCAAGGGATGGTAGTTCTACTTGTTTTTTAGTAATTGATAGTGTAGCAGATAGGGTATAAGGCATCGGCGTATAGTTAGAGCTACCACTTA
>NZ_BCMQ01000062.1 GCF_001485415.1 Myroides odoratimimus
GGTACTGCTGCAAAAGGATTCTATTATTGGACTAATAATACTACGACTCCTGCAGAAAGTAAATGGGAACTTATTACTTCAGAATCTGTATTAAATCAAAAAATAGATGAAGTTAAGAATTATGTTGATACAGAAATAAAAAAGATAACTAATATAGTAGATGGTGCTAACCTAAGTTATTTAGTTGCTTTTAATCCTACTGGAGGAGCAAATGGTAAAGGAGAGTTTTCTTATTTAGTTCCTGATGGTAGCGGAGGGTATACTCAAAAAGCAATTACATTTGCTGAGTTAATCGCCTTATCTGAGACTAAAACTTTTATGAAAGCAGAGATGCATAAAATAAAAGATCCAAATGATGAAACTGGTAAAACTGAAGTTGAAGTAGTAAAAGCTTATTACTATTTCAATGAAGATGCAGTTAACGCCTGGTTAATTGCTGGAAATGATATTAAAGATATTAATGACCCAGTTAAGGGGATTCCTTTTACTTCAGGATTTAAAATCGACGTAGTAGGTACTGTAAGTTCTAACTTAGAACAAGTATTTAATGATAATCGTAAGTTTATTGATAAATTTATTACTAAATCTGAAGGGAATGTTTTTGCTGAAGTAGTTAATAATGAAGTTAAGTTATACTATATTGACAAAACTAATGGTAAAACTGAAGTGAATTTCAATACTTTAGAAACAAAAACTAATATTCAGAAAACGATTGTTGACGCTTCTGGGAAAGAGGGAACTTATACAGATGCTACATTAGGAACTCTTAAAGAAGGTCAAATACTATTTAAATACAAATCTGAAGAATTAGATGCTAATCAGCAGCCTGTAAATTATTATTTAAATATTACAGAAGAGGTTAAAAATTCATTTAATCATCAAGATATCAAAGACGAGTTAAATAGATATTTGACTCAAGGAGGTAATGTTTACTATGGTGAAATCACTACAGGTGATGGTAAATTCGTGTTATATCATTTAATTGATAATGGTGATGGAACATTTACAAAAAAACCAATTGATATTAGTGAAAACATAATCGAAACGATTAAAACTAATGATAAAGTAACAGAGTTAATCAAGGAAAAAACAAAAGAAATCGTTGAGAACAATGTAACAACAGAAACAGGAGAAGTTATCGGTGGGTTTAAAGTATTTAAAACTATTGTAAGCGCATCTGTTGTACAAGGTGAAACTAGTGATGGAACTAAAGTTGATTATAATACGACATTTAGTGAGTCAATTAAATTAGAAAAATTTAGTTGATTATTGAACGTTGAGATTTTAGATGATAAAGGACAAGTAGTGTTGACAACTGTCACAGATGTTAAAGCAGGTAGTGCTGATCAAGGTAAAACACCTGTTGAGTTTAGATTTGGTGTTGGTAAAATGTATGCTCCATTAGCTTCAGGTAAACAATATGATGTGATCTTAAGATATATATCTGATGAGAAATTTACACCTACTAAATAGTCCTAAATAATTTAAAAAAATAACTTTAATAAGAAATTATAATGAAAAAACAAATATATACAGTATTAGCATTAGCATTATGTTTAGGTGCTTTTGCTCAAGAGAAACCAGGAGTAGGTATCAATACAAAAAGAGTAGATAAAAGTGCTATTCTAGACGTTGTGGCTGAAAAAAAAGGGGTTTTAATTCCTAGAATTGCTTTAAATGATGTGACTGTTTTCGGTTTAGATGGTGATTCTAAAAAAGAAAGTATGTTAGTTTACAATGAAAATGGTACTGCTGCAAAAGGATTCTATTATTGGACTAATAATACTACGACTCCTGCAGAAAGTAAATGGGAACTTATTACTTCAGAATCTGTATTAAATCAAAAAATAGATGAAGTTAAGAATTATGTTGATACAGAAATAAAAAAGATAACTAATATAGTAGATGGTGCTAACCTAAGTTATTTAGTTGCTTTTAATCCTACTGGAGGAGCAAATGGTAAAGGAGAGTTTTCTTATTTAGTTCCTGATGGTAGCGGAGGGTATACTCAAAAAGCAATTACATTTGCTGAGTTAATCGCCTTATCTGAGACTAAAACTTTTATGAAAGCAGAGATGCATAAAATAAAAGATCCAAATGATGAAACTGGTAAAACTGAAGTTGAAGTAGTAAAAGCTTATTACTATTTCAATGAAGATGCAGTTAACGCCTGGTTAATTGCTGGAAATGATATTAAAGATATTAATGACCCAGTTAAGGGGATTCCTTTTACTTCAGGATTTAAAATCGACGTAGTAGGTACTGTAAGTTCTAACTTAGAACAAGTATTTAATGATAATCGTAAGTTTATTGATAAATTTATTACTAAATCTGAAGGGAATGTTTTTGCTGAAGTAGTTAATAATGAAGTTAAGTTATACTATATTGACAAAACTAATGGTAAAACTGAAGTGAATTTCAATACTTTAGAAACAAAAACTAATATTCAGAAAACGATTGTTGACGCTTCTGGGAAAGAGGGAACTTATACAGATGCTACATTAGGAACTCTTAAAGAAGGTCAAATACTATTTAAATACAAATCTGAAGAATTAGATGCTAATCAGCAGCCTGTAAATTATTATTTAAATATTACAGAAGAGGTTAAAAATTCATTTAATCATCAAGATATCAAAGACGAGTTAAATAGATATTTGACTCAAGGAGGTAATGTTTACTATGGTGAAATCACTACAGGTGATGGTAAATTCGTGTTATATCATTTAATTGATAATGGTGATGGAACATTTACAAAAAAACCAATTGATATTAGTGAAAACATAATCGAAACGATTAAAACTAATGATAAAGTAACAGAGTTAATCAA
>NZ_BCMQ01000063.1 GCF_001485415.1 Myroides odoratimimus
CGTTCCCTTTACAACAGGACTTAAAACCGTGTTTAAAGTTCCTAGAACAAGGGTTGGAAAAAAAATAATACAAATCCCTAAAGCAAATGGCCTAAGCATCGGATATACATCAATAGGTTCTGCTCTTGCTAAGGCTTGCCATACTTTAATACCAATGTAAAAAAGAGCCCCAAGACCTGCTAAGCTTTTAGCCACCCCTGCCATCTGGGCTGATAGTGGCATCATATCGTAGTAGAGATTCTGAAGTACCTCGTGTAAATTACTCTCTCCCATAGCTACCAGTATTTTTGATTAGAAGTGCCATATAAATCAAGTACTCTTTGGGTATTGTTTTTCTTCTTCGATCTTAAGATGCTAATACCTATATTTTTTCTGGTGTAGTAACTAACAAGGTTGTGATAGTCTTTTACTTCTTTGTAAACCCTATCGATAATATCCATGCGTTCTTTATCATTTAAAGAAAGACTCGAAGCGCTTACAATCTGTTTAAGCTCCTTGACAAGCTCTGTGCTCTCTTGAAGTAATACGGAATACCCATTGGCAATAGCTACAAGCTCCTGTGCAGAGAAGTTTGGGTCATTAAGCATCTTGCCAAAGTTCTTGACATACAGCTCTGAAACTTCTCCTACTAAGAGTACCGTTTGCTGAACCTTCCTCGCATCCTTAACAAGATTGTTTACCGCTTGGAGCTTATCATAATACTCCTTGCCTTGTTTATAGACCTTCTCTACTTCTTTAAAGTTTTTAATGACATTACTTACCGTTGAAGAAGTTTGTATAATCTCATTAGCACTGTTTAATATGCCCGATGCCAAATTAGTGGGATCCGTTACCACCCACTGAGCATTAATCTGTATTGGCAGAATAAGTAGCATAGCTACCATAACTACCTGTAATAGTCTTTTCATGGTGATATGTTTTAATTGATTAATTGTTTACTCATGCTGTTTTTCTTGTACTAAGCGTTTTATAGCCATCTCTACATTACCATCAAGTTCTTTAGCCAGATTCATTACCTCTAATTTTTCAGTCTCTTCTGTGGTATAAGCTAAGTATTCTGAGTAGCTTACTTCTGTAGCATACACTCCTGAGTGAGTACCTCCAAGACCGATCCATACCTCTTTGTAAAGGCGGTTAGGGTTGTTGTTGAGATTAATAGAAAGAATCTGAGCTTTTTCTTTGTCTGTAAGTCCAAGCATAGCTTGTATATCATCAAACTTGTTCATATACTTGCGCTGATCAAGCAGTATTTTACAATCAGAGTTATTAATAATACTCTCCTTTACAATAGGGGATTGAATAATATCATCCACCTCTTGTGTTACTACTATTGCCTCTCCAAAGAACTTTCTAACGGTTTTAAAAAGATAGCGTAGATAATCCGCCATACCCTCTTTGGCTATTGCTTTCCACGCTTCTTCAATTAAGATTAGCTTGCGCTGTCCTTTAAGACGTCGCATCTTATTTATAAATACTTCCATGATGATAATAGTCACTATGGGAAACAGAATTTTGTGGTCTTTTATGCTATCAATTTCAAAGACAATAAAGCGTTTGTTAAGTAAATCAAGCTCGCTTTCTGAGTTTAATAGATAGTCATACTCTCCACCTTTGTAATAAGGCTCTAGTACATTTAAAAAATTAGCTAGATCAAAGTCCTTTTCTCTAACCTTCTTTTGTTCTAACTCAGCTTTGTAATCTGTTTTGATATACTCATAAAAACTATTGAAGCTTGGTTTTACATTGCTATTTTGGAGTTTTTGAATATAACCACTAACTGCGTTTGAAAGCGCTACTTCTTCCGATCGTGAGGGTGGTTGGTCATCGCGCTTCCAAAGAGTTAAAATCAGGGTTTTAATACTCTCTCTTTTTTCAATATCAAATACCCCATCTTCAGTATAAAAAGGATTAAAGGCAATTGGATTTTCTTCGGTGTATGTAAAATACAGCCCATCTTTCCCTTTTGTCTTTGCTTTAATTAACTCACATAAGCCTTGATAAGAATTCCCTGTGTCAACAAGCAGCACATGCGCATTTTGCTCATAGTACTGTCTTACCATATGGTTAGTAAAAAAACTCTTACCACTACCCGATGGTCCCAAGATAAACTTGTTGCGATTAGTAATAATTCCCTTTTTCATAGGTAGATCTGAGATATCTAAATGAATCGGTTTACCAGTTAGTCTATCTGCCATCTTTATCCCAAAGGGAGATAAGGAGTTTTGATAGTTAGTCTCCGCCAAGAAAAAACAAAGTGCAGGCTCTATGAACGTATAAAAGCTCTCTTCACTTGGAAAGTCACTGCTATTGCCTGGCATACCTGCCCAGTAAAGCGTAGCAGCATCCACTGTATTGTGTCTTGGTACGCACTCCATAGAAGCGATAGCACTACCTGAGTCATTTTTAAGCTGTTTAAGCTCATTTGGGTTATCTGACCAAGCCATTACATTAAAGTGAGCTTTAATAGATGTTAGACCTTTACTGTGAGCTTCATTTAAATACTCTTCTATCCATTGCTTGTTAATTTGATTCGCTCTGCTGTATCTAGCAAGTGAGTGCATATTCTTAGCTGACTTTTCAAACTGCTTTAGATTGTAATCACTATCCTCTAAAAACAAATATTGATTGTAGATATGATTACAATTAAGTAAGAGTCCAACAGGAGAGGCAAACGATAAAGCCATACTGCTTTTATCGGTTGATAGTTTTTCATAGCGTGATAAATAAGATACCTCAGTAGGTAAATCATCTGTACTTGAAAGGGTATGT
>NZ_BCMQ01000064.1 GCF_001485415.1 Myroides odoratimimus
GAACTAAAAAGTGAGTCGTTTATATATGACGGTAAACCGAAGTCACTAGCTGTTACAGGTGAAATACCTCAAGAACTAACGCTTACTTATCAAAACAACAAACATACAGAAATAGGCAATTACACTGTCACAGCAACATTAAGTGGTAGCTCTAACTATACGCCGATGCCTTATACCCTATCTGCTACACTATCAATTACTAAAAAACAAGTAGAACTACCATCCCTTGATAATGTATTCTTTGAACACAAAACAGAAACGTATACTGGTGAAGTAATTGCTATAGAAGCGACTAACCTTCCTAATAACGTAAGAGTTTCTTATGATAAGAACCAATATATTGACGCTGGTACATATCAAGTAGTAGCTTCATTCTACTTTAAAAATATCTTACTAGGAACTAAGTCAGCTACACTGACTATCGAGAAAGCACGTATCACGGGAGTCAAGTTTAGTAAAAAAGAAGTAACCTACGATGGTAAAGAACACGAACTGCTATTAGAAGGAGAACTACCTAAAGGAGTAATTGTTACCTATAAAAACAACAGAGCGACTAATGCAGGTACATATAAAGCTTCTGTAAAATTAGAAGGAGATAATTACATCACAAGTACCAGATCAAACGAGCTAATCATACTACCTGCTGATATCACTCAACTAGTAGAGCTAAAAAGTGAGTCATTTATATACGATGGTAAGTCGAAGTCACTAATAATTACAGGTGAAGTACCTCAAGAACTAACACTTACTTATACTAATAATACACATATAGAAATAGGCAATTACACTGTCACAGCAACACTAAGTGGTAGTGATAACTACGCACCTATCCCTTATACATTATCTGCTACATTATCGATTACTAAAAAACAAGTAGAATTACCTTCTTTAGAGGGGATAATCTTTGAACACAAAACAGAAACGTACACTGGAGAGGCTATTTCAATCGAAGCTACCAACCTTCCTAACTTAGTTACTGTAAAATACAGCCTAAATGAGTACATCAACACGGGTGTTTATCAAGTAATCGCTTCCTTCTATTTCAAGGACATCTTACTAGGAACTAAGTCAGCTACACTGACTATCGAGAAAGCACGTATTATGGGAGTCAAGTTTAGTAAGAAAGAAGTAACCTATAATGGTAAAGAGCACGAACTACTACTAGAAGGAGAACTACCTCTAGGCGTAACTGCTACTTATAAAAACAATATTCATAAGAATGCAGGTACATATAAAGCATCTGTAAAATTAGAAGGAGACAATTATATCACAAGTACTAGATCAAACGAGCTAATCATATTACCTGCTGATATCACTCAACTTGTCGAGCTAAAAAGCCAATCGTTTATATATGACGGTAAGCCAAAATTACTAGCTGTTACAGGTGAAGTTCCTCAAGAGCTAACTCTTACTTATACTAATAATACACAGACAGCAATAGGGAATCACACAGTAACAGCAATATTAAGCGGCAGTACTAACTACACGCCGATGCCTTATACCCTATCTGCTACACTATCAATTACACAAAAAGAGGAAGAATTACCTTCTTTAGACAATGTAATCTTTGAACACAAAACAGAAACGTATACAGGGGAGGTTATTTCAATTGAAGCTACTAATCTTCCTGACTTAGTAACTGTAAAATACAACCAAAATGAGTACATCAATACTGGTGTTTACCAAGTAGTAGCTACCTTCTACTTTAAAGATATTCTACTAGGAACTAAGTCTGCTACACTAACTATCGGAAAAGCACGTATTACGGGAGTGAAGTTTAGTAAAAAAGAAGTAACCTACGATGGTAAAGAACACGAACTACTATTAGAAGGAGAACTGCCTCTAGGAGTAACCGCTACTTATAAAAACAATATTCATAAGAATGCAGGTACGTACAAAGCTTCTGTAACTTTATCAGGAGACAATTATATCACAAGTACTAGATCAAATGAGCTAATCATACTTCCTGCTGATATCACTCAATTAGTCGAGCTACAAAGTGAGTCGTTTATATATGACGGTAAGCCAAAGTCACTAGCCGTTATAGGCGAAGTCCCTCAAGAACTAACGCTTACTTATAAAAACAACAAGCATACAGAAGTAGGGTATCACACAGTAACAGCAACACTTAGTGGTAGTTCCAACTATACGCCAATGCCTTATACGCTGTCTGCTACGTTATCGATTACTAAGAAGCAAGAAGAATTACCTTCACTTGACAGTGTAATCTTTGAACATAAAACAGAGACATATACAGGAGAGATTATATCAATTGAAGCTACCAACCTTCCTAACCTAGTTACTGTAAAGTACAACCAAAATGAGTACATCAACACTGGTATATATCAAGTAATAGCGTCATTCTACTTTAAAGACATCTTACTAGGAACTAAGTCAGCTACACTAACTATCGAGAAAGCACGTATTACAGGAGTCAAG
>NZ_BCMQ01000065.1 GCF_001485415.1 Myroides odoratimimus
GTATGCACCCCAGCAAGTGCATGTTTCATAATATAATGTAAGGAAGTAAGTTTGCTTTAAATAATAAAGAGATGAGCAAACAAGAAATTATGTACTCTCATGTAGAGGATTGGCAAGCAAGTGGATTAACACAATCAAAGTATTGTGAAAGTGTTGGAATTAAGCTGGCGACATTTAGTTATTGGGTAGTAAAGTTTAAGAGTGAAACAGAGCAAGAAGGCTCAAGTAACTTTATAGCAATAGGTGAAACATCTAAAACCGACAGTAAAGAATACGAAATCGTGTATCCTAATGGAGTGAAGTTACGTTTAGAAACGAAAGATTTGGGTGAACTCTATTCATTAGTAAACCTTGTGTAATGTTTAGTCTGAGTAGTAGCCATCAATTCTACTTGTATAAATCAGCTTGTGATATGCGCAAGAGTTTCGATAGTCTATGTGGTCTTGTTCAAAACGAGCTTAATCAAGTCGCTCATAATGGAAGTGTCTACGTCTTTATCAATCGTCGATGTAATCAGATTAAACTCTTACACTGGGAAACAGGTGGTTTTGTGTTATATCACAAGCGATTAGAACAAGGTACTTTTGCTTTTCCTATTCATAATCGGACTCAAATCAGTTGGAGTGATTTGGTACTTATGATTGAAGGAATACAAGTGATAAAAAGTAGTCAAAAAAGGCGGTTTTCCATGAGATAAAACAGCCTTAATCCTTGTATAAATAAGGCTTTTGACGTATATTTACTTCATGGAAATAGACTTAGAAAACTTATCGAAACAAGAACTTTTGGCACTTTTAACCAAAGCCCAAAAGACTATTTCCAAACAAGAAAAAGTAAATACTAAATTAGAGAAGAAAACTACTAGCTTAGAAGAAAAGACCTCTAAACTAGAAGAAAAAAATACAGAACTGGAATATCGTGTAAAGCTACTTGAGCGCATGAAGTTCGGTCAAAGCCGAGAACGTTTTGAGGATCCCAATCAAACTCAATTACCTTTAGATGTTGAACAAGCAGTCTTAGAGGAACAAGAAGAAGTAATCAAACAAGAGATTACCTACTCTCGTGAGAAAAAGAAACATCCAGGACGAGCTAAACTACCAGATCATTTACCCGTAGAAGAAATAGAAATACATCCTGAGGGAGATTTATCTGATATGATTTGCATTGGTAAAGAAACTACAGATGTGTTAGATTATGTTCCAGGTTACTTTAAAATCAAGCGTTACATCCGATATAAATACGCTACTAAAGGTAAAGACAACACTCAAATTAGTATTGGTGAGCTTCCAGAGCGAATTATAGATAAAGGAATACCTTCAGAGGGATTATTATCCACAATACTTGTAGATAAATATGTTGATCATATTCCTCTTTATAGACAGAAGCAACGCTTTTCAAGAGAAAACATCGATATAGCTTCTTCTACAATAGATGGTTGGACCGCTCAAAGTATGGATGCTTTAAAACCACTATACCAAAAGCTGGTGATGGACATCAAAAATGAAGGTTATCTCCAAGTTGACGAAACCACCATCAAAGTCTTAGATGAGAAAAAGAAAGACAAAACTCATCTTGGCTACTATTGGGTGTATCATGCACCTATATCCAAGCTTGTAATGTTTAATTACAGTCCTACTCGTAGCGGTAGTGCTGCACTACCTGTATTAGAAAATTTCAAAGGATATCTGCAAACGGACGGTTATAGCAGCTACCAAGCCTATGGAAATAAGTCAGATGTAACGCATCTTGCTTGTTGGGCACATGCTCGACGTGAATTTGAAAAAGCTTTAGATAACGATAGAAAAAGGGCGCAGCATGTACTAGTAGAAATACAGAAGTTATATGCTATAGAGAGAAAAGCTCAAGAACAAAACTTAGCTCCTGATCAAATCAAAGAACTTCGTCTAGATGAAAGTTTACCAATCATCAACAAGCTTGGTAAATATATGATTGCTCAGATGAATCTTACCTTACCTCAAAGTAGAATAGGTAAAGCTTTTGCGTACTCTCAAAAAAGATGGAGTAATCTAAGTGATTACTTACACAATGGAAACTTGCAGATAGACAATAATCTTGTTGAAAATGTAATCAGACCTGTAGCAATTGGTCGTAAAAACTATCTCTTTGCCGGTTCTCATGATGCAGCACAAAGAGCAGCTATGGCCTATACGTTTTTTGCTAACTGCAAAAAGCATGACATTAATCCATATCAATGGCTAAAGTATGTTCTTGAAAATATTCAATCCATCAACCACAAGAATATCGCTGACTTATATCCTCATAATTACAAGAAACTTATCCTGGATAATGTAGAAGAATAATTAGATCTCACAAGATGTACTTGCTCGGGTGCATAC